>CAXTPT010000037.1:0-25893 GCA_964246315.1 uncultured Sphingomonadaceae bacterium | reverse complement strand
AGATCCAGAGCGCCTGCGATTACGTCAAGGCCGCGGCGGGGGGGCTGGCCGGCGGGGCGCGGGCTGGGCGGGCGTTCGGCGTGCGACGGGTGCGGGCGGACGCTACGAGCGATCGAGCTGGTTCCGCTGTTCGGGTACATGGTTGCGCGGGGGCGTTGCCGGACGTGCGGCGCGCGGATCGACCCGGTGCATCCGGCGAGCGAGATTGCCGGCGCCGTTCTGACGGCGCTGGCCTTCGCGCTGTTGCCCGGGGAGCGCGCGATGTGGATCGCGGCGGCCTCGCTCATCCTGTTGACGCTCGCCCTTCTCGACCTGCGCCATTTCTGGCTGCCCGACCTGCTAACCGTGCCGCTGGCGATGCTCGGACTGCTCGCCGTCCTTGGTGGTGCTCCGCCCCTGACCGACCGACTCGCCGGCCTGGCCGCGGGCTGGACGAGCCTGACGCTCGTCGCCTGGAGCTATCGCCGGGTGCGCGGGCGCGACGGCCTGGGGGCGGGCGACGCCAAATTGTTCGGCGCGATCGGAGCATGGACCGGATGGCCGTTGCTGCCGTTCGTGCTGCTCGGGGCGAGCGTGATCGGCCTTGCCGTAGCGGCATTATTGCTGGCCGGCGGACGGCGCGTTTCGGCGACCACGCGTCTGCCGTTCGGCACCCTGCTTGCCGCCGCCGCGCTGCCCGCGATCTACTGGACGGCGCTCGCCTGATCGCGCAGTCTGGAGCGCATAAGGAGAGCGGGATGGCGGAAGACATGGCAGCGGTGCTGCAGGCGCAACGCGCGGCGTTCGATGCGGCAATGCCGGTGAGCGAGGCGGTGCGGCGCGCGCGGCTCGACCGCCTCATCGCGCTGATGCGAAAACATGGCGAGGCGTTCGCCGCCGCGCTGAGCGAGGATTTCGGCCATCGCAGCCGGGTCCAGTCGCTGCTCACCGACGTGGTCGCGACGATCCGTTCGGCCAAGCACGCCAGGAAACATTTATCGGCGTGGATGAAGCCTGAGAAGCGCCCGCTCGATTTCCCGCTCGGGCTGCTCGGCGCGCGGGCGCGGGTGGAGTTCCAGCCCAAGGGGGTAATCGGCATCATCGCGCCGTGGAATTTTCCGGTGCAGCTGGCGCTGGGCCCGTTGATCGGTGCGCTGGCCGCGGGGAACCGGGCGATGATCAAGACCAGCGAGTTCACGCCGGCGGTGGCCAAGCTGACCGCGGAGGCGATCGGCGAATTCTTCGCGCCCGAGGAGGTCGCGGTGTTCGGCGGCGGGCCGGAGGTGGGCCAGGCTTTTGCCAAGCTGCCGTTCGATCACCTGATCTTCACCGGCGCGACGGGGATCGGCAAACACATCCTCCACGCCGCTGCCGACAATCTGACGCCGGTGACGCTCGAACTTGGCGGCAAGTCTCCGACGATCATCGGCCGCTCCGCCGATGTGAAGGCCGCGACCGAGCGCGTCGCCCTGGGCAAGATGATGAACGCCGGCCAGATCTGCCTCGCCCCCGATTATCTTCTGGTTCCAGAGGATAAGGAGCGGGAGGTGATCGACGGTCTCAAGTCGGCGGTGTCGGTGCTCTATCCCAAATTGCTCGACAATGACGACTATGCCAGCGTGATCAATGCCCGCCATCGCGACCGGCTCAAGACCTATCTCGACGACGCCCGCGCCAAAGGGGCCGAGCTGATCGAGATCAACCCGGCGGGCGAGGATTTTGCCGCCACCAACGGCAACAAGCTGCCGCTGACAATCATCCGCCACCCGACCGACGACATGGCGGTGATGCAGGAGGAGATTTTCGGGCCGATCCTGCCCGTCAAGACGTACAGCCGCACCGAAGATGCGGTGGCGTATGTCAACGCGCACGACCGCCCGCTTGGCCTCTATTATTTCGGCAGCGACGGGGCGGAGGAGCGGCGCGTGCTCGATGCCACCGTGTCGGGCGGGGTCACGGTCAACGACGTCATCTTCCATGTCAGCATGGAGGATCTGCCGTTCGGCGGGGTCGGGCCGAGCGGGATGGGCAGCTATCATGGCCGCGACGGGTTCAGGACCTTCAGCCACGCGCGCGCCGTCTATCGCCAGCCGAAAATCGACGTCGCCAAGCTGGCCGGGTTCAAGCCGCCTTATGGCGCGGCGGCGGAGAAGGCGATCAGGCGCGAGCTGCGCTAGAGCGCAAGGCCGGCGGTCTCGGGCAGGCCGCACATCAGGTTGAGGCACTGCACCGCGGCGCCGCTGGCGCCTTTGCCGAGATTGTCGAGCACCGCGATCAGGCGCGCATGATAGCCGTCCCGATTGCCGCGGACGTGCAGTTCCATGCGGTCCCACGGCGGCTGGCCCGTGCGAAGGAGCAATTCGGGCAATTCGCCGTCATCGCACACTCGAATTACGGGCGAGCCGGCGTAATGGTCGAGCAAGGCCGCACGCAATTGATCGGCGGTCACGTCGCGATCCATCGCGCCCAGGTGCAGCGGCACCTCGACCACCATGCCGCGATAGGCGGGCACGACCGAGGGGGCGAAGATCACCCCGTGCTTGAGGCCCGCATGGACCTTCATCTCGGGCCGGTGCTTGTGCGCCAATTCGAGCCCATAGGTGCGAAAGGCGATGTCGCCTTCGCTGGCGAAACGCTCGATCAGCGCCTTGCCGCCGCCCGAATAGCCGCTGACGGCGTTGACGGTGTAGGGCCAGTCGGCGGGGATCAGCCCGGCGCGCACCAGCGGCGCGATGAGCGCGAGAAAGCCGGTCGGGTAGCAGCCGGGGTTCGCCACCCGCATGGCACTCGCCACGTCGAAGCCGAGCTCGGGAAAGCCATAGGTCCAGCCATCGGCGACGCGATGCGCGCTCGAGGCGTCGATCACGCGCGTGTGCGGATTGCCGATCAGTGCCACCGCCTCGCGCGCGGCCTCGTCGGGCAGGCACAGGATCGCGACGTCGGCCGCATTCAGCGCCGCGCGCCGGGCGGACGCATCCTTGCGGCGCGCGTCGTCGAGAACCAGCAGTTCGAATTCGGGCCGGCCCGCCAGCCGCGCCTCGATTTCGAGACCCGTCGTTCCCGCCGCGCCGTCGATGAAGATGCGCGTCATGCCTGGCTCAGCGCGGTCATCACCACATAGCCGGGCGTGCCGTCGCCGGTCTTGCCCCAGGCATAGCCGCCGCTGATGTCGAGCACGCCGAACGTATCGCCGGCTTTCAGCGCGGCGCGCTGTTCACCCTCTTCGCCTGCCTCGGCCTGCACGACCGCATCGGCGGTCGCGCGATAGGCGAGGGCGCGGGCATAATGCGGCGCGAAGACTTCGTGCGCGAGCTCGAGATCGGCAATGTCGCCGCGCACGGCATGGGTCGCGGGATCGAGCTTGATCGAGCGCCCGCTCAATCGCAGCCGCTCACGCGGCGGCGCGCTGTCCGCGGTCGGCGGCGATGAGGCGCCCGAATTGATCAAGAAACTTTGCCCCTTCGCTCGTCAGCAGGACGAAAATGTTGCGACGATCGCTGTCGTCACGCTGGCGGCGCAGATAGCCCAGAGCACCCAGCCGGTTCAAGGCGCGCGTCACGACGGGCTTGGAGACACCCAGGCCGCGCGCCAGGCCACGGACGGTATGCGGGCCGTTGGTCAGGTGGACAAGGAGCAGCAGCGCCATCTGGCGATTGGTCAGATCGGGCTCACCCGAGCGCACATAGTCGACCAATGTCTGCATCCAGGTGGTCAACGGATATTGCGCCACGTCGGTGTCTCCTTGGCCTTGTCAACGAAGGAGTTAGCGAACGGTTGCGGAGTGGGAACGACCTAGGCGAAGCGGCCCTTGAGCAGCGCCCACACCGCGCGCAGGCCGAGCGCTTCCCCGCCGCGCGGACGGCCGGGCTTGGCGGATGGCATCCAGGCGAAGGTATCGAGGTGGAGCCATGGCACCTCCGCGGCAACGAAGCGCCGCAGGAATAACGCCGCCGTCACCGCGCCGGCGAAACCGCCTTCGGGGGCGTTGTTGAGATCGGCGACGTCCGATTTGAGCATGTCGTCATAGCCGTCGTGCAGCGGCAGGCGCCACAGCGGATCGCCGGTGGCGAGCCCCGCCGCCAGCGCCTCCGCCGCCAGAGCATCGTCATTGGCGAAGGTGGCCGGCAGATCGGGACCCAGCGCCACACGCGCCGCGCCGGTCAGCGTCGCGAAATCGACGAGCAGCGCCGGCGCGGTTTCGCAAGCGCGGGTGAGCGCGTCGCCCAGGATCAGGCGGCCTTCGGCGTCGGTGTTGGCGATTTCGACGGTCAAACCTCTGCGGCTGGCGAGGACATCCCCTGGGCGAAAGGCGTTGCCGGCGATGGCGTTCTCGACTGTCGGCACGATCAGGTGCAGCCGCACCTTGAGCCGCGCGCGCATGATCAGGCCGGCAAGCGCGATGGCATGCGCCGCCCCGCCCATATCCTTCTTCATCTGGCGCATGCCCGATGACGGCTTGATATCGAGCCCGCCCGAATCGAAGGCGACGCCCTTGCCGACCAGGGCGAGGCGCGGGTGCGCCGGATCGCCCCATTCGAGCTCGACCAGGCGCGGCGCATGGCTGCGCGCGGCGGCGCGGCCGACGGCATGCACCATGGGATAGCCGCGCTCGAGTTCGGCGCCTTCGACAATGGTGATGGTCGCCTCATGCGCCTTGGCGAGCTTTGCGGCTTCGGCGGCAATCTCCGACGGTCCCATGTCCTGCGCGGGCGTGTTGACCATGTCGCGGATCAGCGCGACCGCCTGAACTTCGCTGACCAATGCATCGATCCGGGCCGGATCGCCGGTCAGCAGCACGCGGGCGCCTTTGGCGGCGTCGTCCTTCCTGTACCGGTCGAAGCGATAGTGCGCGAGCAGCCAACCCAGTGCGGCGTCACCCGGCGCGCCATTGGCCAGCCGATATGTGCCGGCGGGCAAGGTGTCCGCTGCGCGCGCGAGCGTCCATGCGCGCAAATTGGCGGCGTCGGCGACGCCCGCGAGGGCGATAATCCCGCCATCATGGGGCACCAGCGCGACGCTATCCGCCGCTGCCGTGAAGCCCATCGCCTGCACGATTGTCCGCAGGGACGCCGGTTGCCCCGCGAGCCAGGCGTCCAGCCCAGGCTTGTCGACGATGTGCAACGCGGTAGCGGGCTGGCCCTTGTCGGGCTGGAACAGAGAGGCGAAGTCGGTCATTCAACCGTCGCTAAGCAAGGGAGCGGTTATGGCAAGGGCGATCCACGCTGGTTTGATGCTGCTGGCGGCCGTGAGTGCGGCGGCCGGGGCGGACCAAGCCGAATATAGCTACAAGGTTCCGCCGCGTGCCGCCGTGTTCGCGCCGCTCAAGGCCTATCTGAATGCGGACGCCCGGGCGACGCGCGTCAAATTCGATCGCGATGTCGCCGCGGCGCGGATCGATGCGCGTAAGAACGATTACCCGTTCAACGCCTGGAGCGCGACCCGCGAGTGGAAGATCGTGGCGGAGACGCCGCGCTTCCTGTCGCTGTCGCTCGACGGCTGGGATTATACCGGCGGCGCGCATGGCAACCCGTGGTTCGGCGCGCTGGTCTATGACAAGGCGACGCGACAGCGGTTGAAGCCGGTCGACCTGTTCATCGCCCCGGTGCGGCTGTCGGCGCTGGTGCGCAACGACTTCTGCAGGTTGCTCGACAAGGAACGCGCGAAGCGGCGCGGCGAACCGGTCGACCGCAAGGCGATGTTCGGCGAATGCATCGACCCGGCCGAGCAGACCGTCATCCTCGGTTCGCGTTCGGGCCGCGCAATCGATCGCATCGGCTTCCTGATCGGGCCGTATGCGGCGGGTCCCTATGCCGAAGGGGCGTATGAGGTGACCTTGCCGGTGACCCCGGCGATCATCGCACAGGTCAAGCCGGCTTACCGTGGGGCGTTTGCGGCCTTCCGCTGACACCTGTCGCCCCTGCGCAGGCAGGGGCCTAGATGAACTCACAAGCCGAGGTGAAGCAGCGCCTTGAGGGTCTATCTAGGCCCCTGCCTGCGCAGGGGCGACAGTCTATTAAAACAGCACTCCCCTGATCCCCGCAGGCGGCCGATGACGGCACCTTGCCGGTGGCCCCGACGATCATCGCGCGGGTCAAGCCGGCTTGTCGCGGGCTTTTGCAGTGACCCAACGCCAGTATGTCGCCCCTGCGCAGGCAGGGGCCTAGATGATCTCTCAAATTAAGGCGAAGCAGCGCGTGGAGGGTTTATCTAGGCCCCTGCCTGCGCAGGGGCGACAGTCAAGCTATTAGAACAAAACCCCCTGCGCCCCGGCGGGCGGGCGGAACAGGTCGGTGCGGAGCGGGGCGCTTGGCTGGTCGAGGCCGTGCTTTCGCGCTGCCAGCATTACCCGCGTGCGGATCAGTTCGTACCACGCGCCTTGCCCTCGCATCCGTTCGCCGAAGCGCGGGTCGTTGTCGCGTCCGCCGCGGATCGAGTGGATGATCGACATCACCTTGCCGGCGCGCTCGGGGAAATGCGCGTCTAGCCAGGCGCGGAATAGCGGCGCGACTTCATGGGGCAGACGCACCGGAATGAACGAGACGCGTCGCGCGCCCGCCGCCGCGCCCGCCGCGACGATCGCCTCGATCTCGCCATCGGTGATGCCGGGGACGACGGGGCTGATCGACAATTGCACCGGCACGCCGGCCTTGCTCAGCGCCTCGATCGCGGCGAGCCGGCGGCGCGGGGCGGGGGCGCGCGGCTCCATGGTCATGGCGATGTTCGGCATCAGCGAGGTGACCGACACCATGACCCCGGTGAGCTGCTTCGCCGCCATCGGGCCGAGCAGATCGAGGTCACGCGTCACGCGGTCCGACTTGGTGGTGATCATCAGCGGGTGATCGCATTCGGCCAGCACTTCCACGCAGGCGCGGGTGATGCGCCAGTCGCGCTCGACCGGCTGATAGGGATCGGTGTTGGTGCCCATCGCGATCGGCGCGCAGGCATAGCCACGCTTCGCCAGTTCGGCGCGGAGCAAAGCGGGGGCGTCGGGCTTGGCGAACAGGCGCGTCTCGAAGTCGATGCCCGGCGACAGGTCGTGAAAGGCGTGAGTGGGGCGGGCGAAACAATAGATGCAGCCGTGCTCGCAGCCGCGATAGGCATTGATCGAGCGGTCGAACGGCACGTCGGGCGATTTGTTGCGCGCGATGATCGTGCGCGGCCTTTCGACCGTCACTGTCGTCCGTACCGGGGTTGGCGCGCCGTCCAGGCCGGCGCGGTCGTCGAGCCAGTCGCCGTCCGCCTCGCGCGCCGCGAGATTGAAGCGCTGGGGAATCTCGTTGCGGGTCGCCCCGCGATGCGCGCGCGCTTCGGACATGCGCGAGAAACTAGAACAGAGTTAGAACATCGTCAACGCGCTGCGAGCTGCACCCCCGCCCGCGGCAGCTTGGGCCAGGCGCCCTGGATCAGCGCGTCGCGGCTGATCGTCTTGGCGCCGGATTGCTGCTGGTACATCCAGTAATTGCGCAGCACCGTCGCGACATAGCCGCGCGTCTCCCAATAAGGGATGCTTTCGATGTACAGTAGCGGATCGCCCTGCGCCGCCGAATTGACGTTCCACCGCGCGACGGGCGCCGGGCCGCAATTATAGGCGGCGATGACCTTGGGCAGCGCGCCGCCGGTGGCCGACATTTCAGCGAGTTGCTCGATATATTTCTGACCGAATGCCATGTTGGCGGCGGGTGTATTGAGCCCGCCGGAAACGCTGAGCCCGGTCGTCCGCTGGATCAGCGCGGCGGTGGTCGGCAGCACTTGCATCAGCCCGCGCGCGCCCGCCTTGCTCACCGCATCGGCGCGGAAGTTCGATTCCTGCAGCGCGTGGGCGAATACCAGAGCGCGATCGACGCGCCAGCCGCCCTCGGGCGCCCAGGTCTCGGGCAGCGGATAGCGGCCCTCGACCGTCGTCCGCGCGCCCGCCGGGCCATTATGCGCCAGCCACAATTGCGTCGCCGGCAGGCCGAGCTTGCCGGCGATCAGCGTCAGCGTGGCATGCTCGGCGGGCAGGCCGATGCGCGCCTGCCAGCGCAGCAGCGCGTCAGCGCGGTCGCTCTCGCCGATTTCGCTCAGTGCGATTGCCGCTGCCACCGCGGGACGCGCGGAGACGGTGGCGAATTGCGCCGAACCGTCATCATCGCTCTTGGGCGCGAGGCCCAAGGCCGCTTGTGCCAGCATGCCGTAAAAGGTTTCGCCGAGCGCCGCCGCGGCGCGCTGATGCGGTTGGATCTGTTCGGGGCGCCCCGCCGCCATCGCCGCGCGCGCCGCCCAGAAATGCCCCGCCGCGACCATCTCGCTGTCTGCGGCGCGCCGCGCAACCGCATCGAAGCCGGCGAGCGCCGCGCCGAAATCCTTCTGACGCCATGCCGCCAGCCCCTCGACCCAATCGGCTTGCGCGGCCCATTCGCCGTAACCGCCGCGCGCCTTGGCGGCGAGCGCGCGCGCCGCCGCGTCATTGCCGGTAAGATAATGCGACCAGGCGACGCGCTGGCGCCATTCGGTCAGCGGCTCGGGCTGGAAATCGCCTTCGCGCGCGGCGATCAGCGCTTCCGCATCGGCGGGGCGATCGTCCTTGATCAGTTGCAGCAATTGCGGGCCGAGGCTCGACGCCACGGCGTCTCCCCCGACCGTCGCGGTGCGCCCGCGGCGCGGGGCGCTGCCCAGCCAGCGCAGGTCGCGTATTTCGGGCAGCTGCGGCACCGCCGCCACCCCGCGCGCGGTCGCCAGCCGCACCAAAGCCGCGCCCTCGGGCAGGTCGCGCGCGGCGAAGGCTGCGGCGGCGAGCTGATCGGCGTCGGCCTTGGGCGAATTCCTGGTGGTGAGGATCAGCGCGCGTGCCTCGGCGTGCAGCGGGCCCAGGCCCATGGCATCGAGCTTGGCGTTGGCGCCGGCCCAGTCGCTGGCCTTGATCGCGGCGAAGACGGCGCCGTAATCGGCACGCTGCTGCGGCAGCAGCTGCGGAGTCAGCGCAGGCGTCTGCGCCAAAGCCGGCGCGGCGCAGGCCAGAAAAAACGCCGCAACACCGGTCCTTAGCCCCAATTTGCGATCGTCAGGCTGAAGTTGTTTCAGCATCCATCCCTCCCTTTGTGAGAAACCACGGGACGACGGGCGGACCCTGAAACGAGTTCGGGGTGACGAGGTTGTTGGATCATTGGCCGTCCTTGGGAAACAGCAGCTGCATCAGCGGCCACATGGCTTTGCGCCGCTCGCGATCGGGGTCGTCGAGCAGCAGGCGTGGATGGATTGTCGCGATTCCGGGAATTTCGCCGAAAGCGAGCAGGTCGCGCCGCTTCGGATTGACGCGCGTGGCGAACAGCGCCTGCGCCGCCGCGTCGCCCATCGCCCAGATCCTGGCCGGCCGGACCAGCGCGACGTGCCGCCGCAGCGCCTCGGTCGCGGTCGGGAGCAGAGCGGGCGGAAAGCGTCCGTCGGGCGTCCGCCCCGGCAGCATGGTGGCGAGGTAGACCCGGTCGCGGCTCAGCCCCACCGCCGTCAGCACGGCATCGACCTGAGCTTCGAGCGGCCCGGCGAACAGCCGCCCGGCATCGACATCGACCAGTTCGGGCATGTCGACGACGATCATCGTCGCGCCCGCCGGACCCGCCGGCGCCAGCCGTCGCGTGCGCGGGCCGACGCTGGCGAAGACGTCGCTCGTCATCAGCCATTCGGTCAGCGCGTCGAGCGTATCAGGGATCGCCACGGGGGGAGGCGCTGCCGCATCGGCCCTATCGGCGCCGGGACGCAACGGCGTGGCGCGCGCCGGCTCGTCGAACCAGATTGCCGGGCTCTCGCCCGTCCACGCCTCGACACCCGCCAGCCGCCACCAGGCATAGGCACTGTCGATTTCGGCAGTGATCGTTGCCAACCCCACGCAGCCAGCAAGCGCGAGGTTGACGCTTGGGTCAATCGGTGGCCAAGCCATTGCCGGACAAGCCGTTGGCGCGACGGGACGAGCCGCGCCGCAGCGAAGGAAGACTGACGTGAGCGAACGCGAATCGATGCCCTATGACCTGGTGATCGTCGGCGGAGGCCCCGCCGGCCTCGCCGCGGCGATCCGTTTCAAGCAGGTCGCGCCCGAGGCCAGCGTCTGCGTGCTCGAAAAAGGGTCGGAGATCGGCGCGCACATCCTGTCCGGCGCGGTGATCGATCCGCGCGCGCTCAACGAATTGCTCCCCGAATGGCAAGCCGATGGCTGCCCGATGGGGCAAGTGCCGGTCACCGACAATTGGCACTGGGTGCTGACCGCGAAGAAGAAATACGCGCTGCCGCACGCGCTGATGCCGCCGCTGCTGAGCAACAAGGGCAATTTCACCGGCAGCCTCGGCAATCTGTGCCGCTGGCTCGCCGAGCGGGCCGAGGCGCTGGGCGTCGAAATCTTCCCCGGCTTCGCGGCGGCGGAAATCCTGTTCCACGAGGATGGCTCGGTCAAAGGCGTCGCCACCGGGGACATGGGCGTGGCACGCGACGGCACGCGGAAGGCTGATTACCAGCCCGGTCTCGAGCTCCATGCCGGCTATACCTTCTTTGCCGAGGGCGCGCGCGGGCATTTGACCAAGGAGCTCAAGCGCATCTTCGAACTGGAGACGAAATGCGAGCCGCAAGTCTATGGAATCGGGATCAAGGAGCTGTGGGATATAGACCCCGCCAACCATGTGCCGGGGCGGGTGATCCACACGCAGGGCTGGCCGCTCGACGATGCCTGGGGCGGCAGTTTCCTTTATCACCAAGCGAACAACCAGGTGGCGCTCGGCTTCGTCGTCGCGCTCGATTATTCGAACCCGTGGATGTCGCCGTTCGAGGAATTCCAGCGCTGGAAGCATCATCCCGCGATCGCCGCGATCCTCAAGGGCGGGCGCCGCGTGTCGTACGGCGCACGGGTGATCAATGAAGGCGGCTGGCAATCGATCCCGCAGCTGGCCTTCCCTGGCGGCGCGCTGATCGGCTGCAGCGCGGGCTTCGTCAACGTGCCGCGGATCAAGGGCAGCCATACCGCGATGAAGAGCGGCATGCTCGCCGCCGAACATGCCGCGCGGGCGCTGGCCGACGGGCGCAAGAACGACGTGCTCGACGGCTATGAACCCGAGTTGCGCAGCTCGTGGATCGCCACCGAGCTGCAGCTGGTCAAGAATGCCGAGCCCGCGGTCGCCAAGTTTGGCGGCTGGCTCGGCACGATCGTCGCGGCGGCGGATATGTGGATGCGCACGCTCAGGATCGGCCTGCCGATCAGCATGAAACACCATGCCGATCACAAGAGCCTGTGGCGCCGCGACCTCAAGCAGCCGATCGCCTATCCCAAGCCCGATGGCGTCTTAAGCTTCGACAAATTGTCGTCGGTGTTTCTGTCGAACACCAATCACGAGGAGGATCAGCCGATCCATCTGACGCTCAAGGATGCGGCGGTGCCGACGGCGATCAACCTGCCGCTCTATGCCGGGCCCGAGCAGCGTTACTGCCCCGCCGGGGTCTACGAATATGTCGAGGACGCCGCCGACCCGATCGGCCAGCGCCTGCAGATCAACGCGCAGAATTGCGTCCACTGCAAGACCTGCGACATCAAGGACCCGACGCAGAATATCAATTGGGTGGTGCCCGAGGGGGGCGGGGGGCCGAATTATCCGAATATGTAGCGCGATGGGTCTCGCCTGAAGTATCAATGTCGCCCCTGCGCAGGCAGGGGCCTAGATGGACTTACCAACAGCGGTGAGTCTCGGTCGGAGGGTTCATCTGGGCCCCTGCCTGCGCAGGGGCGACATGACGGCAGGAAGACTTATCGGTCACCCCGGGCTTGACCCGGGGTCGCGCTTCTTCTTTGCGGCGCGGGTGTTACGCGAAACTGCCTATGCTAAGATCAACTTGGCGCTGCACGTCCGCCGCCGCCGCCCCGACGGCTATCACGATATCGAAACGGTGTTCGCCTTTTGCGAGGACGGTGACGTCGTGACGGCCGAACCGGCGGACGCGCTGCGCCTGAGCATCGACGGTCCGTTCGCGGCTGGCCTGTCGACCACCGACAACCTGGTTCTCGGCGCCGCGCGCGCGATCGGCGTCACGGCGACGCTGCATCTGACCAAGAACCTGCCGGTCGCCAGCGGCATTGGCGGCGGCTCGGCGGATGCCGCGGCGGTGCTGCGATTATTCGGCTGTGACGACGCCGCCATCGCGGAGCGCCTTGGCGCGGACGTGCCGGCCTGCGTCGGGTCCGAAACGATGCGCGGCAGCGGCAAGGGCGAGAACCTCGTGCCGCTGCCCTCGCTCGCCGGAACGCCCGTCCTGCTGATCAACCCGCGCCTTCCGCTCGCCACCGCCGCTGTTTTCAAGGCGTGGGACGGGGAGGATCGCGGCGCGCTCGGCGATTGGAGCGCGGGCCGCAACGACTTGGCGGCGCCGGCGCGGAAGATCGTCCCGCAGATCGGTGCCGTGCTCGATTGGCTGGGCGGTCAATCGGGAGCAGCGTTCGTGCGCATGTCGGGCTCAGGCGCGACCTGTTTCGCGCTGTTCGACACCATGACGTCACGCGATGCCGCCGCGGCGCGCGTTCCCGCCGCCTGGTGGCATCTGGCGAGCGTGCTGCGATGATCCTCACCGTTGTCGACCACGCGTCGAACCATGTGCCGGACGGGATCGGCCTGGGTATCGACCCCGCATTGCTGCAGACCCACATCGCCTGGGACATCGGGGCGGCGGCGCTGGCGGAGGCTCTCGGCTATCCCGCGCATCTTGCCACGGTGTCGCGGCTCGTCGTCGATTGCAATCGTGAGGAGAACGCGCCGGGCCTCATCCCGCTGGCGAGCGACGGCGTCCCAATCCCGGGCAATGCATTCCCAACGCCAACCTCGTCACCCCCGCGGAAACGGGGGTCCATCTCCGGACCTGCTAGCGCGCTCGAAGATCAGCAGTTGGACTCCCGCCTGCGCGGGCGTGACGAAAGGGAGGGGCGGTTGAAGCTGTACCACGACTATCACGACGCTTTGGCGTCGCGCATCGCCGACGAACGCCCCGCGCTGCTGCTCAGCCTCCACAGCTTCACACCCTGCCTGCGCGACGGCGAGCCGCGCCCATGGGAGGTTGGCGTGCTGTACAATAGAGACGATCGCGCCGCGCGGGTCGCCATTCCGTTGCTCGAGGCCGCGGGCGTCGTCACCGGCGACCAGCAGCCTTATTCGGGCAAGCTGCTCAACGCGACGATGAACCGGCACGGGGAAGGGACGGGGACGCCCTATCTCGGCCTCGAAGTGCGGCAGGACCTGATCGACACACCCGCCGGCGTTGCCAAATGGGCGGCGATCCTGCGGCCGGTGATCGATGCGGTGAACCGCCAGGTCCATTTGCCCATGATCAGGTGAATTATGCCCCGCATAATTCAGGATCGTCCTGGGGACGATCCGGCCTGATCATCTTGTCGAAGGGCCGTCCTTCTCTTAGCGGAGTTCTCAAGAAGGGCAGGGCTTCGACAAGCTCAGCCCAAACGGATTGGGGTCACGTGAACCGTTTCGACAAATCCCGCCTGCCCAGCCGCCACGTCTCGGTCGGGCCCGAGCGCGCGCCGCACCGGTCCTATTATTATGCGATGGGGCTGACCGAGGAGGAAATTGCCCGCCCGTTCGTCGCGGTGGCCAGCGCGGGCAACGATTCGGCGCCGTGCAACACCACGCTCGATGCTCAGGCCGATGCCTGCCGCGGCGGGGTCGAAGCGGGCGGGGGCATGCCGCGCCGCTTCAACACCATCACCGTCACCGATGGCATCGCCATGGGCCATCAGGGGATGAAGAGCTCGCTGGTCAGCCGTGAGGTCATCGCGGACTCGGTCGAATTGTCGGTGCGCGGGCATTGTTATGACGCGCTGGTGGCGTTTGCCGGGTGTGACAAGTCGCTGCCGGGCATGATGATGGCGATGCTGCGGCTCAACGTGCCGTCGATCTTCGTCTATGGCGGGTCGATCCTGCCCGGCCGCTTCGACGACAAGGACGTGACGGTTGTCGATGTGTTCGAGGTCGTCGGCCGCTATGCCGCGGGCAGCTGCCCGATCGAACAAGTCCATGCGCTCGAGAAAGTCGCCTGTCCCGGCCATGGCGCATGCGGCGGGCAATATACCGCCAACACCATGGCCTGTGTCGGCGAGGCGATCGGTTTGTCCTTGCCGAACAGTAACATGGTGCCCGCGCCTTACACCTCGCGTGAGCAGATCGCGCATGCCGCGGGCGTTCAGGTGATGGAGCTGCTCGAACGCAACATCCGTCCCCGCGACATCTGCACGCGGGCGGCTTTCGGCAACGCGGCGCGCATCGTCGCCGCGACCGGCGGCTCGACCAACGCCGCGCTGCATCTGCCGGCGATGGCCAGCGAGGCGGGGATCGATTTCGACCTGTTCGACGTCGCCGAGATCTTCAAGACCACGCCGTACATGGCCGATCTCAAGCCCGGCGGCCAATATGTCGCCAAGGACATGTACGAGGCCGGCGGCGTCTACATGCTGATGAAGTCCTTGCTCGCCGAGGGCTTGCTCGACGGCGACTGCCTGACCGCGACCGGCCGCACGCTCGGCGAAAATATTGCCGAGGTGACGTGGAACCCCGACCAGAAGGTGATCTACGACGCCAGGACGCCGATCACCCCGACCGGCGGCGTGGTCGGGCTGCGCGGCAGCCTCGCACCCGACGGGGCGATCGTGAAGGTCGCGGGCATGCACCGGCTGCAGTTCGAGGGCCCGGCGCGGGTGTTCGATTGTGAGGAGGATTGCTTCGCCGCGGTCGAGGCGCGCGCGATCCGTGAGGGCGAGGTGATCGTCATCCGCTACGAAGGGCCGAAAGGTGGGCCCGGCATGCGCGAAATGCTGTCGACCACCGCCGCGCTCTACGGCCTCGGCCTGGGCGAGAAGGTCGCGCTGATCACCGACGGGCGCTTCTCGGGCGCGACGCGCGGCTTCTGCATCGGCCATGTCGGCCCCGAGGCGGCGGACGGCGGACCGATCGCGCTGGTCGACGATGGCGATATCATTTCGATCGATGCCGAGGCCGGGACGATCGACCTCAAGGTTTCGCACGACGTGCTCGAAATGCGTCGCAAGTCGTGGAAACCGCGCGAGAATGACTATCAGTCTGGCGCCTTGTGGCGTTATGCGCGGAATGTGGGTCCGGCCTCCAAGGGCGCGCTGACGCATCCGGGGGCGCGCGCCGAACGCCATGTCTACGCCGACATCTGACCCCCCCACGCTGCGGCCCCCCGACGCAAGCAGCAACAAGTATAATCGCGGTAAGGTGGTGGTCGTGAGTGGCGCCATGCCCGGCGCCGCGCACCTCTGCGCGCAGGCGGCGATGCGCAGCGGCGCGGGCTATGTCGAGCTCGCCACCGATCAGCCGAACGTGCAGCCACCTTACGCGATGGTGCAGCAGCCCTGGTCGGCCGGCCTGCTCGAGGACGAGCGGATCGGCGCGATCGCGATCGGCCCGGGACTGGCCGACGACGGTGCGAGCGAAGCGAAGCTGACCGCAGTTCTGGCGGCGGGCAAACCGACCGTCATCGACGCCGGCGCGCTGACGATCCTCGCCAGGCTCGACTTGCATATCCTGCACGGCGATCAGCCCCGCATTCTCACCCCGCATGAAGGCGAATTCGTCCGGCTGTTCGGTGAGATCGGGAGTCGTGAGACAACGGCACGCGACGCCGCGCACCGCAGCGGCGCCTTCGTCGTGCTGAAAGGCAGCGAGACGGTGATCGCCGCGCCCGATGGCCGCGCGCTGATCCTGCCGCCCGCCTCGCCTTGGCTGGCGACGGCGGGGACGGGGGACGTGCTCACCGGCGTGATCGCGACGATGCTGGCGCAGGCGGCGTGGCACGGCTTCGACACGCTCGAGGCGATCCGTGCCGCCTGCTGGTTCCACGCGCGCGCCGCCGAGCTCGCCGGTCCAGCGCTCATCGCCGACGATTTGCTGTGGAGCCTGAAGCGCGCGGTCGCCAAGGCGTGAGCCGCGTTCTCCGCATCGCTTCGCGCGGGGAAGGTGTCACCGAGGATGGCCGCCATATCGCCTTCGCGGCGCCGGGGGACGAGGTCTCCGTCGACGGCATGATCGCACCCGGCCCGCACCACCAACTGCCGCCATGCCGCCACTTTCCGGAGTGCGGCGGCTGCCAGCTGCAGCATGTCGACGACGCGGCGTATCGCGAATATCTGACCGAACGCGTGGCGAGCGCGCTTGCCGCCCAAGGTTTGTCGACGGACATCCGCGCGCCACATCTGTCGCCGCCGCGCACCCGTCGCCGCGCCTCCTTGCGGGCGGAGCGCCGGGGCAAGAGGGTCTTGCTGGGTTTCAACGAGGAAAAGTCGAGCCGCATCGTCGATCTGCACGAATGCCATGTGCTGCTGCCCGAGTTGTTCGCCATGCTGGCGCCGTTGCGCGGGCTGTTCATGGCATTGCTCAACGACGGCGAGCGCGGCTCGGTGCAACTGACCCGCTGCGATCAGGGGATCGACGTCACACTGGATATCGCCGCCGACGGACTGGCGGCAAGCGAGGCGATTCAGGAATTCGCCGCCGCGCATAACCTCGCCCGCCTGTCGGTCGATGACGGCTATGGCCCGCAATTGCGCTGGCAGCCTGAAGCGGTGACGGTCACGTTGGGCGGTCTGCCCGTGACATTGCCCGAAGGCGCATTTTTGCAGGCGACGGCGGATGGAGAAGCGGCGCTGGTCGCGGGCGCCGCCGATGCGCTCGATGGCAGCCAACGGGTCGCCGACCTGTTCGCCGGCCTTGGCACTTTCGCGCTGTCGTTGCCCGCCGCCAAGTTCGCGGTCGAAGGTGCGCGCGACGCCGCGGCGTCATTGCTCGCCACGCGCCGGGTGCAAGTCGCCCACCGCGACCTGTTCCGCCGGCCGCTGACCGTCGAAGAACTCGCGCCATTCGACGGTATCGTTGTCGATCCGCCCCGCGCGGGCGCCGTCGAACAGGTCAGATCGCTCGCGGCCTCGCCGGTCGCGCGGATCGCATACGTCTCGTGCAACCCCGCCACCTTCGCGCGCGACGCGGCGGAACTGGCGTCGGGCGGCTACCGGCTCGCCTGGGTCCGCCCGGTCGGGCAATTCCGCTGGTCGACCCATGTCGAGCTGGTGTCCGCCTTCACGCGCTAGCCAAGCCGAACAATCGGCGTGCCGTGCCAGCCGAACGCGTAATAGGCCGCATGCACCGTCAATGACATCAGGCACAGGCTGGCCAGCACGAAGATTACGAAGCGCACCACCACACGGTTGACCAGCACCTGAAACAGGCTGTGGACGATGCGCAAGCCGACATAGGTCCAGGCTATGGCCGTGTTGATGCCATGACCATGGCCGAGGAACGCGATGGTCAGCGCTAGCGCGTAAAACACCGTCGGTTGCTCGAACAAATGGTTGTAATTGTGCGCTACCCATTGGACCCGCGGCGGCAGATGCTCGTCGAGCTGCCGCCCCGTGCCGCCGACCCAAGTCCTGGCGTCGAGCCCCGGGGCCTTGCCGAGTGCCGGGAGCCGCGTCGCGTACATCCACAGCCACATCACCCACGTCCAGATGACCAGGGCGATCACAGGCTGAAAGATCGTCGTGGCGGTCACGCGAACAGGGCGATCAGCGCGTGGAGGGTCAGCGCAAGCAGCGCCAGCGTCGACAGGGCGAATACCAGAAAGCGATAGCGAATGATGTTCGCGGTGATCTGGATCAGGCTATGGACGATGCGCAGGCCGACATAGGCCCAAGCGAGCGTGGCGTTGAGCCCGTCACCCTGACCGATAACCGCGAGCAGCAGGCAGATCGCGTAGAACAGCGTCGGCTGCTCGACGAGGTGCATGTAATTGTGCGCAGGCCACTGCGCGCTGTCGGGGACGACGCCGTCGAGCGCTCCCGGCTTGCTGCCGCGGATCTTGTTGATGTCGATCCCCACCTTCTTCATCGCCGGCATCCGCCGCGCGATGAGCAGGACGAGAATGGCCAGCGTCCAGGCGACCAGCACCGCGACCGGTTTCAGGATTTCGGCGTGTATCGGCATGTATTCTTCCCCTTATGCGGGGAAGGATGGCCGGACCGGTTCGTTATTGCAACCTGTCGAACGACTGCGCCGCAGGCAGGAAGACAAGGTTTACACAGAGGCGCAAAGGAAGAAGAGAGCACGGAGATATATTCCTCCGTGTCTCTGCGGTTCTCCGTGCCTCTGTGTGAAACCTGGTCTGCCTGCGGCGCTAGATCCGGTCAGTCGTCCTTGAACAGCCGTGCCCAGCGCTTCGGTTCGCGCTGCCGGTGCTGATGGCGGTGCCACGCATCGCTCGCCAGCAGCGGCATCACCGAACCGGCCTCGGCGAAGACCATTTGTTCGATGCCGGTATTGACCTTGCCCCAGCTCGCCGCCTCCTGCAGCGTCGAGGACGAGCAGGCGCCGTCGCGCACATCGGCGACGGTGATCTGCACGGCATATTTGTGGACTTCGACGTCCTCGTGGCCGAGGATTTCGGCGCAAACGACGGTGTCCTGGATGAAGTTCTTGGGCACGCCGCCGCCGATCATCAGCAGCCCGGTGGTGCCCGCCTCGATCTTGATCTGCGTCAGCTCGCGAAAGTCGGCGATTGCGTCGAGCATGAGATAGGGCTGGCCGGCCTTTGCCTGATCGACCTGATGTTTGACGAGGCCAAAACCGGCCGAGCTGTCGACGAATGCCGGGCAGAAGATCGGCACGTCATGCTCGTAAGCGAGCTTGACCAGCGAATTGTCCTTCTTGCCGTGCTCGACGAGGTATTTGCCCATCGCGCGGATGAACGCGCGCGAGCTGTACGCCCTGGGCGGCAGCTCGTTGGCGATCTTGTTGATCGTGAAGTCGCAGTCCTGAAGCTGCTCCTCGTCGATATAGGTGTCGTAGATGCGATCGATATAGAGCGATCGCAGCGTATCATCGTCTGGGATTTCAAGCGCTTGATAGTGCTTGTGGCCAAGTCCTTCAAAGAAATCCATGTCGACGATGGTCGCACCCGTGGCGACGATAACGTCGACCATGCCCGAGCGGACGAGTTCGGCATACAGGTCCATGCAGCCGCCCGCCGAAGTCGAGCCGGCGATCACCAGACACACCGTCGCGTCGGGATCGTCGAGCATCTGGTTATAAATGCCCGTCGCGCGGGCGAGATCGCGCGAGGTGAAGCTCATCTTGCCCATTGCCTCGACGATCGGACGCGCATCGAACTTGGTGATGTCGATATGCTCGACCGCGGTCGAAAGCAGCTCCGCCTTGCGGGTGTCGTTGATCTGGGTGGTCATCAAATCATCCTTCGAACTCGTCATTCCCGCGAAAGCGGGAATCCAGTTCCCGACGTAATAGCAGGAGCTGGATTCCCGCTTTCGCGGGAATGACGAACATAAGTGTGTTAAAGCTTGACGACGTTCGAGGCCGCGGGCCGTTCCGTCTCGGCATAGAGCGAGGTCATCGGCTCGTCCGTCACCTCGTAATCGCCCATCGCGCCAAAGCCGTTGAAGCCGGTGCGCATCGCGCAGCCATAAGCGCCAAGCATGCCGATCTCGATGTAATCGCCGGCCTGGACGTCGGCGGGGAGCATGAACGGCCCCGCCATCTTGTCCATGTCGTCGCAGGTCGGACCATAAAAGCTGAAGCCCATGTCGCGCGTCTGGCTCGGCTCCTCGCGGAGCAATTCGACCGGGAAACGCCAGCCGATATGCGCCGCGTCGAACAGCGCGCCGTAGGCGCCGTCGTTGATGTATAGCTCGTCGCCGCGGCGCTTTTCGACGCGTACGACCAGCGACGAATATTCGGCGCAAAGCGCGCGGCCGGGTTCGCACCACAATTCAGCGGAATAGCTGATCGGCAGGTCTTCGAATGACCGGTGGATCACCGCGAAATACGCCTCGAGCGGCGGCGGCTCCATGCCCGGATAGCGCGACGGGAAGCCGCCGCCGACGTCGACGATATCGACCGTGACGCCCGCATCGACGATCGCCTTGCGAACGCGCTCCATCGCCTCCGAATAGGCCGCCGGGGTCATCGCCTGGCTGCCGACATGGAAGCAGATGCCCAGGGCATCCGCCGCCTGACGCGTCGCCATCAGCAAGTCGCTGACTTCCGACGGCTCGGCGCCAAACTTCGCCGCGAGGCTCAGCTTCGAATGTTCCGATGACACGCGAAGGCGGACGCACAGGTTGAGGTCGGCCGCGTGTCGCGTGGCGCGCGTGATCTTGCCCAATTCCTCCAGCGAATCGAGGCTGAAGGTGCGCACGCCATGCCGGAAATAAGCCTCGGCGATGACTTCCTCGGCCTTGACCGGGTGCATGAAGCACAAGGTCGCCTCGGGCAGCAGCCCCGCGACCAGCCGCACCTCGGCGATCGAGGCGACGTCATAATGGGTGATGCCGCTGTCCCACAGTACCTGGAGCAGGTCAGGGGACGGGTTGGCCTTCACCGCATAAATCGACCGGCCCGGAAACTTCTCGGCAAAGAAGCGGGCGGCACGCCGAGCGGCGTGCGGGCGAATGAGCGTAACCGGCTGGACCGGCTTTAGGGACGACGCTAGCCCCAGCGCGCTATGATGCTTGTGCAACTCAAGGGACCTCCAATGGCCTTGCGGCTCGTGACAAAAAAGCTGCCTTGCGGTGGAAGTCCCATGGGGCAGCGGACGGCGCACATATGATCGCTGTTTCGCCATGTAAAGTGGCCGGGGTCACAAAAACCATAAAATCGCCAAGCGAGCGCCAAAGCGTGAGAATTCCAAGCTTTACCGGAGTGCAGGCGGCCGCCGCGGCGGTGGCCACGGTCGTCCCGCCGACACCGTTGCTGCGGCTGGAGCATGGCGGCCGGACGATCTTCGTCAAAGCCGAATCGTTGCAGCCAATGGGCGCGTTCAAGCTGCGCGGCGGCTGGTGGCGGCTGAGCAATTTAACCGAAGCTGCGCGGAAGAACGGCGTCGTCGCCTTTTCGTCTGGCAACCACGCACAGGGCGTTGCCTGGGCAGCGAAGCGGCTTGGGATCAGTGCCACGATCGTCATGCCCGCCGACGCGCCTGCGGCCAAGGTCGCGGGCACACGCGAGCTCAGTGCGGACATTGTGTTCTACAACCGCGCGACCGAAAGCCGTGAAGCGATCGCCGGCGCGCTGGCCGAAGAACGCGGCGCGGTTCTGGTGCCGAGCTTTGACGATCCCTGGGTGATCGAAGGACAAGGCAGTGCGGGCATCGAAGCGGCGGCGCAGATGGGACGCCAGCCGACCATGGTGATCACTCCATGCGGGGGTGGCGGCCTGGCGGCCGGCCTGTCGCTGGCGTGCCCGGACGCCCGCATCGTCATCGTCGAACCCGAAGGTTGGGACGACATGACCCGGTCGCTCGTCCGTGGCGAAATCGTCGAGGTTGCCGCCGATGCCCCGCCGACCGCATGCGACGCCCTACAGACCAAGCGCGTCGCCGACCTGACCTTCACTCTCCTCAAGGATCGGGGTGCGACGGGCGTCGCCGTCAGCGAGGCCGAGATCGAGAGCGCGATGCGCCACGCTTATGATCGGCTGCGTCTCGTCGTGGAACCCGGCGGAGCGGTGGCACTCGCGGCCTTGCTCGCCGGCAAGGTCGAGGCCGATGACGCCACGCTGCTGATCGTGTCGGGTGGCAATGTCGACGCGGGCCAGTTCGCGCGGGTGATCGCAGGTTGAGCGGCCTGTTCCTCGGGGTCGGGATGCTCGCAGTGTTCGCGTTGGTCGCGGGCGGCGTGGCGCTATGGCGACGCGACCGTCAGCGCGCCTGGCTGATGCTCGCGTGCGCGGTCGTGATCCTCGGCAACGTCCTCATCTGGACGCTCTAGCCGCCCGGCAGATCCCCCGCCGAACCGTTCACCGGTCGGGAAGGTTATCGAACGTTCGACGCAATTCGATCAGCGTGCGCACGGTCACCTCCAGGTCGGCGCGCGGAATGTCCTGCACGATCGGCAGGAATTCGGGCGCCATCAGCATGATCGTCTCGTCGTGCTTGGCGCGGCCGGCAGCGGTCACCCGCACGCAGCCGTCGGTCTCATCGGTAATCGAGATCAGACCGTGCGCGCGCAGGCTGTCGACCAGTTCGCGGATCCGCGCCTCGGTTTCCTGAAAGCTCCAGGCGAGCAGCGAAATGCGAGCTTCACGGTGATCGAGCCGGCAGAAGTAATTGAGGATGCCGAATTGCGCGCCGGTCAGATCGTTGACCTCATGCTCGCGATTGCGGATCAGATGCTCGAGGATCGCGATCTCGGTGAACAAATCCAGCGTCAGCTGCTTGAGCGCGGGGTCGACATCGTCGACGATGAATTCGGCTTCGCTCAACGGACCACCCTACCGGATCGTGCAGCCGGGCGAGAGACGGAAGTCGAGATATTTGTCCACAGAGGCCATCAGCTCGGTCATCTCGTTTTCGAAGAAATGGTTCGCGCCCTTGATCTCGTCATGATGAATCGTGATGTGCTTCTGGGTGCGCAGCTTGTCGACCAGCTTCTGCACCGCGATCGGCGTCACCACTTCATCCGCCATGCCCTGGATCATGATGCCCGAGGCGGGACACGGAGCGAGGAAGGTGAAATCGTACATGCTCGCCGGTGGCGCAATGGAAATGAAGCCGCGGATTTCGGGACGGCGCATCAGCAACTGCATGCCGATCAGCGCGCCGAAGCTGAATCCGGCGACCCAGGTCTGCTGCGCCTCGGGATGCACCTGCTGCACCCAGTCGAGCGCCGACGCCGCATCGCTCAACTCACCGACGCCATTGTCGAACGCACCCTGGCTTTTGCCGACGCCGCGAAAGTTGAAACGCAGCACCGCGAAGCCGCGGCGCACGAAATCCTGGTACAGCGCCTGGACGATGCGATTGTTCATCGTCCCGCCGCCCTGCGGATGCGGGTGCAGGATCAGCGCCACGGGCGCGCGCTTGGGGGCGGGGTGATAGCGGCCTTCGAGGCGGCCTTCCGGCCCCGGAATGATTACTTCGGGCATGGTGTCTCGATCTGTGGAGAATTTCGTTACGGCGCCCTATAGATGCGCCGGTTGCAATCCGCAACTTTTGCGAATGGTTCGCAACTATCGTGATTTACCTCGATTACCAGGCGACGACGCCGCTGGCACCCGAAGCGTGGGAGGCTATGCTGCCATGGCTGACGGGTGGGGATGATCCGGCGGGGGGCTATGCCAATCCGTCGAGTCAATATCGCAGCGGCCGCACTGCGGCGGTGGCGGTCGAATTGGCGCGCGAGGCGGTGGCGGCGCTGCTGCCCAAGCGTGGGCGCGTGGTGTTCACCTCGGGCGCGACCGAGGCGCTCAATTGGGCGCTGTTTCGGGGGGCACAGCTGCGCCCCGGCGGCACGAGCGGCACCGGGATCGAGCATGCCGCCGCGCTGCAATGCCTCGAAGCGCTGCGCGCCGAAACCGTTGCTGTCGGCGATGACGGCGTTGCCGATGCGCCCGCATGGCTGCCCGAAAACGGCCTCGTCGCGATGATGCTGGTCAATAACGAGATCGGCACGATCCAGCCGGTTCAGACCTTCGCCGACGCGGCGCATCATTGCGGCAGCTGGCTGCTGTGCGACGCGGTGCAGGCGTTTGGCCGAATGGATATCCCCCCAGGCCCGGACCTGATTGCCGTCTCCGCGCACAAGATCCATGGGCCCAAGGGCATCGGCGCCTTGTGGATTCGCGACGGCATCGACCTGCCGCCGCTGCTGCTCGGCGGCGCGCAGGAGGGCGGTCTGCGCTCGGGCACGGTTTCACCCGCGCTGTGTGCGGGTTTTGGCGCGGCGGCTAAGTTGGCCGGCGAGCGGATGGACGCCGACGCGGCGCACGTCGCGCGGCTGTGGGACATCGCCCTCGAGCAATTCGCGGGCTGGACGGTCAACGGCTCGGTCAGGTCGCGCTACAAGGGCAACCTCAACATTCGCCGCGACGGCGTGAACGCGACGCGCTTGCTGTCCGACGCCCGAGATGTCGCCTTTTCGCTCGGCAGCGCCTGCGGCAGCGGCTCGGGCCGGACCAGCCATGTGCTGCGCGCGCTTGGCCTGACGGAACAACAGGCGCGCAGCTCGATCCGCTTGGGGTGGGGACGCTACACCAGCGAAGAAGACCTCCGCGCTGGCCTCGGCGCCATTCTCGCCGCGGCCGACGCCCAGGGAGTCAATTGATGGTTGCAATCACCTTCGTTAGCGCCAACGGCCAGGAGCAGCGCGTCGACGCGCAGTCGGGCGATGTGCTGCTCACGGTGGCGCAGAATGCCGGCCAGCCGCTCGAGGGCACGTGCGAAGGCCAGATGGCCTGCTCTACCTGCCATGTCATCGTCGCGCATGAATGGTTCGACCGCCTAAAGGCCGCCAGCGAAGACGAGGAAGACCTGCTCGATCTCGCCGCCCATGCCACGCGTACCAGCCGGCTCTCGTGCCAGATCGTGCTGGACGACGGGCTGGACGGCCTCGTCGTCCGCATCCCGTCGAGCGCCAACGACGCCCGCCGTTGACAATCTTTGCCATGATATAGTTTCAACGATGGCCACGATGAATATCTCACTCCCCGACACGATGAAGCATTTCGTCGAAGGTCAAGTGGCGACCGGGCAGTTTTCCAACGCCAGCGACGACATCCGCGACCTTATTCGTGAGCGAGAGCGTGCCGTCGAACGGTTGCGCGCGTTTATCGATGAAGGGGATGCTAGCGGTTATGTCGCTTATGATTTCGATGCAATCATGCGCGAAGCTCGGACCGAACCGGCATCCCGCCCCGCTTGATCATCGCGCGCGAGGCGCGGCGAGATATGATGGGCATTTGGCAGTATACCGATAAGGAATGGGGTCGCGAGCGGGCGGACCGATACCTCGAGTGAATCAATGGGGCGATCGGTAGTTTGGCAACACCCAGCCCCGCCGGCCGCGGATTGGAATTCGTCAGATCCGGATTGCGAAAGCTTCGGTGCAGACGTCACTTCGTTTACTTTCGCATCGGCACCGATCATGTGGAAGTCGTCCGCGTGCTTCACGAACGGCAAGATGAAACGCTCCATTTAAGCTAGACTTGTCGGCATGGCCCGCAAGCGCCATATGCGCCTCCGGAAGTCGGGCGGACGGGATTGTCGCCAACTTGGTCAGGTCCGGAAGGAAGCAGCCACAACGATTTCGTCCCGGGTCGTTCCGGCTTCCACCGCGCCGGCGGCACGTCCGCAGCGAAACAGCGGCCGAGACGTCAAGCGGCCAGCAAAACGTAGTTCGTCTGATAACGTGGCTTTGCCACGGCGCAGCGCGTTGGGCGTAAAATTCCGCTGTCCTACACAGCACGAAATATGCAAGCTGGGCCGGTGACGATGTTCTTGCTTCCTTCCTTTGAAACTCACCGGCGCCGGATGCCTGAAACCATTCAACTGGATGCAACGTGGACTGAACTTCCTGTATTCTCGGCGGTTGGCGCATGAGCGAATCGCTCGGCCTCGACATGCCGATGCAGCCGCGCGACGCCGGCTACCGCGTGCTCGCGCGCAAATACCGGCCGCAGATTTTCGCCGAGCTGATTGGGCAAGAGGCGATGGTCCGCACGCTCGGCAACGCCATCAAGCGCGATCGTATCGCCCACGCCTTCCTGCTCACCGGGGTGCGCGGGGTCGGCAAAACCTCGACCGCGCGGCTGATCGCCAAAGCACTCAATTGCATCGGCCCTGCGGGCAATGGCGGGCCGACGATCGACCCGTGCAACGTCTGCGAGCCGTGCGTCGCGATCGCCGAGGGGCGGCACATCGACGTGATCGAGATGGACGCGGCGTCGAACACCAGCGTCGACAACATCCGCGAGATCATCGAGGCGGTGCGCTATTCGGCGGTGTCGGCACGGTACAAGGTCTACATCGTGGACGAGGTCGACATGCTGTCCAAGAACGCGTTCAAGCCGTTGCTGAAGACGCTCGAAGAGCCGCGGCCGCACG
>CAXTPT010000036.1:12495-26074 GCA_964246315.1 uncultured Sphingomonadaceae bacterium | reverse complement strand
CCCTTTGCCTTCGCCCCCGTGCCCCTCGCCCGTGCGCGGCATGACGGCTGGACGTGGATGCGCCAGGCGCGCTTCATCCTCCTGCTCGGCCGGATCGGCTGCGTCTCCGCCGCGGCCAAGGCGGTGGGCCGTTCGAGCAAATCGGCTTACGCGCTGCGCCGCCGCGCGGGAGCGCAGAGCTTCGCCGCCGCCTGGGACCGCGCACTCGATCACGGCCGGAGCCGCGTGCGCGACATCGCGGTCGAACGCGCGCTGTATGGGGAGGCGCGCCCGGTCTTCTATCGCGGCCGGCAAGTCGGCGAACGGCGCGTTTACGACAACCGGCTGATCATCGCCGTACTGCGCGCGACGCATCCCGAATATCGCGGCAGCGACTTCGATCGATCCCATTTTCGCGAATGACGTCGCGTCACCTTTGTCACCTTAACGCGATTTCAGCGCCCCAGCCGCCCCAATATATCGTTGAGCGCGTTGCCGCCGCCGCCACCGCCCAGCAACCCGCCGAGCATGCCGCCCAGGCCACCGCCGCCGCCGCTGGCGCCACCGCCGAGCACGCTGCCGAGGACGCCGCCCAGCCCGCCGCCACCGGCGCCGGCGCCTGCCGCGCCGCCCGATTGCTTGGCGAAATAGCCTGCGGCGAGCATCGCCACCAAGGGCAGCATCTTCTTGAGCAGGTCGGGCGACAAGCCGGTCTGGCTCGCCGCGTCCGCCGCCACCGCCCGGCTGGTGTCCTTCGATCCGAAAATCTGGCCGAGCACGTTGTTGCCCGCGCCGGGATCGGTCGGCTCGGGGCCGGTCAGCTGGCTGAGCAGCCCGCCGCCGCCCAGGCCGCCGAGGATCGCGCCCAGTCCGCCGAGTCCCTGCGGATGCGCCTCGGCGGTGTTCTGCATCCCGCCCATCACCGCGGGCAGCAGCGCGGCGACTCCGGATTGCGCGGTGCCTTCGTCCACGCCCAATTCGCGCGCGATCGCCGCGACCCCGCCTTCACCCTGCAATGCGTTCATGATGTCCATCGTCTCGGCTCCTGTTTCCCGGTCAACGCCCGCCGCGCGCGTTCGTGCCCGCGCCGCCCCGGGGCGAGCCGGCTTCGGCGCTTGACCCCGGGCTGCCAATCGCCTGTGGCCCCGAAGATGCCCCGCTCCGCCGCCCTGCCCTTCGCCGTCGCCTGTCTCGGCATCGCATTGTTCACCTGCATGGATACCGTGATGAAGCGGCTGTCGATCGAACTCGGCGCCTATGCCGCGATCCTGTGGCGGCAGGGGCTGGCGGCGGCGATCGCGGGCGCCTTGTATCTGCCGGGGCGCGCGGCCTGGCCGGGGCGTGCGGCGCTGCGCTTCCACATCGTGCGCGGCTGCGTCGGCGCGCTGATGGCAACCAGCTGGTTCTACGGCTTGGTGCGGCTGCCGATGGCGGAAGCGATCGCCCTCAGCTTCATCGCCCCGATCATCGCGCTGTACCTCGCGGCATGGCTGCTTGATGAGACCGTGCCGCGCTCGAGCATCCTCGCTTCGATCCTCGGCGTCGCCGGGGTCGCCGTGATGCTTGCCGCGCGCCTGTTCGCAAGCGGCACGGAACGGCATCTGGATGGCGTCGCGGCGATCTTCGTCTCGGCCGTGCTTTACGCCTGGAACCTGATCCTGATGCGGCAGCAGGCGCAGGTCGCGCGGCCGATCGAAGTCGTCTTCTTCCAGAATCTGATTTCGGGCAGCTGGCTGCTCGTCGCCGCGCCGTTCATTCTCGTCTGGCGGCCCGATTTGCTGCCTGTGCCCGGCAGCGGGCAATGGCCGCTGATCGCGGCGGGCGCGGTGTTGACCATCGCCTCGCTGTTCCTACTCAGCTGGGCCTATGGACGTGCCGCAGCGAGCGTCCTCGTGCCCGTCGAATATACCGGCTTCCTCTGGCTCGCCCTGTGGGGCTCGCTGTTCTTCGGCGAGCCGCTGACCGTGACCACGCTTGCCGGCGCCGCGCTGATCGTCACCGGCTGTCTGATCGCCGCGCACGGCAGCCGCGCCGCCGTGCCGAACCACCCGGAGATCGCCGCATGACCCTGTCCATTCGCCCCGCAATCGAACCCGATGTTGCGACCATCCTCCGCTTCGTCCGGGAGCTCGCCGAATATGAGCGCGAAGCCGATGCCGTACTGGCGACCGAGGACATGCTTGCCCAAGCGCTGTTCGGCCCCGATCCCGCCGCCGAGGCGCTGATCGCCGAAGCCGACCGCCACCCCATCGGCTTCGCGCTGTTCTTCCACAATTTCTCCACTTGGACCGGCCGCCGCGGCATCTATCTCGAAGACCTCTACGTGACGCCCGAAGCGCGCGGATCGGGCGCGGGCAAGGCATTGCTCGCCGCTATCGCCAGGCTCGCCGTGGAGCGCGGCTGCGCCCGCTTCGAATGGGCGGTGCTCGACTGGAACGAGCCCGCGATCGGCTTCTACCGCTCGCTCGGGGCCCAGCCGATGAACGAATGGACCGTCTTCCGCCTCGATGGCGACGCGCTCGCCAGGCTCGCCGCCTCGTGAGCGGAAATCCCCCCAGTCCGCGCATCTCGTCCTCGCCGTTCGGTGATGGCGGTGTGGGTGGTCCTGGGCGAGCCGCCGCCGCGCTGGTGATGAGCGGCCTCGTCATTGGCCTGTTCTGGCCGCACGTTCGCCGCCGCTTCGGCCGCGCGCAAGGTGAGCCCGTTTAACGCAGCGTCTTGATGATCGCGGAAAAATCGAGCGAGCCATTCCCCTCATCGGCGAAGGCTTGATACAGCTCGCGCGCCCGCGCACCCATCGGGGTGTCGGCGCCGACTGATGCGGCCGCTTCCTGGCTCAAATTCAGGTCCTTGAGCATCAGCGCGGTGGCAAAGCCGCCCTGGTAATCGCGGTCGGCGGGCGTCTCCGGCCCCACGCCGGGCACGGGGCAGTAGCTGGTCAGCGACCAGCTCTGCCCCGAGGAGACGCTGGCGATGGCGAAGAACTTGTCCGCTGCCAGCCCCAGTTTCTCCGCCAGCGCGAACGCTTCGCACGTCGCGATCATCTCCGCGCCGAGGATCATGTTGTTGCACACCTTGGCCGCCTGCCCCGCGCCATTGGCGCCGGCATGGATCACCGCTTTGCCCATCGCGCCGAGGATCGGCTGAGCGCGCGCAAACGCCTCGTCGCTGCCACCAACCATGAACGTCAGCGTCCCCGCATTCGCCGCCGCGATCCCGCCCGACACCGGCGCATCGACCGCCGCCAGCCCGCGATCCGCCGCCATTTGCGCAACCTCCTTCGCGGTCGCCACGTCTATCGTCGAGCAATCGAGCAGCAGCGTGCCGCGCGGGGCCTCAAGCAGCGCGCTCTCATAAACCTCGCGAACATGCCTGCCCGCGGGCAGCATCGTCACCACCGCATCGGCGTCTGCGGCGGCATCGGCGGCACTTGCTGCCCGTACACATCCCGCCTCGACCGCGCGGGCCGAAGCCTCCTCGCTCAAATCGAACGCGCGAACGGCAAAACCCTTCGCCGCGAGATTGGCGACCATCCCCCCGCCCATGTGTCCGAGGCCAATGAAGCCGATGATCATTCTAAATCCCTCGCACTAGTTGCGACGCATCGACCAGTTGCTGATCGCGCTAATGATTAGAATTGCAACCGCGACAACCGTTGGCACCAAGAAGGCGTTGATGAACCAAAGCAATCCGAGGACGCCACCCTCGTCATAATAGATCGGCTTGGAAGCCACCAAAGCAAACAGTGCCACCTGCAAGATCAACAAGCCGACCGACACCATGGCGACACGCTTGCTGATAAGATTTCGGATCATCTCCCCGTCCACTTCCCCGGCCGTTTCTCGACGAAGGCGACCATGCCTTCCTTCTGGTCCTCGGTGCCGAACAGCCCGTGGAACAGCCGCCGCTCGAAGGTCACGCCTTGCGCCAGCGTCGTCTCGAACGCCGCGTTGACCATCTCCTTGCACGCGATCGCCGCGAGCGGCGCCATCCCCGCGATCGTCGCGGCGACCTTCAGCGCCTCGTCGAGCAGCTCCGCCGCCGGCACCACCCGCGCCACCAGCCCGGCACTTTCCGCTTCCGCCGCGTCCATCATCCGCCCGGTCAGGCACATCTCCATCGCCTTGGCCTTGCCGACCGCGCGCGTCAGGCGCTGCGAGCCGCCCATCCCTGGCGTCACGCCCAGCTTGATCTCGGGCTGGCCGAACTTGGCGGTGTCCGCCGCGAGGATGAAGTCGGCCATCATCGCCACTTCGCACCCGCCGCCCAGCGCATAGCCCGCCACCGCCGCGATCCACGGTTTCCGCGTTGCCGTGACCGTTTCCCAGCCGCCGAAGAAGTTGCTACCGTACATCTCGGCAAAGCCCTGCGACGACATTTCCTTGATGTCCGCGCCCGCGGCGAACGCCTTCTCGCTGCCGGTGAGGACGAGACAGCGCTGGCCCTCATCCGCGTCGTAAATGGTAAATGCGGCGATCAGATCGGCCAGCACCTGGCTGTTGAGCGCGTTGAGCGCCTGCGGCCGGTTGAGTGTGACGAGCGTCACGGCATCGCGCTGCTCGACCAGGATGGTTTCGTATTCGGCCATCAATCCTTCTCCGTCATCCCGGCGAAAGCCGGGATCCACGTCGCCGCCGGCCGGCCTTCGCGGATAAGTAGACCCGGCTTTCGCCGGGGTGACGGGATGGGTCAAGCCGGAAGCGGCGTCCACTCCTCGCCCGCCGGAAGCGGGGCGAAGATCGCGTCGAGCAGGTCGTCCGTCACGCCCTCGGGCGTCGCCGGGTCCCATTTGGGCGCATTGTCCTTCTCGACGATCACCGCGCGCACCCCTTCGGCAAAATCGGGCCGCGTCAGCACGCGGCTGGCGATGCGGTACTCCATCGCCATGTTCGCGGCGAAATCGTCAAGCGTCCGGCTCGTCGCCAACTGGCGCAGCGCGACCTTCATCGTCTGCGGCGATTTGGTGCGCAGCGTCGCCAGCTCCTTGTGCGCCCAATCGCCACCCTGGTCCTCGAGCGCGGCGATGATGTCTTCCAGCCGTTCAGGCCCGAACAGCGCGTCGATCCGGTCGAGATTGGCGCTGATCCGGGCTTCGGGCGGCGCAACCGACAATTCGCCGAGGATGTTCCCGATGGCGTCGGGTTCTCCGGCGATCCGCGCCTTGGCCGTGCGCAGTACCTCGGCAGGCAGATAATGCGTCGCCAGTCCCAATGCGAAACATTCCGCGCCGTCGAGCCGCGCGCCGGTCAGCGCCAGGAACTCGCCAACGCGGCCTGCCAGCCGCGACAGATACCAGCCGCCGCCGACATCGGGGAACAGCCCGATCCCCGTCTCGGGCATCGCCAGGCGCGTATTCTCGGTCGCCACGCGGTACCGGGCAGGCTGCGCAATGCCGACACCGCCGCCCATCGTGATCCCATCCATGAACGCGACCACGGGCTTGGGATAGGTGAATAGCAGATGGTTGAGTTGGTATTCGTCGTGGAAGAACTTGCGCCCGCCGACGCCGCCATCGTTCAATGCCGAATTGCGCAGGAACGCGATATCCCCGCCCGCGCAAAAGCCGCGTCCTTCCGCATGGTCGATGATGACCGAGCCAATGTCGTCATTGCCGCGCCACACCTGCAGCGCGTCGGTCATCGCATGGACCATGTCCAGCGTCAGCGCGTGCAACGCCTTGGGCCGATTGAGCGACAGCCGCCCAACGCCTCCCTCGACGCACGCTAAAACTTCGCTGATCACGCGCCCAACCCAACCCCGTCACCCCGGACTTCATCCGGGGTCCACTCCTCCACCCGCGACGCCGCCGCAAGCGCAGAGGTGGACCCCGGCTCGGGGGCCCGGGTGACGGGCTTTCCTGTGGCGAGAGGAGTCACTGCCGCAGCAGATCCCGGCCGACGATCATCCGCATCACCTGGTTGGTGCCCTCCAGGATCGAATGCACGCGCAGGTCGCGCCAGAAGCGCTCGATCGGATAGTCCTTGAGATAGCCGTACCCGCCGAACAGCTGCAGCGCGTCATTGACGATCGCCGAGCCATTGTCCGTCGCCAGCCGCTTGGCCATCGCCGAAAAGCGCGACTTGTCGGGCGCGTTTGCGGTCACCTTTGCTGCCGCCATGTACAGCAAAGCGCGCGCCGCTTCGAGGTCGGTCGCCATGTCCGCAAGCATGAACTGGGTGTTCTGGAACTCGGCGACCGGCTGGCCGAATTGCTGGCGCTCCTTGGTGTATTTGATCGCCTCGTCGAGGCAGCGCTGCGCCCCGCCGAGCGAGCAGGCGCCGATATTCAGCCGCCCGCCATCGAGCCCGGCCATCGCGAAGCGGAAGCCGTCGCCTTCCGCCCCGACGCGGTTTTCGACCGGCACGCGGCAATCCTCGAAGATTACCTGCGCAGTCGGGCTGGCATTCCACCCCAATTTCTTCTCCGGCGCGCCGAACGACAGGCCGGGCGTGTCCTTTTCGATCACCAGGCAGGAAATACCCTTCGATCGGTCTTCGCTGGTCCGAACCATGCAGACGTAGATGTCGTTATAGCCCGCGCCCGAGATGAACTGCTTGGTGCCGTTGAGCACGTAGTGGTCGCCGTCCAATCGCGCGCTGGTCTTGAGCGCCGCGGCGTCCGACCCCGACCCCGGCTCGGTCAGGCAATAGCTGGCGATCTTGTCCATGCTGACCAGGCTGGGAAGGAAGCGGTCCTTGACCGCCTGCCCGCCAAAGCGGTCGATCATCCACGTCGCCATGTTGTGGATTGAAATGTATGCGGAGGTCGCCGGGCAGCCATAGGCCATCGCCTCCATGATCAGCGCGGCTTCGAGCCGTCCCAGGCCGATCCCGCCCGATTCCTCGGCGATATAGATCGCCCCGAACCCCAGCTCGCCCGCCGCCTTCCACACATCGACCGGATAATGGTTGGTCTCGTCCCACTCCGCCGCGAAGGGCGTGATACGGTCGGCCGTGAATTTCCGCGCCAGATCCTGGATCTCGCGCTGGTCGTCGGTCAGATCGAATTGGTTCATGATGACTCTGCTGATGTAAGCTTGTCGGCGGCGAAATGGACGATCAGCGCGGAAAAGGCCACTGCCGCCAGCCACGCGTAGTAGCCTGTTCCGAAGTCGATAATTCGCTGTGGCCCGCCATCAAAGGACACTGTTCGCCAAAATAGAGAACTGACGAACAGAAAGCCGAGCACAGTTGCGGTGGTACGGGCGTAACCTCCTTGGATCGGAACTCCTGCGATCACCGGCAACAAAGCAAGCCAAATCACAATATTCGCCATCCAACCGAATTGGCCAGAAAAGATGCCTATCCAACCGAGGAACAAGACTTCGGAGCCATGAAGAGCCCAAGTCGCCGCAGGGCTCGTGCGCGCCACGGGCAAGAAAAGCGAAGCGATCCACAAGCCGAGGACCGCAACAGCAAACAGCCTCAAGAGCCGCGCGCCCATTACCCCATCGTCGGGATGATGAATGCCGAGTCCCCCGCGCCGCCATCGGGCCAGCGCTGCGTGACCGTCTTGACCTTGGTCCAGAAGCGCACGCCCTCCATGCCGTGCTGGTTGTGGTCGCCGAAGGCCGACCGCTTCCACCCGCCGAACGAGTGATACGCCACCGGCACCGGGATCGGCACGTTGATCCCGACCATGCCGGCATTGACGCGCGCCGCGAATTCGCGCGCGGCGTGGCCATTGCGCGTGAAGATCGCGACGCCGTTGCCGTACTGGTGCTGGCTGGGCAGCCGCAGCGCCTCCTCGAAATCCGCGGCGCGGACGATCTGCAGGACGGGGCCGAAGATTTCCTCCTTATAGCTTTCCATCTGCGGCGTGACGCGGTCGAACAGCGTCGGGCCGATGAAGAAGCCCTCTTCATGCCCCTGCAATGTGAATCCGCGCCCGTCGACGACCAGTTCCGCGCCCTCGTCCACCCCGGTCTGGATCCAGTTCTCGACGCGCGTCTTGTGCGCCGCGTTGACCACCGGGCCGTAATGCGCGTCGGGATCGGTCGAGGTGCCAATGCGCAGCGCGTTCATCGCCGGGATCATCCGCTCGCGCAGCGCATCGGCAGTCTTGTCCCCCACCGGCACGACCACCGGCAGCGCCATGCAGCGTTCGCCCGCGCTGCCGAACGCCGCGCCCGCCAGGTCGGCGACGACCTGATCCAGATCCGCGTCGGGCATGACGATGCCATGGTTCTTCGCCCCGCCCATCGCCTGCACGCGCTTGCCGGCGGCCACGCCGCGCTGATAGACATAATGCGCGATATCGGACGAGCCGACGAAACTCACCGCCGCAATCGCCCGATGGTCGAGGATCGCGTCGACCATTTCCTTGTCGCCATGCACGACCTGCAGAATGCCTTCAGGCGCGCCAGCCTCGATCATCAGCTCGGCCAGCCGCACCGGCACCGACGGGTCACGCTCGCTCGGCTTGAGGATGAACGCGTTCCCCGCGGCGATCGCCACGCCGAACATCCACATCGGGATCATCGCCGGGAAGTTGAACGGGGTGATTCCCGCGCCGATGCCCAAGGGTGTGCGCAGCGAATAGATGTCGATGCCCGGCCCCGCGCCCGGCGTGTATTCGCCCTTCAGCAGATGCGGCACGCCGCAGGCGAACTCGATCACGTCGAGCCCGCGCTGGATATCGCCCTTGGCGTCCGCCACGACCTTGCCGTGCTCGCTCGCCAGCAGCTCGGCCAGCGGCTGCATGTTCGCCTCGACCAGCGCCTTGAAGTTGAACATCACCCGCGCCCGCCGTTGCGGGTTGGTCGCCGCCCAGCCCGGCTGCGCCGCCTGCGCCGCCGCCACCGCGCGGTCGAGCACCGCCGCATCGCCCAGCCCGACCCGCGCCTGCACCTGACCCGAATTGGGGTCGAACACGTCGCCATAGCGGGCTGCCGCACCGGCGGGTCCGCCGACGATAAAATGATCGATATCTCGCATACCGCCCGTTTCACGCCCTTGCGCGATATGAGTCAAGCTAGGCAAAGAGCCAGGCGATGCCGTCGCCCAACCATGTCCGCCCCTGGTGGGAAACAGCCGTGGTCTACCAGATCTACCCGCGCTCGTTCCAGGATTCGGACGGCGACGGCATCGGCGATCTGGCGGGGATCGAGAGCCGCCTGGACCATGTTGCCGGCCTTGGCGCCGATGCGGTCTGGCTGTCCCCGATCTATCCCTCGCCGATGGCCGATTTCGGCTATGATGTCGCCGATTACACCGGCATCGAGCCGATGTTCGGCGATCTCGCGGCGTTCGACCGGCTGCTCGACGCGGCGCATGCGCGCGGGCTCAAGCTGATCCTCGACTTCGTGCCCAACCATTCGTCGGACCGGCATCCCTGGTTCGTTGAAAGCCGCTCGTCGCGCGGCCATCCCAAACGCGACTGGTACATCTGGGCCGACCCCGCCGCCGATGGCGGGCCGCCCAACAATTGGGAAAGCGACTTCGCCGGATCGTCCTGGGAATGGGACGAGGCGACCGGGCAATATTATCTGCACGCCTTTCTCAAGGAACAGCCCGACCTCAACTGGCGCAATCCCGAATTGAAAGCCGCGATGCTCGACGTGCTCCACTTCTGGTTCGCGCGTGGCGTCGACGGTTTCCGCATCGACGTGCTGTGGCACATCGTGAAGGCCGAGGGCTTTCCCGACAATCCGGTCAACCCCGATTGGGCACCGCACATGAACGCGCGCGACCGGGTGTTCCAGACGCATTCGACCGACCAGCCCGAAGCGCACGCCATCTCCGCCGAGATGCGCGTGCTGGCGGACGATTATGGCGCGCGCGTCCTGATCGGCGAGATCTTCCTGCCCAATGACCGCCACGCGCGCTGGTTCGGCACGCCCGAGCGGCCGCAAGTGCATCTGCCGTTCAATTTCCAGCTGATCGAGACTGACTGGGATGCGGCGAAGATCGGCGCGCTGATCACCGCCTACGAAGCGTCGCTGCCCGCGCATGGCTGGCCCAATTGGGTGATCGGCAGCCACGACGCACCGCGCATCGCCGCGCGGATCGGGGAGGCGCAGGCGCGCGTCGCGGCGATGCTGCTGCTGACACTGCGCGGGACGCCGACGCTGTTCCAGGGTGACGAACTCGGCATCGGCCAGGTCGACATCCCGCCCGACCGCGTGCGCGACCCGCAGGAGCTGCGCCAGCCGGGCCGCGGACTCGGCCGCGACCGCTCGCGCACGCCGATGCCGTGGGACGGCTCGGCCCATGCCGGCTTCAGCACAAGCGAGCCTTGGCTCCCGCTCAATCCCGACTGGCCGGCGCGCAACGTCGCCGCGCAGGATCGCGATGCGCGGTCGATGCTCGCGCTCTACCGCGCGCTTCTGCAGCTGCGGCGCGCAAGACTGGCGCTGAAGGAGGGCGGCTTTACCCTGCTCCACGCCGCCGATGACGTGCTGGTCTACGAACGCGTGTATGCGGACGATCGGCTGGTCGTCGCGCTCAATCTGAGCGATCAGCCGCGCAGCGTCGCGCTCCCTGCCGGCGAAATCTTGCTCTCGACCCTTGGCGGCGGACCCATGCGCGGCCAGCTCCGCGCCGATGAAGGCCTTATCCTCGCATGAAGATCGCGATGCTCGCGCCGATCGCCTGGCGTACCCCGCCCCGCGCTTATGGCCCGTGGGAGCTGGTCACCAGCCTGCTGACCGAGGCGCTGGTGGCGCGCGGCGTCGATGTGACGCTGTTCGCGACGCTCGACAGCCAGACGGCTGCGAAGCTCGATGGCGTCGTCCCGGCGGGCTATGAAGAGGACTCGGCGGTCGACGCCAAGGTGTGGGAGTACCGCCACCTGTCGCACCTCTTCGCCCAGGCGGACCAGTTCGACCTGATCCACAACCAAGCCGATTTCCCCGCGCACGCCTTTGCGCCCTTGGTCGATACGCCGATGGTCACGACGATTCACGGCTTCGGCTCGAAGCGCATCTTGCCGATGTACCAGCCGTTCCAGGACCGCGTGCATTATGTCGCGATCAGCGACGCCGACCGCCACCCCGCGCTCAACTACGCCGCGACGATCCATCACGGCATCCCGCTCGATGATTTCGCGTTCGATGCGCAAGGCAGCGACGGGCTGCTGTTCTTCGGGCGCATCCATCCCGACAAGGGCGCCGCCGAGGCCATCGCCGCGGCGCAAGCCAGCGGGCGCGAGCTCGACCTGTACGGCGTGATCCAGGACCGCGACTATCACGCGCACGAGGTGCTGCCGCATCTCTCCGCCGCGATCCGCTATCACGGCCCCGTCGGCGGCGAGGCGCGCATTCGCGCGCTGGGCCATGCCCGCGTGCTGCTGCACCTGATCAACTTTGACGAACCGTTCGGCCTGTCGGTGATCGAGGCGATGGCCTGCGGCACGCCGGTGATCGCCAACCGCCGCGGATCGATGGCCGAGCTGATCGAGCATGGCGTCACCGGCTTCCTCGTCGATAGTTTCGACGACGCTTTGTCAGCTGTCGAACGCGCTGACGATATTGACCGCGCCGCCTGCCGCCGCGCAGTGGCCGAACGCTTCTCGGTCGAGAGGATGGCCGAGCGCTACATCGCGCTATATCGAACCATAATCTCGTCACCCTGAACTCGTTTCAGGGTCCACTCCTCCGCCGGAATAGGCCAAGCGATAATGGATGGATGCTGAAACAGGTTCAGCACGACGAAGTCGGCAACCGGGTTACTCCCCCGTAAAAACCGGCGCCCGCCGCTCCAGAAAAGCCCGGATCGCCTCGTCATTGTCCGCCGTGGCGTGCGCCAGCGCCTGCATCGCCGCCGACATGTCGAGCAAATTGGGCAAAGTCGCCGTCTGCCCTTCGCGCAGCAGCCTTTTGGCCATGCGCGTCGCATGCGGCGGGTTGGCGGCGATTTCCCCGGCGATTTCGCGCGCCTTGGCCATCAGCTGATCGCCTGGAACGACATGCGTCACCAGCCCGATGCGCAGCGCTTCCGCCGCGTCGATCGTGCGGCCCGTCAGCGCCAGCTCGCAGGCCATCGGGAAACCGACGATGCGCGGCAGCAGCCACGCCCCGCCATCGCCCGGAATGATCCCTAGCTTGACGAAACTCTCGGCGAATTTGGCGCTCTCGCTCGCGACGCGGATATCGCACATCGTCGTCAGGTCGAGCCCCGCGCCGATCGCGGGTCCGTTGACCGCGCAGATCACCGGCACTTCGAGCGCCTGGAACGCCAGCGGGATGCGCTGGATGCCCGTCTTGTAATTGCGCCGCGTCTGCACCGGCCGCGCATCGCGCAGGCCGGCGCCGGGCACCATCTTCTTGAGGTCGCCCCCACTCGAAAACGCACTGCCCGCGCCGGTCAGGATGATGCAGCGCACGTCGATATCGCGGTCCGCCGCCTCGACCGCCGCCACCAGCGCGTCGACTGTGGCAATGTCCGAGATCGGGTTGCGCCGCTCAGGTTCGTTGAGCGTCAGCGTCAGGATCGCGCCGTCGCGTTCGGAAAGGACCAAGCTCACGACCCAAACTCCGTCCGCCCTGAGCTTGTCGAAGGGCTGTCCTTCTTCGGCGCAGCACTAAAGGGAATGGACAGGGCTTCGACAAGCTGAGCCCGGACGGACTTGGGGGTGGTTGTCATCTCAGTAACTCTTCGGCAGGCCGAGCACGCGCTCGGCGACATAGTTGAAGATCATCTCGCGGCTGACCGGCGCGATGCGCGCGATCATCGCCTCGCGCAAATAACGCTCGACATCATATTCCTTGGCATAGCCCATGCCGCCATGCGTCAACATCGCGGTCTCGCACGCCTTGAACCCCGCCTCGGCCCCCAGATACTTCGCCGCATTGGCCGATGCCCCCGCATCCTCGCCCGCGTCGAACGCCCGCGCGCCCTCGAACACCATCAAATTCGCCGCTTCCAGCTCCATATACGCCTTGGCGAGCGGATGCTGGATGCCCTGGTTCTGCCCGATCGGCCGCCCGAACACGACGCGTTCCTTGGCATATTGCGTCGCCTTGCGCAGCGCCGCGCGGCCCAGCCCGACCGCCTCCGCGCCGAACAGCACCCGCTCGGGATTCAGCCCGTGCAGGAGGTATTGAAACCCCTTGCCTTCCTCGCCGACCAGATCGTCCGCGGGCACCGGCAGATTGTCGATGAAGAGGGTGTTACACTCGACCGCCTTGCGACCCATTTTCGGGATCGGCTGGGCGTCGACATAGTCGCAGTCGAGATCGGTGTAGAACAGGCTCAGCCCCTGATGCGGCTTGGCGCATTGGTCCTTGGGCGTGGTCCGCGCGATCAGCAGAATCTTGTTCGCGCGCTGGGCATTGGTCGTCCAGATCTTGCGCCCATTGACCACATAGCCATTGCCTGACTTCTCGGCGCGCGTTTCGAGGCTAGCGGTGTCCAGCCCCGAATTGGGCTCGGTGACGCCGAAACACGCCGAATCTTCGCCCGAAATCGCGCGCGGCAGCAATTCACGCCGTTGCGCTTCGGTACCGAATTTCACCAGCGGCATCAGCCCGAAAATGTTGAGGTGGATCGCCGACGCGCCCGAAAATCCCGCGCCCGATTCGGCCACCGTCTGCATCATCAGCGCGGCCTCGGTCAGCCCCAGCCCCGCGCCGCCCGCCTCTTCGGGCATCGCAATGCCC
>CAXTPT010000036.1:0-12485 GCA_964246315.1 uncultured Sphingomonadaceae bacterium | reverse complement strand
GCCAGCCCCCCGCCGCCATGTCGTCGACGAACGCCTGCGGGAACGCGCCCGTCTCGTCGGTTTTGCGCCAATACTCGTCGTCATAGGCGGCGCAGACCCGCGCGACGCTGTCGCGGATCGATTGCTGGTCTTCGGTCAGGTGCACCAGAGCGCCTTAGGGTGATGTTGCGCCTCGCTCAACCTTGCGGCAACAGGCCTTCCAACAACAGCCGTCACCCCGGCGAAAGCCGGGGTCCACTTCGCCACGGTCGTTGCCCCGTCGGGGTCCGCACCCAGCCGCCCGGTGGATTCCGGTTTTGCCGGGATGACGAGGAGAGGACAATAAGGTGACCGACTTCGACTTCCAGCTCGGTGAAATGGCGGACACCATCCGCGAAACGACCGCGCGCTTCGCCGCCGACCGCATCGCGCCGATCGCCGCGGAGGTCGACGCGAACGACCGCTTCCCGATCGAGCTGTGGCCCGCAATGGGCGCATTGGGTCTGCACGGCATCACCGTCGCGGAGGAAGATGGCGGTCTCGGCCTCGGCTATCTCGAACATGTCGTCGCGCAGGAGGAGATCGCCCGCGCCTCCGCCTCGGTGGGGCTGAGCTACGGCGCGCATTCGAACCTCTGCGTCAACCAGATCCGCCGCTGGGCCAACCCGGACCAGCGGGCGAAATACCTGCCCAAGCTCATCTCCGGCGAACATGTCGGCAGCCTCGCCATGTCCGAAGCGGGCGCGGGCAGCGACGTGGTGTCGATGAAGCTGCGCGCCGAAAAGACCGACACCGGCTACCTCCTCAACGGCACCAAATTCTGGATCACCAATGCGGCCTATGCCGATACGCTCGTGGTCTATGCCAAGACGGGCGAAGGCTCGCGCGGCATCACCACCTTCCTGATCGAGAAGCATATGCCCGGCTTCTCGATCGGCCAGAAGCTCGACAAGATGGGCATGCGCGGCTCGCCGACCGCCGAGCTGGTGTTCAACGATTGCGAGGTGCCGGCGGCAAACGTCATGGGCCCCGAAAATGGCGGCGTCGGCATCCTCATGTCGGGCCTCGATTACGAGCGCACCGTGCTCGCGGGCATCCAGCTCGGCATCATGCAGGCGTGCCTCGACACGGTCCTGCCTTACGTTAGGGAAAGAAAGCAGTTCGGCCAGCCGATCGGCAGCTTCCAGCTGATGCAGGCCAAGGTCGCCGACATGTACGTCGCGCTCAATTCGGCACGCGCCTACGTCTATCAAGTCGCCAGAAATTGCGACGCAGGCCGGACCACACGCTTCGACGCCGCGGGCGCGATCCTGCTGGCCAGCGAAAGCGCGGTGAAGGTCGCCAATGAGGCGATCCAGGCGCTCGGCGGGGCGGGCTACACCAGGGACTGGCCGGTCGAGCGTTACTATCGCGACGCCAAGCTGCTCGACATCGGCGCGGGCACCAATGAAATCCGCCGTATGTTGATCGGCCGCGAACTGATCGGCGCTGCTGAGACCAAGGCGCAATGAGCGCGCATTTCAATACCTACCCGGCACGGGGAGGGGGACCGCCGCGAAGCGGTGGTGGAGGGGTTCTCTCCGCAACCGCCGATGCCCGATCTGCCGCGCGCCGCGAGCGTCGCTCAGGCAACCTTCCGGAAGTGCTGGTCTGGCGCGAACTCCGCAAACGTCCGGGCGGCCACAAATTCCGCCGCCAGCACCCGCTCAGCGAACTGACGCTCGACTTCGCATGTCTGGATCGGCGGCTCGCTATCGAGATCGACGGGCAGGGCCATAACCATGGCGAACGTCCGGAGCGCGACATCAATCGTGACGCCTACCTTCGCTCCCGCGGTTTCGAGGTTCTGCGAGTGCCGGCGATCGATGTCCTGCGCGATCTGGACGGCGTGATCCGTGGTATCGTCGCCGCGTGTGACGATCGCCAGCCCCTCCACCACGACGCTGCGCGTCGCGGTCCCCCTCCCCTTGCCGGGGAGGTTTTTTAAGTGTCTGCCCCCGTCCTCTCGACCAGCGTCAACCCCGACAGCGATGAATTCCGTGCGCGCGCTGCCCGTAACCGCGCGCTCAAGGACGAGCTGTGGACCAAGGTCGCCACCGCCGCGCGCGGCGGCAACGACAAGGCCCGCGAACGCCACACCGCGCGCGGCAAGTTGCTCCCGCGCGACCGCGTCGGACGCCTGCTCGACCCAGGCTCGCCCTTCCTCGAGATCGGCCAGCTCGCGGCCAACGGCCTGTACGATGACCCAAAAACTGGCGAAGGCGTACCCGGCGCGGGAATGATCGCGGGCATCGGCCGCATCTCGGGCCGCCAGTGCATGATCGTCTGCAACGACGCGACGGTGAAGGGCGGCACTTACTACCCCCTGACCGTCAAGAAGCATTTGCGCGCGCAGGAGATCGCCGCCGAGAACCGCCTGCCGTGCATCTACCTGGTCGACAGCGGCGGCGCCAACCTGCCGCACCAGTCGGAAGTCTTTCCCGACCGCGACCATTTCGGCCGCATCTTCTTCAACCAGGCCAACATGTCGGCCAGGGGCATCCCACAGATCGCCTGCGTGATGGGCAGCTGCACCGCGGGCGGTGCCTACGTCCCCGCCATGTCCGACGAGACGGTGATCGTGCGCGGTCAAGGCACGATCTTCCTCGCCGGCCCGCCCCTCGTCAAAGCCGCGACGGGCGAGGAAATCAGCGCCGAGGATCTGGGCGGCGGCGACCTCCATGCGCGCAAGTCGGGGGTGGTCGATCACCTGGCGGAGAATGACGAGCACGCGCTGACCATCGTCCGCGACATCGTCAGCCATCTCTCCGGGCCGTGGGGACAATCGCTCCATCCGTTGGTGTCGAGCGAAGTCGAGACACGTCCCTCGACTTCGCTCGGGACAAACGGGTTGAGATTGCCCCGCCCCCCCAAATACGATGCCGAGGAACTTTACGGCATCATCCCCGAGGATGTCCGCGCCCCCTATGACGTCCACGAGATCATCGCGCGCCTGGTCGACGGCTCCGAATTCCACGAATTCAAGGCGCTGTACGGCTCCAGCCTCGTCTGCGGCTTCGCGCACATCTGGGGCATCCCCGTCGCGATCCTCGCCAATAACGGCGTGCTGTTCAGCGAAAGCGCGGTGAAGGGCGCGCACTTCATCGAACTCGCGCAGCAGCGCCGCGTCCCGCTCCTCTTCCTCCAGAACATCTCGGGCTTCATGGTCGGCGGCAAATATGAGGCGGAGGGCATCGCCAAGCACGGCGCCAAGCTCGTCACCGCCGTCGCCACCGCCAGCGTGCCCAAGATCACCGTCCTGATCGGCGGCAGCTTCGGCGCAGGCAATTACGGCATGGCCGGCCGCGCTTATAGCCCCCGCTTCCTCTTCACCTGGCCCAATGCGCGCATCAGCGTGATGGGCGGCGAACAGGCCGCGAGCGTCCTCGCCACCGTCCACCGCGACGCCGACAAATGGAGCGCGGAAGAGGCGGAAAACTTCAAAAACCCCATCCGCCAGAAATACGAAGACGAAGGCAATCCCTATTATGCCACCGCGCGCCTGTGGGACGACGGCATCATCGACCCCGCGCAGACCCGCGACGTCCTCGGCCTCGCTTTCGCCGCCACGCTCAACGCCCCGCTGGACGAGGGAGCGCGCTTCGGCGTGTTCCGGATGTGACCATGATCACCTCCCTCCTCATCGCCAACCGCGGCGAGATCGCCTGCCGCATCGTCCGCACCGCGCGGGCGATGGGCATCCGCACGGTCGCGGTCTATTCGGATGCCGACGCCAGGGCACTGCACGTCCGCCAGGCCGACGAAGCCGTCCACATCGGCCCCTCCCCCGCCCGCGAATCCTACCTCGTCGGCGAGAAGATCATCGCCGCCGCCAAGCAAACCGGCGCTGAGGCGATCCACCCCGGCTACGGCTTTCTCTCCGAAAACGCCGCCTTCGCCCAGGCGGTGATCGACGCGGGCTTGATGTGGGTCGGCCCCAATCCCGACAGCATCACCGCGATGGGGCTGAAGGACGCCGCCAAGGAACGAATGATCGCCGCGGGCGTGCCCGTCACCCCCGGCTATCTCGGCGCGGACCAATCGCCCGAACGGCTGCAGGCCGAGGCCGACACGATCGGCTACCCCGTCCTCATCAAGGCGGTCGCCGGCGGCGGCGGCAAGGGCATGCGCCGCGTCGACGACTCCGCCGCCTTCCTCGACGCGCTCGACTCCTGCCGCCGCGAGGCCGCCTCGTCCTTCGGCGACGACCGCGTGCTGCTCGAAAAATATGTCCTCTCGCCGCGCCACATCGAGGTGCAGGTGTTCGGCGACACGCACGGCAACATCGTCCATCTGTTCGAACGCGATTGCAGCCTGCAGCGCCGCCACCAGAAGGTCATCGAGGAGGCGCCTGCGCCGGGCATGGATGAGGGCACCCGCGCGGACCTTTGCGCCGCCGCCGTCCGCGCCGCGAAGGCGGTCGATTATGTCGGCGCGGGCACGATCGAATTCATCGCCGACGCCAGCCAGGGCCTGCGCGCCGACCGCATCTGGTTCATGGAAATGAACACGCGGCTGCAGGTCGAACACCCGGTGACCGAGGCGATCACCGGCGTCGATCTGGTCGAATGGCAGCTCCGCGTCGCGAGCGGAGAACCGCTGCCTAAGCGGCAGGACGAGCTGGCGATACATGGCTGGGCGATGGAAGCGCGGCTCTATGCCGAAGACCCGGCCAGGGGGTTTCTGCCTAGCGTCGGACCGCTCGAGCATCTGCGACTGCCGCAACTCACGCCCGCTATTCCCCTCCCCCCGGGAGGGGCGACTCGCGCAGCGAGCGGGGGTGGGCTGTCCCGCATCCGCGTCGACACCGGCGTCGAGGAAGGGGCCGAGGTCTCGCCCTTCTACGATCCGATGATCGCCAAGATCATCGCGCACGGCCCAACGCGCGCCGCGGCGATCGACCGGCTGGCCGGCGCGTTGGGCGAGGTCGAGGTGTGGCCGGTCAGGACCAATGCCGGCTTCCTCGGCCACCTGCTCGGCCTGCCCGCGTTCGTGAGCGGCGATCTCGATACCGGCCTGATTGCGCGCGCGGGCGACGCGCTCGTCACCCCGCCCGCACCCGAGGCGGACGAATTGGCCGAGGCGGCCGCGGCCTTGTGCGGCCAGGCGGGCGAGGGCCCGTGGGGCGCGGCGCTCGGCTTTCGCCTCAATGCCGAACCGCGCGCCACCGCGCGGCTGGCGGACGATGCGGGCACGGTGCATGTGGTGGACTTCGCCGAAATCGAGACCGCCGACCCCGCCGACCACGTCCTGGCGTTCGTCGACGGTTTCGCGCGCCGCTACACGCTCGACCGCCCGGGCGGCACGGGCGCGGGCGGCCCCGCCTCGGGCACGATCCTCGCCCCCATGCCCGGCCGCGTCACCTCGGTCGATGTCGCCACAGGCGACACGGTGACCAAGGGCCAGAAACTCCTCACCCTCGAAGCGATGAAGATGGAGCACGCGCTCACCGCGCCGTTCGACGGCATGGTCGCCGAACTCAACGCGTCGGCGGGCGCGCAGGTCCAGGTCGACGCGGTGCTGGCGCGGGTCGAGGCGGACTGACACATGAACCCCATCCGTTCGGGCTGAGCCCAAACGGATGGTTGCGAGCGTCCTCGCAAAATCATAGCATTTCGCAACTGATCACGCACATGAGAGGAGTCGCGATGTTCACCCACGTCATGGTCGGGTCCAAGGACCCCGAACGCAGCCGCAGCTTTTACGACAAGGTGCTGGGCGCGCTGGGCCTCGCGCCGAGCAAGCAGCCCGCGGGCGCCGATCGCCATTTCTACGGCGATTTCACAAAGGGCGCCTTCGCCGTCGGCAAGCCGCGCGAAGGCGAGGCTGTCGCATCGAACGGCGGCATGGTCAGCTTCGGCGCTCCGTCCAGCGCGCATGTCAACGCGTTCCACCGCGAAGCGCTGGCCAATGGCGGCAGCTGCGAAGGCCCTCCCGGCCCGCGCCAGGGCCCGGTCGGCGAGGTCTATGGCGCTTATGTCCGCGATCCCGATGGCAACAAGCTCGCGACGTTCTGCCCGCCGGGGCAGTAACCCCGACTGCCAAACCTCGTCATTCCCGCGGAGGCGGGAATCCAGCTGCTTACCCGTCCGCAAATGATCGGGACAGCAGAAGGACCCCCGTTCTCACGGTGGGTGACGACGGCCTGCGCCAAGATCGGCAAGACCGCCGAACAGATAATTCCGGCCGTGATGTGCAACGACCGGCCGTCCACATGAGCATGATGATGTAAAGCAGCCGCTGCGGAGACCGCGAAATGCGATCATGTGTTGATAACGAAAAAACCTCTGTCCTACACGTTCCCCTTTCGTTCATACTGTGCCACATGAGCACAAACCGATTCGCGCGTCCGCGCCCCGCCCGCCGCCGCAAGGCTGAACCCAAACCCGATCTCGATTTCGATCCCGTCGTCATGCGCGAACGCGCCGATGGCTGGCTGCCCGAACGGCAGATCGAATTTATCGAGGCGCTCGCCGAATGCGGCTGCGTCCGCGATGCGTGCAAGCGCGTCGGCCTGTCCGAAGCCTCTGCCCGCCGTCTCAAGAACCGGCCGGACGCCATGGCGTTTCGTCACGCCTGGAAAGTCGCGCTTGCCCATGCCACCACGCGCTTGTCCGAAGCCGCCTTTTCCCGCGCGCTCCATGGCGTTCGCCGTCCGGTCTTCTACAAGGGCGAATTGATCGGCGAGCGCGTTTATTACGACGAACGCCTCACCCAATTCCTGCTGCGCCACCTCGATCCGGGCGGCTTCGGCCGCTGGCGCGATCGCGTCGAGTGGGAGGATGGGCCGGACGGCGTCATGCCCGATCTGGCGGTCGCGCTGCTCACGCTCGAAAACGAAGCTTACGAACGATTCCATTGCGGCCCGCAAGCCCTCGTGCCACGCAGGGCGGCAGCGCCCGAAAACCCGCAAATCGACGCAACGTAGCCGATACTTTCGATACTTCCGCGTTCATCCTGGACACGCTAACCGATCCGCTATGCCCCGCTTTCTCGTCCCCCTCGCGCTCCTGTTCCTCGTCCCTGCCGCCCCGGTCTGCGCGAAGGATCAATCGCAACATCTCGCCGCCGTTCCTCTCACCATCACCTCGAACGGCCGCGTCGCGCGCTTTCGCACCGAAGTCGCCCGGACGCCGCAGCAGCAGGAAAGGGGGCTGATGTTCCGCCGCAAGCTCGGTCCGGCCGAAGCGATGATCTTCCCGATGCGTCCGCCGCGTTTCGCCAGCTTCTGGATGAAGAACACGCTGATCCCGTTGGACATCGTCTTCATCCGCCCGGACGGAACGATCCACCGCATCGCCAACGCCCGCGCGCTCGATCTGACGCCGGTGCAAAGCTACGAACCCGTCGCCGCGGTGCTCGAAATCGCCGGCGGGCGCGCGGCGCAGCTGGGACTCAGGGAGGGGGACCGCGTTGCGTCCCCCGCCCTCGCCCGATAGGGCCGCGGGCATGGGCGTGTTCAAGAACATCTTCACCTGGTGGGAAGGGTCGACCTTCGGCACCTTCATGGGCCGCCTGGGCACCGACAAGGTCGGCAGCGACGACCTCGGCACCGCTTATCATCTCGGCAAGATCGGCCCGGGCGGGGTGCGCCGGCGCATGGCGATCTATGCCGGGTCGAACGATGCCAGCCGCATCTCGCCCGAATGGACCGCGTGGCTGCGCCACCAGATCGACGATGTGCCGGACAGGTCGCTGCCCCCCGAGCGCGCCTGGGAAAAGCCGCCGCTGCCCAACCTCACCGGCACGCGCCGGGCCTATCGTCCCGCCGGTGCGATCGAAGCGGGCGGCCAGCGCGCCGCCGCGACCGGCGATTACGAGGCGTGGAGTCCGGAGTGACTTTGCGGCGCGAAGAGGGACAGGGCTTCGACCAGCTCAGCCCAATCGGTTGTGGTGGAGAGGCCCGGTCCCAACCCGTTTGGGCTGAGCCTGTCGAAGCCCGGTCCTTCCCCCTCCGTGCCGCATGAACAGATCTCGCCTCTACGCAGTGCTCACCGGCCTCGCCGTACTCGGCGGAGCGGCGGCGGTCGCTATTCAGGGGGACGCGCCGACCAGCGGGGCCGCGCCCGTCGCCGCCGACGATCTGAGCGGCAGCCCGGCGCTGGAGCGCGCGGTCGGCGCCAAGGCGAGCGGCCTCACCGGCGCGACCCCGATGGCCGAACGCGTCGCCGTGCTCGGCGTGCTCAACAAGCGCAACGGCCTGACGCGCGACGTGCGCCTCCGCCCCGGCCAGGGCGTCCGCATCGGCGATCTGGTGGTCAAGGTCCGCGCCTGCGACCAGACCGAGCCGTACGAGACCGATCAGCTGACCGGCGCCTTCGTCCAGGTCATCGTCCATGACAATCCCGACCGCTGGCGCCGTTATTTTTCGGGCTGGCTGTTCAAGGAATCCCCCTCGCTCAACACCGTCGAACATCCCGTATGGGACGTCTGGACCAAGGCCTGCGAGATGCGCCATCCCGATGTCGGGCCCGACACGCTGGCCGCGCCGGGCGGCTCGGGCGGCGGCACGTCGAAGGCCAGGAAGTCGGGCGGCGGCAATGAAGTCGAAGCATCGCCGGCGCCTCCGGTCCCCGACAGCGCCGAATCGAGCAATGCCGTATAATCCCCGGCACTGACCTCGACGGCGCCCAGGCTGGCGAGGTGCGGCGTCATGAACTGGCAGTCGAGCAGCGCGAACCCGCCCACCCGCATCCGGGCGACGAGGTGGGCCAGGGCGACCTTAGAGGCATCGGCTGCCCGGCTGACCATCGACTCGCCGAAGAACGCCCGCCCCAGTGCCAGCCCATACAGCCCGCCGACCAGCCGCTCGCCCTCCCAGGTCTCGATCGAATGCGCGAGGCCCAGGCGGTGCAACCGCCGCATCGCATCGGCGATCCCCGGATTGATCCAGGTATCCGGCCGGTCGTCCGCCCGCTCCGCGCACAGGTCGAGCACCGCATCGAACGCCCGGTCCGCCGTCGTCATGTACCGCTCGCTCAGCAGCGTCTTGCGCAGCGACTTGGACAGGTGAAACCCGTCGAGCGGCAGGACCGCGCGTTCCTTGGGCTGGACCCAATGCACCCCCGCCGCGTCGCGGCTGTCGGCCATCGGGAACCAGCCAATGGCATAGGCCTTGAGCAGCGTGTCGAGATCGAGCGGCTGCAGCTGGCTCACGCCGCGCGCCACCACCACACGCCATCGCGGTCCTCGCGGACCGCTCGTCCGCGCCGCTCGAGGTGCCGCAAATGCGCCAGCGTCTCGCCCGTCGCAAGGCCGAGCACGCCGCCGTCGATCGGCCGCTTGAACAGCGGGCTGAAGCAATCGACCGCGCGCTTGGGCTCGCCCTTGAGATGCGCCTGCAACCGGTCGAGCCCGTCGCGGTGCCCCTTGGCGAGCCGTTCGAGCCGTGCGTGCAGACCGGTGAACGGCTCGCCATGGGCGGGCAGCACCAGCAGATCATCCGCCAGCGCGTGCAGCTTGGCGATTGACGCGAGCCATTCGCCGAGCGGATCGCCCTCCGGCTCCATCACGCCCAGCGAGACGTTGGAGGTGATCCGCGGCAGCACCTGGTCGCCCGCGATCATCAGCCGCCGCGCGTCGTCGATCAGGCAGGCATGTTCGGGCGAATGGCCCGAACCCGTGACGATGCGCCATTCACCCGCGCCGATCCTGAGGCGATCGCCGTCCTGCAGCCGCGTGAAGCCCGCGGGCATGGCGGAGACGATGGTGCGAAAGCTGCCCCAGCCGCGCCTGGCGGCATCGGCCATCTGCTCGTCGGTCCACCCCGCCCCGCGCCGCATCGCGGTGACTTCGGGCGGCTGCTCGTCCCGCGCGTCGGCGACCAGGAAGCGCGCGGTCAGCCATTCGCCGCGCGTCATCCACAGCGGCGCAGCGTGCGCGGCGCACAGCGTCCCGGCGGCGCCGACATGATCGGGATGGAAATGCGTGCAGATGACGCGCGTCACCGGGCGGCCCGCAAGCGCCTTTTCCCAATTCTCCCCCGTGTGCGGCAGGTTGAGACCGGTATCGACGACGGCGACGCCATGATCATCATCGAGCAGCCAGCAATTGATGTGCTTGAGCGAGCCGGGCACCAATTGTCGCGTCCAGCCGACGCCCGGCGCGATCTCCACCACCGCACCGTAATCGGGCACGGTTTCGCCGAATGGATAGGTCAGGCCGCGCGAGGCGATTGCGGCCGGGCCGTGATCGGCGAGGCTTTGATCGGGGGCAGCCTTGGTCAAGCCGCGAGCGGCGCGCACGCCTCCTCAAGCCAGGCTTTGGCATCGCCCTCAAGCTGCGGGCCGACGATCTCGCGGACGCGGGCGTGATAGGCGTCGAGCCATGCGGTCTCCTGCGGGCTGAGCAGGGCTGGGTCGATCAGCGCCTTGTCGATCGGCGCGAAGGTCAGCGTTTCGAAACCGAGATAGTCGCCCTCCGCGCCGTCGATCGCGCGCGGCTCGACCAGCACGAGGTTCTCGATGCGGATGCCGTAGGCGCCGGGCTTGTAATAGCCGGGCTCGTTGGACAGGAACATGCCGGCGCGCAGCGGCTCATCGGTGCCCATCTGCCCGCCGCCGGGCTTAGCGATGCGTTGCGGCCCCTCATGCACCGCGAGGAACGCGCCGACGCCGTGTCCCGTGCCATGCGCGTAATCGCAGCCCGCCTGCCACAATGCCGCGCGGGCAAAGGCGTCGAGCTGCCCGCCGCGCGTCCCGTCCGGAAATACCGCGGTGGCGATGGCGATATGGCCCTTCAGCACCCGCGTGTTGCGGTCCTTGACCTCGGCGGGCGGCGCGCCGGGGCCGACCCAGATCGTGCGCGTGACGTCGGTGGTGCCGTCCTCATATTGACCGCCAGAGTCGCACAGATAGACCGAACTCGGCTCGATCGGGCGGTCGGTTTCGGCCGACGCCTTATAGTGCATGATCGCGCCATTGGGTCCGGCGCCTGAGATCGTGTCGAACGACAGGTCGCGGAGCTTGCCGGTCGCCTCGCGAAAACGGCGCAATTGGTCGGACGCCGAAATCTCGGTCAATCCGCCCTTGGGCGCTTCGACCGAGAGCCAGTGGAGGTAGCGGCTCAGGGCGGCCCCATCACGGGCCTGAGCGGCGCGCTGGCCGGCCTGTTCGGCGCGGTTCTTGATCGCCTTGGCGAGCACGGCGGGATCGCGGATCGGGACGATCTGCGCGCCGCCGGCCTCGAGACCGGTGAACACCGCGGCGACGGCGCGCTCGGGGTCGGCCGCAACGCGCTTGTTCTTGAGCGCTTCGAGCGCGGGGGCGAAGGCTTCGCGCGGATGCAGCCGCACGCCATTGCCCAGCGCCTGCGCGACATCGGCGGGCACCTTGTCGGGCGCGACGAACAGGTCGGCGGTGGCATCGGCATGGACGATCGCGAAGGCCAGCCCGACCGGCGTATGGGTCACGTCCGCCCCGCGCAGGTTGAACGTCCAGGCGATCGAATCGAGCGCGGTCATCACCGTCGCGTCGAGTTGTTCGGCCTCGAGCCAGTCGGCGATCTCGGCACGCTTGGCGGCGGCCGATTTGCCCGCCAGCGCTTCGTCCTGCACCGCCAATTTGGCTTCGGACATGCCGGGGCGATCCGACCAGACAAGGTCGAGCGGATTACGCTTGACCGCGATCAGCTCGGCGCCCTTGGCGGCCAGCGCGTCCGACGCTGCCTTGACCCAATCGCGCGTGTGCAGCCACGGGTCGTAACCGATCCGCGCGCCGGCGGGGGCGTGATCCTTGAGCCAGGCCGAAATGCTCGTCTGGGGTACGCCCTGATACGACCATTCGTCCGCCGAGACCTGCTGGCGCACCTGCAGCGTGTAGCGGCCATCGACAAAGATCGCCGCTTCCTGCGGCAGCACCACCGCGGCGCCGGCCGAACCTTTGAACCCCGTCAGCCATTCGAGCCGCTTGGCATAATCGCCGACATATTCGGACATATGCTCGTCGGTCAGCGGGACGACGAACCCGTCGAGGCGGTCGGCAGCGAGTTGCGCGCGCAGCGCGGCAAGGCGATCGGCGTAAGTGGACATCGAACCCGTCTAGGCCGCTAGTGCGTGTCCTTCAACGTGATGCTGTCGATGTGCCAGCCGAGCTGCCGCGGCGTGGCGCCATCGACCCCGTTCACCCGGCGCATCACTGCCTTTCCGATCGAATTGAAGCGCGAGCCGTCGAGCCGCACGCCGTAGAACTGCACCGGCACTTCGCAATAGATCGAGCCGGCGCCGCCTTCGGCATCGCCCGGCGTGCCAATCATCGCATGGACTTCCGACGCGTCGCGCCAACGCCTCTCGAACGCGATCGCCAGGGCATCGCTACCCCATTGCTGATGCGCGCGCGACCAGTGCTTGCCCTCGACGTTGACCGCATAGGTTTCGAGCGCGGAAGCCGCGCCCTGCGGACCCATCATGTCGCGGTTGCCCTCGGCGAGCGGGCGGCGGTCGTCGGGCAGGCCGCCGGGCGTACCGGGGG
>CAXTPT010000035.1:0-26308 GCA_964246315.1 uncultured Sphingomonadaceae bacterium | reverse complement strand
GTGGTGGAGGGGGCCCGCCGCAGACGAACCGCCCGATCTGCGAGAGCCCCCTCCGCCGCCGCTCCGCGCCGCCGCCTCCCCGTCACAGAGAGGAATCTCATCCTCCCCGGTACGGGGAGGGGGACCGCCGGCAAAGCCGGTGGTGGAGGGGGTTCGCAACAAGTGCGCCTCCTAAACCGTCTCGAACGGATTGGGCTGATGCGTCAGCGCCGCCTGGTTGGCCCCTTCCGCCCGCGCGATATAGCCCTTCGACTTCTCCACCTCGCCTTCCAGCGCGTTGACCGTGGTCTTCATGCTGTCGAGCGCCTTCAACTTGTACATGTCGATCGCGTCCATCGTGTCGTAGATGTTCTGGAACGCGCGCTTGAGCGTCTCCAGCGGGATCGTCGCCGAACTGGCCTGTTCGTGGATCGTCGCGGTGTTCTGCTTGAGCAGCGCGCCGGTCGAATCGATGATGTTGGCGGTGGTGGTGTTGAGCTGGGTGATCTGTTCGAGCACCAGCTTCTGATTGGCCATCGCCTGCGCCACCGTCACCGCGGTGCGCAGCGCCGAGACGGTGGTCGTCGAGGCGCGGTCGACACCCTTGACCAGCTCGACATTGTTCTTCTTGACCAGGTCGAGCGCGAGATAGCCCTGCACCGTCACCGCCATCTGCGTCAGCAGGTCGGTGGTGCGCTGGCGGACATAGAATAACGCGGTTTCGCGGATCGCCTTGGCCTTGGCCGGGTCGCTGCTCTCCAGCTCGAACGCCTTGGTCTCGAGCTTCGCGTCCAGCGCCTTCGACACATGGATCATCTGCTCCAGCCGGCCCATCGCCGCCCACAGCGTCTGCCGTTCGGCCGCGATCGCGATATTGTCCTTGAGCAGCTCGTCCTTGCCGCTCGAAAGACGGTTGAGGATCGTCGAGATATGGCTTTGCGCCGATTTGTAGCTGTCGAAATAATTGCGCAGCTTGTTGCCGAACGGGATGATCCCGAACAGCTTTTTGGGCGCGGTCAGCGCGCCCTGGCGGCCCGGGTCGAGGTCCTCGATCGTCCGGCGCAGCTGGGCCAGGTCGTTGCCGACGCCGCTCTCCTTGTCCATCGCGCGCACCGGGCGGTCGAGGAAGCGGTTGGATTGCCCCGCGGCCTCGGCGATCTCCTTGCGGCCCATATCCGAGATCTGGTCGACGCGCTTGCCGAATTCGGGCGAATTGACGTCCTGCGCGGCGAGCTCCTCGACGAACGCCTCGGCCTGGGCCTCCAGCTTGGTCTTCTGCCCGTCCTCCAGCGGCACCAGCCCCGCCGCCTTGTCGGGCGCGACGGCAACCACCGGCTCGGGCGGGGTCAGCTTCAGATCGGTCGGTTCGGCAAGCTGCGTGGCCATCGGGCAAACTCCTTCACCGCGCAACATAGGGCGGGGCAGGTGTATTATGCAAGTGATACACCTCTCGGCAACGCGCTATGCATATACTTGTTCGCCGGGAACGCCTAAGCCGGGACGTGTCGCCGCAAGAAACCGCGCTGATCCTGGCTCGCGCCCAATTCGCGTTCACCGTCTCCTTCCACTTTATTTTTCCCGCCTTCTCGATCGGCCTGGCGAGCTATCTCGCCGTCCTCGAAGGCCTGTGGCTGTGGACCGGAAAGCAGCGGTTCATCGATCTCTACAATTACTGGCTCAAGATCTTCGCGGTGGCCTTCGCCATGGGCGTCGTCTCGGGCATCGTCATGTCCTACCAGTTCGGCACCAACTGGTCGGTGTTCTCGGACCGGGCCGGGCCGATCGTCGGGCCGCTAATGGCCTATGAAGTGCTCACCGCCTTCTTCCTCGAAGCCGGCTTCCTCGGCGTCATGCTGTTCGGCCGCGACAAGGTCGGCGACCGGCTGCATTTCGGCGCCACGGTGATGGTCGCCGCGGGCACCTTCATGTCCGCCTTCTGGATCTTGTCCGTCAACAGCTGGATGCAGACGCCGCAGGGCTGGGCGGTCGCGGCAAACGGCCAGTTCGTGGTCAAGCATGGCTGGCTGCCGGTGATCTTCAACCCCAGCTTCCCCTTCCGCCTGATGCATACGGTGACCGCGGCATACCTTACCACCGCGCTGGCGGTCGGCGGGGTGGGGGCGTGGCACCTGCTCAAGGGGCACCGGACCGAAGCGGCGAAAACCTCGTTCAACATGGCGATGTGGATGGCGGCGATCGTCGCGCCGGTGCAGATTTTCCTCGGCGATCTGCACGGGCTCAACACGCTTGAGCATCAGCCGGTGAAAGTGCTGGCGATGGAGGGGCATTTCGAGAATTCGCCCAACGGCGCGCCGCTGGCGCTGTTCGGCTGGCCCAATCAGGACGCGCAGCGGCTCGATTACGCCGTGACCTTACCCAAGCTCTCCTCGTTGATCCTCAAGCACGATCTCAACGCCCCGCTTCCCGGACTGCGCGCTTTCCCGCGTGAGAACCAGCCGCCCGTCGCGATCGTCTTCTGGAGCTTTCGCATCATGGTCGGGCTTGGCCTGGCGATGTTCGCGCTCGGGCTGTGGAGCCTGTGGGCACGCTGGCGTGGCAAGCTCTACGAATGGCCGTGGCTGCACCGCGCCGGCGTCGCGATGGGACCGGCGGGTTTCGTCGCGGTGATCGCGGGCTGGGTGACGACCGAGGTCGGCCGCCAGCCCTGGGTGATCACCGGGCTGCTGCGCACCGCTGACGCCCGCTCGCCGATCGCCGCGCCCGCTGTGGCGGGCTCGTTGACCGCCTTCGTCATCGTCTATTTCGGGGTCTTCGCGATGGGCACCTGGTACATCCTCCGCCTGATGAGCAAGCCGCCCCATGAGGGCGAAACGCAGCAGCCCCGGGAGCCAACCCGCGCGGCGGGCGTCACCCCGGCCCCGGCGGAAAGCTGATGGACCTGACCATCCTCTGGGCGGGCATCATCGCCTTCGCGGTGGCGATGTACGTGGTGATGGACGGATTCGACCTCGGCATCGGCATCCTGTTTCCCTTCTTTCGCATCGGGTCGGAACGGGATACCGCGATGAACGCCGTCGCGCCGGTGTGGGACGGCAACGAGACCTGGCTGGTGCTTGGCGGCGGCGGGCTGATGGCGGCGTTCCCGCTGGCTTATGCCATCGTCCTGCCCGCGCTTTACGCGCCGGTTATCGCGATGCTGCTTGGACTGGTGTTCCGCGGGGTGGCGTTCGAGTTTCGCTGGCGGGACAAGCGGCACCGGCGGTGGTGGGATGCGGGCTTTTGCATGGGTTCGGTGATCGCCACGTTCATGCAGGGCGTCACGCTCGGCGCGCTGCTGCAGGGCATTCAGGTCTCGGGCCGTGCCTACTCGGGCGGTTGGTGGGACTGGCTCAGCCCGTTCAGTTTGCTCTGCGGCGCGAGCCTGCTCGTCGCCTATGCCCTGCTTGGCGCGAGCTGGCTGGTATGGCGCACTGAGGGCCCGCTGCACGAGGACGGCCGCAAGTTCGTGCGGTTGTTGACCCCCGCGACGCTCGCCATGATCGCGCTGGTCAGCGCGGCGACGCCCTTCCTGGAGGGCAAATATTACGAGCGCTGGTTCCGCTGGCCGGGGCTGCTGGTGACGGGGCCGATGCCGGTGCTGTTCGGGATCAGCGCGCTGATGCTGTGGCGATCCGCACGAAAAAGCGCCGATGCCGCGCCATTCGTCTGGACGCTGGCGATCTTCGCGCTGACCATGGCCGGGCTTGGCATTTCGATCTGGCCCGATGTCGTGCCCGGCCGCGTCAGTATCTGGCAGGCCGCGGCGCCCGAGACGAGCCAGCTGTTCATGCTCGCGGGGACTGTGGTGCTGGTCCCCGCGATCCTCGGCTACACCTTCTGGGCCTATTGGGTGTTCCGCGGCAAGGTCGGCGACAGCGGCTATCATGCGCACGACCATTAGGCAGGTCGGCTGGCTGATCCTGATCTGGACGGCGAGCGTCGCCGCGTTGGGCGTAGCCGCCTATGCGCTGCGCTGGGTGCTCAAACCATGACCATGGTGAGCCCTGCTGGATTCGAACCAGCGACCTACTGATTAAAAGTCAGTTGCTCTACCGACTGAGCTAAGGGCCCCAAAGGGACTGGCGCCGACTATGGATGAGGGCGCTTGCGGTCAAGCCGGGCGAGCAATTGACGGGCGGTTCGGTGCGTCAGGGGATCGCGCCAGTCGGGAGCAATCTGCACAAGCGGCGCGAGGACGAAGCGACGTTCGCGGAAACGCGGGTGCGGGACACTGAGTCCCGGCGACACATGGATGCCGCCGCTCCACGCGACGATGTCGAGATCGAGCGGACGCGCGGCCCAGCGCTGACCCGGACGGCGACCGGCCGCGCGCTCAAGCGATTTGAGTTGCGCCAGCATTTGCGGCGGCGTCAGATCGCTTTCGACCACCGCCACCGCATTGACGAAACGGCGCTCCGACGGGCCGAGCGGCAGCGTGGCGATCGGGCGCGAGACGGCGACCGGATCGAGCAGACCTAGCGCCCGGCGCACGGTCGGGCCCGGGCCGCCCCAGGGGCCGGGGCGGTTGGCGCCCAGCGCGATGATGAACCAGTCCATGCAATGGAATGTGGGTGCCATAAGCCGCCGGTCGCTAGATATCCTCGACCAACCGGCCGTATAAATCCGGCCGCCGATCCCTGAAAAAGCCGAACGCGGCGCGGTTCCTGGCAGCCTGGTCCAAGTCGAGCTCGGCGGCGAGGACGCCTTCCTCATCCGCGCCGAACTCCGCCAGATAGTCGCCGCGTTCGTCGCTGATGAAGCTATGGCCGTAAAAGGTCTGGCCGCATTCGGTCCCGATCCGGTTGGCCGCGACGACGGGGACGACGTTGCTGACCGCGTGGCCGATCATCGCGCGACGCCACAAGCGTGACGTGTCGAGTTCCTCCGCCTCGGGCTCGTCGCCGATCGCGGTAGGAAAGAGCAGGATGTCCGCGCCCATCAGCATCAGCGCGCGCGCGGTTTCCGGGTACCATTGGTCCCAGCAGATGCCGATGCCGATCTTGCCGAGCTTGGTGTCCCATACCTTGAAGCCGGTGTTGCCCGGGCGGAAATAGAATTTCTCGCTATAGCCGGGGCCGTCGGGGATGTGGCTCTTGCGGTAGACGCCCATGATCTCACCCGCGTCGTCGACCATCGCGAGACTGTTGTAATAATGCTGGCCGTCGCGTTCGAAGAAGCTGGTCGGGATGTGAACCTGCAGCGCCTTTGCCAGCCGCTGCATCGCCCCGACGCTGGCATGTTCGGCGAGCGGCGCGGCGGTGGCAAAGGGATTCAATTCCTGGACCTTGCAGAAATACGGCCCTTCGAACAGTTCGGGCGGCAGGATCAGCTTGGCCCCCTGCGCCGCGGCGTCGCGGACATGGCGCTCGATAACCGCGTTGTTGGCGGCGATATCGCCGCCGAGCGGGCACTGGATCGCGGCGACGTGAATTTTCGGCATGATCGATCCGTTTCTCTTCTTTCCTCATTCCCGCGAAGGCGGGGATCCATCTGTCGATCTAATCACGTCGGGGCAGATTGAGACATGGATTCCCGCCTTCGCGGGAATGACGAGATTAGGGTTGGTACAGCGGTTGGCTGATGCAATGGAAGCTGCCGCCCCCGGTCAGGATGTGGGCAGTAGGCAGCCCGGTCACAAGGCGGTCGGGAAACAGGGCCGCGATGGCCTTGACCGCCGCATCGTCATTCGGCCGGCCATGGACCGGCACGACGACGGCGGCATTGCCGATATAGAAGTTCATATAGCTCGCGGCGATCGGCTCGCCATCGCTTTCCACGCGGCCGGGCGAAGGAAGGGCAATGAGTTCGACCGGCCAATCCTGCGCACGCGCCCAGGCATCGGCGTAGATGTCCGCATTGGGATCATCGGCACCATCGGGTTCGGGCAAGGCAAGCACACCCGGTGCGACGAAGCGCGCGAGATTATCGACATGCCCGTCAGTGTGATCGCCGGTCAGCCCGTCGCCAAGCCAGAGAAGTTGCGCCGCGCCGAGGCTGGTCTTGAGCTCGGCTTCGATATCGTCGCGGCTCATCCCGGGATTGCGGTTGGGGTTGAGCAGGCATTGTTCGGTGGTGACGAGCAGTCCAGCGCCGTCCAGGTCGATCGCGCCGCCCTCGAGAATCATGTCCTTAACCGTGCGGCGCAAGCCTGCATGTGCGGCGAGCTTTCCGCCGACCGCATCGTCGAGCGGTGAGGGATATTTGCCGCCCCAGCCATTGCCGCGATAATCGAGCGCGGTGCCATCGCTCAGTACCAGCGGTCCGGTATCGCGCAGCCAGATGTCGAAAAAGGGAACGACAATCGTGCCCACCTCGGGCGCGAGTTTCCTGGCGATCCCAGCCGATTGCTCGTCGGCGCAGACCAATTCGACGCGCTCGCCTTGGCCATCGGCATGGATGGCGCGCGCGAACGCGGCGACTTCCTGGCGCGCGCCGTCCAGTTCTTCGAGCCACAGGTCAGGTGCGCTGGGAAAACCAATCCAAACGCGGTCGTGCGGCGTCCATTCGGCGGGAAAATGGCTCACAGGCACGCCGTCAGGTCATGCCGATCCAAGCATGCTCGAGGTGCCCGCGACGGCTGGTGATTCACACGATTCACATATGCCAATATGGCCTGCCTGAGACGACGCAGATCGGTCAGTTTCATCGGGTGGACGATAGGCAAAACGCCCTTTGTAGGACAGCCTTTTCGCACCGAACATTGCGACTTCAGCCAAAGTCTGATCGAAGCTAACGGTGGGGACGTCACGATGATCGGCCAAAGAAAAACGGCGGGGCATCGCTGCCCCGCCGCTGTCGTCGTACTGGAAATGCGGATCAGCGCGAGTAGAACTCGACGACCAGATTTGGCTCCATCTTCACCGGATAGGGCACTTCATCGAGGGTCGGCACGCGGCTGAGCGTGACCTTGGCATTGCCGTCGGTAACGACGTAATCGGGGATTTCGCGTTCGGGCAGGCCCTGCGCTTCGAGCACCAGCGCCATTTCCTGCGCCTTGTTGCCCAGCGAGATCTCGTCATTGACCGCGCAGCGGCGTGACGCGACGTTGCACTTGACGCCATTGACGCGAATGTGGCCGTGCGACACCAGCTGGCGCGCGGCAAAGATCGTCGGCGCGAACTTGGCACGATAGACGATCGCGTCAAGGCGGCGCTCAAGCAGACCGATCAGATTCTGGCTGGTGTCGCCCTTCATGCGCGCGGCTTCGGTGTATTGCGCCTTGAACTGCTTCTCGGTGACCTCGCCGTAATAGCCCTTGAGCTTTTGCTTGGCCTTGAGCTGCAGACCGAAATCCGAGGTCTTGCCCTTGCGGCGCTGGCCGTGCTGGCCCGGGCCATATTCGCGCTTGTTCACCGGGGACTTCGGGCGGCCCCAGATGTTTTCGCCCATGCGGCGATCGAGCTTGTGCTTGGCGCTATGGCGCTTAGACATGTCTATTCCTTCAACTGCGTTTCATACAAAGTGCCCGGAGCCGCCTGCGATCTCTCATATCAAGAGAGGACAGGGCCGCCGCTTCACCGGACGTGCGGGGCCAATCACGAAGCGCGCGCACATAACGGGGAAGCAGTTGAAGTCAAGGCGCGGGCCGTTAAAGGCGCGCCATGATCCTTCCCCAAGACTGTCAAACGATGGCCGAGGTCCGCGCGGGTGTCGACGAGATTGACCGCCAACTGGCCGCACTGGTCGGTACGCGCTTCCGCTTCATGGATGCCGCCGCGCGGATCAAGCCGGAGCGCGGGGCGGTGCGCGACGAATGGCGCAAGGCGCAGGTGATCGGCAATGCGGTGGTGAATGCCGGAGCGAACGGCTGGCCGGGCGAGGTGGCGCGCGATTTGTGGGAGCGCCTGGTCGAAGCCTCGATCGCTTATGAATTCGACCGTTTCGACGAACGGGGGAATTGAAGCGCGGAAAGCATACCGCGGATCGTGCGGATTTCCGGCGCGGTCCATCCGGCTTTGGTCAGGATCGAGCGGACGTTGCGGCGGATCGACGGCACTTTTGGCGGCGGGAAATAGAAGCCGGCTTCATCGACCATGGAGTCGAATTGCTCGATCATGCCATCGAGTTCGAATTGCGAGGCGGGCGGTTCCTCATCGACTTTCGTCGGCTGCGCCAGCAATGCGCCGCGTGACCATTCGTACGCGACAAGGATCACCGCCTGGGCGAGGTTGAGGCTCGAAAAAGCGGGATTGACCGGGATGGTCAGAATCGTGCGGGCAATGGCGACATCGTCGGTTTCGAGGCCGGCGCGCTCGGGACCGAACAGGATTGCACTGCGGCCCGGCGCGGCGCGGATTTCGCGAGCGGCTTCGGCGGCATCGATGACGGGCTTGGTCACGCCGCGCTTGCGCACGGTGGTGGCATAGACCTGGGTGCAATCGGCGACCGCGTTCGACACGCTGTCATAGACCATTGCATTGGCCAGCACCGCATCGGCGCCCGAGGCCGCGGGGCCGGCGTCGGGATTGGGCCAGCCATCGCGCGGGGTGACCAGCCTGAGTTCGGCCAGTCCGAAATTGAGCATTGCCCGCGCCGCCTTGCCGATGTTTTCGGCAAGCTGCGGACGGACGAGGACGATGACGGGGGGAGGGGTCGCTATCCTTCGAGACGGGTCTTCGACTGCGGCTTCGCCTCCGCTCAGCCCCTCCTCAGGACGAACGGTAGAAGAAATCCGTTCGTCCTGAGGAGCCGCTGAGCTTGTCGAAGCGGCATCTCGAAGGACCGGTGTGCGGCGCGCGGCGAGAGCGCTGACGCTGTCCCAGTCTCCGGCGATCAACGCCTGTTTCTTCGCCTTGGACCAGCCTTTGAGCTTTCGCTCGATCTCAAGCGCTTCGTAGCGTGTCTGGAAGTATTCGGACCATACCAGCTGAACAGGCCGCCGCTTGTGCGTATAGCCATCGATCGCGCCAGATTGATGTTCCGCGACGCGCCGTTCCAGATCGTCCGTATGACCGACGTAAAACGTATCGTCGGCGCACAGCAGCATGTAGGTATGAAAGCTCACCCCGGGTCCTTCGGTACGGCCTCAGGCCTGTCGGAGGCTACTTGAGACAATCGGCTTGGGGAAGGATGGAAAACTCACTCCCCGATCGGCAACCTTGGATGCGCCGGATCCGCCGCTTCCTGCACGTTGCCCGCAAATTCCTCGAAATCGCGGGGTTCGGCGAAATCCTTATAGACGCTGGCGAAGCGGATATAGGCGACGCTGTCCAAGCCCTTGAGACCGTCCATCACCAGTCCGCCGATCTGCCGCGAAGACACTTCGGCGTCACCCAGCGTTTCCAATTGCCGCTGGATGCCCGAGACGAGCTGTTCGATCCGCACCCCCTCGATCGGACGCTTGCGGCATGCCGTCATCACCGAGCGGGCCACCTTCTCGCGCTCGAACGGCTCGCGACGCCCGTCGCCCTTGACCACGAACAATTCACGCAGCTGGATCCGCTCGAAGGTGGTGAAGCGCGCCGCGCAGGCCTCGCACTGCCGCCGCCGCCGGATCACCGCACCGTCTTCGGACGGGCGCGAGTCCTTTACCTGGCTGTCTTCATGAGCGCAGAACGGGCAGCGCATCGCCTAGCGCTTGCGACCCTTCACATAGGCGTAAGCCGCGCCGGCCAGCGCGCCGAAGATCGGGCCGACGAACGGCACGGGGATGGCGACGACGGCGCCCGCGGCCGCCCACTTCGCCATCGATTTGCCCAATTCGGGATCATCCCGCAGGTCGCCGCGGACTTGTTCCTGCACGTCTTCGATCTTTGCCATGTTACAGCTCCGGATAAATGGGGAAACGTTCGCACAATGTGCGGACGCGTTCGCGGACGGCGTGCTCGACCTGACCGTCACCGGCTTCGCCGTTCTTGCGCAGGCCGTCCAGCACGTCGGCGATCATGTCGGCGATTTCCGTGAATTCCGCGACGCCAAAGCCGCGAGTCGTGCCGGCCGGGCTGCCGACGCGGATGCCGCTGGTCTTGACCGGGGGCAGGGGATCGAACGGGATGCCGTTTTTGTTGCAGGTGATCGCCGCGCGTTCGAGCGCCTCGTCGGCGTCCCTGCCCGTGACGCCCAGCGGGGTCAGGTCGATCAGCGCGAGGTGGGTGTCGGTGCCGCCGGAGACGACGTCGGCGCCGCGTTCCTTGAGGCGGTCGGCCAGCGCGCGGGCATTGTCGATGACCGCTTGCGAATAGCTCTTGAACTCGGGGCGCAGCGCCTCGCCGAACGCCACCGCCTTGGCGGCGATGACGTGCATCAGCGGACCGCCCTGAAGCCCGGGAAACACTGCCGAGTTGATCTTCTTGGCGATCGCCTCGTCGTCGGTCAGGATCATGCCGCCGCGCGGCCCGCGCAGCGTCTTGTGCGTCGTCGTGGTGACGACATGCGCATGGCCGAACGGTGTGGGATGGGTGCCACCGGCGACCAGTCCGGCGAAGTGCGCCATGTCGACCATGAATTTGGCGCCGACGCCGTCCGCGATGGCGCGAAAGCGGGCGAAATCGATGTGGCGCGGATAGGCGCTGCCCCCGGCGATGATCAGCACCGGCTTATGCTCTCGCGCCAGGGCCTCCACCGCGTCATAGTCGATCAGATGATCGTCGCGTCGCACGCCGTACTGGATCGCATTGAACCATTTGCCCGACATCGCCGCCCGCGCCCCGTGAGTCAGGTGCCCGCCGGCGTCGAGGCTCATGCCGAGGATGGTGTCGCCGGGCTTGGTGAGGGCGAGCATCACCGCGCCATTGGCCTGCGCGCCCGAATGCGGCTGGACATTGGCGAAGCCGCAATTGAACAATTGCTTGGCGCGCTCGATCGCCAGCGTCTCCACATCGTCGGACGGCGCGCAGCCCTGATAATAGCGTTTGCCGGGATAGCCCTCGGCATATTTGTTGGTGAAAACCGAACCCTGCGCCTCGAGCACCGCCTTCGAAACGATATTTTCCGAGGCGATCAGCTCGATTTGATGCTTTTCGCGCGCGATCTCCCGCTGGATGCCGCCGAACACAGCCGGGTCGCTGTCGGCGAGGGGCTGGGCGAAAAAGCCTTCCTGGCGGTATTTGGGGGTATCGGTCATCGGGCCTCTTGAGGATGCGCCAGCTTGTCGACGCGGTGCGTGTGGCGGCCGCCTTCGAACTTGGTGGTGAGAAATGCGGTGACGATCGCCTTGGCCATGTCGACGCCGATCAGGCGCGCGCCGAGCGCGATGGCGTTGCAGTCATTATGCTTGCGGGCAAGCGCTGCGCTGACCGGTTCGGCGACCTGCGCGCAGCGGACGGCGGGCGAGCGGTTGGCGGCAATGGCGATGCCGATCCCCGAGCCGCAAATGGTGATGCCGAGCGGTGCGTCACCCCGTTCGAGCGCCTCGGCCAAGCGATAGCCAAAGTCGGGATAATCGACGCTGGCATCCGAATTGGTGCCGAGATCGAGGGTGTCATACCCCTGTTCCCCAAGCCATTCGAGCAGCACGGTCTTCAGGGCGTAGCCGGCATGATCGGCCGAAAGCGCAATCCGTAGCGGCATGTCCGGTGAATCGGTCAAGATATGGTCCTGTCCGCTGATTCGGCGATTGGCCAGCCCTTAGCAGGCCTGCGCGCGAAGCACAGGGGGAAGGGTTTAGGGAACGGGCTGGCCCAGTTCCGCATCGGCGTGCCTGACGATGTCCGCGAGATAGGCCTGGGCGAAATCGATGCACAATTCGCACCACAACAGCTTGTGGTCGGACAGCTGGTTCTTGCGGTAAGTCGTTTTGAAATAGGCGATCTGTTCGTCGCGCGAGCGTGGCTCGCCTTTGCTGTCCGCGATCATTTTCGGCGGCTTGACGACATCGGCGTAGAAAGCCGCATCCTCGTCGCGATAGACATGATCGAGCATGTCGAACACGCCGCTGCGCAGGATCTTGAAGCCGGGATGCGCAGCCTTCGCCGCCACTTGATCGTAATGCTGCTTGCCGTCGAGATTACTCGGATTTTCCTTGGTCGCGACAGTGAAGCCGGCGCGTTCCAGCGCCTTCATCGTTTCGTGCTCTGGCGAGATGATATTGAAATCGCCGAGCAGGATGTAGTTCGCGTCCCAGCCGGCCTCCGCCGGACGCACCCAGCCTTTCGCTGCCCGGACCAGTGCCTTTGCCTCGTCCTCCTGGCGGTCGGCCAGGAACCGGGCGATCTTCGCGATTTCGTCACGGCGCTGCTTGAGGCCAGCCGCGCCTTTTCCATAGAAGATGTGAACGGTGCACAATTTGAATTTGAGCCATCCCGCGCGAAAAGCGACGCTGAACGGCGTGCGCGCGAATTGCACTTCGTGCGTCGGATCGGTCGCATCGGGGGCGGCAATCTGCTGCCCATCGGGCAGCACGATCTCGCCCGTCTCCTTGAGGAATTGTACTTTGCTCTTGCGGTACAGAAACGCGAGGCGCTCGTTATTGCCCGGGCCGGGTTCGTCAGGCCGCCCGCCCGTGGTGTCGGTGACGAGATAGTCCCATTCGCTGCCGAGATGATGCTCGACCAGCTCCTGAAACTTGGTCAGGTCGCGATTGACCTCCTGCACCGCCACCAGATCGAACGCATCGAGGATTTCCGCGATGTATAGCATCGATTCCGGTGTGCGGTCGTATCCGCCGCCATCGCCGAAATGCATGATGTTCCACGTCGCGAGCCGCAGGCTGTGCTCGCTCGTCGTGCCGTGGATGTCCGCGCGTAGCGCCGATTTGAGCGCGGTCAGCCGTTCGGCGACGAATTTACGGATTTGCGGGCTTTGCTGGAATTGCCAGCGTAGCGAGCGGATGATGGTCATTGCCTGCCTCCCGCCCCGCCAGAGGCAATCAAGCCGCCATTTTCAGGGCCAGACGCCCCCAGATTTCCGCGAGCGCGTCGGTGAGTTCCTGCATCATCTCTTGGGTATGCTGCGGACCGGGCGTGAAACGCAGCCGTTCGGTCCCGCGCGGCACCGTCGGATAGTTGATCGGCTGGACGTACACGCCGTATTCGGCGAGCAGGATGTCGCTGATCTTCTTGGCCTTGACCGGATCGCCAACCATCAGCGGGACGATATGCGTAGCGGTGGGTAGCACCGGCAGGCCGGCCCCATCCAACATCTGCTTCAGCGTCGCGGCGGCGTGCTGCTGGGCCTCGCGCTCCCAGCTGGACGCCTTCAGATGACGCACGCTCGCCAGCACGCCCGCGACCAGCACCGGCGATAGCGAAGTCGTGAAAATGAACCCCGGCGCATAGCTGCGGATCACGTCGATGATCACCTGATCAGCAGCGATATAGCCGCCCATCACGCCGAACGCCTTGCCCAGCGTGCCTTCGATGATCGTCACGCGGTCGGCGACCTCGTCCCGCTCGGTGATCCCGCCGCCGCGCGCGCCGTACATGCCGACGGCATGGACTTCGTCGCAATAGGTCAGCGCGCCATATTTGTCGGCCAAGTCGCAGATCGCGGCGATCGGCGCGACGTCGCCGTCCATCGAGTAAACGCTTTCGAAAGCGATCAGCTTGGGCGTGTCGGCGTCTTCGGCGGCGAGCAATTCTTCGAGATGCGCCAGGTCGTTATGCCGCCACACGCGCTTTTCGCAGCCGGAATTGCGGATGCCGGCGATCATCGAGGCATGATTGAGTTCGTCCGAGAAAACGATACAGCCGGGCAGGACCTTGGCGAGCGTCGAGAGCGTCGCCTCGTTCGAGACATAGCCGCTGGTGAACAGCAACGCGCCCTGCTTGCCGTGCAGATCGGCAAGCTCGCTCTCGAGGTCGACATGGTAATGGGTGTTGCCGCCGATGTTGCGCGTCCCGCCCGAACCGGCGCCGACATCGTGCAGCGCGGCTTCCATCGCGCCGATCACCTTCGGGTGCTGGCCCATCGCGAGGTAATCGTTCGAGCACCAGACGGTGATCGGCTTGGGACCGTTATGGCCGGCAAAACAACGCGCATTGGGATAGGCGCCCTTGTTGCGCAGGATATCGATGAAGACGCGGTAGCGCCCTTCCTCGTGCAGGCGGTCGATCGCCTGATTGAAGATACGATTATAGTCCAAACCCGCCGCTCACGCCGTCATCGGTAGCCATGATTTAGGCAAACAGCGGCGAGCAAGCCAGTGCGAACGTCTCGCAACTTGGGAGCCCGCGGGCCTCTCACCGCCGCTGGTTGCGCAATGGTTAGAGCGTTTCGAACCGGGCAAAGCCGCGTAGGGCGAAGGCCGGGCGGAGGGGTTCGGGAAACGCGCCGGTAAACACCGCAACACCCGCTGGCCGCCCACCTGGCCAGGCCTGCTCCTCGGTAAGAGCGGCGATCCGGCGCGCGATCCCATCCGCTCCGTCAAGCCACTGCACCGGCTGCGGCGCGACCTGGTCCAGCTCTTCCAGCAGCAGCGGGAAATGCGTGCAGGCGAGCACCACCGCGTCGATCCGCGCCCTGTCAGCCTCCGCAAACAAGGGCGCAACCGCTTCGCGCACCGCCGCCAGATCGATCGTCTCCCCCCGCAGCTTGGCTTCGGCCAATTCGACCAGCGCTGCCGATCCGTGTCGCAGCACCACGCAATCGCTGGCGAATTCCGCCGTCAGCCGGTCGACATAAGGCTGCCGGACGGTTGCCTCGGTTCCCAATACCCCGATCGCTCGGCTCCGTGACGCCAGCGCCGCCGGCTTGATCGCCGGCACCGTCCCCACCACGGGCGCATCGAGCGCTGAGCGGACATGCGCCAGCGCGATGGTCGAGGCGGTGTTGCAGGCGATCACCACCAGCCGCGGTCGATAGCGCTCGACCAGCCGCCCCAGCAGGGCGGGAACCCGCGCGGCAATTTCGGCCTCGCTCTTGGTGCCGTAGGGAAAGCCCGCGGCGTCGCCGGCATAGACCACCGGCATCGCCGGCAGCGCGGCCATCGCCTTGTCCGCCACCGACAGCCCGCCGACCCCCGAATCGAAGAACAGGACCGGGGCGTCGGGCTGCATCGCGATGGTCTAGCTTGCGCGATGTTATTGTGAAGCCGTCACGACTATCCTATTATCGCCAATATGCAGGGGTGGGGTGAGGCATTGTGGCTGTGGCCCGCGGGCATGCTCGCGCTCGGCTATCTGCTCGGCTCGATCCCGTTCGGTGTGATCCTGACGCGGCTGGCCGGCGGCGGCGACCTCCGCCAGGTCGGCTCGGGGAATATCGGCGCCACCAACGTGCTGCGGACGGGGCGCAAAGGGCTCGCGCTGGTCACGCTGCTGCTCGATGGCGGCAAGGGCGCGCTGGCCTATATCCTGGGCGAGCAGGTCCAGCCCGGATTAGGCATGCATGCGGCGGCGGGCGCCTTTTTCGGGCATCTTTATCCCGTCTGGCTGGGTTTTAGGGGGGGCAAGGGCGTGGCGACGCTGCTCGGCGTTTCGCTGGCGATGCTATGGCCTGCGGGCGTGGCGTTCGCCGTTGTGTGGCTGGCGGTGTTCGGGCTGTTCCGCTGGTCTTCGCTCGCCGGCATGCTGGCGGCGGCGGCCGTGCCGGTGACCGCGGCGATGCTCGGGCGATTCGACGTCACCTTGCTGACCCTCGCATTCGCGCTGATGCTGATCTGGAAGCATCGTGCGAATATCGACCGGCTGCTGTCGGGTGAGGAACCGCGTTTCGGCCGCAGCGCTGCGTGAACGCTGAGCAGATTGCTACGCTGCGCTTGATCCGCTCCGAGCGCGTCGGACCGATCACCTTCCGCCAACTTGTTTCTCGTTTCGGCAGCGCAACGAAAGCGCTGGAAGCGCTGCCCGATCTCGCCCGCCGCGGCGGTGGCGCTGCATCACGCGTTTCCAGTAAGGCCGAGGTCGTGAGGGAGGCGGAGGCGGTCGAGCGGGCCGGCGCGCGCTACCTCATGCTCGGCGATCCGGACTATCCGCCGCTACTCGCCGAACTCGACGATGCGCCTGTCGTCATGACTGTGCGGGGTGACGCTGCGTTCCTGTCGAAACCCTGTATCGCTATCGTCGGCGCGCGCAATGCCAGCGCCGCCGCCTGCCGCTTCGCGCGCGAACTGGCGCTTGGCCTGTCCGAGCGCGGCGCAGTGGTGGTGTCGGGCCTGGCGCGCGGGATCGACACCGCCGCTCACCAGGGTTCGCTGCGCGGGGGCACCGTCGGCATCATCGCCAGCGGCATCGACATCGCCTTCCCGCGCGAAAATGCCGATCTGCAGGAAGCTGTGGCGACCGATGGTCTGCTCATCGCCGAACAGCCGCCGGGCACCGAGCCGCTGGCGCGGCATTTTCCCTATCGCAACCGCATCATCGCCGGGCTGGCATTGGGCACGGTGGTGGTCGAGGCCGCGCCCAAATCGGGTTCGCTGATCACCGCGCGCCTGGCCGCCGAGGCCGGCCGCGAAGTCATGGCCGTGCCCGGCAGCCCGCTCGATCCACGTGCGCAAGGGTGCAATCTCTTGATCCGCGAGGGTGCGACATTGGTGCAGAACGCCGATGATGTGCTCGAAGCGATCAGCGGTATGTCCGGCCATGTTCGCAGCGAACGCATGTCCTACCGACCGGCGCCCGTGGCGCTGGAGGTCGACGAGGAGGCGATGGGGACGGTCCGCGGCCTGTTGTCGCACAGCCCGGTCGCCATCGACGAACTCGTCCGCCAGAGCGGCCTTTCCGCGCCGCTGGTCAGTGCGGCATTGCTTGACTTGGAACTGGCAGGCGTCGTCGTCCGCCATGCTGGAAGCCGCGTCGGCCTGCACTAGCGCCGCTTGACGCGATACTGAAAGCCCCGGCACCCTCGCGCGTACACGTAGGGACGGTTTTCACCCCATGCAGCTCGTTGTCGTCGAATCCCCGGCCAAGGCCAAGACCATCGAAGGTTATCTCGGCAAGGATTACCGGGTTCTCGCGTCGTACGGCCATGTCCGCGACCTGCCGCCCAAGGACGGGTCGGTGCAACCCGATGACGGCTTCGCGATGGATTGGGAGACCTATCCCGACAAGGCCAAGCAGCTGAAGGCGATAACCGATCTGGCGAAGACCGCCGACCGCCTGATCCTCGCCACCGACCCCGACCGCGAGGGGGAGGCGATTTCGTGGCACGTCCGCGAGGTGCTGGCGAAGAAGAAGGCGCTGCCCAAGGAGGTCGAGCGCGTTACCTTCAATGCCATCACCAAGGCGGCGGTGACCGAGGCGATGGCGCATCCACGCGAGCTCGACGAGGATCTGATCGACGCTTACCGCGCCCGCCGCGCGCTTGATTATCTTGTCGGTTTCACGCTGTCCCCGGTGCTGTGGCGCAAGCTGCCCGGCGCGCGTTCGGCCGGTCGTGTCCAATCGGTCGCCCTGCGCCTGATCGTCGACCGCGAACGCGAGATCGAGGCGTTCAGGGCACAGGAATATTGGTCGGTTACAGCCACGCTCGAACAAGACGGCACTGCGTTCGATGCGCGCCTGGTGCGATGGAAGGGCGACAAGGTCGACCGCCTGACCATCGGCGCCGCGGGCGATGCCGAGGCTGCCAAAGCCGCGGTCGAAGCGGGGCGCTTTGCGGTCGCCGAAGTCGAGACCAAGCCGCTCTCGCGCAATCCGCCCGCGCCATTCACCACCTCGACCCTGCAACAGGAGGCGGCGCGCAAGCTCGGCTTCTCCGCGACGCATACGATGCGGTTGGCGCAGGGGCTCTACGAAGACGGCGCGATTACTTACATGCGCACCGACGGCGTGCAGATGGACGGCAGCGCGATCTCCGCGGCGCGCAATGCAATCGCCAAGCGCTATGACGCGAGCTACGTGCCCGACAAGCCACGCCACTATACCGCCAAGGCCAAGAATGCGCAGGAAGCGCACGAAGCGATCCGACCGGTCGATTTCAGCAAGGATCGCGCCGGTTCGGGCGACCATGCACGGCTCTATGAACTGATCTGGAAGCGCGCGATGGCGAGCCAGATGCAGTCCGCGCGGCTCGAACGCACCACCGTCACGCTGGAGGATGCGACCGGCCAGACCGCCTTGCGCGCCACCGGCCAGGTTGTGCTGTTCCCCGGTTATCTCGCGCTCTATGAGGAAGGCCGCGATGACGCCGCTGAGGACGAGGGCCGCTTGCCGCGGCTCGCCAAGGGCGATTCCCCGGCCAAGACGGACGTTCGCGCCGAGCAGCACTTCACCCAGCCGCCACCGCGTTATTCCGAGGCGAGCCTGGTCAAGCGGATGGAAGAATTGGGGATCGGCCGCCCTTCGACTTACGCCGCGACGCTGCAGACGCTGAAGGACCGCGACTATGTCACGCTCGACAAGAATCGCTTTTCGCCGAGCGAAAGCGGACGTCTGGTCACGGCATTCCTCGAGCGATTTTTTGAACGCTATGTGAACTTCGATTACACCGCGGGGCTTGAGGATAGCCTCGACGACGTCTCGGGCGGGCGCATGGAATGGCGTGCCTTGCTTGAAGCCTTCTGGAAGGACTTCAAGCCCAAGACAGCCGAGGTGATGGAAGCCAAACCTTCCGAAGTCACTGCCGCGCTCGACGAATTCCTGTCGCCCTATCTCTTCCCTGAGCGCGCCGATGGCGGCGATCCGCGATTGTGCCCCAATTGCGGCAACGGGCGGCTGTCGATGCGCGGCGGAAAGTTCGGGGCGTTCGTCGCATGCTCGAACTATCCCGATTGCAAATACACCCGCCAGTTCGGCCAGCCGGGCAATGACAATTCGGTCAGCGAGGACGCGGTCCTTGGCAACGACCCCGCCACCGGCCTGCCGGTCGAGAGCAAATCGGGACGTTTCGGCCCGTATGTTCAATTGGGCGAGGGCAAGGAGGCCAAGCGCGCCTCGATCCCCAAGGATGCGGGACCGCTGGACCTCGAACTCGCGCTCAAGCTGCTGTCGTTGCCGCGCGAAGTAGGTTTGCATCCGGAGAGCGGCCTGCCGATCAGCGCTTCGATCGGGCGTTACGGGCCGTATCTGCTGCATGATGGCAAATATGCTCGCCTGACGTCGACCGCCGAAGTGTTTGAAACCGGCATGAACGCCGCGGTGGTCAAACTTGCCGAGGCAGCGGCCAATGGCGGGCGGCCGGCACGGGGATCGCGCGAACCGCTCAAGGTGCTTGGCAAGCATCCGCGCACTGAGGCTGAGATCAAGGTCATGGAAGGGCGTTTCGGCTCCTATGTTACCGACGGTGAGACCAATGCCACCTTGCCCAAGTCGGTCGAACCCATGGCCCTGACCCTGGACGAGGCGGTGCAATTGCTCGACGCCCGCGCGGCGATGGGCCCGCCCAAGAAGAAGGGGCGGAAAGTAGCGTCTAAAAAGATCCCGGCCAAAAGGGCTTCCGCTAAGGGGTAACATGTCGTCCCTGCACAGGGACGACGTGGTTTTGGAACCTGCGGCGATCCCCAGCGTCCCAATCGGATGCGGATTGCCACTTACAATGTGAACGGCGTCAACGGCCGCCTGCCGGTATTGCTACGCTGGCTGGAGGAAACGCGGCCGCATGTCGTCTGCCTGCAGGAGCTCAAGGCGCCTGACGAGAAATTTCCCGATGCTGCGATACGTGACGCAGGCTATCACGCGATCTGGCACGGCCAGAAAAGCTGGAATGGGGTCGCGATCCTCAGCCGCGTAGGCAAACCGCAGGAAACGCGGCGCGGGCTGCCCGGCGATCCGGACGACATACACAGCCGGTACATCGAGGCGGCGGTCGGCGGCATATTGATCGGCGGGCTGTATCTGCCCAACGGCAACCCGCGTCCGGGGCCGAAATTCGACTATAAATTGCGCTGGTTCGAGCGTTTTGCGCAACATGCCCAGGGACTGCTCGACACCAGATTACCGGTGATCCTAGCGGGCGATTATAACGTCATGCCTACCGATCTCGACGTCTACAAACCCGAACGCTGGCTCGACGATGCGTTGTTCGCGCCGGAAGTGCGCGCGGCATATGCCAATCTCGTCGCGCAAGGCTGGACCGACGCGCTGCGGCAACTCTATCCAGACGAAGTGATCTACACCTTCTTCGACTATTTTCGGAATGCCTATGCCCGCAACGCCGGCCTGCGTATCGACCATCTGCTTCTCAGTCCCGCCATCGCGCCACGGCTGGACAGCGCAGGCACCGATCATCATGTTCGCGGCTGGGAAAAAACCAGCGACCATGTGCCGACGTGGATCGAATTGAAGGATTAGGGATGCGCGAAGGCAAGGCGAAGGTCGGCGATCTCGAACTATTCTACGAGGATCATGGCCGCGAAGGCGATCCGGCCATCCTGCTGATCATGGGGCTCGGCGCGCAGCTGATTTGGTGGCCCGACGCGCTGGTCGCAGCGCTGGTCGGCAAGGGCTTTCGCGTCATCCGCCACGATAATCGCGACATCGGCCTATCTACAAAGCTGGCCCATGAGGCGCCGCCGGGCGCGCGGGCGCTGATGGCGACGGCATTCCTGGGGCGACCATTGAACACGCCGTACCTGCTCGATGCGCTTGCCGCGGATGCGATCGGCGTGCTCGATCATCTCGACATCCGAAAGGCGCATATTGTCGGCGCGTCGATGGGCGGAATGATCGCCCAATTGGTTGCCGCAACCTATCCCGATCGTGTGCTAAGCCTGACTTCGATCATGTCGACCAGCGGACGGCGCGAACTCAAGAAGCCTGCGCTGGCACTGCAGTTGCGGATGCTGAAGCGTCGCGATCCCAACGCGTCGCGCGCGGTGAAGATCGAGGAGGTGATGCGTACCCTGAACCTTATCGGTTCACCCATCGAGGATCCGGAGGTGGCGTCCGAGCGTGCCGCGCTGGCGGAGCGGGCGGTGGACCGCAGCTTCTATCCGGATGGTGCACGGCGTCAGTTGGGGGCGATCATTGCGTCGGGCGATCGTGTGGCCGCGCTGGCCAGGATTACCGCCCCGACCCTGGTCATTCACGGCGCGGCCGATCGGCTGGTCCCGCCCGATGGCGGGGAGGATACCGCCCGGTTGATCCCCGGCGCGCGCTTTGAGCTGATTTCGGGCATGGGTCACGACCTGCCCGGGCCGCTGGTCCCGCGCATTGCCGGATTGATTGCCGAACACGCCCGTGCCGCGACGGCGGAGCGTGCCGCCGTCTAGTCGCGCCAGCTAGCACCGTCACGCTCGACCAGGCCCTGCGCGGCGCTCGGCCCCCAGGTGCCGGAATTGTACGGCTTGGCCGGCAGGTTCGCACCTTCCCAGGCGCGGTGGATCGAATCGATCCACGTCCACGCCGCCTCGATCTCGTCGCCGCGTACGAACAGCGTGTTGTCACCCTCGATCAGGTCGAGCAACAGGCGTTCATAGGCGACGCGGCGCCTAGTCTTGGCAAATTCGGCGGCAAGGCTGACGTCGAGCGCGACTTCTTTCAGTTCGATCCCGCCGCGGTCGAGACCTGGTTCCTTGGTCATCATCGCCATGCGGATCGCCTCATGCGGCTGGAGGCGGAGCACCAACGTGTTGGGCTGCAGCCCGCCGCGCTTGGGGGTGAAGATCGAATGCGGCACCTGGCGGAACTGGATGGCGATCTCGCTCAGCTTGGCCGGCATGCGCTTGCCGGTGCGGAGGTAGAAGGGAACGCCTTGCCAGCGCCAATTGTCGACATGCGCCTTCACCGCGACGAATGTCTCGGTATTCGATGGCTTGCCCAACTCGTCGGCATAGCCCGTTACCGGCTGACCCTCGATCGCGCCTGAAGCGTATTGGCCCTTGACGCTGTTCTGCGCAACGGTGGCGGCCGCAAGCGGGCGCAGCGCGCGGAGGACCTTGACCTTTTCATCGCGCACCGCAGTCGCATCGTAGCGGGCGGGGGGTTCCATCGCCACCAAAGCCAATAATTGTAACATATGGTTTTGAACCATATCGGCTAAAGCGCCGACGCCGTCATAATAGGACACGCGCCCTTCCAGCCCAACCGTCTCGGCGACGGTGATCTGGACATGCTCGATGTGCCGTGAATTCCACACCGGTTCGAACAGCGCATTGCCGAAGCGCATGACGATCAGGTTCTGGACCGTTTCCTTGCCCAGATAGTGATCGACGCGGAACACCTGATCTTCGGGGAAGGACGCGGCAACCGCGGCGTTGACTTCACGGCTCGACTGCAAGTCGTGGCCGATCGGCTTTTCCATGGCGATGCGCGTGTGTGGGCCAGTCAGCCCGGCGGATGCGAGTCCCGCCACCACGGGCGCAAATACCGACGGGGGCGTAGAGAGGTAGTAAGAGATGCCGTCCTTCTCGGCCTCGCCAATCAGCGTCTTGAGGCTGGCAAACTCCTCGGGCTTGTCGGTGTCGAGCGCACAATAATCGATTGCGTCGGCAAACTTGCGCGCCGCGGCCTCGTCATACAGCTCGATCGGCTTGAGCGCGTCGATGATCTTGTCGTGAAATTCGCTCGTCTCCATCGGCGTGCGGCCGGTGGCGATCATCCGGAAGCCGTCGGGCAGCAATCCTTCGCATGTGAGGTTGTACAGCGAGGGGAACAGCATGCGCTTGGCGAGATCGCCCGTCGCGCCGAACAGAACGAAGGTCTTGGTGCGTTCAACGGTCATTCGAACCTCGCTGCCGGATAGCAAAAAAGCCCCGGTTTCCCGAGGCTTTGATGGTGGGCGTGGCAAGGATTGAACTTGCGACCCCTGCGATGTCAACACAGTGCTCTACCACTGAGCTACACGCCCACGGCCAGCGCCCTTAGCAGCGCGTACAGCGGTGTCAAAGCTCCCCGAAGCTCGCGCCCTGAAAAATGCGGTCCACTTCCATGACCAGATCGCGCAGGTGGAACGGCTTACTCAACACCCGGCTGTTGGGCACCGCTTGCCCGGCGCGCAACGACACGGCGGAAAAACCGGTAATAAACATCACGCGGATATCGGGCGCGATCGATGCGGCCTTTTGCGCCAGCTCGATCCCGTCCATTTCGGGCATGACGATATCTGTCAGCAGCAGGTCGAAACCGCCGGCTTCGAGATGCGGGATGGCGGCGGTGCCGCGGTCGACCGCAACGACCTGATATCCTGACTTTTCGAGCGCGCGTTCCAGATACTGGCGCATTGCGGCATCGTCTTCGGCTAACAGGATCCGGGCCATAAAACCTGCACGTCGTTTCGCGGGAAGCGGCTCCCTATGCGCGAACGATTGAGATTTTTCCAGCGAATATGCGTAACACGCATGGTGAACATGCCATCAGCCATCTCCCCCGTCGTCATCAGCGTCGCGCATGCCGGCCGGGATTATGGCGATCTGGCCGAATTGGCGCGCGTTCCGCTCGAGGAACTGCGGCCGCTGGAAGACCGTTTTGCCGATGCGCTGGCGGCCGGCGCCGCGCCGCACCGGGTCATCGCCTTCCAACCCGCCCGAGCGTGGATCGACGTCAACCGCGAGCCACACGACCTCGACAGTTCGATGGTCGCAGGGGCGAGCGCGCGCATCCTGTCGCCGCGGGCACGGGGCGGCCTGGGGCTGGTCCCGCGGCGGCTGGCGGCGGTTGGGGAGCTATGGCGCCGCCCGCTGACACGAACCGAGCTCGATGCGCGGCTGTTCGATTATCGCGCTTTTCATGCGGCCATCGAGCAGGCGCTAGCCGCTGCTCGGACCGCATTCGGTCGGGCAGTGCTGATCGATCTCCACTCGATGCCGCCACTGGCCAATGGCGTGCAGGCGGTCCTTGGCAACGCCCATCACGCGGCGTGCGATCGGGACACGACCGGCATGGTGATGGCCTTGCTTAACGATGCAGGCCTGAAGGTGGCGCTCAACCTGCCTTATGCCGGCGGCGCGATCGTCCGGCGGCACGGGCGACCGGCGATCGGGGTGCAGGCGTTCCAGCTCGAAATCGACCGCAGCCTGTATCTGGATCCGGCGCTCGACGGCCCTGGCGAAGGTTTGGCAACGCTGCAAAAGCTGATTGGCGACATGGCCGACCGGCTCGCTGAACCTGTGGCGATACTGCCTATCGCCGCCGAATAAAAAAAGACCACCCCGCGAAATCGCGGAGTGGCCAGGTTCAGGGAGGAGTGCGCCGTAGCGCACTATCCGGCCGCGAAAGGGGGGACGCGGCGGACACAAGCTAAATAAGCGGGCCGCCGAATGGTTTCAACCCGTGACGGGAAAAATCAGGCTGGCGAGCGATCGCGCTGCCAGGGCAGCATGCGCTGGACCGTGCGGTCACGGTCAACGAAATAATGCTTCGCCGCTCCGCTCAGATGGAGAATGAGCAGCGCCAAGGCGATCCAGCCGAGCAATTCGTGCCGGTCCGCATAGGTGTGCACTGACGCCTCATTTTGCGCGACGGGCAGATAAGGAACCGGGAACAGGCCATAGAAATCGAGCGGGTATTTGCGCTTGCCTGCGGACGACATCAGCCAGCCGGTTATCGGCAGGCCCAGCATCAAGGCGTAGAGCAGCCAGTGCGTCGCGTGCGCCAGGCCCCTTTCCCAATTTTTGACCGTATCGGGCAATGGCGGCGGCTTGTGCGTGAGGCGCCAGGCGATCCGCCCAAGCGTCAGGATGATGACGAGGATGCCGGTGGATTTGTGAAGGCCGATCGACAGTCCGCGCACCGCAGGAGGAAAGCCTTCATGCAGAAAGCCGATGATCAGATTGGCGATGATCAGGAGAGCGATGGTCCAGTGGAAGAACATCGCGCCCCTGGAATAAAAGCTGCGACGCTCGCTGCCGGCATCTTCGGCCATCGCCAATCCCTCTTTACGCCTGCGGATTAAATCCGGGCACCACGGTTTTGCCCTGAGCGACCTGACGGCCGAAGATCTCGCGCATCAGCGACACCGAAAAGATCTGCGCGTAAACCAGCGGCAGCAAGCCCGACTGCGTCATCTTGCGCAGGACATCGCCGCGCAAATCACGCAGTTTCTCCTCGTTGATCATCTGGAAACCGCGATAGACGAACGGTTCGCCGCCTTCGGTCTGCTGAATGGTGACTTCGCCTTCCATCAGCAGGTCATGCTCCTTGAGTTCCTGGACAAACGCGGCGGTACGCTGACCGGCCTGTTCGAAATTTTCGAGGAATTGGAGGAGGCCTTTGGTCTGCTCGCTGATTTCTTCGCCATCGAAGATCGCCTCGCCCTCGTCGCTTTGGGCAACGCCGCCCGCGGTCGGATCGACGCACAGCGACAATTCGTCGCTGTCATCGCGCAGCCGCGCGAGCAGATAGGGATAGCGGCGGATATAGGCCGGGACATAGACGGGGTCGTTGATCTTGCCCTCGTCATCGACAAAGGTGTTCACGCCCTCGTTGAGCCCCATCAGCGCCAGCGGCACGGGGTTGTCGCCCGACGAAAAGATGATCGGATAATGGCGCTGCGCGACAGGAAATTCGTCGATCGTCAGCGGCACCGCATGCTCGTTCTTGAGGAAACTGGCATGCGTCAGCGTCTGATAACGCCAGCCGGCATGCTCCTGCTGCGACAGCGGCACGATGTCCTTGTAGAAGAGCGGCAATCCCTGCGGGGCCTGACTGGCCATTCAATATACTCCGGAGAAAACGATGCGCCGCCCTATGGCCGGGGCGGATTTTAGGCAAGCGGGGGGATCAGCTTGCCGGGGTTGAACAGGCCTTGCGGATCGAGCCCCTGCTTGACCGCGCGCAAGGCCGCGAGGCGGGCCGCGCCGCCGGTGCGGGCGAACGCGTCGAGCTTTATCTGGCCGATGCCGTGCTCAGCGGAAATCGAACCGCCTGCTTGCGTGACGAGGTCGTAGACATAAGCCGAAATTGCCTTGCCCGGGTCGGCGCGCCATGTGGCGCCATCTGCGCCGGACGGGGCGTTGACATGGAAGTGGACATTGCCGTCGCCCAGATGGCCGAAGGCCGACACGGTGACTCCGGGAAAGCGCGCCTCGACGGCCGTGCCCGCCGCTTGCATGAAACCGGGCATCGCTTCCACTGGCACCGAGATGTCGTGCGCCAGGGTCGGGCCTGCGCTGCGTTCGGCCTCCGAGATCGAGTCTCGAATGCGCCAAAAGGCGGTGGCCTGTGCCTGACCGGTCGCGATGGTCGCGTCCTCGATCCGATCGGCAACCGACTCGATAACGGCGGTCAGGCGTGCGGTTGCATCCTCGCCGACAAAGTCGATCAGGACATGCCACGGGCTGCGCGTCTCGATCGGCCGGCGCGTGCCGGGAATATGTTTGAGGACCAATTCGAGGTCGTGCACCGGAATGATCTCGAAACTTTCGATCGCATCGCCGCTGATCTGTTCCATCCGGCGCAGCACGGCGAGCGCGACATGCGGTGAGGCGACGCCGAGCCATGCGCTTGCGCTATCGGTCACCGCCGGCACGAGCCGCAGCGTCGCGGCCGTGACGATGCCGAGCGTACCCTCCGCGGCGATCAGCAATTGGGTCAGGTCATATCCGCGATTGTCCTTCTTGAGCGCGGCCAGCCCATCG
>CAXTPT010000034.1:0-26329 GCA_964246315.1 uncultured Sphingomonadaceae bacterium | reverse complement strand
GCTGCGGACCTAAAGCGCGCCGGCGACGGTCAGCGTCGCCGACCGCGGGCCGGGCATCGCCGCGCGGCACCTTCCGCGGCTGACCGAGCGGTTCTACCGGATCGACGAAGCGCGCAGCCGGGCGTCGGGGGGGACGGGCCTGGGCCTAGCGATCGTCAAGCACATCGTCGACCGGCATCGCGGGCAGCTCGATATCCGCAGCGAACTGGGCGAAGGCACGATCGTCACCGTCGAACTGCCGGTGGCGCGATGAGCTGTCATCGAACCGTCACGCGAATGACGCAAAGGCGCTGAGCGATGGCGTCCCAGATCCGCAGCGTGCCGCAGGGCGTCCAAGACGAGATCGGCGAGCTGCGCGTGCTGATCGCCGAGATGGGGGGGCGCGCCGAGCACGCCATCGCCGGCGCGGTGGCCGCACTGACACGCGGCGACGAAGTCGGCGCGAGGCAGATCGTCGGCGAGGATGCGGCCATCGACGGCATGGCGGCGAAGGTCGAGCGCCTGTCCGTGACGATCATCGGCCAAGGGGTGCTGCAGGAAGGCGACCTGCGCGACGTCGTCGCGGCGCTGAAAATGGCGGGCGTGGTCGAGCGGATCGGCGATTATGCCAAGAACATCGCCAAGCGCGTCCCGCAGATCCGGAACGACCGCAAGATCGAGGCGGTGAGCGTCCTCCCGGCGATGGCCGACGCGGCGATGGCGATGGTCCGCGATGCGCTGGACGCCTTTGCCGCGCGCGATCCGGCCAAGGCGGTGGCGGTGACGCGCCGCGACCGGCAGGTCGACGATTTCTACGACGCGATCTTCCGCGCGCTGGTGACGCACATGATGGAGAATCCGCCGACGATCGGCGCGGCGGCGCAATTGCTGTTCGTCGCCAAGAACCTGGAACGCATCGGCGACCATGCGACGAACATCGCCGAGATGGTCTATTTCGCGGCGACGGGCGACCAGCTGGCCGAGCGTGAGCGCGGCGCGGGAGAGATCGGTTGAGCCTGCCCGCCGTGATGCTGGTCGAGGACGATGCCTCGCTGGCCGAATTGCTGGTCTATCACCTCGAACGCGCGGGCTATGCGGTGACGCATACCGCCGATGGCGAGGAGGCGCTGCTGCTGGCGCGCGAACATACGCCCGACCTGGTGCTGCTCGACTGGATGATCCCCAATCTGTCGGGGATCGAGGTGTGCCGCCAGCTGCGGCGCAGCCAGCCGACCGCCAATGTGCCGATCATCATGCTCACCGCGCGCGGCGAGGAAGACGACCGCGTGCGCGGGCTGGAGACCGGCGCCGACGATTACATCACCAAGCCGTTTTCGCCGCGCGAGCTCGTCGCGCGCGTGGCGGCGGTGCTGCGCCGCGTCCGCCCCGCGCTGGCGGGCGAATTGCTGCGCTATGCCGATATCGAAATGGACACGGCGGCGCACAAGGTGCGGCGCGGCGGCCAGCCGATCGCGCTGGGGCCGACCGAGTTCCGCCTGTTGCGGCATCTGATCGAACATCCGGGCATGGTCTTTTCGCGCGAGCGGCTGCTCGACGCGGTGTGGGGGCGCGACAGCGACATCGAGGCGCGCACCGTCGACGTGCACATCCGCCGCCTGCGCGTGGCGATCAACGAGGGCGGCAAAGCGGATATCGTCCGCACCGTGCGCTCCGCCGGCTATGCCCTCGACGCCGACGGCGCGTAGACGACGAACCGTTTCGTTTCCGCAACCAGCCGTTGCAACCCTCCTCTCCCTCACGTGTTGAGTCGGCGAGCCGCGTCTCCCCTTCCCCGCGGCCCCAGAGAGTGGAGAAATTTATGAAGAAGATGGCCCTCCTTGCAGCGCTGATGCTCGGCACCGCCGCGGTTGCCCAGACGACCGACCAGACGACCACCACCACCACGACATCGCCGACCACCACCACGGCGCCGACGACGATGGACCCGGCCACGCCGCCCGACAGCGCGACGACCACCGATTCGGCGACGACGACGACGATGACGCCGGCCACGCCGCCGACGACGACCACCGATACGACCACGACCACGGACACGACGGGCACCACGCCGCCGACCGACGGCATGGCACCGGCAACCGGCACGCCGCCGACCGACACCATGGCACCGGCAGCCGGCACGCCGCCGACGGATGCCATGGCGCCGACGACAATGACCACCGCCACCGATGCGGGCAACATGGCCGCAGCCCCGGCCGCCACCGGCGATTATCCGCGTTGCACCCGCACCGTCACCGACCACTGCAAGCAATCGAGCGCGCGTGAGTCCAACACCAAGGGCCGCCGTCCGCGCCGCCGTTGACCTTTACGTCAACCGCATGACAAGGGCGTCCGGCCAAAGTCTCGAGGGACTTGGCCGGGCGCCCTTTTCTTTTCACGGGAGATTCGCATGACCATCAGTTTCCAGGACCGCGTCGCGATCGTCACCGGCGCGGGCGGCGGGCTCGGCCGGGCCTATGCGCTGGAACTCGCCCGGCGCGGCGCGAAGGTGGTGGTCAACGACCTGGGCGCATCGCGCGACGGCACCGGCACGTCCGATGCGGCGGCGCAGGTGGTCGAGGAAATCCGCGCGGCGGGCGGCACCGCGATGGCCAATGGCGGCAGCGTCCCCGAATATGAGCAAATGACCGAGATGGTCGCGCGGGCCAAGTCCGAATGGGGCTCGGTCGACATCCTGATCAACAATGCCGGCATCCTGCGCGACAAGACCTTCGCCAAGATGGACCCGGAGGATTTCGAGCTGGTGGTCAAGGTCCATTTGATCGGCAGCGCCAACGCCACCAAGGCGGCGTGGGAGACGATGCGCGAGCAGGCCTATGGCCGCATCCTGATGACCGCGTCGTCGACCGGATTATACGGCAATTTCGGCCAGACCAATTACGGGGCGGCCAAGCTCGGCCTGGCCGGCTTCGCCAAGTCGCTCTACCTCGAAGGCGCCAAGTACAATATCCGTGTCAACACCTTGGCCCCGACGGCCGGCACGCGGATGACCGAAGACCTGTTTCCGCCCGAGGCGTTCAAGCTGTTCGCGCCCGAAAACGTCGTTCCCGCCGCGCTGTTCCTGGTCAGCGAGGACGCGCCGTCGAACGCCATCGTCGGCGCGGGCGCGGGCGTGGTGGCCGCCGCTTACGTGACGTTGACCCCCGGCGTCGCGCTGCCCGCGGATCAGCGCACGCCCGAAGGCGTCGCGGCGGCGTGGAGCCAGATCACGTCGCGCGACGGCGAGATCGTTCCCGCGTCCGGTTCCGAGCAAGGCGCGATGGCGCTCAAGGCGCTGCAGGCCGCCGGACTCGCCAGCGCCGCCGGGACGCGCGGCTGACGCCGATCGCCAGCGACCTCACGCCGGCGCCTCACGCGCATTAGCGTATTGCAACACTAATACACCTATGGCATGACATCCGTGACAGGAGGGCATCATGTACAGCGAACAGGATCTCGAAAACGCGGTGGCCGCCGGGGCGATGACGCCGGTCGCGGCCGCCGCGCTGCGTGCGCATGTCGAGGCGAGCCGGGCCGCGCCGGCGGTGGACGAGGAGAATTTCCGGCTGTTGAGCGGCTTCAACGATATTTTCGTGGCGATCGCCGCGGGCATCCTGCTCTTCGCCGTCGCCTGGATCGGCTATACCGTCCCGCCGCACCTCGAAAGCAACGGTCCGACGCCGTTCATGGGCCTGTTCGTCGCGGTGACGGCATGGCTGCTCGCCGAATATTTCACGCGTCAGCGGCGCATGGCGCTGCCCAGCATCATCCTGCTGATCGCCTTTGCCGGCGGGGTGTTCGCGGCGGCGATGACGACCGGCGGGCTGATCATCGGCGAGGGGCGCTTCGGCAACACGGTCGCGCCGATCGCCTGGCTCAGCGCGGTCTCCGCCGGCATCGCGGGCTTCGCGACCTGGCTGCACTGGCGGCGCTTCATGGTGCCGATCACGGTGGCCGCCGGTGCCGCGACGGTGGCGGCGACGGTGATCGCGACCGTTCTCGCGGCGGTCGGCGGTGATCGGCCTTCGCCGAACCTGGTGATGGGCATGACGCTCGCCGCCGGCCTCGCGATATTCCTGCTGGCAATGCGCTGGGACGGCAGCGACCGCGCGCGCCAGACGCGGCGCAGCGATGTCGCCTTCTGGCTGCACCTGCTCGCCGCGCCGATGATCGCGCATCCGATTTTCCATATGCTGGGCATCACCAGCGGGCAGGAAATCACGCTGGCGGCGGGGTTCCTGGTGCTGGCGATCTATATCGGTTTCGGTGTCGTCGCGCTGGCGGCCGACCGGCGCGCGCTGCTCGTTTCCGCGCTTGCCTATGTGCTCTATGCGCTGACCCAGCTGTTCCGCCAATTCGGCGCGGTCGAACTCAACGTCGCGCTGACCGCGTTCGTCATCGGCTCGGCGCTGCTGCTGCTGTCCGCCTTCTGGGCGCAGGCGCGGCGCATGGTGGTGGCACGGCTGCCCGACGACGTGCAAACGCGCGTGCCCCTGGCGGTGCGCTGAGCTGTCCAATTTGGGACAGGTGCCGACGAAAGATGATTGCGGCGCCCCTGAATGATGGTAAGGGGCGATTGAAGTTTCAGGGGGTATCCATCGATGAAGTCGCTCGCTCTCGTCATTGCCGCCGCGCTGGTTTCGACCTCCGCCTCGGCCGTCACGATCAATGGCCTGTACAACAGTGGCGTCAATTCGGGCGGCGCGAATTGGGGTGCCGGCGGCGGCGCGACCACCGGCCACGGCGCCGACCCGCATTGGACGCTGGTTGGCGGCACGGCCTATAATGGCGGCACCAATAACCAGTTTCCGATCCCGCCGTGGATCAGCGAGACGACTTCCTATCGCTGGCTGAATTCGACGCCCAGCGCGGACGCCGACACCGGCACCGCGACTTATGTCTATCGCCTGACATTCGACCTGACGGGCTTCAATCCCGCGACGGCGAGCTTCGCCGGACAGTTCGCGATCGACAATTTCGGCACGATCGCGCTGAACGGCGTCACGATCGGCTCGTCGGGCGGCTTCTCCAGCTTTTCGAATTTCTCGGCGAATTCGGGTTTCCTCGCCGGCATCAACACGATCGAGGTTGCGGCCAGCAACAGCGGCGGCCCCGGCGGCGCGCTGATCGAATTCACCGCGAGCGACGTGACGGCCGCGGGCGCCGTGCCCGAGCCCGCGCAATGGGCGCTGATGCTCGGAGGCTTCGGCCTGGCCGGTGCCGCCATGCGTCGCCGCCGCGCGCGGGTCCGCGTCACTTACGCCTGAGCCGCTTGCTCCGGACGTAGATGAGGGCGGCCCGCGGGCCGCCCTTTTCGTTTCAGCCGTCCACCAGCTTGATCAGCCGCCGCTCGATGGGGGCGAGCACCGGCGCCAGATCGTGGCCGCGCCTGAGGACCGCCCCGGCTTCGCCGACCAGCGCCCATTGCCCCTGCTTCAGACGGAGCGACGGGCGCTTTTCGACGCGGATCTCGGGGCGTTCGGCGGCGCGGCGGAAGGCGCTGAACACCGCGGCGTCGCGATCGAAGCTGATCGCATAATCGCGCCAGTGCCCCGCCGCGACCATCCGGCCGTAGAGGCCGAGGATGCGTTCGAGCTCAACCCTTTCGAAGCCGACCTGCGCCCCCGCGCCCGGGAACGGCATGACCACGCCCATCAGGCGGATCTGGCCCTGTCGTCGAGCAGGTCGGACAGCCGCGCGCGCAATTGCTCCACCTCGCATTTGAGGATTTCGATCTGTTGCGTCGCGGGGTCGAAACGCTCGCCGCAGGGCGTGCCATAAGGCACGAAGCCCGTCCCGTGCCCGGTCACCTCGACCAGGGTCGAGCGCGCCGGGATGCCGACCATCGTCGCCCCCTCCGGAACTTCGCGCGTGACCACCGAATTGGCGCCGATCCGCGCGCGCGCGCCGACCCTGATCGGGCCGAGCACCTGCGCGCCCGAACCGATGATCACGCCGTCGCCGATCGTCGGATGCCGCTTTCCGGGCACGCCCGCCGCCGGATCGGTGCCGCCCAACGTGACGCATTGGTAGATCGTCACGTCGTCGCCGATCTCCGCGGTCTCCCCGATCACCGTGAAGCCGTGGTCGATGAAGAAGTTGCGGCCGATCCTGGCGCCGGGATGGATGTCGATCGCGGTCAGCAGCCGGGCGACGTGATTGACCAGCCGCGCCAGCCAGTAGAATTCGATGCGGTACAGCGCGTGCGCCACGCGGTGGAATGCCAGCGCCCAGGCGCCGGGATAGAGCAGCACCTCGTAGCGCGTGCGCGCGGCCGGATCGCGCGCCTTCACGGAATCGAGATAGCGGACCAGCCCCATGCGAAAGATTATCTAGGCGGGGAGCGGCTATAATCCAACCGCGATTGCGTTAAGCAAGGCCGGATGATGCCCGATCCCAGCAATTTCGAAGCCGTTCTGCCTTATCTGGCGGTCGGGTTCGGCGCGCAGTTGATCGACGGCGCGCTGGGCATGGCGTTCGGGCTGATTTCCAACACCCTGCTGGTCAGCGTGCTCGGCATGGCGCCGGCGCAAGCTTCGGCGCGCGTCCATCTGGCCGAGGTGTTCACCACCGCCGCATCGGGCATCAGCCATACGCTGCACGGCAATGTCGACTGGCGCCTGTTTGGCCGGCTGATCATCCCGGGCGTGATCGGCGGGGTGCTCGGCGCCTATGCCCTGGTGCATATCGACGCGCGCGTCAGCCGCCCGTTCGTGATGGCCTATCTGACGCTGACCGGGCTCTACCTGCTGTGGCGCGGCTGGCGCCATGGGCACCGGGCGCGGCGGCCCAGGGTGGTCGTGCCGCTGGCGTTGGCCGGCGGTTTCCTCGATGCCGCGGGCGGCGGCGGCTGGGGGCCGGTGGTGACGTCGAACCTGCTGCTGCAGGGGACCGATCCGCGCCGGACGGTGGGCACGGTCAACACCGTCGAGTTTTTCCTGACCGTAGTCGTGTCGGCGACCTTCATCGTCAATCTCGGCTGGACCGCCTTCACGCTGGCGACGCTGGGGCTGATCGCGGGCGGCGTCCTGGCCGCGCCGTTCGGGGCCTATCTCGCGCGGCGCGTGCCGGCGCGGACGCTGTTGCTGATCGTCGGCACCGTGCTGACGCTGACCAGCGCCTTCACGCTGTGGAAGGCGCTGACCTAGTCCATGTGCTTCAGGCCGACGCGGAGATAGTCCCAGCCGGTCAGCAGGGTCAGCGCCGCGGCCACCCACAGGCAAGCAAGACTGGCATGGTGCAGCAGGGTCCAGTCCGGCAGGGCGCCGGAGAGGATCAGCCCGCCGAGCGAAATCATCTGAAAGGTCGTCTTCCACTTGGCGAGCCAGCTGACCGGCACCGACACACGCAATCCCGCCAGGAATTCGCGCAGGCCGGAGACGGCGATTTCGCGCAACAGGATGACCAGCGCGGCGATGAGGTGGATGCCCTTGATCGACGCCGCTTCGTGGCGCGTGCCGACCAGCATCAGGATCACCGCGGCGATCATGATCTTGTCGGCGATCGGATCGAGAAACTGGCCGAGCTTCGACACCGCGCCCTGTGCCCGCGCGAGATAGCCGTCGAAATAATCGGTCACGCCCATCAGGCAATAAAGCACGAAGCCGAGCGCGTAGCCCGTCGGCCAAGGCCACCACAGCAAGGCGACGAGGATCGGCACGGTGACGATGCGGGACAGCGTCAGCAGGTTGGGCAGCGTCAACATCGGCACCCCGCTAAACCCTTTGGCCTCGGCGCGAAAGGCGACTAAACGGGGTGCGATGAAGGCGTCGCGCCGCACATGATGCAGAACAGCATCCACCTGTTGCGGTCGCGGCGGTTCCTGCCGCTGTTCGTGACGCAGCTGCTCGGCGCGTTCAACGACAGCCTGTACAAGCAGGCGGTCGTCCTGTTCGTCACCTACCAGCTCTATTCCGACGCGGCGCGCGAAGCGCAGTTTTCGGCGATTGCGCAGGCCCTGTTCATCCTGCCCTTCTTCGTCCTGTCCGCGCTCGCCGGGCAGCTCGCCGATCTGCACGACAAGGCGAAGGTCATCCGGGCGGTGAAGACCGCCGAAATCCTGATCATGGCGGTCGGGGCGCTCGGGCTGTTCACCCAAAACGTCACGCTGATGCTCGCCGCCGTATTCGGCATGGGCGTGCATTCGACTTTTTTCGGGCCGATCAAATATGCGATCTTGCCGCAGCATCTGCAGCACGACGAAGTGCTGGGCGGCACCGGGCTGGTCGAAGCGGGGACCTATCTCGCGATCCTCGGCGGAACGCTGCTGGCGGGGTTCGTGGCCGACCGGCCCGCCACGGCGGCGGTCGCGGTGGTCGTCATCGCGGTGATCGGCTGGTTCGGCGGGCGCCAGGTGCCCCCGGCCCCGCCCGCGGCGGAGGCGCAACCGCTCGATTGGCACATCCTGCGCGCAGCGGCGCGGCTGGTGGCGGCGACGATGCACACCCGCCATTTGTTCCTGGCAATCCTGTCGATCAGCTTTTTCTGGACGATCGGCGCGGTGCTGATCATCGCCTTCCCGCCTTTGGTGAAAAATATTCTGGGTGCGAACGAGGCGGTGGCGAGCATGTTCATCGCCATCTTCTCCATCGGGATCGCCATCGGATCGGTGGCGATCAACCGGCTGCTGAAGAGCGAGGTTTCGGCGCGCTTCGCCCCGGCATCGGTGCTGGCGATGGGCGTTTTCGTCCTGCTGCTGCGCCATGTCGCGCTACGCTGGGACAATCACGGGGTGACCGAGCTGACCAGCCTGCCCGATTTCATCCATCACCCTCTCGCCGCATTGATGATCGTCGCGCTGTTGGGCGTCGCCATCGCCGGGGGGATGTTCGTCGTCCCGCTATACGCCTTCCTGACGACGACCGTGCCCAAGACCGAGACCGCGCGCGTCGTCGCGGCCAATAACATCGTCAATTCAGGCGCGATGGTGGCGGGGGCGGCGGTGGCTTACGGCCTGACCGCGATGGGGATCGCGTCGACCGGGCAGCTCGTCCTGGTCGCCTGCATGTGCATCATATCGGCCTGGCTGGCATGGAAGCTGCATGGCGCCTGCCCCGATCGCCGCGGCTAGAACAGCATCCCGTAAAAGGCGAGGAAGCCGGCAACGAAGGTCATCGCGAACAGCTGCAGATCGCCAAGCGGTTCGCGCGACAGCAGCGGCGCCGGTGCCATGCGAATGGTGCGGCGCAGCGGGTGGCCGGCGGTGGCGTAATTTCGGACGGTGTAGCGCATCATCATGCGACGGTAACACTTCGTTAGGACTTTAGTTCGGCCTAAAGAGGGTTAACCGCCGGCCCGTTCCGGGACACCCGCGATGCTATGCTAAGCTGGACTTTTGCGAGCTAAACAATTTCGCGCGATTCCAATGCGGCCGCCGTCCCTATGGCCGATCCCACCTCAAGACGGGGCAAAGGGAGTTACCATGAAGAAGATTCTGATTGTGCCGGCGCTGGCCGCGCTGGTCGCGGTGTCGGCCTGCAGCAAGACGGAAACGACCAACACGACGAACGAAGCGACGGTCAACGAGACGGTGGTGACGGAAGCCGCGCCGGTCGATGCCAATGCCACGACCGACCTTAACGCCGCCGAGGTGGCGACGGACAATACGCTGACCGCCGAGAATGCCACGGCCAACACCTCGAACGGGCTGTAAGTTGAGCTTGGCGGGCGTCAATCAAAGCTGATTGGCGCCGCGCCAGCGGTCGCGCCAAGGTCTGGCTACGCTAAGGTCAGCTCCCTGAGCGCAACTCAAGACCCGGCTTTCCGCCGGGTCTTTTTCTATGCGGCGCGCTCGAATATCGCGGCGATGCCCTGCCCGCCGCCGATGCACATCGTCTCCAGCCCATAGCGGTTGCCGCGCCGGCCCATTTCGCCGAGCAAGGTCGCGAGGATCCGTCCGCCGGTCGCGCCGATCGGATGGCCCAGGCTGATGCCCGAGCCGTTGGGGTTGAGGCGCTCGTCGTCAGGCGAAATACCCCAGCCCTTGAGCACCGCCAGCACTTGCGGCGCGAAGGCTTCGTTGAGCTCAATCAGGCCGATGTCGCTCCAGCCCAGCCCGTTGCGCGCGAACAGGCGTTCGACCGCGGGCACCGGGCCGATGCCCATGCGGCTCGGATCGCAGCCCGCCGCCGCCCAGCTGTGGAACCAGGCGGCGGGTTCGAGGCCGAATTCCTCCAGCTTGTCCTCGGCGACGACGAGGCACGCCGCCGCACCGTCATTCTGCTGGCTGGCATTGCCGGCGGTGACCACGCCGCCTTCGATCGGCTTCAATTTGCCGAGCGTCTCAATCGACGCGTCCGCACGAAAGCCTTCGTCGCGGGTCATGACGATCGGATCGCCGCGCTTCTGCGGGATGGCGATGGGCACCGTCTCCGCATCAAACTTGCCGGCGTCCCACGCGGCGGCCGCGCGCTGGTGCGAGCGAGCGGCATAGGCGTCGGCGTCCTCCCGCGAAATGCCATAGTCCCTGGCGAGATTTTCGGCGGTCTCGATCATCCCCGAGATCACGCCGAACCGCTGCTGCGGCTGCGACATCAGCCGCCCGCGCGACAGGCGGTCGTGGAGCGTAACATTGCCCATCCGCTTTCCGTCGCGCACGTCGAGCGTGTAATGCTCGACATTCGAGATGCTCTCGACGCCGCCCGCGACGACCATGTCGGCCGCGCCGGTCTGCACCATCATCGCCGCGTCGATCACCGCCTGCAGGCCCGAGCCGCAGCGCCGGTCGAGCTGATAGCCCGCGACGCCGAGCGGAAAGCCCGCCGCCAGCGCCGACCAGCGGCCGATGGCCGGCGCCTCGCCATTGCCATATCCTTGCGCGAAGACGACGTCCTCGATCCGCTCCGGATCGACGCCCGATCGCGCGACCAGCGCTTCGAGGATGATCCGGCCAAGCTCGCCGGCGCCGAGCGCCGACAACGCCCCGCCGAACTTGCCGACCGGCGCGCGGCAAGGGGCAACGATGGCGGCGCGGCGCAGGGTCATGGGCTCATCCTCACAAGCATGTCGGTGGTGACCCACCCGAAGCGGTAATTGGCGAGAAAGACCGCAAACAGGACTAGCGAAAGTGCGGTGGCGCGCAGCGCGACGCGGGGGAAGCTGAAGGCATGCGGCGCGCTGTCCGCCTGTCCGGCGATCTTGGGCACGCCGGCTTCGTCGGCCGTCTTCACGCCGAAGGGCAGCACCAAAAAGCCGCTGAGCACCCAGAACAGCGTGTAGATCGCGAGCATCGACTGCCACTTCATGGACTCTGCCTTCTCACAGGCGGCCGACCTCGTCACCTCGGGTCAAACCGACGAGGCCAGGCCTCAAGCGTTCACCACCAGCACGTCGACCACCGGCTTCTTGCCCGTCCAGCGCACCGCGCAGCGGCGCACCGCGAGGCGCACGGCTTCGGGGAGCTTCTCGAGCGACTTGGCCTCGCGCACCGCCTTGGCGGCGTCATCGGCCGCTTGGGCAAGGAACGCGTCGCGATCCTCCTCCACCGGCACACCCTGCGTCTTGATCACGGGATCGCCGGCCAACTGCCTGCCGCGCAGCGCCACCGCCACCGAGATTTGCCCGAAGGCGGCGATGCGGCGGCGTTCGTTGATCGTCGCGCCATCGGCAGGCAGGATCACGTCGCCGTCGAGGATCAGCCGCCCGGTGCCCTCGCGCCCGACGACGCGCGGGCCGTTCGGGGCAAGGCGGACGACATCGCCGTTCGACTGGACGATCGCCGTGGCGATCCCCTCCGACAGGCCGAAGCGCGCCTGCTCCGCCATGTGCCGCCGCTCACCATGCACGGGGACGAGGATTTCGGGCCGCAGCCAGCGGTACATCGCCGCCAGTTCGGGCCGCCCCGGATGGCCCGAGACGTGGACATGCGCCTGCTTTTCGGTGACCATCGTCACGTTCGAGCGCGCCAGCGCATTCTGGACGCGGCCAATCGCGGTTTCGTTGCCGGGGATCTGTTTGGACGAGAAAATCACCGTATCGCCGCTATCGATCTTGATCGGGTGATCGCCGAAGGCGATGCGGCCCAGCGCGGCGCGCGCCTCGCCCTGCCCGCCGGTGGCGATGACCATCAGGTCGCGCGGCGGCAATTTGGCCGCGGCGTCGAAATCGACCAGCGGCGGCAAGTCCTGCAAATAGCCATTCTCGCGTGCCGCCTGGAGCATCCGGTCGAGCGAGCGCCCGGCGATGCACAGCTTGCGGTTGTTGGCCTTGGCCACCTGTCCCAAGGTCGCCATGCGCGCCAGGTTGGAGGCGAAGCTGGTGACGACGACGCGGCCCTTGGCAGCGCCGACCGCGGCCATCAGCCCGTCGCGCACGCTGCCTTCGGTGCCCGATTCGCGGTCGTTGAACGCATTGGTGGAGTCGCAGACCAAGGCGAGCACGCCGGTGTCACCGATCTTGGTCAGCGCGGCAGCATTGGCCGGTTCGCCGAGCACTGGATCGGCATCGAGTTTCCAGTCGCCGGTATGGAACACGCGGCCATAGGGCGTGTCGATCAGCACCGCGTCCATGTCCGGGATCGAATGCGCCAGCCGCACCATGGTGCATTTGAACGGCGAGAGGTCGATGCTGCCGCCTTCGGGAACGACATGGATTTCCACATCGTCGATGCCTTCGCGTTCGAACTTGCCGCGGATCAGCGTCGCGGTGAAGGCATTGGCGTAAAGCGGCACGCCCAGATCCTGGGCGAGATACGGCAGCGCGCCGATATGATCCTCATGCCCGTGCGTGAGGACGATGCCGAGCAGATCGTCGGCGCGGTCCTCGATGAATTTGAGGTCGGGCAGCACCAATTCGCAACCCGGATATTCGGCGGGGTTGGCGAAGGTCAGGCCGCAATCGACCATCAGCCATTTGCCCTGGCAGCCATAGAGATTGACGTTCATGCCGATCTCGTCCGAGCCGCCAAGGGCCAGGAATAAAAGTTCGTTCTTGGGGGTCGTCATAAAATCCAATTCGTCATTCCCGCGAACGCGGGAATCCATCTCCCGAGCGTCGCGCCTGTGAAATCGTCAGCAGCTGGATCCCCGCCTGCGCGGGGATGACGACAATATTCAACTCGTGATCGACACCGAACGCCGCCACAACAGCGCCAGGCCTTTCAGCGCGAGGTCCGGGTCGACCGCGTCGAACAGCGCTTCGTGCTGCTGGAACAATGCGGCCAGCCCGCCCGTCGCGACGACCTTGACCGGCCGGCCGATTTGCGCCTTCATGCGCGCGATCAGCCCTTCGACCATCGCGACATAGCCCCAGTAAATGCCGATCAGCATCTGGGATTCGGTCGTCCGTCCGATCACAGTATCGGTGTCCGGCGCCTCGATTGCAATGCGCGGCAGCTTCGCGGCGGCCGCCACCAGCGCGTCGAGCGACAGGTTGAGCCCCGGCGCGATGATGCCGCCTTTATACGCGCCGCGATAATCGACATGGTCGATCGTCGTCGCGGTGCCGAAGCTGATGACGATCAGATCGCCGTCATGCGCGGCGTGCGCGGCGATGGCGTTGCAGGCGCGGTCGCTGCCCACCGCATGCGGCTCGTCGACGTCGAGCGCGATGCCGTATTCGAGCGGCGATCGCCCCGCGACGAGCGCGGTGACGCCGAAATATTTCTCCGCGAGGAACTGAAGATTGTACAATGCGCGCGGGACGACGGTGGAGATCGCCACCGCGGTGACGACGCTGCGGTCGAGCCCTTCGAGCTCGATCAACCCGATCAGCCACACCGCATATTCATCCGCGGTGCGCCGCGCGTCCGTCGCGATCCGCCACCGCGCGCGGGGGGAGCCGTCGTCATTCACCAGCGCGAACTTGATGTTGGTGTTTCCGGCTTCGATCGCGAGCAGCATGAGCGTGCCTCTACCCGTTGGCGTTCATAGTTGGAACACGTCGCCGGCGTGAACGATTCGCGCCTCGCCCGACGGCAAACGCAGGCGCAACGCGCCTTCGGCAGTGAGGCCGTCGAACTTGCCCGCCATCCGCTCGCCATCGGGCAGAGCGGCGTCCAGGGACGTGCCGAGCGGATGTGCCGCAACTTCCCAGGCCGAGATCGTCGCGGCGAGCGGCTGGTGACGCCAGCGGGCTACGCTCGCCGCCATTTCCTCGGCCAGCGCGCTGGCGAAATCCCGCGGCGATACCAGCGCGCCGAGCGTTGCCAGATCGGTCGACGGGCGGTCGGGCAATTCGGGATGATTTACCAGGTTCACACCTGCGCCGACGACCACCCAGTCGCCGCCGCGTTCGAGCAGCACGCCCGAAATCTTCGCGCGTCCCGCAAGCACGTCGTTGGGCCATTTGAGCGTCAGGCCGGGCGCATGGCGGCTTAGCGCGGCATGGACTGCAATCCCCGCAGCCAGCGCCAGCGTCGCGGCGGGCGGATCGCCGGGGCGGAGCGCGACGAGCGTGCTGCCGTGGAAATTGCCATCGGGGGAGCGCCATTCGCGTCCCATCCGCCCGCGCCCGCCGGTCTGATGCGCGGCGACCAGCCAGTCGCCGTCTCGCGCTGATCCGTCAGCGACGCGCACGAGCATGTCGGCATTGGTCGAGCCGGTCTCGGCGATAAAGCGAATGGTCAGAGCAGGTTCGTCGATGCGGCGGCGGTGACGGCGCCGAGCCAAGGGATCATCGCATAGCCGAGCACGATGACCACCGCACACAGCGCGATCAGCAGCCCCTCGGCGCGGTCGGTGCGCCCGGCGAGCACATCCGACGGCTCGTCGAAATACATGATCTTGATGATCTTGAGATAGTAGGACGCGCCGATCACGCTGGCGGCGATGCCGATCGCGGCAAGCGGCCACAGGCCCGCGCCGACCAGCGCGTCGAACACCACGAACTTCGCCCAGAAGCCGAACAGCGGCGGAATGCCCGCGAGGCTGAACATAAAGACCGCCAGTGCCGCGGCAAGGCCCTTGCGGCTCTGCGACAGGCCGCCGAGGCTCGTGATGCTCTCGACCGACCGCCCGTCCGCATCGCGCATGTTGAGGATGACGAGGAAGCTGCCCAAGGTCATGACGACATACACCGCCATATAGGTCAGCATCGCCGCGACGCCCTCGCGCGTACCCGCGCCAAGGCCGAGCAGCGCGAAGCCGATATTGTTGATCGACGAATAGGCCAGCAGGCGCTTGATATTGCCCTGCCCGATCGCCCCCGCCGCGCCGAGCACGATCGAGGCAAGGCCGGCGAAGATGACGATCTGGCGCCATTCGAGCACCGCCGGCGCCATCGCGCCCATGGCGATGCGCAGCAGCATGGCGACCGCCGCGACCTTTTGCGCGGTGGCGAACAGCGCGGTCACCGGCGTCGGCGCGCCTTCGTAGACGTCGGGCGTCCACATGTGGAACGGCACGGCGGCGATCTTGAAAGCGATGCCCGCGAACACGAAGACCAGGCCGAAGACCTGCCCCGTGGTCAGCCCGGCGGCGAACGCCCTGGCGATGCCCGCATAGCCGGTGGTGCCGGTGAAACCATAGGTCAGCGAAATGCCGTAAAGCAGGATGCCGCTCGCCAGCGCGCCGAGCACGAAATATTTGAGCCCCGCTTCCGCCGAGCGCGTGTCGCGGCGCATGAAGCTGGCAAGGACGTAGGAGGCGAGCGATTGCAGCTCGAGACCGACGTAAAGCGTCAGCAGGTCGGTCGCCGAGATCATCATCCCCGCGCCCGCCGTGGCGAGCAGGATCAGCACCGGATATTCGGGACGCAGCGTGCCGCCGGCGAAACCGTCCTGCGTATGCGTGTTGGCGGCGAAGAAGCGCGGGGCGATGACGATGCACACTGCGGTCGCGGCGAACACCAGCAGCTTGGCAAAGGCCGAGAAGGCGTCGGCGCGGTACAATCCGCCGAAGCCGTTGCCGGTGACCGGCGGCAATGCGGTGGCAAAGCCCGCCGCCACGATCAGCGCGACCGCGACGATCGACACCGTCCGCACCGATTTGGCGCCGGCCCAGCCCGCGACCATCATCAGCGCGATCGCGCCCAATGACAGGATCAGTTCGGGGAGCGAGTAGAGCAACTTCATCAGTGCGCCTCCCCGTGATGCGCGGCTGACGCGGCAGGCTTGCCCTTGGTCACCTGCGCATCGGACAGCGGCCGGGCGCGCTCGATGCGCTGCATGATCGTGCCGATGTCACGGCGCATCGGGCGCAGGAAGCTTTCGGGATAGATGCCCATCCACAGCACCGACAGCGCGATGGGCACGAGGATCGCCCATTCGCGCGGGGTCAGGTCGGGCATCGCGGCGGCGTCGGCATTGGCGTTGGTGCCGAACACCACGCGGCGATAGAGGTAGAGCATATAGGCCGCGCCGAGGATGATGCCGGTGGTGCAGGCGAAGGCGACGGTGCTCGACGCCTGGTAGCTGCCGAGCAGGCTCATGAACTCGCCGACGAAGCCGCTGGTGCCGGGCAGGCCGACCGAGCCCATGGTGAAGACCATGAACAGCAACGCATAGCCGGGCATGGTGTTGGCGAGGCCGCCATAGCGGTCGATCTCGCGCGTGTGCAGCCGGTCGTAGATCACGCCGACGCAGAGGAACAGGGCGCCCGAGACGAGGCCGTGGCTGAGCATCACCAGCATCGCGCCTTCGAGCCCCTGCCGGTTCCACGCGAACAGGCCGATGGTGACGAACGCCATGTGCGCGACCGAGGAATAGGCGATCAGCTTCTTCATGTCGCTCTGCACCAAGGCGACGAGGCTGGTGTAGACGATGGCGATCATCGACAGGATCATCACCAGCCAGAACCAGTGCGCCGCGCCCTCGGGGAGCATCGGCAGGCTGAAACGGATGAAGCCGTAACCGCCGAGCTTGAGCAATACGCCCGCGAGGATCACCGAGCCCGCGGTCGGCGCCTGAACGTGCGCGTCGGGCAGCCAGGTATGCACCGGCCACATCGGCATCTTGACCGCGAACGAGGCGAAGAAGGCCAGGAACAGCCAGCCCTGCGCCTGCACCGGGAAATCGTGGCGCATCAATGCGGGGATGCTGGTGGTGCCCGCCGCGCGCGCCATCCACAGCATCGCGACGAGCATCAGCACCGAGCCGAGCAAGGTGTAGAGGAAGAATTTATAGCTGGCGTAAATCCGGTTCGCGCCGCCCCAGATGCCGATGATCAGGTACATCGGGATCAGCCCGGCTTCGAAGAAGATGTAGAACAGGAACAGGTCCTGCGCGCCAAAGGTGCCGATCAGCAGCGCCTCGGTCAGCAGGAACGCGGCCATGAATTCGGGCACGCGCTTCTCGATCGCCTCCCATGAGGCGGCGATGCACACCGGCATGAGGAAGACGCTGAGCACGATCAGCATCAGCGCGATGCCGTCGATCCCCATCGCCCAGGCGAAGCGCCCGAACAGCGGGACATATTCGGTGAACTGCCACTGCGCGCCCGCGGGGTCGTAGGCCGCCCAGAGGGAGAGGCCGAGGAGGAGGTCGAGCAGCGTCGCGCCGAGCGCGAGCCAGCGCGCGGTGCGGTCGGACGAATAGAGACATGCCGCCGCCGCGAGCAGCGGGACGAGGATCATCAGCGTCAGGATGGGCAGGCCTTCCACGCTACACCGTCACCCCGGCGAAAGCCGGGGTCCATCTGGCGACATGGGGCCAGGCTTTGGGCATGCCGACCGTCGCGACGTGGATCCCGGCGTTCGCCGGGATGACGGGAATGTGTCGCATGTTCACCGCGTCACCGCCCAGGTCGTCGCGGCGGCGAGGCCGATCAGCATCACCAGCGCATAGGTGTAGAGGTAACCCGATTGCAGGCGCACCGCGCCGCGGCTCCCGAACGCGACCACCGCCGCCGCGCCATTGGGTCCGAAGCGATCGATGGTCTGCTCGTCGCCGCGCTTCCAGAACAACCGGCCGAGCGCGAAGGAGGGGCGCACGAACAGCCGGTCGTACAATTCGTCCCAATACCATTTGTTGAGCAGGAAGCGGTATAGCGGCCCGAAGGTCGCGGTGAACCGTGCCGGGATCGACATATCGCGGATATAGGCCAGCCAGGCGACCAGCAGCCCAAGCAGCATGACGATCGTCGCCGACAGCTTGACCAGTTCGGGCACCTCGTGCCGCGCGTGCATCAGATGCGCGTCGAAGAAGATCGCCCCGCGCCAGAACTCGGCGCCGCGCTCGGGATCGAGGAAGATGTCCGAGAATGCCCAGCCCGCGAAAATCGCGCCGAGGCTGAGGATGACGAGTGGCAGGCGCATCGACCATGGGCTTTCGTGCGGATGGTAGCCGCCGTTACCCTCGACGACTTGCACCGGGTGCGGGTCGCTGCCCTGCCCCTCGCCCGCCGGGTCGTCGTGATGCGCATCGTCGTGATGATGATGCGCGTCATGCACGGCGTGCTGGACGTGCTCGCTCGACGCCCAGCGCGGCTGGCCGAAGAAGGTCAGGAAGACGAGGCGCCACGAATAGAAGCTGGTCAGCAAGGCGGCGAACACTGCGATGGCGAAGCCGAACAGCGCCGAGGACGTGCCGCGCGCATAGGCCGCCTCGATGATCGCGTCCTTCGAATAGAAGCCCGCAAAGCCGAACACGTCCGCCACGCCGACGCCGGTGATCGCCAGCGTGCCGATGGTCATCGCCGCGAAGGTCCAGGGGATCGATTTCCGCAAGCCCCCATAGAAGCGCATGTCCTGTTCGTGGTGCATCGCGTGGATCACGCTGCCCGCGCCGAGGAACAGCAAGGCCTTGAAGAAGGCGTGGGTGAACAAATGGAACATGGCCCCGCCGAACGCGCCGACGCCCGCCGCGACGAACATGTAGCCGAGCTGCGAGCAGGTCGAATAGGCGATGACGCGCTTGATGTCGGTCTGCGTCGTGCCGACCGTCGCCGCGAACAAGGCGGTCGCGGCGCCGACATACGTCACCACGGTCATCGCGTCGGGCGAGGCTTCGAACATCGGCGACAGGCGGCAGACCATGAACACGCCGGCGGTGACCATCGTCGCCGCGTGGATCAGCGCCGACACCGGGGTCGGCCCCTCCATCGCATCGGGCAGCCAGGTGTGCAGGCCGAGCTGCGCCGACTTGCCGCACGCGCCGACGAACAGCAGCAGGCAGAGCAAGGTCATGGTGTCGAGGCGGTAGCCGAGGAAGCCGATCGTGCTGCCGGCCATGTTCGGGGCGGCGGCAAGGATGTCCGGGATCGACACGGTGCCGAACACCAGGAAGGTGCCGAAAATGCCGAGCGAGAAGCCGAAATCGCCGACGCGGTTGACGACGAACGCCTTGATCGCCGCCGCGTTGGCGCTCGGCTTGTGATACCAAAAGCCGATCAGGAGGTAGGAGGCGAGCCCGACGCCTTCCCAGCCGAAGAACATCTGGACCAGATTGTCCGCGGTCACCAGCATCAGCATCGCGAAGGTGAACAGCGACAGATAGGCGAAGAAGCGCGGCTGGCTGTCGTCCTCCGCCATATAGCCCCAGCTGTAGAGGTGGACGAGGCTGGAGACGCTGGTGATGACGACGAGCATCACCGCGGTCAGGCTGTCGATGCGCAGCGACCACATCACCTGCAGCGCGTCGGAATCGATCCAGTGCAGCACCGGCACGACCACGGGCACGCCCAGCGGGGTCAGGAACAGCGCGAAGACGAACCAGGCGATCGCCGCGCTGACGAACAGCGCGCCGGTCGTCACCAGCTTGGCGGCGGTGTTGCCGATCCAGCGCCCGCCCAGCCCCGCAACCAGGGCCGCCAGCAGCGGCAGGAACACCATCACTTTGTAGATCATCAGCCGCGCATCCGGTTGACGTCGTCGACGCTGATCGTTGCGCGGCCGCGGAAATAGATGACGAGGATCGCCAGCCCGATCGCCGCCTCGCCCGCGGCGACGGTCAGCACGAACATCGCGAAGACCTGACCCACCAGATCGTTGAGATAGGCCGAAAACGCCGCGAGATTAAGGTTCACGCCGAGCAGGATCAGCTCGATCGACATCAGGATGACGATCAAATTCTTGCGGTTGACGAAGATGCCGAGCACCCCCGTCACGAACAGGATCGCGCTGACCGCGAGGTAATGTTGCAGCCCGATCACAGCTCTACCCCTGCCCCGACCGGCTGGTCGACATTACGCGTGGCATCCTGCGGACGGCGCTGGACCTGGCGGCTCGGGCGCTGCCCCTTGACCCCGCCGCGCTGCCGGTGGGTCAACACGATCGCGCCGATCATCGCGACGAGCAGGACCAGGCCCGCCGCCTCGAAGATGTAGAGATAGCGGGTGTCGATCAGCAGGCCGAGCGCCTCGAGATTGGGCCCCGTCGACGCGGTGGGCGCGGCGCGGTTGGACAGGCTGATGCCGCCCGCGCTCCATGCCTGGCCGGCAACCAGCGTCTCGGCGACCAGCACGCCGGCGATCAGCAGCCCGAAGGGAAGATAGCGGGTGAAGCCCTGGCGCATCTCCGAAAAGTCGATGTCGAGCATCATCACGACGAACAGGAACAGCACCGCGACCGCACCGACATAGACGATGACCAGCAGCATCGCGATGAACTCCGCGCCCGCAAGGACCATCAGCCCGGCGGCGTTGAAGAAAGCGAGGATCAGCCACAGCACGCTGTGCACCGGATTGCGCGCGGTGATCGTCAGCAACGCGGCTGTCACGACCACGGCGGCGAAGAGGTAGAAGGCGAAGGCAGCGATCATCCGATCCTCCCCTGCAAGGGGAGGTAGCAGCGCGCCGCGCTGACGGAGGGGGCTTGCAAAACGGCACCATGACGCATGTGGAGAGCCCCCTCCACCGCTGCGCGGTCCCCCTCCCCGTTCCGGGGAGGACATAGATGTTCGATCACGCGCGCCGCCTATCGATACGGCGCATCGGCGGCAAGGTTCGCCGCGAGCACGCGCTCCCAGCGGTCCCCGTTATCGAGCAGCTTGGCCTTGTCGTAGATCAGTTCCTCGCGCGTTTCGGTGGCGAATTCGATGTTCGGTCCCTCGACGATGGCATCGACGGGGCAGGCCTCCTGGCACAGCCCGCAATAGATGCACTTGGTCATGTCGATGTCGTAGCGCGTGGTGCGGCGGCTGCCGTCGTCGCGCGGCTCGGCCTCGATGGTGATTGCCTGCGCCGGGCACACCGCCTCGCACAATTTGCACGCGATGCAGCGCTCCTCGCCGTTCGGGTAGCGGCGCAGCGCATGCTCGCCGCGAAAACGCGGCGACATCGGCGTGCGCTCATAGGGATAGTTGATCGTCGCCTTGGCTTTGAAGAGGTAGCCGAGCGTTTTCCAATGGCCCTTGAGGATATCCACAAGGAAGAAGGATTTGAGGAGGTGAGCGAGGTTCATGACACTTGCTCTTTCCAAGAGACGTTGCAGCTTCCCACCAGCAAAAATTCGGTCAGCGAGGCTGGGTTATCGCCAGTTCGATCATAGCGCCCGCCACGCGCGACAACCGCCACCCGTCCCGGATTGGCCAACGCGCCGGCGGGTTTGGTTTTGAAAAGCGTCAATCCGCCGCGACCGATTTTCGAATTCAAGTCGATCGGCCCATCCGAATACCAATCGGAATAATTTCCGACGAGTTCGATCGTCTGGTCCGCGAAAATCCCGAGATCATCGCGTTCGAATTTGATGTAACGCGGTCCGCGCGCGCCAAACGCATCTCCTGCCCGCTTTTCGTATACTCCGCCATATTGTGAAAATGCGATTTTGTAGGTCGCCCTGGACTCGAGATCGCGAAGCTCGCACTTCACGTCGAAGCGCGGATTTGGCCGAACAGCTTGAAAAGGCGTGATCGTAATCGCCTGCGCGGCGCCAAGCGTGATTATGGCTGCAAGCATCACAGCCCCACCTGCCGGTACATCACGATGCCCGAGACGAGGAACACCCAGAACAGGCTGATCGGCAGGAATACCTTCCAGCCCAGCCGCATGAGCTGGTCATAGCGGTAACGCGGCAGCGTCGCCTTGGCCCAGCTGAAGACGAAGAAGAAGAACAGGATCTTGGCGAACAGCCAGATGATGCCGGGCACCGCGTAAAGGATCGGGATGTTCAGCGGCGGCAGCCACCCGCCCCAGAACAGCACCGCGTTGAGCGCGCACATCAGCAGCACGTTGGCATATTCGCCGAGCCAGAACAGCGCGAAGGCCATGCTCGAATATTCGGTCTGATAGCCCGCGACCAACTCGCTCTCCGCCTCGGTCAGGTCGAACGGCGCGCGGCCGGTTTCGGCCATGCCGCTGATCAGGAACATCACCGCCATCGGCAGGAACAGCGGGTTGAAGCCATAGCCGTTGAAGATGCCGAACAGGTGACCCTGCTGGTTGAGGACGATGCCCGACAGGTTGAACGTCCCCGCCCATAGCACGACGGTGATCAGCACGAAGCCGATCGAGACCTCGTAAGACACCATCTGCGCCGCGGCGCGCAACGCACTGTAAAACGGGTATTTCGAATTCGATGCCCAGCCCGAAATGATGATCCCATAGACTCCCAGGCTCGACGCCGCGAGGACGTAGAGCAGCCCGACATTGATGTCCGCCAGCACCACCCCGGCCTGGAACGGCACCACCGCCCAGACGATCAATGCGACGGTGAAGGTGATGATCGAGGCGAGCAGGAACAGCCCGGTGTTGACGCCCGACGGGATGATCGTTTCCTGCAGGAAGACCTTCAGTCCGTCGGCGAAGCTTTGCAGGATGCCCAAGGGCCCGACGACGTTCGGCCCGCGCCGCAGCGCGATCGCCGCCCAGATCTTGCGGTCGGCATAGATGATCAGCGCGACGGCGAGCATCAGCGGCAGGCTGATGAGGAGCACCATCGCGGTGTTCCACGCGAACCAGCCCAAGCCGGTGCCGAGATGCGATTGCGCCCAGGCGGTCCAGGTCATCGACCGCACTCCCCGTCATGCTGAACTTGCTTCAGCATCCATCCCTCAAGGAGAGGCGCCACCACAAGCGGAGAAGTGGACCCTGAAACGAATTCAGGGTGACGAGTGCTGCGGGAACAGGTCATTCCGCGGCCTCCGCGAATTCGATGCCCTGGACCAGTTCCTCCGAGCAGCGCTGCATCGTCGGCGAGGCGCGGCAGATCGCGTTGGTCAGGTAGAAATCGCTGATCGGGGATGCGCCGACGTCGCCCGACAAAGCCGTCGAGAGGCTTGGCGCCGACCAGCCATAATCGGCAAGGCCTTCCTGCCCCAGCGCGGGCACTTCGGCCGCCATCGCCGCGCGCAGGCCGTCGAGCGTGTCGAACGGCAGCGTGTGGCCGAGCACATCGCTCAGCGCGCGCAGGATCGACCAGTCCTCACGCGCGTCGCCCGGCGCGAATACCGCGCGTTCGGACCGCTGCACGCGGCCTTCGAGATTGACGTAAGTTCCTGATTTTTCAGCATAACTTGCGGCCGGAAGGATCACGTCGGCGAGATGCGCACCCTTGTCGCCATGATGCCCGACATAAATCTTGAGTCCAGTAAGTTGCAGGTCGTGAGTTTCATCGGCGCCGAGCAGGAACACCAGCTTGGGGTCCGCCGCGACGATGTCGGCGATGCCGCCCTTCTGCGCGTAGCCGAGCATCAGCCCGCCCATCCGGCTCGCCGCCATGTGCAGGACATTGAAACCGTTCCAGCCAGCCTGTCCTGGGCCTGCCGAAGGGCGGATCAGATCGAAGGTCTTGACCAGCGCCAGCGCGGCGCCGTGGACGCCTTTGGCCTTCAGCCCCGCCCCGCCGACGATGACCGCCGGGCGCTCGGCCTTGCTCAGCGCGTCATGCGCCGCGTCGGGCAGTCTGGCGAGCAGCCCGGCGTCGCTGCCCAGCCATTCGTGACGATAGGTCAGATCGACCGCCGGCCCGACCACGAAGACCCTGGCCCCGCGCCGCGCCGCCTTGCGGATGCGCGTGTTGACCAGCGGCGCTTCGAGGCGCGGGTTGGTGCCGACCAGCAGGATCGCGTCGGCGCGCTCGATGCCCGCGATGCCGGTGTTGAAATTGACCGCGCTCAGGCTCGAAATATCGTAATCGAGGCCGGTCTGGCGCCCTTCGAGCAGCTCGCTGCCCATCGCCCGCAGCAGCGCCTTGGCCGCGTACATCGTCTCGCAATCGACCAGATCGCCAGCGATCGCCGCCACGCTGCGGCCCGCATCGGCCGCCTTGATCGCCGCGAACGCCTCGTCCCAGGTCGCGGGCTGGAGCTTTCCGCCGACCCGCACGTAGGGCCGGTCGAGCCGCCCGCGCACCAGCCCGTCGACCGCGTGGCGCGTCTTGTCGCTCGCCCATTCCTCGTTAACGTCGTCATTGACGCGGGGAAGCGCGCGCAGCACCTGCCGCCCGCGCGAATGCAGCATGATGTTGGTGCCGACCGCATCCATGACATCGATCGCGGGGGTGCGCTTGAGCTCCCACGGCCGCGCCTCGAACGCATAGGGTTTGCTGGTCAGCGCGCCGACCGGGCACAGATCGACGACATTGCCCGACAGTTCGGATTTAAACGCGTGTTCGAGATAGGTGGTGATCTGCATCGCCTCGCCGCGGTACAGCGCGCCGAGATCCTCGACCCCGGCGACCTCCTCGGCGAAACGGACGCAGCGGGTGCACTGGATGCAGCGCGTCATCGCCGTCTTGACGATCGGCCCCATATATTTTTCGGTGACCGCGCGCTTGTGCTCATCGTAACGCGAATGACCGCGGCCGAACGCCATCGCCTGATCCTGCAGGTCGCATTCGCCGCCTTGATCGCAGATCGGGCAATCGAGCGGGTGGTTGATGAGCAGGAACTCCATCACCCCTTCGCGCGCCTTCTTGACCATCGCGCTGTCGGTGCGGACTTCCTGCCCGTCCGCCGCGGGCAGCGCGCACGATGCTTGCGGCTTCGGCGGCCCCGGCTTCACCTCGACCAAACACATCCGGCAATTGCCGGCGATCGACAGGCGTTCGTGATAGCAGAAGCGCGGGATTTCCTTGCCGGCCGCCTCCGCCGCCTGAAGCACGGTGGCGCCGGCGGGAACTTCGACCTCGATGCCGTCGACGGTTAGCTTAGGCATCGGCTTCGCCGCGCGCTGGCCGCACGCCCTTTGCAAGTGACGCCGGAATCGTGGGGTGGGCAGGATTTGGCATCAACTGCAAACTGGCCGGATGGATGAGCAGATCCATCGCTTCCATCGGTATTGCGCCCAAAAGAACCTCGTCGCCCATGACATTCGCGGCAACCGTCGTTTCGCGTCCGAACACCTCGATTTTGACGCCGCCGACATAAGGCACCTTCTTTGCTTCGCCCGAGGCAAGAATGACCTCGCGGTCCTGGAGGCGCGTCAGTTTGAGGCGATCCGCCAGCGCCTGTGGAATACATAATTCGAGCGCACCGGAATCGACCAGCGCCAGCGCGTCGATTTCCTCGATCTGCGGCATCGCGATATTGGCCAAGCGCAGATGCTGCCGGACGATGCCCATTATTCTGCCGCCTCCGCAAACTGCGCGCCGTTTGCTGCGATCCGCCGCTCGATCTCCGGCCTAAAATGCTTGATCAGACCCTGGATCGGCCACGCCGCCGCGTCGCCCAGCGCGCAGATGGTGTGGCCTTCGACCTGCTTGGTCAGGTCGTGGAGCATGTCGATTTCCTGCAGCGCCGCGTCGCCGGTGCGCAGGCGCTCCATCACGCGCCACATCCAGCCGGTGCCTTCGCGGCACGGGGTGCACTGGCCGCAGCTCTCGTGCTTGTAGAAATAGGACAGGCGGCTGATCGCCTTCACGATGTCGGTGGACTTGTCCATCACGATCACCGCCGCGGTGCCGAGCCCCGAACCGAGCGCCTTGAGCCCGTCGAAATCCATCGGCGCGTCCATGATCTGCGCGGCTGGGACCAGGGGGACCGACGAGCCGCCGGGGATGACCGCGAGGAGATTGTCCCAGCCGCCACGGATGCCGCCGCAATGCTTTTCGATCAGCTCGCGGAAGGGGATGCCCATGGCTTCCTCGACGACGCAGGGGCGTTCGACATGCCCGCTGATCTGGAACAGCTTGGTGCCTTCGTTCTTCGGGTTGCCGATGCCCGCGAACCAGGCCGCGCCGCGCCGCAATATTGTGGGCACGACGGCAATCGATTCGACGTTGTTGACCGTCGTCGGGCAGCCGTAGAGACCAGCGCCGGCCGGAAAGGGCGGCTTGAGGCGCGGCTGGCCCTTCTTGCCCTCCAGGCTTTCGAGCATCGCGGTTTCTTCGCCGCAGATATACGCGCCCGCGCCGCGGTGGACGAACACGTCGTAATCATAGCCCGATTTGGCGGCGTTCCTGCCGATCAGCCCGGCGGCATAGGCCTCGTCGACCGCCGCCTGCAGCACTTCGGCCTCGCGGATATATTCGCCGCGGATGTAGATGTACGCGGCGCGCGCGCGCATCGCGAAGCCGGCGACCAGCGCGCCCTCGATCAGCTTGT
>CAXTPT010000033.1:5515-27942 GCA_964246315.1 uncultured Sphingomonadaceae bacterium | reverse complement strand
GTGCTCTCCGAAGGACAGGTCGGCCCCGTCCACCGCCTCAGAGCTTCTCCGTCAGCTCCGGCACCAGCTTGAACAGATCGCCGACCAGGCCGAGGTCGGCGACCTGGAAGATCGGCGCGTCCTCGTCCTTGTTGATGGCGATGATCGTCTTCGAATCCTTCATGCCCGCGAGATGCTGGATCGCGCCGGAAATGCCGACGGCGATATAGACTTCGGGGGCGACGATCTTGCCGGTCTGGCCGACCTGATAATCGTTGGGGACATAGCCCGCATCGACCGCCGCGCGGCTTGCGCCGACGCCCGCGCCGAGCTTATCGGCCAGCGGCTCGATCAGGCTGTGGAAGTTTTCCGAGTTCTGCAGCGCGCGGCCGCCCGAGACGATGATCTTCGCACTGGTCAGTTCGGGGCGTTCGGACTGGGCGAGCTCGGCACCGACGAAGCTCGACAGGCCCTGGTCGCCCTTGGCGCCGACCGTTTCGATGCTGGCGCTACCACCGGTCTTTTCGGCCTTGGCGAAGGCGGTGCCGCGTACCGTCAGCACCTTCTTGGCATCCGATGACGTCACCGTCGCCAGCGCGTTGCCGGCATAGGTCGGACGCAGGAACTGGTCGCCTTCGATGCCCATGACTTCGCTGAGTTGCATGACGTCGAGCAGCGCCGCGACGCGCGGGGCGATGTTCTTGCCGTTGGCCGTGGCGGGCGCGACCAGTGCGTCGTAATTCGCCATCAGCTCGACGATCAACGGCGCGACATTCTCCGCCAGCTGGTGGCCATAGGCCGCATCGTCGGCGAGCAGGACCTTGGTAACGCCCGCGATCTTGGCGACTTCGTCCGCGACGCCCTGCGCGCCCTGGCCCGCGACCAGCGCGTGGACCTCGCCGAGCTTGCCGGCGGCGGTCACCGCGGCAAGCGTCGCGTCCTTGAGCGTGGAATTGTCGTGCTCGACCAGAACCAGAACGCTCATTCGACCACTCCCAGAACCTTAAGTTTGCCGATCAGTTCGTCGACATCCGCAACCTTGACGCCCGCCTGGCGCTTGGCCGGCTCCTCGACCTTCACCACCGTCAGGCGGGGCGTGACGTCGACCCCGTAATCCGCGGCGGTCTTCTGCGCGAGCGGCTTCGACTTGGCTTTCATGATGTTGGGCAGCGAGGCGTAGCGCGGCTCGTTGAGGCGCAGGTCGGTGGTGACGATCGCCGGCAACTTGAGGCTGACGGTTTCGAGCCCGCCATCGACTTCGCGGGTAACCTTGACGCTGTCGCCGTCGATTTCGACCTTCGACGCGAAAGTGCCCTGCGGGCGCCCGGTCAGCGCGGCGAGCATCTGGCCCACCTGGTTCGAATCGTCGTCGATCGCCTGCTTGCCGAGGATCACCAGACCCGGCTGCTCCTCGTCGACAATGGCTTTCAGGATCTTCGCCACCGCCAGCGGCTCGGGCATCGCATCGGTCGTGACCAGGATCGCGCGGTCGGCGCCCATCGCCAGCGCGGTGCGCAGCGTTTCCTGCGCCTTGGCTTCGCCGATCGACACGGCGACGATCTCAGTCGCCGCGCCCTTTTCCTTGAGGCGGATGGCTTCCTCGACCGCGATCTCATCGAACGGGTTCATGCTCATCTTGACGTTGGCGAGGTCGACCCCCGTTCCGTCCGCCTTGACCCGCGGCTTCACGTTATAGTCGATGACCCGCTTGACGGGGACGAGCACCTTCATGCGTCTGATCCTTGCTTTACGTGAACGTCAACCAACCCGCCAGTGGCATCGCCGGATCAGTTTGACAACTCCAGACGGTTTTCAATGCGATCCAACCGATCGTTCACCGTGTCGAGCTGGACCTGGAGATGTGCAGCGATGCTTGCGTCGTTGGCCTGATCGCGACGCAGCGCGACAACTGCCGTATGCGTTTCGGTTTGGCGTGTCTTGAGCTCGCGCACGTCGCGGGCAACGCCATCAAGGGTCGCCTGAAAACGCTTGAGATGCTCCAGCATCAGATTGTCGATCTGTTCAGCCATGAGTGCTCCTTAGCACATCAACACCTATCATTAAGCGACCTTCTGAACCTCCGCCACGATCTTCTTCGCCGCATCGCCAAGATCGTTGGCCGGCACGATCGCCAGGTCCGAATTGGCGAGAATCGCCTTGCCCTGTTCGACATTGGTGCCCTCGAGGCGGACGACGAGCGGCACCGCCAAATTCACTTCCTTGGCCGCAGCGACGATGCCGTCGGCGATGATGTCGCACTTCATGATCCCGCCGAAAATGTTGACGAGGATGCCCTTTACGTTCGGGTCGGCGAGGATGATCTTGAACGCCGCAGTGACCTTTTCCTTCGACGCGCCGCCGCCGACGTCGAGAAAGTTGGCGGGGAACATGCCGTTGAGCTTGATGATGTCCATCGTCGCCATGGCGAGGCCCGCGCCGTTGACCATGCAGCCGATGTCGCCGTCGAGCTTGATATAAGCGAGGTCGTATTTCGACGCCTCGACCTCCGCCGCGTCCTCCTCGGTCAGGTCGCGCAGCTCGGCCAGATCCTTATGACGGAACATCGCATTGCCGTCGAACGCGACCTTGGCGTCGAGCACCATCAGCTTGCCGTCCTCGGTCACCGCCAGCGGATTGATCTCGATCTGCTCGGCATCGGTGCCGAGGAACGCGTCGTACAGTTTGGCAACGACGCTCGCCGCCTGCTTGGCGAGATCGCCGGTCAGGCCCAACGCCGCCGCCACCGCGCGGCCATGATGCGGCATGATGCCGGTCGCGGGGTCGATGTCGATCGACTGGATCTTCTCGGGCGTGTCGTGCGCCACGGTTTCGATGTCCATGCCGCCCTCGGTCGAGGCGACCATCGAGATACGGCCGGTCGCGCGATTGACGAGCAGCGCGAGGTAGAATTCCCTGGCGATGTCGACGCCATCGGTGACGTAAAGGCGATTGACCTGCTTGCCCTGCTCACCGGTCTGGATCGTCACCAGCGTGTTGCCGAGCATGTCGGTGGCGGCCGCGCGAACGTCTTCGGCCGTCCTGGCGAGGCGGACACCGCCTTTTGCATCGGGACCGAGCTCCTTGAACTTGCCCTTGCCGCGGCCGCCCGCGTGGATCTGCGCCTTCACGACATAAAGCGGCCCGGGGAGCTTGCCTGCGGCCTCGACGGCTTCGTCGACCGACATCGCGGCATGACCCGCGGGCACGGGCACGCCGAATTTCGCGAGCAGTTCCTTGGCCTGATATTCGTGAATGTTCATGGACTCGTCCTGTCTGAAGCTTTGCCACGGCCTAAAGCATGGCCGCCTTGCCTAGCGCAAGGCGCACACCGCCGCGGAGGAGGTGACGACGGCCAATGCCTCCGAATCATTCACGCTGCGTACCTTCGCTACAAAAGCGGCGGGCGTGCGCGTCTCGCCAAGGCCGCGTAGCCGCTCGAGCTTGCGCAACTGGCCGATCGACAGGCGGTCGACCATCCGCCCTGCCATGCAATCGGCGTAACGCGGCGCAAGGCCGTTGGCGATCAGCGCCGCGCGCACGCGGCTCTCGGCAATGCGCGAGACGCAACCGGCGAGCAGAACAGGAAGTACAAGCACACGCCACATCGGGCGTGACCTAGAGGCCGCGGCTCCCTATTTAAAGGCGGTGAGCCCGCTTTCCGGCCTTTTGCTGTTCGTTGCCACCGTCGCGGTGATGGAGGGCGTCGCGTACGTCGCGCACCGCTGGATCATGCATGGTCCGGGCTGGTTCCTGCACGCCAGCCACCACGCCCCGCGTGAAGGGACCTGGGAACTCAACGATCTCTACGCGGTGATTTTCGCGATTCCCTCGATCGTGTTGCTGCTCGGCGGCGCGCAATTCGGCTGGTGGCCGGGCTGTCTGTGGATCGGCGCGGGGATCGCAGCCTATGGCGCGATCTATTTCGGCTTCCACGACGTCATCGTCCATCGCCGCATCGCGCACCGCTACGTGCCGCGCTCGAGTTATATGAAGCGCATCGTCCAGGCCCACCGCATCCACCATGCCGTCGCCGGCAAGCACGGCACGGTCAGCTTCGGCTTCCTATGGGCGCCGGCGCCGCGGCGACTCAAGGCGAAGCTCAAGAACGGGCGTTCTGCCTAAATATTAGGCACGACTGCGGCGGAATGCCCGTCAGGCGGGCGGAATACGCGGCCGCGCAACAAAATATCGCCCGCCGCTTGCCCGCGCCGCCCGGCATTTGCTGCACTGCAACCGCAAGCAAAGGGGGCAGGCGTTGAAACTGGTTGTTGCCATCATCAAGCCATTCAAGCTCGACGAGGTCCGCGAGGCGGTCTCCGGGCTGGGCGTCACCGGCATGACGGTGACCGAGGTCAAGGGCTTCGGCCGCCAGAAGGGCCAGACCGAAATCTATCGCGGCGCCGAATACACCACCAACATGGTGCCCAAGCTGAAGGTCGAGGTTGCCTGCGCCGACGATATCGTCTCGCGCGTCATCGAATCGATCCAGGCCGCGGCGCACACCGGATCGATCGGCGACGGCAAGATCTTCGTTCTCGAACTCGGCCAGGCGGTGCGCATCCGCACCGGCGAAATCGACAGCCAAGCCCTATGAAAAACACGAACTCGACAGGGGGTATGATGAACCGGATCGCGAAATTGACGAGCCTGGCGACGGCCCTGCTCGTCCCCATGCCCGCCTGGGCGCAGGCCGCGGGGCCGATCAAGGCGCCGACGGCCGAGCAGATGGCCGGCATGGTCAACAAGGGCGACACCGCCTGGATGCTCGTTTCCTCCGTGCTGGTGCTGATGATGTCGGTGCCCGCGCTGGCGCTGTTCTACGGCGGGCTGGTGCGCACCAAGAACATGCTCAGCGTGCTGATGCAGGTGTTCATGATCGTGAGCGTCGCGGCGCTGGTCTGGGTCTGCTGGGGCTATTCGCTGGCCTTTACGTCGGCGGGCAGCCCGTTTCCGTCGATCGTCGGCGGCCTCAGCAAAGCGGGCCTCGCGGGCGTCAGCGCGGCGACCTATGCGGCGACCTGGTCCAACAACGTCTATCTGCCCGAATTCGTCTATGTCTGCTTCCAGATGACCTTCGCGTGCATCACCCCCGCGCTGATCGTCGGGGCATTCGCGGAGCGGATCAAGTTCACCCCGCTGATCGTCTTCGTCGTGCTGTGGCTGACGCTGGTCTATTTCCCGATCGCGCACATGGTGTGGTATTTCGCCGGCCCGGACTTCCTTCCCGACACCCCCACCGATGCCGGCTATCTGTTCAACATGGGCGCGCTCGACTTTGCCGGCGGCACCGTGGTGCACATCAATGCGGGCATTGCCGGGCTGGTCGGCTGCCTGATGATCGGCAAGCGCGTCGGCTTCGGCAAGGAAGCCACGCCGCCGCATTCGCTGACCATGACGATGATCGGCGCCAGCTTGCTGTGGGTCGGCTGGTTCGGCTTCAACGCGGGGTCGAACCTCGAAGCCAATGGCGTCACGGCGGTCGCGTTCATCAACACCTTCGTCGCCACCGCGGCGGCGGCGGTGAGCTGGGCGCTGGTCGAACAATTCCATCATGGCAAGCCGTCGATGCTCGGCGCCGCGACCGGCGCGGTCGCGGGGCTCGTCGCGGTGACCCCGGCATCGGGCTTCGCCGCGCCGCTGACCTCGATCGTGCTCGGCTTCGTGGTGTCGCCGATCTGCTATCTGTTCGTCTCCACGGTGAAGAACAAGCTGAAGTATGACGACACGCTCGACGTGTTCGGTGTCCACTGCATCGGCGGGATCGTCGGCGCGCTGCTGACCGGCGTTTTCGCCGATCCGGCGCTCGGCGGGCAGGGCTGGATCAATTACACGGTCTTCCCGGCGGTGCCCGGCGAATATGACATGGGCGCGCAGGTGCTGACCCAGGCCAAGGCGGTGCTGCTGACCCTGGTATGGTCGGGCGTCGGCTCGGCGATCCTGTTCTTCGTCATCGACAAGATCTTCGGCCTGCGTCCGAGCGAGGAAGCTGAGCGCGAAGGCCTCGACCTCACCGAACATGGCGAGCGCGCCTATAATTACTGATCGAGCTTGGGGCGGCGGGGTCCTCTCCCCCCGTCGCTCCATCCGGTGTTCCTCCTGCGAACACACTGGCCCCGGCGGAGCGATCCGCCGGGGCCTTTTTTACCCGGGTGACTAGAAGCGGAAGCCGAGCGTGACGTTCCACGTGCGCGGATCGCCATAATAGACCGTCTGGATGTTGCCGACCGAGCTGAATTCCTGACCGTCCGTCCGGTATAGTGACTTGGTCAGGTTCTTGACGCCGGCACGGGCGTAATAGCGTCCGGCGCCCAGATCGAGCTGGGCGAAGGCGTTGACCAGCCAATAGCCGTCCTCGGTCAGCCCCGGCCGGTTGTCGACCGACAGGAAATGCTTGTCGACGAAGCGCGCGTCGCCGCCGAGTGTCAGTGTGGTGCCGTCGCCGAGCGGGATGGCGTAATCGCTACCCAGCGAGAAGGTGATCGGCGGCGCGAATGCCGGTTCGCACGTCACGCGCGTGCCCGTCGGGTTGCACGAGAAGGAGTCCGAGCCCGCCGGCGCGACGCGGCGGCCGTCATCGAACCGCTTATATTTGGCGTCGAGATAGCCGAATGTCGCGCGCACGGTCCATGCGTCGGTCGGCTTGACGGTCGCATCGGCCTCGATGCCCCAGATGCGCAGATTGCCCGCATTGAGCACGGGGAAGGAGCCGGTCGCGGCGATGCCGACCGTGCCGCCGCCGACGCGCGCCTGGAAATTCTTATAGTTGGAATAAAATATGTCGGCCGACAGGCGGACGCGGCCGCCGAGAAAGCTGCCCTTGGCGCCGGTTTCATAGGTCCATACGGTTTCGGGCGAGAAATAGGGATTGATGACCGCGACGCCGTTCACGATCGTGCGGACGTCGGCCACGCTGTTCACGCGGCCGTTAAAGCCGCCCGATTTGAAGCCGCGATTGGCCGTCGCATAAAGCAGGGTGTCGCGGGTCGGCTTGTACGACAGCGTCGCCGACGGCGTCCACGCGTCGAAGCTGACGTCATTATCCGCATTGAAGGGCGCCGGCAGACCGCCGGGAAAGGCGAAGGCAAGGCCGTTGAGAGCCGCGAACGGCGCACCGAGCGCGGTCGATGCCGTCGTGGTGAAGCGGTTGTAGCGCTTCTTTTCATAACTGTAGCGCAGCCCGCCGGTGACCGACAGCCTGTCGGTCAAATCATAGGTCAGTTGCCCGAAAGCGGCATAGCTGTTCAGCCGCTGGTCGTCATCGATGAAGCGGGTGAAGGTCGCGGGCACCCCGGCGGCAACCTGAAAGAGGTCGTCGGCATAAGCTTCCTGGTGCGACCTGACCGTTTCATTCAGATAATAGAGGCCGAACACGCCGTTGAGCGGGCCGCTGGCATATTTGAGCTGAAGCTCCTGGCTGAATTGGTGCTGCCGCGTCGATACCAGCGCGTCGCCCAGCTCGAACTGGGATGCGTCGATGTCGATATAGAAATCGGTCTTGAGGCGGCGATAGCCGGTGATCGACGTCACGCTGAAGCCCGAATCGCCCAAAGCGAGATTGGCGGTCAGCGCGACGCCGTAATGATCGAGGTCCTGGCCCTGCCCGGGCGCCAGGCTGGTCGAGGCGCGGTAATTGTACGGGCCATAAGGATTCCCCGGTGTCAGCACGATCGCGCCGAGCGGCACGAAGCGCGTCGCGATCAGCGGCGCGGTGGGATAGCCGAGCGTCGGATCGGTGCGCTGCCGCGTGTAATCGCCCGACAGGATCAGTTCGAAATCGTCGCTGGGCCGGGCGCGCACGATGCCGCGCACCGCCTGTGTGTTGCGGTCATTATATTTGCGCCCGGTCCGCGGATCGGTGACGAAGCCGTCGCGCTTGTCATAGACTCCGGCAAGGCTGAGCGCGACCTTGTCCGCCACCAGCGGCGCGGTGGCATAGCCGTTGACCAGGATCTGGTCGAAGCGGCCATAGGTCGCCGACCCCGAAGCATGGACATCGGACAGATCGGGCTTGCGGCTGACGATGTTCAGCGCGCCGCCGATCGTGTTCTTGCCATAGAGCGTGCCTTGCGGACCGCGCAGCACCTCGACGCGTTCGACATCGAACAGGTTGAACAGCGCGCCCTGGATGCGGCTGATATAGACCCCGTCGACATAGATGCCGACCGCCGGATCGAACGTCTGGAGCGCGTCGGGCTGGCCGATGCCGCGGATGAAGATGTTGGCGGTCGACGACGCGCCGCGCCCCTGAACCAGATTGACGTTGGGAACGGTGCCCTGGACGCCCGACAGGTCGACCGCCTGGCTGCGCGCCAGATCGTCCGCCGACAGCGCCGAAATGGCGATCGGCACGTCGACCAGCCGCTCCTCGCGCTTGCGCGCGATCACGACGATTTCGCCGCTGTCGTTGCCGGCGGCGCCGACGCCGTCGGGGCTGGGCGTCAGAGGCGGGACCGCCCGTTGCGGATCGACCGCCTGGGCGTTCTGCGCCGGCGCGGCGGAGAGCGGCAGGAGCGACGCGCAGGCGCAGAGCGCAAGGCGGGTGGCGGTGCGAGCGGTCATCGAAAATCCTCCCCTTCGTGCTGCGCCGGACGGTTCCTTGCGCTGGCTTGACGCAAGCTATACTGAAAGCTGAACCGGGATTCAACTCCGTCCCGGCCCAGGGGGTTGGCAATGGCGGAAATGCCTGGCGCGGCAGCCACAATAGAGCGAACGCCGCGCACCGAGCGCGGGCGCCGGACGCACCGGACGCTGCTCGATGCCGCCGCCATCGAATTTGGCGAGCGCGGTTTTCACGATACGTCGATCGTCGGCATTACCCAGCGCGCGGGCGTCGCGCTGGGCAGTTTCTACACCTATTTCGCAAGCAAGGAGGCGGTGTTCCGCGCGCTGGTCGCCGACATGTCGGCGCGCGTCGGCGAGGTGGGCGCGGCGGCGGTCGAGGGCATCGTCATGACGCTCGACCGCGAGCAGGCGGTGACCTCGGCATTCATCGCCTTCGCCGCCGAGCATAAGGAATTGTACCGGATCATCGACGAGGCCGAATTCGTCGATCCTGCGACCTGGCGCGCGCATTACGAGAACGCCGCCGCGCGCATCGCCGCACGCCTCGCATCCGGCGCGAGTAACAATCAGGTCCGCGCCGATGTCGGGGAGGTCGAGGCCTGGGCGCTGATGGGGATGAACGTCTTCCTGGGCCTGCGCTACGGCGTGTGGGGCGGCGATGTCAGCCCCGAAGAGATCGGCCGGCGCGTGGCGGCGCTGCTGCGCGGCGGGTTAGCGCGCGAGTAGAAACACCGCATGTTCCGCGCGGAAATTCGCCGCCGCCGCTGACGTCAGGACGTCGCCGCGGAGGAACCAGCTTTGCTCGATGCGCCAGCCCTGCTCGGCGGCCAATGTCCGGAAATCGTCCACGGTGACGTGGTGGATGTTGGGCGTTTCATACCAGGCGACGGGCAGCAGCCGCGTCACCGGCATGCGCCCGCCCCACAACAGGCTGGCCCGCACGCGCCAATGCGCGAAATTGGGGAAGGAAACGAACGCGCGCGGGGCGATGCGCAGCAGATGTTCGACGACGCGGTCGGGGCGGCGCGTGGTCTGCAGCGTCTGGCTGAGAATCGCGACGTCGAGGCTGTGGTCGGCATAGAAATCCAGATCGACATCGGCATCGCCCTGCACCACCGGCAGGCCCCGCGCGACGCATTCGGTGACATTGGCGCCGTCGAGCTCGAGCCCGCGCGCGTCGCAGCCCTTCGCGCTCAGCTCGGCCATCAATGCGCCATCGCCGCAGCCCACGTCGAGCACGCGCGCGCCCGCCGGCACGTTAGCGGCAATCAGCGCGAGGTCGGGACGCAGGGTCATCCGAGGAACCCGGCGACCACCCGGTCGAGCTCCGGCACGTCGAGCAAGAAAGAGTCATGCCCGAACGGCGCGCTGAGTTCGACGAAGCTGACCGGCGCGCCCGCGGCGTTGAGCGCATGGACCAGCGCGCGGCTTTCGGCGGTGGGATAAAGCCAGTCGGTGTCGAAGCTGACCAGGCAGAAGCGCGCCTTGTGGCCCGCGAACGCCGCGGCGAGCGCGCCGCCATGCGCTTCGGCGAGATCGAAATAATCCATCGCGCGGGTGATGTAGAGATAGGCGTTGGCGTCGAACCGGTCGCTGAAGGCCAGCCCCTGGTGGCGTAGATAGCTCTCCACCTGAAAATCGGCGTCGAAGCCGAACGTCTTGGCGTCACGCGCCTGCAGGCGGCGGCCGAACTTGTCGTGCAGCCCCGCTTCGGAAAGGTAAGTGATGTGCGCCGCCATGCGCGCGACGGCGAGGCCCGCGGCAGGCGGCTCGGCGGCATAATAGTCTCCGCCGCGCCAGTTGGGATCGGCCATGATCGCCTGCCGTCCGACCTCGTGAAAGGCGATATTCTGCGCCGAGTGCCGCGCCGAAGTGGCGATGGCGAGCACCGCCGCGGCGCGCTCGGGGTACAGGCTGGCGAATTGCAGCGCCTGCATCCCCCCCATCGAACCGCCGACCACGGCATGCAGCTGCGCGATGCCGAGATGATCGAGCAGCAAGGCATGCGCCCGCACCATGTCGGCAAGGGTGATGACCGGGAAGCGCATGGCGTAAGGCGCGCCATCGGCGGCGGCGCTGCCAGGCCCCGAGCTGCCCATGCAGCTGCCGATGACGTTGGCGCAGATGACCAGGTGCCGATCGGTGTCGATCGGCTTGCCCGGCCCGACCATCCGCCGCCACCAGCCCGGCTTTCCCGTGCGCGGATGAGGCGAGGCGAGGTGCTGATCCCCGGTCAGCGCATGGCAGACGAGGATCGCGTTCGACGCAGCGGCATCGAGCGCGCCATAAGTCTCATAAGCGATCTCGACCGGCGCCAGCGCGCCGCCGCCGTCGAGCGCGAGCGGCCCGGCGAGCGTGACTTTCCTGTCGAGGCCGAAACGGCTGTCCATGCGCGCGCCTTTTGCATGCGCGAAGGGCAACCGCTAGGGGCGCCGCCATGCCGAACGCCCCGACGCCCAAACCCTGGGTCATGGACATCGCCCCCTATGTGCCGGGACGCGCGACCACGGACGATGGCCGCAAGGTCGTCAAGCTCAGCTCGAACGAGAATCCGCTCGGCACCGGGACATTGGCGCGCGCGGCCTATGAACGCCATGTCGGCGACCTGGACCGCTATCCCGATGCGGGCGCGGCCGCGCTGCGCGAGGCAATCGGCGCGCATTACGGCATCGAGGCTGCGCAGATCATCCACGGCACGGGATCGGACGAGGTGCTGCACCTGGCCGCCGGCGCGTTCGCCGGGCCGGGCGACGAGGTGATCCACGTCAGATACGGCTTTGCGGTGTACGACATCGCCACCCGCCGCGTCGGCGCCACGCCGGTGATCGCGCCCGACGACGATTACGGCACCAATGTCGACACGATCCTGTCGCTGGTGACGCCGAAGACCGTGATGGTGTTCATCGCCAACCCCAACAATCCGACCGGCACCTTCGTCCCGCGCGGGGAGATTGCGCGGCTGCACGCGGCGCTGCCGCCGCACGTGCTGCTGGTGGTCGATCAGGCCTATACCGAATATCTCGACGCCGCCGATGACGATGGCGCGCTCGCGCTCGCGCGGACGGCCAGCAATGTGCTGGTGACGCGAACCTTCTCGAAAATCTTCGGACTGGCGGCGGAGCGAATCGGCTGGGGCTATGGCCATGCCGATCTGATCGCGGCGATGCACCGCATCCGCGCGCCGTTCGGCGTCACCAGCGCGGGGCAGGCGGCGGCGATCGCGGCGCTCAAGGACACCGGCTTCGTCGCCCGAAGCAAGGCGCATAATGACCGCTGGCGCGCCTGGTTTCGCGACGAGATCGGAAAGCTCGGCAATGCCGGGCTGCGCGCGGTGCCGTCAAAGGCCAATTTCATTCTCGTCACGTTCGACGGGCCGGTCGGCGCCGGCGAGGCGTACCAGGCGCTGATGGACAAGGGCTATATCGTCCGCTGGCTGCCCGGTCAGGGACTTGGGCAGGGGCTGCGCATCACCATCGGCACCGAGGACGAGATGCTCGGCCTGACCGCGGCCCTGCGCGAAATCGTCGGCGGCTAGCCGTTAAGCGCGTTGATCGCGGCATGGACGCGCGCCTCGATCTCGTCGCGCGCCAAGCCCGGCGGGATGGGTTCGCCGAGACGGAAGGTCACCGTCCCCGGCCGTTTGACGAACGCGCGGCGCGGCCAGAGCCGGCCGCTGTCCATGGCGATCGGCACCACCGGCATGCCCAGCGCCTTGTACAGCCCGGCAAAGCCGGCCTTGAGCGGCGGTGCCTCGCCGTGCGGTACGCGCGTGCCTTCGGGAAAGATCACGACGTTGCGCCCCTCGGCGCGCACGCGCTTAGCGGCAGTGAGCAAGGCGCGCACCGCGCCCGCGCCGGCCTCGCGGTCGATAGGGATGACGCCATGGCGTTCGGCCACCCAGCCCCAGCCGGGGATGCGTAGCAGTTCGCGTTTGAAGACGACCGCGGGGTCGATCAACAGGCGCAGCATTTCGGCGGTTTCGAACATGCTTTCGTGCTTGCAGGCGTAGAGCGTCGGCACTGTCGCGAACCGGCCTTCGACGCGCGTCCGGATGCCGAGCAGAACGTGCGCGCACCAATAATGGAAGCGCGCCCAGACGAGCGCGGAGCGGATCGCCATTTGTTGTCCGAGCGGCAGCAACAGCACCGCCCCGATCACGATCACCGCGCTGCCGAGGTAAAACACCAGCGTGTAGAAGAGCGAGCGGAGCAGGCTCACAGCCCGACCACCGCCGCCGCGCGGCGCAGCAGATATTTGTTATATTCGCGCAGCAGCGTGCCAAAGCCGGGATTGCTGCGCACGGCGTCCGCGACGATCGCGATCTGGCCGCCGGTTGCCTGTTCAAGCTCGAAGCGCGCGCGGCGCATATGCCAGTCGGTGGTGACGAGGCGCACCGACCGGTATTTGCGCCGCGCGATCCAGCGCGCGGTTTCCTCGCCGTTGGAGCGGGTGTCGACGGCTTCGCGCCCCAGATCGACGCAGCACGCGACCAAGGCCGGCGGCGCGCCCTGGACATTGGCGAGTTCCGCCGGGCGAACGCGGCGGTCGACCCCCGTGACGAGCATGCGCTTCGCCTGACCCGCCTGCAACAGGGCCAAGCCGCGGCCGATGCGGCCCGCACCGCCGGTCGGCACGACGATCGCGTCGGTCTTTTGCGCACCGGCGGGACGCGGCAGCAGTCCGGCGAAAAGGGCAAAGCCGAGCGCCCAGAGCAGGACGGCGGTGCCGAGGATCCGCCGGATCATGGCCGCGCCTCCAGCGTCTGCGCCACGGTCCGCCGTGCCGCAACGACGGCCATCGCCGCCCCGATCAGGGGGATCAGCACGATCATCAGCCAGTCCAGGCCGCGTAATCCGCCGGCCGCCAGTCCGGCATCGAGCGCGCTCAACCGCGAGGCGATGAATGCCGCCACCGCCAGCCCGCCCGATGCGCCGACCGCCGCCCCGCTCAGGGCATCGAGCGCGACGCGGCGCTGGAACGCGCCTTTCACCTGCTGGTCGGTGGCGCCGATCAGGTGCAGCACTTCGACCGTATCGCGCTGCGCCTCGAACGCCGCGCGCGCCGCGAGCACGGTGGCGGCGACCGCGACGAGCGCCATCATCAGCACGATCGCCAGCGCCAGCCAGCCGAGCGTGCGAAGGAATTCTCCCAAGGGTCCGAGCAGCGCCGATTGCCGTTCGACGCGAACGCCGGGGTCGAGCCGCGGCACCGATGCGCCGGGCCTGAGCACCACGTCGATCACCGCGGGCAGCGGCAGCCCGTCGGCCTCACCCAGCCAGGGTTCGAGCTCGTCCGCCAGTTGCGCGTCGGCCAACGGCGTTGCGCGTTCCACCGCCGGCGAGGCGCGCAGCGTGGCCAGCGCCCGGGCGGCATTGACGTCACGCCGCGCGCGATCGGCGTCGATGATCTGGATGATGGCGCGCTGTTCGACGCCCGCGCTTGCCCCCTGGGCCGCGCGCGTCAGGCCGAGGGCCGCGGCGCCCGCCAGCGCCATCAGAAAGGCCATGACCCCGATGATCCACGGCACCGGCCCGCCGATCCGGCGCGGCGCGAGCAGAGCTTGCGGCATGGCGGCGAAGCGGGGGCCCAGATTCATGCGCTGGCCCGCATCGGCGGGTGACGCAGCGCGCCGGTGGGGTCGGACAGGCGCCCCCGTTCCAGCCGCATCATTCGCGCATGGGGCACGCGGCCGAGCAGATGCAGGTCGTGCGTCGCGATCAGCACGGTGGTACCGAGGCGGTTAAGACTTTCGAACAAGTGCAGCAGCCGGTGTGCCATATCGGGATCGACATTGCCCGTCGGTTCGTCGGCGACGAGCAGATCGGGCCGGGCGATGACCGCGCGGGCGATGGCGACACGCTGCTGCTCGCCGCCCGAAAGGGTGGCGGGGCGCGCGGCGGCGCGGTCGGCAAGGCCGACCCAGGCGAGCATCTCCTCGACCGGCCCGGCCAGTTCGTCCTCCGCTACCCCGGCGATGCGCAGGGGCAGCGCCACATTGTCCCGCGCCGATAGCTGCGGGATCAGACGGAAATCCTGGAACACCACGCCGATGCGGCGGCGCAAGGCGGGCAAGGCGGCGCGCGGGGCGGCGACGACATCGTGCCCAAACAGCCGCAAATTGCCGCGGGTCGGCCGCTGCGCGAGGTACAGCAGGCGCAGCAGCGAGGTCTTGCCCGCGCCCGAGGGGCCGATGAGGAAGTGAAAGCCGCCAGGGGCCAGCGCGAAGCCGATATCGGATAGCGTCTCGGCCTGCGTACCGTAGCGCAGGCCCACGCGGTCGAATTGCACGATCGGCTCCATAAGTTCATGCATCTCGCATGGGGCGAGACGCTTGCCAATCGGGTGAACGCGGGCTTAGGCTGGAAACACCATAACTGGCGTTCGGGAGGGTCCGCGGCCACATGATCTTGTCCTGCCCCGCTTGCCACACGCGTTACCGCCTGCCCGACGGCTCGGTGCCGCCCGAGGGCCGCCAAGTGCGCTGCGCCAAATGCGGCAACAGCTGGTACGAACCGGGCGAGCCCGCGCCGCCGCCCGCCACCGGGCCGGAAGACGAATATCTGCCCGATGAGGATACGCCCGCGGCCGTACCCTCCGTGGCGGACGGCGTGCCCGAACCCTTGATCGACAGCACGACGTACGATCCCGCCCCGGCGGCCGAGCCCGAAATTCCCTTCGTCCAGCCGACCGTCACAGTGCCCGCGACCGATTACCGCGCGGAGGACGACGAGCTGGATGTATTCGCGCACGAACCGCCATTTCGTCCGCGCCGCAGGAAGGGCCGCTGGATCGTCATCGCCATCCTGCTGCTTGCCGCCGCGATCGCGGCCTATGCCGGGCTGCGGCTATATGGGCCGGATAGCCTCAAGGTGCGGCTGGGCATGGCCGCGGCCGCGGGACCGCTACGCCTCGAACTGCCGCGCGAGCCCGAGCGCCGCACGCTGAGCAGCGGCAACGAATTGTTCGCCTTGTCCGGCAAGGTGGTCAACCCGAGCGGCGACAGCCAGCGCGTGCCCGACATCGTCGCCGAGCTGCGGGACAAGCAGAACAAGGCGGTATACCGCTGGACGATCACCCCGCCCAAGCGGACGATCGGTCCCAGGCAGAGCATGGATTTCGATGCGGCGGAGATCGACGTGCCGCCGGGGGCGCACAAGCTGGCGCTGAGTTTTTCCGGCCGGGCGATCGGGTAAGGCCTTCAAGCGTCCACGTCATCGTCATTGCCGCGAAGATGCGAATCCACTGCTGCCCTGCCAAGCGTTAGCAGGGGAGTAGCCGGACCCGCTTTCGCGGGGGTGACGAAATTGTCTGTGGCAACGGCTCAGACGCCCGCTTGCCGAGTCTCCGCGCCACTGCTAGTGGCGCGCGCCTACCCGCCGCCGGGTTGCCGGCGGATGCTTGACTGTGCGGTCGTGGCGGAACTGGTAGACGCGCAACGTTGAGGTCGTTGTGGCCGAAAGGCCGTGGAAGTTCGAGTCTTCTCGACCGCACCATTCCCGAGCAAGCGAGGCACCGCCGGCGTGAGCGGCCCGGCCGCCGCCGGAAGGTCTGCCCCGTCAGCAGCGCATGATTACAGAAACAGCTCCGCCATGGCGTCGCAAATGGCATTCGCGTCGAGGCGGTGCAGTGCATATTGATCGGGCAGGTCGCCGGTCTGGCCGAAACGCTCGGTGCCGAGCGGGCTGATCCGCTGGCCGCGCACCGCGCCCAGCCACGACAGGGTGGCGGGGTGGCCGTCGAGCACCGTCACCAGCCCCGCGGTCGGGCTCAGCGCGCCGAGCAGGCGGGCGACATGCGCCGCCTCACAGCGGCCGCCGCGCCAGCGCGCCGCGCGCGCGGCGGTCCAGCCGGCATGGAGCAGATCGGGCGAGGTGACCGCGAGCAAGCCCAGCCCGGGCAGGTCGTCGCGCAGATGTTCCCACGCGTCGAGCGCCTCGGGCATCACCGCGCCCATGGCGACGATGGCCGCCTCCGCGCCCGGCGCGGGCGCGCGCAGCCAGTAGCCGCCCTTGAGCACGCCCTCGCGCCAGCGGTCGTCGCCGCGCGCCTGCTGCGCGATCGCACGCGTCGTCAGGCGCAGATAGGTCGAGCCGCCGTCCGCCGCCTGCATCCGCCGGAATCCCTCCTCGAGCAGCAGCGCGAGCTCGTCGGCATAGGCGGGCTCGTGATAGGCCAGCCCCGGCTGGCCCATGCCGATCAGCGGCGAGGAGATCGACTGGTGCGCGCCGCCTTCGGGGCCCAGCGTGACGCCCGACGGCGTCGCGACCAGCAGAAAGCGCGCGTCCATATACGCGCCATAGTTGAGCGCATCGAGCCCGCGCGCGATGAACGGATCATAGACCGTGCCGACCGGGAACAGCCGCGTCCCGAACAGCGGCGCCGCCAGCCCGGCGGCGGCGAGCATCAGGAACAGATTGTGCTCGGCGATGCCCAGCTCGATATGCTGCCCCGCGCCGCCCGCCGCCCATTTCTGCGCCGACGGGATCTTGGCGGCGGCGAACACGTCGGCCACCTCCTTACGGCGGAACAGCCCGCGGCGGTTGACCCACGCGCCGAGATTCGTCGACACGGTGACGTCGGGGGAGGTGGTGACGATGCGGTCGGCGAGCGGCTCCGACGAGCGCGCCAGCTCGAACAGCATCCGGCCGAACGCGGCCTGGGTCGACTGCTCGGCATCGGCCGGCGGCGCGATCGGCGGCACCGCCACCGCCTCGGCCGCCAGGTCGCCGCGCGGGCGCGCGACCGGCGCGGCGCTGACCAACGCCTCGGCGGCGGCGCGCGCGTTGCCGCCGAGCGCGCCCCACGGCGCCCACTCCGCGCCCGCCGCGATCCCCAGCCGGTCGCGCAGCCCCTCGATCTGCGCCGGGCTCATCAGCCCGGCATGGTTGTCCTTGTGGCCCGCCAGCGGCAGGCCATAGCCCTTGATGGTATAGGCGATGAACAGCGTCGGCCGCTCGTCGGCGGCGGCGTCGAAGGCGGCGACCAGCGTCTCGGGGCAGTGCCCGCCCAAATTGGTCATCAGCTCGGACAGCGCGTCGTCGTCATAGGCGGCGATCAGCGCGGCGGCGCGCCCGTCCAGGTCGGCGGCGAGCCGCGCGCGCCAGGCCGCTCCGCCCTGATAGGTCAGCGCCGCGTAATCGGCGTTGGGGCAGGTATCGATCCAGTCGCGCAATGCCTCGCCGCCGGGCCGCGCGAAGGCGGCGCGCTGCTTGGCGCCGTGCTTCAGCGTCACGACGCGCCAGCCGCAGGTCTCGAAGATGTCGTCGAAGCGACGAAACATGCGGTCGGCGGTGGTCGCGTCGAGCGACTGGCGGTTGTAATCGACGATCCACCAGCAATTGCGGACCTCGTGCTTATAAGCCTCGATCAGACACTCGTAGATATTGCCCTCGTCGAGCTCGGCATCGCCCATCAGCGCGATCATCCGCCCCGCCTCGGCTTCGGCGAGCTGGCCGTGCGCGATCAGATAATCCTGCACCAGGCTGGCAAAGGCGGTGACCGCGACGCCCAGCCCGACCGAGCCGGTGGAGAAATCGACCGGGATCCGGTCCTTGGTCCGGCTGGGATAGCTCTGCGCGCCGCCCAGCGCGCGGAAGCGCTGCAGCTGGTCGAGTGACTGGTTGCCGGCGAGATAATGCGCGGCGTGGAGCAGCGGCCCGCCATGCGGCTTGACCGCCACCCGGTCCTGCGGCCGGAGCGCGTGGAAATAGAGCGCGGCCATGATCGTCGACATCGACGCGCACGACGCCTGGTGCCCGCCGACCTTCACCCCGTCGCGGCTCTCGCGCAAATGATTGGCGTTGTGGATCGTCCAGGCCGACAACCAGCGCAGCCGCTCGTCGATCGCGGACAGCGTCTCGGCCAGGTCGGCGGTGGCTTCGGTCGTGGTCGTGGTCGTGGTCACGTCGGCACTCCATGCGGTTGGGGCCGACGGCGTTGCACGTGCTCGCGCCCGAATTGCCTGCCGGCCGCATCCCCTTGACTAAGGGCTCCACCTTGCTCGGAAAACAGGTTGGCGTCGGGCGAACCCGGCTCTCGATGCGCCTTCGCCATAGCAGCGCGCCCGGGCTCGTCAACGCCGCTCATGCCGCGAGCGCCAGCACCGCCGACTGCCACGGCGCGAGCGTCAAGCCGTCCGACCGTACCGCCGGCGCCGGCCCCGCTCCGGTCAGCAACACGCCGCCCGCGCGGACGCCCGGCGGCAGGCGCAGCGCCTGCGGCGTCGCGGAGAGGTTGACCGCGACCAGGCAGCCCGCGCCCGCGCCGCCGCGCATATAGGCGATTATCCCGGGATGGTCGGGGGCGACATCGCGCAGCATGCCGGTCCTCAGCGCGGGCAGCCGCCGGCGCAGCGCGATCAGCCGCTGGTAATGGCGCAGCACCGATCCGCCGTCCGCCCACTCGCCCGCGGCATTGATCGACGCGGCGTTGGGGTTCGCGCCGATCCACGGCGCTCCCGTGGTGAAGCCCCCGGCCGCGCCAGCGGTCCACTGCATCGGCGTCCGCCCATTGTCGCGCGAGGTCTTGGCCAGCTCGGGCAGCACGGTCGCGGCGGGCGCGCGGCCGCCCCCGACCAGCTCGGCCCAGCGCGCCTTCGCCGACACGTCGCGAAACTGGTCGATGCTGGTGAAGGGATAGTTGGTCATGCCCAGCTCGTCCCCCTGATAGACGAACGGCACCGCGGCGCGCGTCAGCAGCAGCGTGCCGAGCGCCTGCGCCGCACGCGCGCCCAGCGCCGGATCGTCGCTCCCGAAATGCGACGCCATGCGCGGGTAGTCGTGGTTGCCGAAGAACAGGCTGGCCTGCCCGCGCGCGCCCGGCGCGGCCTCGGTGCGGGCGAGCGCGGCGCGCAGGTCCGCCACGCGCCACGGCGCCGTCCGCCACCCCGCGCGGCCGACATCAGCGACGTCGCTTGCCAGCACCATGTCGAATTCGCCGCGCGACGGATCGACCAGATCGCGCACCCCCGCCTCCGTCACGCCCCAGGACTCGCCGATCGCGATCGCCCCGGCGGGGTCGAGCACCTCGCGGCGCAGGTCGCGCAGCCAGCCGTGCAGGTCCGGCCCGGCGGCGTAGACATATTCGGCGCCGCGCGTCAGCTCGGCGGGGGTCAGATCGGGCAGGCCGGGCTGCTTGGCGATGAACGCGATCACGTCCATCCGGAACCCGGCGACGCCGCGCGCCAGCCAGAAACGGGCGATGTCATGCACCGCCGCGCGCACCCGCGGGTTGGCCCAGTTCAGGTCGGGCTGTTTGCGGTGGAAATAATGCAGATACCATTGCCCGGTCGCATCGTCGCGCGTCCAGGCGGGGCCGCCGAAGAAGGACGGGTAATTGTTGGGCGGCGCATCGCCCCGCCCGTCGCGCCAGATGTAGAAGTCGCGATAGGGGCCGTCACGCGACGCGCGGCTCTGCCGGAACCAGTCATGCTCGTCGCTGGTGTGGTTGACCACCAGGTCGACGATCAGCCGCATGCCGCGCGCGCGCATCGCCGCGACCAGCCGGTCGAAATCGGCCATCGTCCCGAACGCCGGCTGGACCTGGCGATAGTCGCGAATGTCGTAGCCATTGTCGGCGTCGGGACTGGCGAAATGCGGCGACAGCCACACCGCGTCGACGCCGAGCCGCTGGAGATGGTCCAGCCGGGCCTCGATCCCGCGCAGATCGCCGATGCCGTCGCCGTCCGAATCCATAAATGAGCGCGGATAGATCTGGTAGAATACCGCATCGCGCCACCAGTCCACATCCGCCCGGGCGCCCGCCATAAGCGATGGCGCCGGGCCGAGCAGCGCCCCGCCGGCGAGCACGCCGCGCCGACTGAAGATCATGTCGGTGGTCGGACGGCGCGGCCGGTCTCGGCTGGCCCGAACACGGCGAGCGAGACGCCGTGCGGCGCAACCTGACGAGCGAAGCCCTCGCCGGGGGGAATGCGGTCGCCCGTCCACAGCTCGCGGCCTGCGCCGATCCGCGCGCTCGGCGTCAGGTCGAGCTCGGTCCAGCGCACGGCGATGCGGCGCGTGCCGGCGGTACGATTGAACAGCAGCACCGCACGGCGGCCGCCGGTCAGCTCGCGCACCCACACCTCCTCGCCGTCCTCCTGCCGGATGCGCTGGCCGGGCTTGCCGAGCGCGTCCTGGTCCACCGCGATCACTTCGCGGTTGGTGAGGATCGCCAGGCTGTCGCGGCCGATCGTACGCAGGTCCGCGGCGAGGATCAGCGGTGCGGCGGCGATGGCGTAGACGCTCATCTGCGCGCGCTCCTCGTCGGGCGTGAGCGCGCCGTTGCCGACCATCAGCACGTCGGGGTCGTTCCACCCGTTCGGGCCGCCCGCGGGGGCATGAGCGGCGAGCAAGTCGAAGGTATGGACGACGCCGATCTGTCCCCAGTCGGTGGTGCATGCCCAGCAATTGCCGGTGTCCATCGCCAGCCGCCACATCGCGCCGACGCCGCGGCCCCACTCCCATGGGCGGCTCAAGCCCCATTCGCAGATCGACAGCAGCATCGGCCGGCCGGTGGCCGCGATCGCATCGCGCATCGTCTCGTAGCTCGACCGGCCGTCCTGCGTGCCGTAATGACCGCACCAGTCGAGCTTGACGAGGTCGGCGCCCATCGCGGCGAACAGGCGCGCATCCTGATATTCGTGGCCGCGGCTGCCGATGGGCAAGCGCGCCGCGTCCGCCTGCAGGTCGCGCTGGCACGTGGTGGTGCCGGCGCTGGTGTAGATGCCGAACTTCAGCCCGCGGTCGTGAACGTAACGTCCCACCGCCGCCATCCCGTCCGGAAAGCGGTCCGGGTACGGCTGCAAGTCGCCCGCCGCATCGCGCCGCGCTGCCCAGCAGTCATCGACGTTGAGGTAGCGGTATCCCGCCGCGGCAAGCCCCGTCGTCACCATCCGGTCGGCGATCGCGCGCAGCGCCGCGGCGTCATAGTCGCAGCGCAGGCCGTACCAGGTCGACCAACCCATCGGCGGCGTCGGCGCCCGCGCGGCGAGCGGCACCGGCGCTGGTTGCGCTTGGGCCGGTGCGGCCAGCAGCGCCGCCGCCGCCAGCACGGCTCGGATCATCGTCATGCGCTGGCCTCCGCGCGGCCCGCCGCTTCCGCGGAAAAGCCCCGGTACAGCACACCGGTGCGCAGCGTCTCGGGCAGCAGTGCCCATACCAGCGCGCCGAGCAGGAAAGTGGCGGGCGCCAGCGCCATGCCGACCGCGAGCGACGAATGCGCCGCGACGATCGTCACGATCACCGGCGCGAATAGCGATACGACGTGCCCGCCATGGAACAGCGAGGTGCCCATCGGCCGCAGGCGGACCGGGAACAGTTCGGCGAAATAGGCCGCCCAAATGTTGGTGCACGACAGGCACACCGCATAGCCGAGCTCGATCGCGAGCAGCACCGGCGTGCTGACCGGCGCGACCAGAAACACGATCGTGAACACCGCCGCCAGCGCGAAGCCGACCGCATTGACGCGCCGTCCATAGCGGTCAGCGATCGCCCCCCACATCAGGCTGCCGATCAGCGTACCGATGCCGTCGACCGACACGAACAGCCCGGTTACCGATGCGCTGAATTGGCGGACGGTCGTGAGATAGGTGGTGATGAAGCCTGAATAGAATTGGTATGCGCTGAAGTTGAGCCCCGCGAGCAGCAGGCAGGCGAGCGTCAGCCACAGCCGGCGCCCGCTCAGCATCTCGCGCCACGTCCCCGCCACGTCATTGGCATCGTCGGCGCGCGCGGGCGCGCCCAACACCCGGAAGCCCCCGGAGGCGGGCCGGGACAGGCTCGTCCGGCGCCGCCCGCACCCGGGCGCGCAGCGCGGCCCGGAGGGCGCGGTCGAGCCTCACCTGCCCGTCGACCTCCGGCCGCGCCGCCAGGAAAGCCCGCACGGCC
>CAXTPT010000033.1:0-5505 GCA_964246315.1 uncultured Sphingomonadaceae bacterium | reverse complement strand
GCATTGGCATCGTCGGCGCGCTCGGCCGCGCCATCCACGCGGCAGCGCCGGTCGCCGGGCAGGCCCAGCAGCGGCAGCGCCGCCGCGACCGCGGGAGCGGCCGCCCCGACGCGCACCAGCGAGCGCCATCCGTCCTCGCCGACCAGCGACCCGAGCGCGCCGATCGACAGCAATGCGACCGAGAACATCGCCATGTTGAACGACAGCAGCCGTCCGCGCACATGCGGCGGGAAAAAGTTGGCGAGCATGGTCATCGACGCGGTATAAGTTCCGGTCAGCGCGGCCCCGACCAGGAACCGCAGCGCCAGCCAGGCGCGAAAGTCGATCACCAATTCGTTGAGTACGGTCAGTGCGGTCAACGCGATCAGCGCGCCGGCCAGCACCGGCTTCGAGCCGAGCCGGGTGACCAGCACCGGTACCCCGAACGAGGCGAGCAGCACGCCGGTGCCTTGCGCGGTGTACAGCCAGGCGGTGTCGGCGAGCGACATCCCCGCATGGCGGGTGAGGAACGGGCGGATGTAATCCACCAGGACGAAATTGTAATTATAGGCCAGGCTGGCGAACAGCAGGATGGCGTAGATCGCGACGCGCTCGCCGCGCCCAATCTCCCCCGCCGAGCGCCGGGCCGCGACCGCCTTCACCGCGCCTTGCCCGGCGTGGCGGCGCGGCATGGCCTCACCGCGACGGCTCCAGGTCGAGCATCGTCACCGACCGCGGCGGCAGGGTCGCGACCAGGCGGCCGCCCGACAGCCGCGCCCCCGTGAACGGGACCGGGCGGACGACGTCGGGATGATCGAAATCGTTGTGCGCGTCCAGCCGGTCGGCGGTGAGGATCTCGCCCCGCACGGTCGACGCTGCGACGCCGGCCAGCGTCACCGACACCGCCGCCGCCCGCGCCGGATCGACATTGACCAGCGCGACGTGGAGCACCCCGCGCGCGTCGCGCACCGCCGATCCCTGCACCGCCGTCAGCGTGATAGCGCCCTGCCGGTACACGGGCGACGCGATCGTCAGCGGGATGGCGGTGCCGTCCTGAAACGAGCGGTACAAGCGGAACGCGTGATAGGTCGGCGTCAGCACCATCCGCGGCCCCTTGGTGAACACCATCGCCGAGCCGACATTGGCCATCTGCGCGATCGCCGCCAGCCGCACGCGGTCGGCATGCTGGACGAAGATGTTGAAGGTCAGCGCGGCGACCAGCGCGTCGCGGATCGTGCTCTGGAAGGTGAATGGGCTTTCGCCGGGCGCGTTGCGGTACCACGGGCCCCATTCGTCGACCGCGAGCGCAACCCGCTTGGCGGGGTCGTATTTGTCCATGATCGCGACGTGGCGCGCGATCAGTGGGTCCATCCGCACCGCCGCCGCCAGCGTCAGCGCCCATTCGTCCGGGCTGGTGCTGACCGCGGCGATCTTGTTCGCGTCGCCGCCCGGCACCGCATAATAATGAAAGGCGAGCGCATCCATCTTGTCGCCCGCCACGCGCATCATTGTGTCGGTCCAGTCGAATTCGTCCTCCCACGGGCCGGTCGCGATTCGGTACGGCTTTGGGTCGACGCGCAGGAAGGTCTGGAACTGCCGGTAGACGTCGGCGGCATAGGCCGGCAGCATCGATCCGCCGCAATTGGACAGCTCGTTGCCGATGCCGACATAGGGCACCCGCCACGGCTGCTCGCGCCCATTCGCGCGCCGCTCCTGCGCCAGCGTCGAGCGGGTCGGGGAAGTCATGTATTCGAACCAGTCGGACAGTTCGGACGGCGTCGCGCTGCCGATATTGCCCGCGACATAGGCTTCCGCGCCGACCTGTTCGGTCAGGTCCATGAATTCGTGCGTGCCGAAGGCATTGTCCTCCTCGACCCCGCCCCATTTGAAGTTGACCCGCACCGGCCGCCTGGCGCGCGGGCCGATGCCGTCGCGCCAGTGATAATATTCGGCGAAGCAGCCGCCGGGCCAGCGGATCATCGGCACGCGCAGCTCGCGCAGTGCAGTTACGACGTCTGATCGGACACCGCGCACGTTGGGCACTGGCGACTTGGGCCCGACCCATACGCCGTCATAGACGCCGCGGCCGAGATGCTCGACGAACTGCCCGAAGACGTGCCGGTCGACCTTGGGTCCGGGCTGGTCGGCGCGCAGCGTCGCGGTGACGAAGATCGGCGCTGGCGGCGCCGCCGACGCCCCCGCCGCCACCAACGCCGCGATGGCCGCGGCGGCTAGCCGGATGCGGCGAGCCGCGCCCGCCGTCCGGCCCGCCGCCGTCACCTAGTTGGTCCTCAGGCTGAGCCGCACGCCATAGAAGCGCGGCTGGCCATAGCTGGTGATGATCGTCGCCGAGCCGAACTGGGCGCTGTTGAGCACCGCCTTGTTGCCGATGTTGGTGACGAAGCCGGTCACGCCGATACGCCCGTTCTCAGATGTCCAGGCGAGCGAGGCGTCGACCAGCGCATAGGCATTCTGCCGATCCAGCACGCTGTTATAGGCGGTGTTGTAGAAATGCGAGGAGATCACCGCGTTCGCCTGCGGCGTGAAGGTGCCGACGCCCGCCACGCGGATGTCATATTCGGCCCCGACGGTGAACTTGTGGCCGGGCGTGTTGGGGATGGTGTTGCCGCTCAGGTCCTGGGTCTGCGTCGGATAGAAGCGCGACGGCGCGCCCAGGAAGCGATAATCCTGGTACTTGCCGTTGATCAGGCTGGCGGTGGCGTTGAGCGTGAGATCGGGCACGGGCTTGACGATCGCCTCCGCCTCCACGCCGTAAGCGCGCGCCGCGCCGGCGTTGAGCGACGCCGAGGCGACCGACTGCGATGGCGGCGGCAGCGGGAAGGTGGTCGGCACCTGCAGGCTGCGGAAGCGGTTGTAGAACGCGGCCAGGTTGAGCTGGATGCGGTTGTCGGCGAAGCGGTTCTTGGAACCGATCTCATAGGCGGTGACGCTTTCCGGCTCGAAGGTCGGCGGTACCGCGCTGTTCTGGAGGTTCGCGCTGTTGAACCCGCCCGAACGGAAGCCGGTCGACACGCTCGCATAGAGCAAGTTGCTGGGCGTCATGAAATAATCGGCGCCGAGCCGCCAGGTGAAGCGGCGGAACGTCTTGCTCTGCACGCCGTTGCTGGTCGGCGCGGTCGCCGCCGGGTCGGTGACGGGCAGGATGTAAAACACCGATTGCGCGTTCTGCTTGCGGCGATCGATGGTGTAGCGCCCGCCGGCAGTCAGGCGGAAGCTGTCGCCGAAATAGTTGGAGACCTGCGCATAGGCCGCGTAGGAATCGGTCGGGTTCAGCGTCGCGCCGCAGCAATAATAGCCGGGATCGAAGATCTGGAACTCCTCCTCGTCGCGGTCGCGGAAATAATAAAGGCCGGCGATCCAGCTGAACGGCTTGGTCGCGATGCCGCCGATCTGGAATTCCTGCGTCACCGTGTTGGTGTCGCGGCGTTGTGAGAAAGTGGTCAGCGTCGGGCCGAAGCTGGTGCCGGTGTTGCTGCTATACTTGAACTTCTGGTAGCTGGTGATCGAGCGGACGAAGAAGCTGTCCGTGGCATAGCGGATCTGCCCGCTAACGGCATAGAGCTTCAGCTTGGCAATCGGCCGGAATTGCCCCTGCCACTGGTAAGGGTCGCCGTTGGTCAGCACGCCGATGTCGCGGCAGGCGCCGGTGCAGGCCGGGCCGCCGGGAATATCGGGAACGCCGTCTTTGACCTCGGTGGTGTAGTATGGGAACGTCGTGCCGGAAAGCGTCCCCCTGCCGGTGGTGGGATCGAGGATCAGGCCGCCGTTCTTGTAACCATAGGCAAGCGCGCCGGTGCCGCCTTCCTCCCAATAGGAAGCGCGCAGCGTCATTTCCAGCGCGTCGGTCGGCTGCCAGTGAGCGGTGCCGCGGATGAACCGCGAGCGCCGGTCGAACAAGTCGTTGCCGGGCACCACGACGTTTTTCACATAGCCGTCGCGGTCCTCATACTGGCCGGCGACGCGGACGCCCAGCGTGTCGGTGAGCGGCACGCTGACGAACGCGTTAACCTGCTTTCGGTCGTAATTGCCGTAGACGAAATTGGCACCCGCCGAGAAGTCTTTGCTGGGCAGGTTGCTGCGCACCACGATCGCGCCGCCGCTGGTGTTGCGGCCGAACAGCGTGCCCTGCGGACCGCGATCGACCTCCACGCTCGCCACGTCGACGAACGGCTGGCTCGCCTCCACCGCCAACGTTTGATAGATATCGTCGACATAGAAGCCGATCGGCGTCGCGCTGTTGGTATCGACGTCGGTGGTCGCTGCACCGCGGATCGCTGGCTTGAAGTCGAAGCCCGACTGGCCAAAGCTCAACCCCGGCGTAAACTGTTCCAGACGGGTAATGTCGCGCACGTCGCTCTTGGTCAGCGTCGCCTGGTCGAACGCGGTGATCGCGATCGGCACGTCCTGCAGCCGCTCTTCACGGCGGGTCGCCGTGACGACAATATCGCCCACGCCGGCGGTTCCGTCATCGGCCGCGGTTGGGGCAGGTCCATCCTGGCCCGCCTGCATCTGCGCCTGCGCGTCAGGCGCGGGAGCAATTGCATCTAACGCCAGCGCCGGCGCCGCCCAGGTGCCGGCGGAGGAGAGCAATAGACCTAGGATGTGCTTTTGCATGTGATTTCCCCTTCACCGTGAAATTATGCTTATCGGTCTCGTCGTTCAGATCGGCTCCGAAGCCATGATCTGCTGAAGCAGGTCGAATTCGTTGAACATCATCCACTCCTCGCGGATGCGTCCGTCCTTGATGCGGTACTGGTTGATGCCCCAGATGCGGCACTGGCGTCCGGTCGGCTGGCCGTAGACGCCGAAGCCGCGATGCGTGCCGACCGCCGACCAGCGCAGCGAGGCGAGATAGCCGTCGGCCTCGTTGCCCATCCAATAGATCTCCTCGACCTGCGCCGCGACATCCGGGAACATCGCGATCAGGCTGAGCAGGAAGCTCTTATAGGCCGACAGCCCGCGCAGCTCGCGATCGGTCGGCCCGTGAAAGGCGACCCGCGAGTCGTAGACGCGGTCGAGCGCGGCGAGGTTGCGCCAGTTCCACGCGTAATGATGCGCGCGGCGCAGCTCGCCTTCGACGTCGAAGCTCGGCGTGTCGGGAAGCGTCAGGTGGCGCGGCTTGCCCTGCCCCTGCAGCCTGGTGCCCTCGGCCGGCTGCACCCGCGGCCCGCCCTCGCGCAGCCGCGCATCGCCGAACTCGCGCGCCTTTTCGAACAGATCGTAGCCCATCTGCTGAAGCATCGCCGACTGGTTGTAGATGACCCATTCCTCATGGATCTCGTTCGCCTCGGCCAGGCAATTGGCGATGCACCACAGGCTGATGCGCTTGCCCGTCGGCGGGCCGAAACGGCTATAGCCGGTATTAGTGCCGGTGATGACGGTGCGGTGCGACGTGAAGAAGCCGGTATCCTCATTCCCCGCCCAGATGATTTCGTCGGCATAGAGGCGGATGTCGGGAAAGGCGTTGATCGTGTGGACGGTGTCGGCGACGATCTTGTCGCGGCC
>CAXTPT010000032.1:28999-29514 GCA_964246315.1 uncultured Sphingomonadaceae bacterium | reverse complement strand
GGGCATGATCGCGCCGCCAATCCGGTTGATCGTGACGATATCCGTGTCGGCCAGCCCGCCCGCTGCGCCCTGATAAGCGCGCGTCGAATCGAGATAGCGGTCGCAGATCACCCATTTGCCCGCCGCCAGCGCCGGTTCGATCACCCGCGCGACGTGATCGGCGCGGGCGGCGGCGAACAGCAACGCCTCGGTCGCGGCATTCCATCGCCCGGCAGCGCCGGTCATCAACAGATCGCGGATCACCTCGGCCCCCGGCGTCCCGCCCGGCTCGCGCGTCGTGACCACCTCGAGCCCGCGCGCCTGCAGCGTCTGCGCCAACCGCCGAATTTGCGTCGACTTGCCGACCCCCTCGCCGCCTTCGAGCGTGATGAATTTGCCTCTCATACTGGTATGACAGACGTAGCCCAATCCCTCCGTTCGTCCCGAGCGAAGTCGAGGGGCGCTCGCTCGGCAAGAGACGTGCCGACCCATAGCGCGCCACAAAAAGCTGGAGAAAAAAACAACACCCCCCCCAA
>CAXTPT010000032.1:8324-28989 GCA_964246315.1 uncultured Sphingomonadaceae bacterium | reverse complement strand
CCTTGAGCCCGGACCAGAGCCGCCCGAAAAACCCGGCCTCGGCCACATCGTTGGCGGCGGCGAGCGGCAGCGTCTGCACCCCGGCATCGGCACTCGTCACGACCAGATCGGCGACATGGTCGCCCGCCTTGATCGGCGGATGCAGCGGGCCGGTATAGACGATCTTCATCGTCATTCCCGCGTTGCTGCCCGCCGGGACGGTCAGCGCCAGATCGCGCGGCGCGACCAAAGGCACCGTCGACGCATCGCCCAGCTCGACTTTGGCTTCACCCACCTGCCTGCCCTTGGCGAACAGCGGCTTGGCCGTCCAAGCACGGAATCCCCAGTTCATGAACGCGACCGATTGGGCGATGCGGTCGTTGAAGCTGCCCAGCCCGGCGACGACCATCACCAGCCGCCGGTTGCCCTGCTGCGCCGATCCGGTGAAGCCATAGCCCGCCTCGTCGGTATGCCCGGTCTTCAGCCCGTCCGCGCCTTCGACGCGGCCGAGCAGCGGATCGCGATTGGCCTGGGTGATGTCGGCGCCCGCGCCCATCGTCTTGCCCCAGCTGAATTCGCGCTGGCTGTAGAATTGCTTGTACAGCGCCGGATGGTCCTCGATCGTCGCCTCCGCCAGCTGCGCCAGGTCCTTGGCGGTGGCATAGGTCGCACCATTGTCCGGCCAGCCGTTCGACGTGCCAAAATGCGAATTGGTCAGCCCCAGCGTCCTCGCCGCCTGGTTCATCCGCGCGACGAACGCCTGCTCGGTGCCCGAAATCCCCTCGGCCAGGACGACGCAGGCGTCATTGCCCGACAGCGTCACCACGCCGTGCAGCAAATTCTCGACGCTGACGCTCTCGTTTGGCGACAGGAACATCGTCGAGCCCGCGGCCGGTCCGTGCCATTGCTGCCAGGTTTCCGGCCGCACGGTGAATTGCTTGTCCAGCCGCAATTCGCCCTTCTTGATCATGTCGAACACGACATAGACCGTCATCATCTTGGCCATCGATGCCGGCGGGATGCGTCGATTGGCGTCTTTGGCGTACAGCACCGCATGGCTCGACAGGTCGACCATATAGGCGATCGGCGCGCTGGTCTCGAAGCCTGTCCCGAGCCCTGTCGAGGGAGGCGGTGCCGCGGCACCTGCCGGGATCGCGATGAGAACGGAAGCGAGGAGGAGTTTGTTCATGGCCCGGCGATAGGCCGGAGGCGGGTCAGCTTTCAACCGCGTCGGCGAGCAAACCGACCGACAGCGCGTAGAAATTCGAACAATTATAATCGAGGATGACGCGGTAATTGCCGGTCAGTAGGTACGCCGTGGCGTCCGACCCGTCGGGTTCGATCAGCGTCGCCAGCGTGGTGTCGGACAGCGTGCGCGCTTGCGGGGTCACCCCCAGCGCCCGCCATTCGCGCATCGTCAGCCAGCGGCTGTGCCGGTCGTGCACGCGCGGGCAGCGCGGCGAGGTCGTCTTGTCGCGGATCGCGCTGCGGTCGAGGCTTGACGGCACGCGCACCGCCACGCCCCAGCGTTCGCCAGGCCGCCAGCCCGCCTGCACGAAATAATTGGCGATCGAGGCCAGCGCGTCGGCGCGGCTGCTCCAGATATCGACCCGCCCGTCGCCATCGCCGTCCGCGCCCAGCCGCAGCACCATCGAGGGCAAGAATTGCGGATAGCCCGTCGCCCCCGCCCAGCTCCCTTTCAGCGTGTCGCGCGGCACGCCGCGGTCGATCAGCTTGAGCACCGCGACGAATTCGCCTTCGAACAGGTCCCGCCGCCGCCCGTCATAAGCCAGTGTCGCCAGCGCGCGGGCCAGGTCGAAATCGCCGGTATAGGCGCCGTAATTGGTCTCGTTGCCGAAGATCGAGACCATGATCGCCTCGGGCACGCCGGTCTGCGCCTCGACGCGGCTGAGCAGCGGGCGGAGCTGGGCATAGGCGGCACGCCCGCGCGTGATCCGCGCGGCATCGACATGCTGCGCGCGATACGGCGCGAAATTGGGAATGGCCGCGGGAGCATTGGCCCCCGTCCCGCCCGGCTGCCCCCGATCGAGCTCGCCCACCCGCGGCGAGTAGGTCAGCGTCGGCAGCTCCGCCGCGATCGTCGCCTCCCTCACCCCGGCGGCACGCGCTTTCCCGCCCAGCACCTGAAGGTAGGTCTGGAACCCGTCCTCCTGCGCCGAAGCCACGCCTCCGCCGCCCAGCTGTGCCGTCGGGATGATGATGGCAAGCGCGAAGAGCAGTGACCGCATCAGCTCACGATGACATAGGAAATCGCTGCCGTGAATCCCTTTCGTCACGCGCGCGGTTCCGGTAGGCGCTTCCCCTGAGGACAGGTGGCCGAGTGGTTTAAGGCTCTGGTCTTGAAAACCAGCGACGGTGCAAGCCGTCCGTGGGTTCGAATCCCACCCTGTCCGCCGGAGCGAGTGCGCAGTAAAACAACGCACCGGGATGCCTTGGCGCAAACGACCGGTGAGCGCGCCAGCCGTCGGCTAAGATGACGGTCTTTGCCACGTCGAAAGTGTCCCATAACCGCACGGCCCAAATCGGGACTAGAAAAACGCGGATATTTCCGCACCTTACGGCGTGCTTTACTCGTTAACCATCTTGTCGGGCGATGTCGCGCGACGAGAAAAGGGTCTCTCGATGCATAAGCTTTTATTGAGTGCCGGCTTGGCCACGATCACAGCCGCCATACTGCCCATGACGCCCGCCACTGCCGCGCGGACGATTACCAGCGTCGGCGCCGATTATTCGACCACGCCCGCCAGCTTCAGCTTCATGGGCGGCACCTTCACCTTCAGCCCGTCCGGCGACATTTTCGGCCCGACCTCGGTCCAGACCAGCGGCGGCGCGGCGTTCCAGACCGTGTTCGGCGGGGTAACCACCTATTTCGTCGATCGCGGCACCGTCGTCATCGGGCCAGGCCAGCAATTCGCCGCGGTGCCCGACACGACCCCGGTGCGCTTTTCCAACGGCAACAATTTTTTCGGCCTGCGCGTGACGTCGGGCGGCAGCGATTATTACGGCTACGCCTACACCACCAACACCACGCTCAACAGCTATGGTTTTGAAAGCCGCCCCGACACGGCGATCACTGCCACGGTCGGCGTGCCCGAACCCGCGAGCTGGGCCTTGCTCGTCGGGGGCTTTGGCCTCGCCGGCGCGTCGCTGCGCCGCAAGCTATTTCGCCTACGCGAGCCCTACTTGTGTTGGCGGTCGGGGTGCCAAAACCGCCCGCCCCGCCAACCGGCTATTTCTTGAGGGTCAGTCCGCCGAAGCGCTTGTTGAAGCGCGCGACCTGCCCGCCCGCGTCGAGCATCTTGCCCGAGCCGCCGGTCCACGCCGGATGGCTGGTGGGATCGATCTCGAGCGTCATCGTATCGCCTTCCTTGCCCCAGGTCGTGCGCGTCTGAAACTCGGTGCCGTCGGTCATCTTGACGGTGATCATGTGGTAATCGGGGTGGATACCGCTCTTCATGTCTCAAGCTTTCCGTGATTGGCCGGTTCCGACCGGCCGGGAAAAGGAAGCGCGCCCGTAGCGGGGGCTCTGGTAAAAAGCAAGGTAGAACCACCCCTAACCCCTCCAGCAAGGGCTGGAGGGGAACAGCGTGACCTCGTTCCCCTCCACGCCTTCGTGGAGGGGCTAGGGGTGGCCCTTCTTTACTTTTGGGGGGTCGGCGATCATCGCGGTGAAATTCGCTTCCGCCGCCAGCTTGCCGTCGACCAGCGCGCGGCCGGCGAATTTGCACACGCTCGCGCGCTTCTGGACGAATTCGGCTTCGAGGCGGAGGAGCACGCCCGGCTCCACCGGCGCGCGGAATTTCGCCCCGTCGATCGCCATGAAATAGACCAGCTTGCCCGAACCGGCGAGGCCGAGGCTCTCGACCGCGAGGATCCCCGCCGCCTGCGCCAGCGCCTCGACGATGAGGACGCCGGGCATGATCGGACGGCCCGGAAAATGCCCGGCAAAGAACCCCTCATTGATCGTCACCGCCTTGATCGCGGCGATGCGCTCGTCCTTGACGAGTTCCTCGACGCGATCGACCAGCAGCATCGGGTAGCGATGCGGCAGCGCCGCCATCACCCCCCGAATGTCGATGAGCGCGTCCGCCATGGTGTTCCGCCGGCCGCCTTAGCGGCCTGTGGGCGCCGGACGTCCCTGCGCCGGAGCCGCCTGCGCGGGCAGCGGGGTCACCGACACGCTCGGCAGCTGCTGATTGAGCGCCGCGAGCACCGCATCGGTCACGTCGACGCCCTTGGCCACCGCCAGCGTCGCGCCGGTATCGACCGCGATGTTCGCGCCGCGCTGCTGCATCACGGTGGCGATCACCGGGTTCAGCTTGTCGTTGATCTGGCGCAGCACATTGGCCTGCACCGACTGGATATTCTGCTGCAGCCGCTGAATTTCCTGCTCGCCCGTCTGGCGCCGCGTGTCGAACGCCTGCGCGCGGGTCCGCAGCGCCGTCTCGGCGGCGGTGCGCGGCGCGCCTTGCGGCAAGGCCTGGACGCGCTGGGCTTCGGCCTGCAGCGCCTGGCCTTCGGTCTGCAACGGCGTGCCGAGCGCTTGCGCGCGCGTCTGGCCCTGCTGCACCAGCGTCTGGATCTGCCCCGAAGCGGCGACGCACGCCGTGCATTGCTGCAGGATGCGTTCGCGGTCGACGACCGCGACCACCGCGGCCGGAACATTCTGGGCGTAAGCGGCCGCCGGCGAGAGCGAGGCCGCCGCGAGCAGCGCGAGCTTGATCTTGGTCATCAGAATTGGGTTCCTACGTTGAATGTGAACAATTTGGTGTCGTCGCCCCTTTGCTTGAGCAACGCCTTGGCGATGTCGAGGCGGAGCGGGCCGAATGGCGAGTTCCAGTTGAAGCCGATGCCGATGGAAACACGCGGCTTGGCCGAACCGGGATAATAAATCTCGGAAAAGCCATTAAATTGCGTGGTGTACAGCGTCAGCGGCGCAGCACAGCTCTGTCCCGGTTGCAACGGAGTAAGCGTCGGTGTCGCAGCGCCATCAGTACACTGCCGCAGGCCATCAGAGTTAAGGACAGGCCGCGTAAGCAACGTTTTACCCGGTTCCTTATCAACGCGCAGGTCTTGTGTATCCGGCCGCGTCAAGCCGAACACCGATCCCGCGTCTAAAAATATGGAAGGACGAATGCCTAGCTCGCGCACCCCCGATCCGAGAGGAATTTCGAGTTCGAGATGCCCAACATAATAAGCGCGGCCACCCAGCGCGTCATCCGTAATCGTCGAGCGATCGGTCGACAACTTATAGTCCGTCACAACGCCGTTCGCATCGGTGACCGGCACGTACGGGGTACGCTGAACCCGTGGGCCAACACCGCGAATGTCAAAGCCGCGCAATTGCGGCTCGCCGAGGAAAAACCGGTCGTTTAGACGAATCCGGTCGTTAAAGGGACCACGACTTTTACCGAACGGAACGATCCCTCCGCCCTCGGCACGCACTGAGAAGATCCAGCGCCCGCCAAGATCCCAATATTTCGCAGTTTCGCCAGTCGTGCGCAAATAACGCACGCTGCCGCCAAGCCCGGCGAAGTCCTGACTGAACACAGTACGCTGGCCCCGGCTCGGGCGAATCCGGTTGTTGAGGTCATCCCATACCAAACTGTAACCGACCGATGATGTCGTTCGGCTGCCGATCGCATCGCAAAGGTAGCGCCCGGCGATCAGCGGATCGCACTGGTCGTTGATGCCATCGCCATCCGGATCGAAGAAATAGGTGTTGCGGTCGAGCGTGATCTTGTCCTGGCTCAACCCGTAGCGCCCGGCGACCGAGAGATACTCGGTCAGCGGCACGCCGAACCGCACCTGGAAGCCGGTGGTCAGCTGCGAATAGGTGGTGTTGCGGTCACCGTTCTGCGTGAAATTGAACGAGTTCAGGTCGCGCCGGAAGATATCGAAGCCGACCGCGATGTTCTTGTCGAACAGATAGGGCTCGGTGAAGCCCAGATTGATCGACTTGGAATAGGTCGAATAATCGACGCTGGTGCGCAGTTCCTGGCCCTTGCCGCGGAAATTGCGCTGGCGGATCGAGGCGCTGACGATGAAGCGCTCGAGGCTCGAATAGCCCGCCGACAGCTGCAGCTCGCCGGTCGACTTCTCTTCGACATTCGCTTCCAGCACGACGCGGTCGGGCGCCGACCCCTGCTTCTGCTTGATCTCCAGCTTTTCCTGGAAAAAGCCGAGCGACTGGATGCGGTCCTGCGACCGCTTGATCGCGATCGAGTTGAACGCATCGCCCTCGGCCAGGCGCATTTCGCGGCGGACCACCTTGTCCTGCGTTACCGTGTTGCCGTTGATCGCGACACTTTCCACGTAGACGCGCGGCGCGTCGGCGATGCGGAAGGTGATCGCCATTTCCTTCGCTTCCTTGTCGCGCTGGAAAGCGGGGTCGACCTGGGTGAAGGCATAGCCGAGCAGGCCCGCGGTCTCGCCGATCGCGTCGACCGTGTCCTCGACCTGCTTGGCGTTGTACCAATCGCCCTTCTTCATCGGCAGGATCGCCTTGACCGTGTCCGGCTTCAGGTCGCGCAGATCGCTCTCGACGGCCACGTCGCCGAATTTGTAGCGGTCGCCCTCTTCGACGACATAGGTGATGATGAAGTCGCGCCGGTCGGGGGTCAGCTCGGCGACGGCGGAGACGACGCGGAAATCGGCATAGCCCTTGGTCAGGTAGAATTGGCGCAGCTTCGACTGGTCATAGGCCAGCCGGTCGGGATCGTACGTGTCGTTCGAGGCGAAGAAGCGATAGAAACTGGCGCGCTTGGTGGCCATTTCGCCGCGCAGCTCGCCGTCCTTGAACACCTTGTTGCCGATGATGTTGATCTGGCGGACCTTGGACTTCGGCCCTTCGCTGATCTCGTAGACCAGGTCGACACGGTTCTGGTCGAGATTGACGATCTTGGGCTGGACCGACGCGGCGAACCGGCCCTGGCGGCGGTAAAGCTCGATGATCCGCGCGATCTCGGCGCGGACCTTCGACCGCGTGAAGATCTGCCGCGGCGCGAGCTTGAGCTCCTTGTTGAGCTTGTCTTCCTTGATCCGCTTGTTGCCCTCGAACACCACGCGGTTGATGATCGGGTTTTCCTTGATGATGATCGTCAGCGCGCCGTTATCGTCGCGGATCTGCACGTCGGAAAACAATTCGGTGGCGAACAGGTCGCGCAAGGCTTCGTCGAGCGATTCCCGCGTATAGGCCTCGCCGGCGCGCAGCTTGACATAGCTGCGCACCGTGTCGGGCTCGATCCGCTGCGATCCCTCGACCGCGATGGTGCGGATCGTGCCGCCGTCGGTCTGGGGCGCCGGCGCGGGCGGTGCCGGGTTGAGCAAGGTGGCGGCGGACGCCGCCGGTGCGGGGCGCGCGGGACGCTGGGCCAGTGCGGGCGTCCCGCCGAGCACGGTGCCGAGCAGCAACACGGAGGACAGACGCACGCCGTGCTTTACTGCCGTTTCAATCGTCACGCGGTCCCGCCCTCGATAATTCAAAAAAATGACGTCGCGCCCTGCCCGAAGGCGCTTAACCAATCAACCCGGCAAGCCGCCGGAACAGTCCCAAACCGGCCAGATCGTTCACGGTCACGAACACCGTGAACGCCAGCAGCAGCGCGAGCCCGGACCGGAACGCCATTTCCTGCGCGCGCTCGCTGACCGGCCTGCCCCTTGCCGCTTCCGCCGCGAACAGCATGAGGTGGCCGCCGTCGAGCATCGGGATTGGCAACAGGTTGATGAACCCGAGATTTATCGAGAGCATCACCATGAAATAGAGGAACGAGACCCAGCCGAACGCGGCCACCGCATTGGATGCCGCTGCGACCTTGACCGGACCGCCCAATTCGTCCGCCGAGCGCTGCCCGCTGACGATCTGCCACAGCGTCGTCGCCATCGACTTGACGGCGTTGAGGGTGAAGCGTGCGGCCGCCCCCGGCAATTCGGCGATGGTCGGGCGGATATAATCGACCCGCGCCGGGGCCACGCCGATCCGCCCGACGCGCGTTTCGGCGCCGGTGATGTCCTTGACCGTCTCCGCCACCGGCGTGACCATCAGCACCTGCGATCGCTCGCCGCGCCGGACGGTGACGGGTACCGCCTGCCCGGCCTTGACCTGCACGATCAGCGCGAGGTCCTCGAAATCGTCAACGCGATGGCCGTCGACCGCGGTGATCCGGTCGCCGACCTTCATGCCCGCCGCCTGCGCCGCGGATTTGGGGGCGAAGCTGCCGACCTCGGCGAGGATGCGCGGCTCGCCAAAGGCCGAGAAAAGGCCGGCGAGCATGACCATCGCCAGCAGGAAATTGGTCAGCGGCCCCGCCGCGACGATCAGCGCGCGCTGCCACACCGGCTTCGCATGCAGCGTGCCCGGATCGTGCAGGTGCAGCGGATCGGGCTGGCTCACCGCATTCATGTCGCCCGCGAACTTGACATAGCCGCCCAGCGGCAGCCAGCCGATGCGCCACTCGGTGCCTCGTTTGTCGCGCCATTTGGCGACCGACCGGCCGAACCCGATCGAAAAGGCGTCGGCCTTGACCCCGAACACGCGGCCCATCGCGTAATGACCCAGCTCGTGCATGAACACGAGCGGACTGATCGCCAGCGCGAACCACAGGATCGACGTCAGCACGGCCATCATGCCGCTTCCTTCAGCATCAGTTCGGCGGCAACCGCGCGCGCCTCCTTGTCGATCTGCAGAACGTCTTCCACGCTCTCCGGTGCCGTTTGGGGCTGAAACCGGCCCAGCACCCGCTCGACGATGTCGACGATGTCCAGAAAGCCGATCCTTCCGCCGAGGAACGCGGCGACCGCCGCCTCGTTCGCGGCGTTGAGCACCGCTGGCGCCGTGCCGCCCGCCATCAGCGCTTCGCGCGCGACGCTCGTGGCGGGAAAGCGTTGTTCGTCAATCGCTTGGAAGTCCAACTTCGCAATTGCTGCCAGGTCGAGCGGCGGCATCGGCGTCGCCATCCGGTCGGGCCAGGCCAGGCAATAGGCCAGCGGCGTGCGCATGTCGGGAGGGCCAAGCTGGGCGAGCATCGAACCGTCGATATAGTCCACCAGGCTGTGAACCACCGATTGACGGTGGACGATGATCTCGATTTTCTCGGGGCTTACCGGGAACAGTCGGGCGGCCTCGATCAGCTCGAGCCCCTTGTTCATCATCGTCGCCGAATCGACGCTGATCTTCGCCCCCATCGACCAATTGGGATGCGCGCATGCCTGCTCCGGCGTCACGTCCCGCATTGCAGTAAGGCCGAGGTCGTGAAACGGCCCGCCGCTCGCGGTCAGCACGATCCGCCGCACCCGCTCGGGCCGCTTGAAATCGAACACCTGGAAAATCGCATTATGCTCGCTGTCGGCGGGCAGCAGCGTCGCCCCCGATCTCGCCGCGAGCTCGAGGATCAGCTCGCCCGCCGAGACCAGCGGCTCCTTGTTGGCCAGGACGACGCAACCGCCGCGTCTCACCGCCGCCGCCACGGGCGCCAGCCCGGCACAGCCGACGATCCCGGCGACGACGACATCCGCCCCCTCGCCCGCCGCCGCGACGACCGCGTCAGGCCCCGCCGCCGCGGCGATCCCCGATCCTGCCAAGGCTTCGGCGAGCGCGCCGTACCGGTCCGCCTCGCAGATCACCGCCCGCTTGGCACCGGTCGCGCGCGCCGCCGCCGCCAGCCCCGCGACATCGGTGTTCGCCGTTACCGACTGCACGTCGAACCGGCCCGGCTCGCGCGTCACCAGGTCGAGCGTCGACTGGCCGATCGAGCCCGTCGCACCGAGGATGGTCAGGCTGCGCGTCACAGGATCACGAAGCTGACCAGGCCGTGGACGAACGCCACGGCCAGCAGCCCATCGACGCGGTCGAACAGCCCGCCATGGCCGGGGATCAGCCGCCCCGAATCCTTGACCCCCGCGCGCCGCTTCATCCAGCTCTGGAACAGGTCGCCCGCTTGCGCGAGGACGGCGACGATCGCACCCCCAAGCAACGCTCCGGGGATGGCCGCCGCGCCCGCGCTGTGACGCCAGCCATAAGCGATGAATATCGCCGCCCCGCCGATCGCTCCGCCCATCAGCCCCGACCAGGTCTTGTTCGGGCTCAGCCGCGGGGCGAGCTTGGGTCCGCCAAGGGCTCGTCCGGTGAAATAGGCGCCGATATCGACCGCCCAGACCGACGCCAGCAGCGTCGCCGTGGCGCCCAGGCCATGATGCTCGCGCGTCAGCACCAGCGCGGCGACCGCCCCGCCCACATAGATCAGCCCGCCGAGCATCCACAAAATCAGCGTTCCGCCCGCGAAACGCCGTGCCAGCCCGAAAAACTCGACGAGCACGCCCAGCCCGACCAGCGCGCACAGGATCAGGAACACCCAGCCGCCCAGCGCCAGCGCGGTCAGCGCGACGGCGATCAGGACCAGGCCCGACACGGTCCGCTTGGCAAGCTCGCTCACAGCCCGCCGAACCTGCGTTCGCGCGTGGCATAGGCCTGGAGCGCCCCGCGCAATCCCTCGGCGCCGAAATCGGGCCACAGGGTGTCGGTGAACAGCAGCTCCGCATAGGCCGCCTGCCACAGCATGAAATTGCTTAGCCTTTGCTCCCCCGACGTGCGGATCAGCAGGTCGACCGGCGGCAGCCCCGCGGTGTCGAGATTGGCGGCGATCGACGCTTCGTCGATTCCGCCCTGCGCCGCCGCCTTGCGCGCGGCCCGCACCAATTCGTTATGCGCCCCGTAATTGAGCGCGACGCAAAGGGTCTGGCCGCTATTGCCGGCCGTCTGCGCCAGCGCGCCGTCGATCATCTCGACCACGTCCGGCGTGAAAGCACTGTGATCGCCGATCACGCGCAGGCGGACATTGGCCTCGGCCAGTTCGTCCAGGTCGCTGCGGATGAAATGCTTGAGCAGACCCATCAGATCGCTCACCTCCTCGGCCGGACGCCGCCAGTTCTCGGAGGAAAAAGCGTACAGGCTAAGCACTTCGAGCCCCAGATCGCGGCTGGCGCGGGTTACCGCCCGGACGGCCTCGATCCCCTTGCGGTGCCCGGCGGCACGGGGCAGCAGGCGCTTCTTCGCCCAGCGGCCATTGCCGTCCATGATGATCGCGACGTGGCGGGGGGTGGTGGCCACGCCACCGTCAGTTTTCAGCTGAGAGGCCATCATCCGGATCTCGCAAAGAAAACCGCTGGGCTGAGCTTGTCGAAGCCCCGTCCTTCCCCTTCGTGCGGCGCGAGCGCGGAACGGAGAAAAGAACGGCCCTTCGACAAGCTCAGGGCAACGGCCCTGGTTGCAAGGGCCATTGCAATCGTCACTTCCCCAAAATCTCTTTCTCTTTCGCGCCCGACACGCTGTCGATGTCGCCGATCGTGCCGTCGGTCAGTTTCTGGACCTCGGCTTCGTGCCGCTTGCGTTCATCCTCGCCGATCTCGTTCTTCTTCTCGTCGGTCTTGAGCGCGTCCATGCCGTCGCGGCGGACATTGCGCACCGCGACGCGGGCCTTTTCGGCATATTGCCCGACCAGTTTGGCCAGTTCCTTGCGCCGCTCCTCGGTCAGGTCGGGGATCGGCAGGCGGATGCTCGTCCCATCGGTGATCGGATTGAGCCCGAGGCCCGCCGAGCGGATCGCCTTTTCGACCGGGCCGATATTCGACTTGTCCCAGACCTGCACCGACAACAGGCGCGGTTCGGGCGCGGACACCGTCGCCACCTGATTGAGCGGCATGTGCGAGCCATAGACCTCGACGGTGATCGGATCGAGCAGATTGACCGAAGCGCGCCCGGTGCGCAGTCCGACCAGGTCGCTCTTCAACGCCTCGACCGCGCCCGCCATGCGGCGTTCCAGGTCCGATTTCTGATAAGCCGGCATAACCTCTTCCTATGTTTTAAGCTGACACGACCGTCGCTGTCCCCTCGCCCGCGAGCACACGGGCGAGATTGCCCTGCTCGCGGATGTTGAACACGATGATCGGAATATTGTTGTCGCGGCACAAGGCCACCGCGCTGGCGTCCATGACCTTGAGATTGTCGGCCAGCACCGTGTCGTAAGTCACGTGGTCGTAACGCTTCGCTCCCGCATCCTTCTTGGGATCGGCGGTGTAGACGCCGTCGACCGAGGTCCCCTTCAGCAGCGCGTCGCACTTCATTTCGGCCGCGCGCAGCGCCGCCCCGCTGTCGGTGGTGAAGAACGGCGAACCGACCCCCGCGGCGAAGATCACCACGCGGCCCTTTTCCAGATGACGCTCGGCGCGGCGGCGGATGAACGGCTCGCACACGCTGGCCATCGGGATCGCCGATTGGACGCGCGTTTCGACGCCGATCTGCTCGAGCGCGTTCTGCACCGCCAGCGCGTTCATGACGGTGGCGAGCATGCCCATATAATCGGCGCTGGCGCGTTCGAAGCCGCGCGCCGCCGCGGCCATGCCGCGAAATATGTTGCCGCCGCCGACGACGACGCACAGTTCGAAACCCTCGGCCCGGGCGTCGGCAATCTCCTGCGCCACGCGGCCGGTCATCGCCGGATCGATGCTCAGGCCGCTGCCCTCGCCCATCAGCACCTCGCCCGACAATTTCAGGAGGATGCGCTTGAGGGGCGGTCGGGACATGCGTGTAGAAACCTCACCTACTCTTGGCCGTCACCCCGGCCAACGCCGGGGTCCACGGTGCGGCCGGGACCGTCCTTCGACGGGCGGCCTGCCCGCGGCGAGATGGACCCCGGCCTTCGCCGGGGTGACGTCGGGGCCTTAGGACCGGGCGGACCGGCTGCCAAGCCTTCACGCCGTCGGCTTGTCGCCCTGTGGCACGCCCGACGCCGCCGCGACTTCCGCCGCGAAATCGCTCTCGGCCTTTTCGATGCCCTCGCCCAGCTGGAAGCGGACATAGTCGGTCAGCGCGATGCTGCCGCCCGCATTCTTGGCCTCGGCGGCGATGACGTCGGCGATCTTGGTCTTGTTGTCCATGACGAACAGCTGGCTCATCAGCGCGTTTTCCTTGCGGAACTTGGCCAACGCGCCCTCGACCATCTTGGCGACGATCTCGGCCGGCTTGCCGCTGGTCGACGCCTTTTCCTCGGCGATCGCGCGTTCGCGGCTGACCAGCGCGTCGTCGAGGCCCTCTTCGTGCAGCGCCAGCGGCGACGCGGCGGCGATATGCATCGCCAAGCTCTTGCCCAGCGCCTCCATCTTGCCGGCATCGGCATCGCCTTCGAGCGCGACGAGCACGCCGATCTTGCCGAGGCCCGGCGCGGCGGCATTGTGGACGTAGGGAACGACGACGCCCTTGTTCACCGACACCGTCTTCACGCGGCGCAGCGACTGGTTCTCGCCGATCGTCGCGATGTTCGCGGTCAGCTTGTCCTGCACGCTGCCCTCGCCCATCGCCGCGGCGGCGAGCGCCTCGACGCTGTCGCCGGTCTTGAGCGCGATCTGCGTCGCATCGCGCACAAACGACTGGAACTGCTCGTTTTTGGCGACGAAATCGGTTTCCGAATTGACCTCGACCGCCGCGCCCGTGTTGCCGCTGACCGCGACGCCGACCAGGCCTTCGGACGCGGTGCGGCCGGCCTTCTTGGCGGCGGTCGCCAGGCCCTTGGTGCGCAGCCAGTCGATCGCGGCTTCCATGTCGCCGCCGGTCTCGCTCAGCGCCTTCTTGCAATCCATCATGCCCGCGCCGGAGCGCTCGCGCAGCTCCTTGACCGCGGCAGCGGTGATCTCTGCCATGTTATTTCTCCAGAATCAGAAACTTAAACCCCAAACCCTCGTCACCCCCGCGAAAGCGGGGGACCATCTCCTGCAGTGACCATTTGCGGCCATGTCGGCAGATGGATTCCCGCCTTCGCGGGAATGACGAGTCATTTGGTCGAAAGCGTTACGCCGCGGTCTGTTCGTCGGCAGTCGCCCCATCGGCTGTGGCGTCGACCGACGTGTCCGCACCCTGATCGGCCACCGCATCGGCTTCGCGCGTCGGAGCACTCGCCTCGAGCACCGGCTCGACCGGCGGTTCGGCCATCGCGCCGAGGTCTTGGCCGCGATTGGCGCGCGCTTCGTTGCCGCCGCGCGTCGCGGCCTGGGCCAGCGCATCGCAGTACAGGCGGATCGCGCGGCTGGCATCGTCGTTGGCCGGCACCGGGAAGGCAATGCCGTCCGGGCTGACGTTCGAATCGAGGATCGCGACGACCGGAATGCCGAGGACATTGGCCTCCTTGATCGCCAGCTCTTCCTTGTTCGCGTCGATCACGATCATCACGTCGGGAATGCCGCCCATGTCCTTGATGCCGCCAAGGCTGAGTTCCAGCTTGTCGCGCTCGCGCGTCAGCTGGAGGATTTCCTTCTTGGTCAGGCCGGCGACCTCGCCGCCGAGCTGCTCGGTCAACGCCTTGAAGCGGCGGATCGAATTCGAAATCGTCTTCCAGTTGGTGAGCATGCCGCCCAGCCAGCGATGATTGACGAAATGCTGGTTCGCCTGCCGCGCCGCGTCGGCGATCGGCTCCTGCGCCTGGCGCTTGGTGCCGACGAACAGCACCTTGCCGCCCGACGCCGCGGTCTGCGACACGAAGTCGAGCGCCCGCGCCAGCAGCGGCACGGTCTGCGACAGGTCGAGGATGTGGATGCCGTTGCGCTCGCCAAAGATGTACGGCTTCATGCGCGGGTTCCAACGGTGCGTCTGGTGCCCGAAATGCGCGCCTGCCTCGACAAGCTGCTGCATCGTGACGGTGGGAGCCGCCATAATTTGATCTCCTTACCCGGTTGAACCTCTGGGCAGCGGAACGCGAGGCAGGCCTCCCGCACCGGTATGTTGCCACCCATGTGGAATGCGGGCGCCAGTACATAGTCGGCGCGCGGGTTGCAACCCCGTCCCGGTTTGGCCGTGTCGGATCGGGCGCGGACGTTTTCCAATGTCGGGAAAACACCGCTTGACACGCTCAGAACAAATAGCGAACACGGAACTAATCCGGCACCGTGGCGGTTCGGAGATGTAGATAGGAAGGTCGCGACGATGGCTGTAATTTCGCTTCTGGGTTCGGTCCTGCTGATCGGCTTTGCGTTGTGGACGATGTGGGCGACGGTTGCTCCGTCCTTCGCGCGCCTGCTTTACGCGCTGAACGGTGCGTCACCTTTGTCACCTTTGCCGGCCTGGCAGCGTCGCCCGCAATCGGTGACGGTTGCGCGCGTCAGTCTCAGCCGCCCTGTGCTGCGCGCCGCCGCTTGACCCGCGCATAGCTGCGCACCGACCAGGCGATCAGGCCGAGGTAAACGGCACAGACCAGGGTCAGGGTCTCCCAGGGCGCGGACAGCAAGGCGGCACCCAGCAGCGCCACCAGCAGCAGTGCCTCGATCCGCACCGAGCGCCGGATGCGCAGCGACGACCAGCTGAACGTCGCGACGTTCGAAACCGCCAGGAACGCGACGAACGCCAGCCACGGAGCCACCAGCCACGGATCGCGTACGACGTCGACCAGCTGCGGCATGCGCAGCGGACCGTCATTCGCCCATAAGGAGATATAAAGCGGCAACAGCGCCAACCCCGCTGCCGCGGGTGCGGGCACGCCCGTCAGAAACCCCGCGCTCTTGCGCGGCTGGTCCGCGTCATCGATCTGCGAGTTGAACCGCGCCAGCCGCAGCGCCATGCACACCGCCAGCGCCAGCGCGAAGATCCAGCCGTAGCGCGGCACGTCTTTCAGCGACCACAGGAACATGATCAGCGCCGGCGCGACGCCGAAGGCGATCACGTCCGACAGCGAATCGAGTTGCTCGCCGAACTTGCTCTGCCCCCTGATCGCCCGCGCGAGCCTGCCGTCGAGCCCGTCGAGCACGCCGGCGATGATGATCGCCCCCGCCGCCCGCTCCCATTCGCCTGCGATCGCGAAGCGCACGCCGGTTAGTCCAGAACACAGCGCCAGCGCGGTGACCGCATTGGGCGCGACCGCGCGCAGCGGGATGCCGCGCCGCTGGCGCGCGTCGTTCAAAGCGCGCGCCCCCGCGCCGCTTCGCCGCTGCCGATGGTGCCGAGGACCGTCTCGCCGGCGATCGTCCGCTGGCCGAGCGACACCTGCGGCGCCGCGCCCGCGGGCAGATAGACGTCGACACGGCTGCCGAAGCGGATCAGGCCGATGCGCTGCCCCGCCACCACCGCGTCGCCATTCTTGACGAACGGCACGATCCGCCGCGCGACCAGTCCGGCGATCTGCGTGAAGCCGACACGAACGCCATCGCCGCGCTCGACCAGGATATGCTGCCGCTCATTGTCATCGCTCGCTTTGTCGAGATCGGCGTTGAGGAATTTGCCGGGCACATAGACCACCGACTTGATCGTGCCCGCGATCGGCGTGCGGTTGATGTGCACGTCGAACACCGACATGAAGATCGACACGCGGGTCATCGGCTCGGCCCCCAGCTCGGCCATCTCGCGCGGCGGCGCCACCTGGCGGATCAGCGTGACCAGCCCGTCGGCCGGCGCGATGATCAGATTGTCCCCCTGCGGCACGGTGCGGATCGGATCGCGAAAGAACGCCGCGACCCAGATCGTCAAGCCGAGCAGCGGCCAGGCCAGCGTCTCCCACGCCATGAAGGCGCAGACGACACAGGCGATCGCCGCAACCGCGACATATTTATGGCCTTCGGGATGAACCGTCGGAAAGCGCCACTTGATCGTCACGGCGGTGCCGGACGTGGCGGGATCGAGTTCTGTCATGCCCCGGATATAGGCGTTGCGGCGCCCGCGGCGCTAGCCCCACCGCGCCACCGCGCCATTGATTGCCGCCCCGGCGCGCATTAACGCCCGCGGCAACCTCTCCCCCCAGGCAAGTGAGAATCATGGCGAAGATCAAGGTGAAAAATCCCGTCGTCGAGCTCGACGGCGACGAAATGACGCGGATCATCTGGCAGTGGATCCGCGAACGCCTGATCCTCCCTTATCTCGATATCGACCTCAAATATTACGATCTGGGCGTCGAGAAGCGCGACGAGACCAGCGATCGGATCACCGTCGATAGCGCCAACGCCATCCGGAAATACGGCGTTGGCGTGAAATGCGCGACGATCACGCCCGACGAGGCGCGCGTCGAGGAGTTCAACTTGAAGAAGATGTGGAAGTCGCCCAACGGCACCATCCGCAACATCCTCGGCGGGGTCGTCTTCCGCGAACCGATCGTCATTTCGAATGTCCCGCGCCTGATCCCCGGCTGGACCGATCCGATCGTCGTCGGCCGCCATGCGTTCGGTGACCAATACCGCGCCACCGACTTCCGCGTCCCCGGCCCCGGCAAGCTGCGCATGGTGTTCGAGGGCGAGGACGGCACCGTGATCGACGAAGAGGTGTTTCAGTTCCCGAGCAGCGGCGTCGCGATGGGCATGTACAATCTCGACGACTCGATCCGCGATTTCGCGCGCGCCTCGTTCAACTACGGCATCGCCCGCCAATGGCCGGTTTACCTGTCGACCAAGAACACCATCCTCAAGGCCTATGACGGCCGCTTCAAGGACCTGTTCCAGGAAGTGTTCGACGCCGAATTCGCCGCGAAGTTCAAGGAATTGGGCATCGTCTACGAGCACCGCCTGATCGACGACATGGTCGCCTCCGCGCTCAAATGGAGCGGTAATTTCATCTGGGCGTGCAAGAATTACGACGGCGACGTGCAGTCGGACCAAGTGGCGCAGGGCTTCGGCTCGCTCGGCCTGATGACGTCGGTGCTGCTGTCGCCCGACGGCAAGACCGTCGAAGCCGAAGCCGCGCACGGCACCGTCACGCGCCACTATCGTCAGCATCAGCAGGGCAAGGCAACCTCGACCAACCCGATCGCCTCGATCTTCGCCTGGACCGGCGGTCTCAAGTTCCGCGGCAAGTTCGACGACACGCCTGAGGTCACCAAGTTCGCCGAAACGCTCGAACGCGTCTGCATCGAAACCGTCGAACAGGGCGCGATGACCAAGGATTTGGCGATCCTGATCGGTCCCGATCAGGCATGGATGACCACCGAACAGTTCTTCGAAGCGATCCGCGCCAACCTCGAAAAGGCAATGGCCGGCTGAAGGTAAGGTGAAGCCAATAGCGTTGATATCAGGCTTTGGGGTCGCTTTTCGTCAAGAAATAAAACGGCCCCTCGGCATGATATTTGGCGCTTCAGCCTCTTTCACGTTGGCCGCTATCGGCCTCCCCGACGACCGGCTCAAAGCGTGGCTCGGAGCCGAGGCGACCAACGCACTGCCTTACGTCGTGGTCGTAGGGTTCTCTCTGTGCTTAGTGATTGTCGCTGTGGTCACATTGAAAGCAACACGAGCAGTATTTATTCAATCCGATCCAGTGCCCGCATTCCGCAAAGCTCGCTTTGCCTGTCGGGTACTAGACACGTCTACAGACGCGGCATTGATCAACCACGAGTTGGTCCAGCGAATATTTCCCGATGGCTCCATCGAGACTGATCACGCACTACGAGCACAGTCCAAGAATCCGTTCCGTTTGCTTGGGTTGATCGACAGCGAAACTGATCAAATTGCCGGATGGTCGTCGCTGTGGCCTGTCACGGTTGCCGCGGGGCAAGCTATTGAACAGGGCCGGCGAACCGACGACGATCTTAAGTTTGAGGACCTCCTACCAGCGACGCGCAATTGCTCGACCAAATATTTGGTTCTTTTATCGTTTGGGATTCTTCCAGAGTATCGAAACGCGGCAGAATGCCCAGCTAGGAGGATGGGTAGGTTTGTGATTGATCACATCATCAACACATTTTTATGTTCAACTGAACGCTCGCTCCGGTTGGTAGCAGTCGCATATTCTCGGGAGGGCGAACGGATGTGTCGGTTGCTTGGTTTGGAACCGAACGGCTGCTGTGCAAGATACCCAACGGGAAAGTCGAAACCTGTATTTGCTGGTGACGTAACAATCAAAAGCCTGATCGAAATCTCGCAGAAGTTTTGAAGCTCAACTAACTACGTCACGGGATCACGGTCGCGCGTCAGAGCGTAATTTCGCGCAGATAATTCGCCACCGCTGGCCCGATGTCCTTGCGGTCGAGCGCCAGCGCGATGTTCGCGGTGATGAACCCCGCCTTGTCGCCGCAATCGAAACGGCGGCCGTCGAACTTATAGGCGTGGAATGGCTGGGTGCCGATCATCCGGGCCATCGCGTCGGTCAGCTGGATTTCGCCGCCCGCGCCCTTTTCCTGCGATTCGAGGACGCGCATGACCTCGGGTTGCAGGATGTAGCGGCCGGGGATCATCAAATTGGATGGCGCGGTGCCCAGCTTGGGTTTTTCGATCAGCCCGGCAACTTCGACCAGCGCGCCGTCGACCTTGCCGGGCGTGATGATGCCGTATTTGTCGGTCTGGTCCGCGGGCACTTCATACCCGCAGACGATGTTGCCGCCGACCCGGTCATAGGCCTCGACCATCTGCTTCATGCAGCCGGGCTTGCCGACCATCAGCTCGTCGGGGAGAAAGATGGCGAACGGCTCGTCGCCAACGATATGCCGCGCGCACCAGATCGCATGGCCCAGCCCGGTCGGCTCCTGCTGGCGGACATAGACCACCTCGCCCGCCCGGAAGCGTGTGCCCTTGATCGCGTCGAGCGCCTTGCCGCGGCCCTTCATCGTCGATTCGAGCTCGTACGAGATGTCGAAATGGTCCTCGATCGCGGATTTGCCGCGGCCGGTGACGAAGATCATCTGTTCGATGCCCGCCTCGCGCGCCTCGTCCACCGCATACTGGATCAGCGGCTTGTCGACGACCGTCAGCATCTCCTTGGGCATCGCCTTGGTCGCGGGGAGAAAGCGCGTGCCGAGCCCGCCCACGGGAAACACGGCCTTGCGAACAGGCTTTTGCGCCATCAGTCGGTCGGTTCCGCGTCGTTCGGTGAAACCGGCTCAGGCTTCTTGCCGCGATTGGCATACAGCAAGGCCGCGACCAGCGCCGCCGAACCGATGCCGGTCGCGACGCCTGCCGCGATCAGCACGTTGCGTTTCGACTGGTCCGATTCGGCACGTGGACTGGATTTCTCGACCATGGCTGCGCATTTCGCGCAAGGTCCGTGCTTTGTCCAGAACGCTCACCGATTTCCCCGCTATCCACAGGGCGGACAGCCATCTTTCTGCTTGGCCGACTCGGGGTTGGAGTGCAGTCTCACTGCATCGCCGGTCGAAGGAAAGCGGCGGGAAACCAAGGCTTTCCACCGATGCCGAGGCCGATAACGACGATGCAGCGAAGGCGCAAGCCGGACTTGCAGCGGACCGGATCGGAAGCGGTATGGACGGTTCGAGATCCGGACGGGATGGGTTGGCTTCGGCCAGTCCGCCATGTCCGACTTGACACCGAGAGACCAGTGACAGCGGCCGGGAGCGCTCTCGGGGTCAAACCCGAAGCACCCGGTCCGCGACACGCCACGGCGTCCGCTCTGCTGTCGACTGCTTGCAGTCCCGAGGGCATGGCGGAAGACCGAGCTGGGGCCGCGTCGCCAGCCACGGGCACCGACTCGAGCAGGAACAGCATGCGCCGCGTCAGCTTCGTGTTGGGGTCGACGTCCAGGCCTATGCGGTCGGTGAGATCGGCGAGCCACGCGGGGGCGCCGAACAGGCCCTCCGGCCCGGGCGCCGGGCCCCCGAGCACCGCGGCGACCTCGCCCGGCGCCGGGCGCACGTGGTCGCGCGGCTCGCCGCAGAAGAGGACGATGGCGTCGTCGTCGGAGGCGCTCGTGACCTCGCGCCGG
>CAXTPT010000032.1:0-8314 GCA_964246315.1 uncultured Sphingomonadaceae bacterium | reverse complement strand
CGGCGGGCCCCGGCGCCCCGCCCCCCGGGCTTGGCGCAACACCGCGCGGGGCCCTCTCCCCACGCAGCGGCCCTTTTCATTTGCGCTCGATCAATCGGTCCGGGGCCGCCGGCCGGCGACCCGCAGCAAAACTCGCCGGGCGACGATGAGCAGCGCCAGGCATGCGCTCAGCACGACCACCGCGACCGCGCCCGCCAGCACCGGATGGGTGAACGCCATCGCCAACAGGCCAAGCGTCGAGACATCCTCCCCGGTCGACACTACCGCATTGCTTATCGGCTCGGGCGATAGATTGACGACCGTGCGCGTGGCAGCCTTGGCCCCGTGCGCGAGTAACGAAGCACCGCCACCGAGCAGGAAGGCGACGATCTGCCAGCGCTGATCCGCAGGATCGATCACCGCCAGCGCGATCAGCGCGCCGCCCAGCGGCCGGATGGCCGTGTGCACCGCATCCCAGACGCTATCGAGCCATAAAATCTTGTCGGCGAAGAATTCGGCAATCGCGCCAGCCGCCGCGGCGCCGACGACCCAGGGACTCGCCAGCACCTCGAGTGCGGGCATGGCGCTCGGCACCGCGATCCAGCCAAGGCGGATCGCCAGCCCGGTTGCGACGATGCACAGATAAAGCCGCCACCCGGACAACAGGCTCAGGCTCGAAGCGAGGCCGATCAATGCGATGGGAGACATCGCGCGAGGTTGGCAGCACGGCAGCGCTGCGGCAAGGCGGGACATGACCGACACGATCCCCGCCGCCACGCTTGTCCTGTTTCGCGAAAGCGGCAGCGGCCCCGCCGAGCATCTGTTCGTCGAGCGCGCCGCGACGATGAAATTCGCCGCCGGGGCGATTGTCTTCCCAGGCGGGCGCGTCGATCCGGGCGATCGGCGGCAAGCGGCGGCCTTCCCGGCTTATGACGAAGACGACGCGGCTGCGCGCATCTGCGCCATTCGTGAGTCGATCGAGGAAGGCGGCGTCGGTGCCGGCCTGTGCCCTGCTCCCGATCTCGCGGTGACCGATCGCCTGCGCGCGGGCCTCGAAGCCGGCATGGTGTTCGGCGATCTGCTCGCTGCCGAGCGGCTCTCGCTCGATCTCGACGCACTGGTGCCATTTGCGCGCTGGCGGCCCAATTTTCCCGAAGCCCGCGTGTTCGATACGCGCTTTTTCCTCGCCCGCGTCGATGCGGCGGCACCCGCCGCGCGCGTCGACGACACGGAGAATGTGCGGCTGTTCTGGGCGACCGCGCAGCGCGTGCTCGATCAGGCGGATGCCGGCGAGGTCAGCATCATCTTTCCGACGCGGCGCAATTTGGAGCGGCTGGCGTCATTGGGCTCGTTCGACGCGGCGCGGGCGCAGGCGGCGGCGCTGCCCAGCCCGCCGCCGATGATCACGCCGTTCCTCGAGGATCGCGGCGGGGTGCAGCATCTGTGCATTCCGGACACGCTGGGCTATCCGGTGACCGCGCAGGCGATGGCGGAGGTCCGGCGGGGGTGAACGTCCCCCCTCTGCTTGCAGGACGGGAAGACTGTCAGGCGACGTCCAGCGCCTCGATCTTCTCCACCCATTCGGGAAAGAAGCTCGGTTCGCGGTTCGACCAGCCCGGCGCCGTGGCGGCGGCTTCGCTGATCGATTTGAGCAGCATGCGGCGCCGCTCGGGGTGCAGGTGCGGCAGCGCGGCAGCCGCGCAAAAGGCGGCGGGCAGCCAGGGCCGCACACCGGCGCCCAGCAGCCGTTCGTAGAGGAAGCGATAGGCGCCGAAACCGTTGATGCGGTCCTGGCCCAGGTCGAACGCCGTCATCGTGATCAGCGGCGCCATGAACGGTTCGGCGGCGGCGATGTCGCTGTCGTCGGGCAGGCTGTGGCGGATCGCGTCGAGCCGGGCATAGACTTTCGCCTGCGCCTTGATCGCCGCCGCCTCGACATTGTCCCGCGACCAGCGGTCGACCGCATCGCGGCGGCCCAAGCCGACATCGAGAGCGCGGCGGATGAACCGCTGCGTCGCGGCGGAGAATGCCGCGAATTCCTTGATCTCACCCAGCGCCTGCGCGCCGGTTGCCTGTCGTCCTGTCGCCTGCCGTCCCGTCGCCATAGTCCACCCCCCGGTGAATGGTTGCCAGAGCGGTCAGGTTACGCCCGCAAGGTTGACGCGGACTTAACCAGAATCGCTCGAGGGGCATGGAATCATGGATAGGGTGGCGGCGCAACGGGCCGTGACAAAAATATGTCAGGCGTTGCTGCGAAGCCGCTCTTCTTCGGCATTATAGCCCGATGACGGTGCCGGATCGTGATTGTGCACCGGCTGCGTCGACGCCGGCGGGTCCGAGGCGTCCATCGATTCGTCGAGCCCGGCGTCGAGCCGCGCGTCGCTGTCTTCCGGATCGTCCTCCAGCCGCTGCCGGATGTCCTGGTCCTGTCCGGCATCCTGGCGCGGGTCGGTCGCCGGCTTGTTGTCGGGGCTGGCGGGCGCCACCGAAGCACGGTCCAGGGCGTCGTCGGGAATGGTCGTGGTCATCGCAGCCTCCATCTCATCGACCGTGAAACGAGTGGAACGGCTCAGGCGTTCCGGCGCACGTTGACGAACTGCGAGACCATCTGCGCGCTGCCGAAGATCGTCATGAAGGCGATGTCGGTCGCGTCGCGGCCCACGCCGATGCGGACGATCTCGTCGCATCGCGCCATGCCGGTCGCGTCGATCAGGTGCCAGCCGTCCTCCAGCCACACCTCCACCACCGCATGGAAATCGGGCGGCGTGACGCCCGGCGCATAGGCGCTGACCAGCCGTGCCGGGATCATCGCCGCGCGCGCGAAGGTGGCGAGCAGATGGGCGAAGTCGCGGCACACGCCCGCCCGGGTGGTGAAGGTATCGACCGCGGTGGTCGTGCCGCTCGACGAACCGCTGGCGTAATCGACGTTGCGCGCGATCCACTCGCGCATCGCCGCGATCTTCGCCCCGCCCGGCACATCGCCGAAGCGGCGCCGGGTAAAGCTCTCGAACTTCTCCGCCGGGCAATAGCGGCTGGGCAGCAGATAGGGGACGACCAGGGCCGGCAAGTCGCGCGGATCGGCGGCGGACAGTCCGCTCAGCTCGACCACCGGCCGGTCGACATCGACCACCGCGTGATAGCTCACCTGCAGCTGCCGATCGGCATAAGCCCAAGTACGCTGGCCGATCGATTCCTCGCCGGGGACAGCGCGGAGCAGTTCGGGCGAAGAGACCAGCAATTCGCTCTCCACAAGGCGCTGATCGGCCATCGCCGCCGCCTCGATCTGCAGGAGGACGTCATGCGCGGAAGGGAGGCGGTAGTCGAGAGTGACGTCGATGGCGATGTGCATGGTGCGCGCCTAACATGCCGCGGGCGCGGATGTTCCCTTTCGTTTCGTCATTCCCGTGTTTAGGGCGCGATGATGGTTCGAAAGTTGTTGCGCGCCCTTGGCGTTACATTGGGCGCGCTGATCGTCCTGTTGTGCCTCGTCATCGTCCTGACACCCGCGTTTCTCGACCGGATTTACTATCGGGGACCGACGTCGAGCCACTTCGATGGGCAGCGCTTCGCCAATCCCGACAATGACGAAGACACGATCCGCATTCCAGCGGGCGGCAGCCGGGCGGAGTTTTTCTGGCGCTATCTGACGGGGAATGACGGGCGCCCGCAATGGCCGATGCAGGTTGCGGTCAAGCAGACCAAGCCCGCGGCGCGTGTCTATGGCGAGCGCATGGTTGCCACGTGGATCGGCCATGCGACGGTGCTGGTGCAGACCAACGGGCTGAACATCCTGACCGACCCGATCTACGCGGACACCGCCGGGCCATTTGGTTTTGGGCCGAAGCGGGTTGCGGTGCCGGGGGTGAAGTTCGAGGATTTGCCGAAGATCGATTTGGTTTTGGTCAGTCACAATCATTACGATCACATGGACCTGCCGACGCTCAAGCGACTGTGGGAACGTGATAGGCCGTTGATAGTGACTGGTTTGGGCAACGACACGCTTATTAACAAAGCGGGGGCAAAGGCTGTAGCACTCGATTGGGGCGGAATAATCTATCGACGCAATGGCGACTGGGACTTTTTCCCGCCGCCTATTGCTGAATGCTATCCGATGTCAGCGTGCAACCCGGATAGCATTCGTATCGTCGTCACCCGCAATCATCACTGGGGCAGCCGCTGGTTCACAGATCGCAACCGCGCTTTGTGGTCGAGCTTTGTCATCCAGCTTCCGGGCGGCAACCTGTTCTTTGCGGGTGATACCGGCTTTGGTGACGGGCAATGGCCCGCTGAAGCAGCGGAATATGGCCCGATCCGCCTCGCACTCATTCCCATCGGCGCCTTCCGCTTCCAGCCGGGACAGATGCAGGCGGGCAGTCATGTCGGCCCGGTCCAGGCGGTCGAGATCTTCCGCCGCCTCGGCGCGCGCTACGCGATGCCGATCCATTGGGGCACCTTCCGGCTGAGCTGGGAAGCGTACGACACGCCGCCCAAGCTGCTCGACCGGGTGATGATGTGCCGCGGGCTGACCGACTTCACCGCCTACCCGATCGGCGCCCCGGTCGACGTGCCGCCGATCGACGTGCCCCGCGCCGAATTGCCGCCCGTGCTGCGCCCGCCAAGCTGCGACGCACGGCCCTTCGCGCCGGACCTACGATAGCCCGCGCCCAATCCAATTGTCGCCCCTGCGCAGGCAGGGGCCCAGATGATCTCACCAGCTGAAACGAACCGGCAGGAGGAGAGTCTATCTAGGCCCCTGCCTGCGCAGGGGCGGCAAGCTATAACGCGGAAGCGGACCGCAGCAACGCCAGCACCGCCCGCGTCAATACCTTGGCGCCCAGCCAAACGATCGGCTGGGCGCGATCTTGCACAGCGGCAGTTACGACGCGCCGCCATCCACGCCGGACTTGCGGCAGCCCGCGTCCCCAACCCAACTGTCGCCCCTGCGCACGCAGGGGCCCAGATGATCTTACCAGTTGAAACGAACCGGCAGGAGGAGAGTCCATCTAGGCCCCTGCCTGCGCAGGGGCGACAGGTTCAGGCGGAGGATCGTCCCAACAGCTCCAGCACCGCCCGCGTCATCGCTTCGGCGCCCAGCCTGATCGTCGGCTCGGGCGCGATCTTGAACAGCGGTGAGTGATGCCCGGCGATCGGCGGACCGCCTTTCGCCGCGGCGTCGATCCACGCCTTGGGCGTGCCGCCGACCGCGAAATAATAGCCTTTCACGCCGGTGTCCGGCTGGACGAAATAGGCGAAGTCCTCCGCGCCCATGTTCTTCTGCACGAAGGGCACCACGGTCCCCGCGGGCAGGCTCCTGGCCAGCGAGGCGTTGAGCCGCCGCGCCAGCGCGGTGTCGTTGATCGTCGTCGGCGTGCCTTCGACCAGCTTGACCTCGGGAAGGTCCTTGCCGCTCAGGCCATTCGCGCGGCCGACACCCTCGACCACCTGGCGGATGCCCGCGATCAGCTCGGCGCGCGTCGCCTCGTCATTGGCGCGCACCGTCAGGCCCAGATCGGCGCGGTCGGAAATGATGTTGTTCTTGGTGCCCGCATGGAACGTGCCGACGGTGATCACGCCGGGCAGCAGCGGCGATTTCTGGCGGCTGATCACGCCCTGCAGCGCGGTGACGATCTGCGCGCCGATCCACACCGGGTCGCGGCCCAGCTGCGGTGAGGCGCCGTGCGTGCCGATGCCGTGGACGACCAGCTCGATGCTGTCGGCCGAACTATACTGCACCGTCTCCGACGCGGCGATATGCCCTGCCTCGAGCTCCGCCGCGACGTGGAACGCCAGCGCGTAATCGGGTTTGGGAAAGCGCTGGTAGAGCCCGTCCTTCAGCATCGCCTCGGCGCCGCCGATGCGCTCCTCGGCGGGCTGGACGATGAACACCAGCGTGCCTCGCCATTGCTCTTTGCGCGCCGCGAGCAGCCGCGCGGTTTCGGCCAAGGCGGTGATATGCGTGTCGTGCCCGCAGGCGTGCATCACCGGCTGCACCAGGCCTTCGCGGTTGGGCATGGTCACCTTCGATGCATTGGCCAGCCCGGATTTCTCCTCCAGCGGCAGCCCGTCCATATCGGCACGGATCAGCACCGTCGGCCCCGCGCCGTTCCTCAGCACGCCGACGACGCCGGTGCCGCCGACCTTCTCCGTCACCGCCATCCCAGGCACCGCGCGCAAATTCGCCGCCATCTTTGCGGCGGTGCGCGTCTCGACATAGGACAATTCTGGATTGCGGTGGAAATCGTCCCACATCGCGCCAAGGGATTTGTCGTAATCGGCCTTGATTGTCGCGGACAGGTCGTCCGCGCGGGCCGGCGCGGCGAGAGCCAGCGGCAGCAGCCAAACCCATTTCTTCACGCAAGCCCCCGTTCTTTTGATGCGACGGGCATAGGACACCGAACGCCGGGCCCTGTCCAGTCGCGGCTGGGCGAACATTAATGGAACTTTTCTCTGTCCTACACCCCGCCCGGCCTGTCATCCTTCTCGACATGACCGACGAATCGACCGCCCCAAACCCTGACCACCCCGACGACCTCGCTTTCGATCCCGTGCCCGTTGGCTTCCGGCGCAACGGCTGGACGCATGCGCGCCAACGTCAATTCATCCAGGCGCTAGCCAAACTCGGCTCGGTCGGCGCGGCGGCGCGAGCGGTCGGGATGACGGCACGCTCGGCCTATGTGCTGCGCGAGCGGCCCGGTGCGGAAAGCTTTGCCGACGCGTGGGACCTCGCGTTCGATATCGGCCGCGGCGGCTTGCTCGATGAAGCCATCCGGCGTGGCCGCGACGGGTATGAACAACCGGTCTATCGCCGCGGCAAGCTCGTCGGCTACCGCCACGTCTACGACAATCGCTTGCTGTTCGCCGCCTGCTATGGGCGGCCAATGGCCTGAAAGATATCGTTTTGCCGTGAATCTTGTGAATCTTCTCGTGGGCCTGACGTTGCAGCTCTGTTCCGCCGGGTCCATATCCGGGCACGATGTCCATCCAGATCCGCACGAGCCTCGCCGAGCCCGAGACCGACGCCAATTTCGTGCCGCACCGCCCCGAACGCCCGCCCAAGGCGGAGGGCGGCCGGAAGTTCAAGCTGGTCAGCGATTACGACCCCGCAGGCGACCAGCCGGCGGCGATCGACGAACTGGTCTCGACCGCTTTGCAGGGAGAAAAGAACCAGGTGCTGCTGGGCGTCACCGGCAGCGGCAAGACCTTCACCATGGCCAAGGTGGTCGAGGCGTTGCAGCGCCCCGCTTTGGTCCTCGCCCCCAACAAGATCCTCGCCGCGCAGCTCTATGGCGAATTCAAGCAGTTCTTCCCCGAGAATGCGGTCGAATATTTCGTCAGCTATTACGATTACTACCAGCCCGAGGCGTATGTCCCCCGCTCGGACACGTACATCGAGAAGGAAAGCTCGGTGAACGAATCGATCGACCGCATGCGCCATTCGGCGACGCGCGCGTTGCTCGAACGCGACGACGTGCTGATCGTCGCCTCGGTCTCGTGCCTTTACGGCATCGGTTCGGTCGAAACCTATTCGGCGATGATCTTCGACCTGAAAAAGGGTCAGACGGTCGAGCAGTCGGAGATCATCCGCAAGCTGGTGGCGCTGCAATATAAGCGCAACGACGCGGCTTTCGCGCGCGGCAATTTCCGCGTGCGCGGCGACAATCTCGAAATCTTTCCCTCGCATTACGAGGACAGTGCCTGGCGCATCTCGTTCTTCGGCGAGGAGGTGGAGGAGATCGTCGAATTCGATCCCTTGACCGGCAAGAAGGCCGCGTCGCTCGACACCATCCGCGTCTACGCCAATTCGCATTACGTCACGCCCGGTCCGACGATGAAGCAGGCGATGGGGGCGATCAAGCACGAGCTCGACGAGCGGCTCAAGGAGCTGGTCGGCGAAGGCAAGCTGCTCGAAGCGCAGCGGCTGGAGCAGCGCACCAATTTCGATCTCGAGATGATCGCCGCGACCGGCAGTTGTAACGGTATCGAGAATTATAGTCGCTTTCTCACCGGCCGCCTCCCCGGCGAGCCGCCGCCGACGCTGTTCGAATACCTTCCCGACAACGCCTTGCTGTTCGTCGACGAAAGCCATGTCACCATCGGCCAGGTCAACGGCATGTCGCGCGGCGACCATCGGCGCAAATTAACGCTGGCCGAATATGGCTTCCGCCTCCCCTCGGCGATCGACAACCGGCCGCTGCGCTTCAACGAGTGGGACGCGATGCGCCCGCAGACCACTTTCGTCTCGGCGACGCCGGGCGGCTGGGAGATGGAGCAGACCGGCGGCGTCTTCGCCGAACAGGTCATCCGCCCGACCGGGCTGATCGACCCGCCGGTCGAG
>CAXTPT010000031.1:0-29834 GCA_964246315.1 uncultured Sphingomonadaceae bacterium | reverse complement strand
GTGCCGTGGCCTTGTCCACCTAGCGCCGATATGACCGAGCCGACCGTCGACAGCCTGATTCCCTATGACGAGATCGTCCAGGAGGCGTTGCGCGCCGTGGTCGGCCGCGTGCTCGCGCCGATCGAGCATAATGGCGAGCTGCCGGGCAACCACCATTTCTACATCACCTTCAAGACGCAGGCGCCGGGCGTCAACATTCCCAAGCACCTCATTGCGCGCTTTCCCGACGAGATGACCATCGTCCTCCAGAACAAATTCTGGGACTTGAAGGTGCATGACGATTCGTTCGAGGTCGGGCTGACGTTCAACGCGGTGCCCGCCAAGCTCTATATCCCCTTCGCGGCGATCAGCGGCTTCTTCGATCCCGCGGTCAATTTCGCGCTGCAATTCGCGGTGCAGGACGCCGGCGAACCCGCCGAGCACGAAGAGGCCGAAAATGACGGCCCGATCGCGGCGCCGGTCGAGGACGGCAGCAACGTCGTGGCGGTGGATTTCAAGCGCAAGCGTTGAGCGGGCTCTCGCTTTCGTCATACGGAAGTCGTTGCAGTTTCACTCGTTCCATTCATTTCGTCATTCCCGCGAAGGCGGGAATCCATCTGCTCATCTTTCCGCTCGTGACCCGTTCGGGAGATGGATTCCCGCCTTCGCGGGAATGACGACCATCGGATCATTGGGGGTTGGGATTCCGGACCGCTCCCATTATCGGCCACGGCATGACCGACCAGTTCAGCACCCGCGCGGAAACCGACTCCTTCGGCCCGATTGACGTCGATGCGTCAGCCTATTGGGGCGCGCAGACGCAGCGTTCGATCGCGAACTTCCCGTTCGGCGAGCGCGAACGGATGCCGCTCGGCATCGTTCATGCGCAGGCGATCGTGAAGCAGGCCGCAGCGCGCGTGAACCGCCAGCACGGCCTCAAGCCCGAGATTGCCGACGCGATCGAGGCGGCGGCGAGCGAGATCGTCGCGGGCCAGCTCGACGATCAGTTCCCGCTGGTCATCTGGCAGACCGGTTCGGGCACGCAGACCAACATGAACGTCAACGAAGTGATCGCCGGCCGCGCCAACGAAACACTCACTGGCACGCGCGGCGGCAAGTCGCCGGTCCATCCCAACGATCACGTCAATATGAGCCAGTCGTCGAACGACTCTTTCCCCACCGCGCTGCACGTCGCCGCGGTGCTGGCGACCGAAGCGACGCTGATCCCCGCGCTCGACCGGCTCACCGCGGCGCTCACCGCCAAGGCCGAAGCCTGGACGCACATCGTCAAGATCGGCCGCACCCACACCCAGGACGCGACCCCGCTGACACTGGGGCAGGAATTCGGCGGCTATGCCGCGCAGCTCATCAGCGCGAAGCACCGCATCCTCGGCGCGATGAACGGCAATCTGCGCAAGCTGGCGATCGGCGGTACCGCGGTCGGCACCGGGCTCAACGCCCCCGCCGGCTGGTCCGACGACATGACCGCCGCGATCACCGACATCGCCGGTACGCAGTTCGAGAGCGCGCCCAACAAGTTCGAACAGCTCGCCGCCAAGGATGGCCTCGTCTTCTTCCACGGCGCGCTCAACACCTTGGCGGTGTCGCTCACCAAGATCGCCAACGACATCCGCTTCCTCGGCTCCGGCCCGCGCTCGGGACTGGGCGAGCTGTTGCTGCCCGAGAACGAGCCGGGCAGCTCGATCATGCCGGGCAAGGTCAACCCGACCCAGTGCGAAAGCCTGACGATGGTCGCGGCGCAGGTGATCGGCAACAACGGCGCGGTGACGGTCGGCGGCATGCAGGGGCATTTCGAGCTCAACGTGTTCATGCCGCTGATCGGCGCGAACGTGCTGCGGTCGATCCATCTGCTCAGCACGGGCATGGAGAGTTTTGCCGAACGCTGCGTCGACGGCATCGTCGCCAACGAGAAGCAGATCGCCGACCTGGTCGATCGCTCGCTGATGCTCGTCACCGCGCTTGCTCCCGAAATTGGCTACGATAACGCCGCCAAAATCGCCAAGACCGCGCACCACAACGGCACCACCTTGCGCGAAGAGGCGAAGGCGCTCGGGCTGGTGGACGGCGCGACGTTCGATCGCGTGGTGCGGCCGGAGAAGATGGTTTGAAACTCGGCCCACTCTGGCGCTGCGCGCCAGGGTGGGCCGAGCAACCTTCGCCGCGCTCGTGCGTCTCCTGCACAATCAATCACGGAGAACACACATGTTTCGCACCCTTGTCACCGCGCTTATCGGCCGCGAGATCGACCGCTCGGACGGCCGCGGCGGCATGAAAGGCGCGCTGCTCGGTGTCGCCGCGTCGCGTGTGCTGACGCGCATGGGCCCGCTCGGCCTCGTCCTCGGCGGCGCCTATGTTGCCAAAAAGGCCTATGACCGCAACAAGGCCAGCCGCGCCTGAGGCACCGCTTGCATTGACCCCCCGCGCCCGCGCGGGCAAGGGCGCGCGCGATGCTCCAGCGCCGCGGGATCCTGTTCGTCATTTCCAGCCCGTCGGGCGCGGGCAAGTCGACGATCGCGCGGATGCTGCTCCAGTCCGATCCGTCGCTGGCCATGTCGGTCTCCGCCACGACGCGGCCGATCCGGCCCGGCGAGATCGACGGCAAGGATTATCATTTCGTCAGCCTCGACACCTTCAAGCAGATGGTGGCGGACGGCGAATTCCTCGAATGGGCGCATGTCTTTGGCCACCGCTACGGCACGCCCAAAAAGCCGGTGTTCGACAATCTCGCCGCCGGGCGCGACATCCTGTTCGATATCGATTGGCAGGGGGCGCAGCAGCTGTTCCAGCAAGCCGGCGGCGATGTGGTCCGTGTGTTCATCTTCCCGCCATCGATCGAGGAACTCGAGGCCCGCTTGCGCAAGCGCGGCACCGACAGCGACGCCGTCATCGAGGCGCGCATGGCCCGCGCGGCGTCGGAGATCAGCCATTGGGACGGCTATGACTATGTCCTGGTCAACGAGGTCGCGCAGGATTGCTTCGCGGGCGTCAAGAACATCCTCGACGCCGAACGCCACAAGCGCAGCCGACAGACCGCGCTGATCGGCTTCGTGCGAAGCATGTCTAAAGCAGGCTGAGGAATTTTGCCGCGCTGAGGAAGTCACGGCGCCGCAAGTCGCGCGTTTGCGTCGCGAGATAATCTTCGCCCCATCGGCGCGCCTGCCACAATTCATCGACATGCGCGGCGTCGAAGGCCGCCCGTACCTCGATCTCGCCCTCGATCACTGCCAACGCGATGACCAGCGATCCGCCGATCGTCACCAGTTGCTGCATACCAACCAGTTCGAACGCATCGAGCGCATGGACCGCCGCCCCCAGCCGTTCGACTGTCGCCAGTGGCTGCGCGACGTGAACGATGCCCGTCGTCACCTTGAAAGCGACATCGTACCGCCCGCGCGCCCAGCCGAGCAGTGGGTCCCACACCGCGGTTTCCTCCGCCGCCAGCTCCGCATCGTCGGCGCGGTAACACAGCAGGTCGCTCTCGGCATAAGCGGCAATGCTCCGCACCAGATCGGCGTCGGCCCGGTCGATCGCGGCATTGCTGAGCCCCGTCAGCGGCATTGCGCGCGGATCGATCTCGCCCTCGACCGCGCGCCACTCGTCCGCCACCGCCTCGGCCAGCGCGGCGGGCAGCACCAGCGCCGCCCGCGCCGGCGTCCGCACCGCCCGGCCGTCGAGCAGCACGCCGCCGTCGACGACCGAGACGTCCGTCCAGAACCGCTTCATTAATTTCCCGCCTCGCGGGGTGGCGGCAAAGCCGACGGGGCGGTGCAAATAATCCCGCGCGAAGGCGCGGATCGGCACCGTTGCGCCGAGGTATCGCACCACTCCGGCCCTGCGGGCCACCTCGCCGCAAGGCAAGGATTTGGCGTCAACGCTTCCATCGCCTCACCAGCAAAAGCGGCAGCACGACGACATCGAACACGCCCACGATGATCAGCGCATACCCGATCAAATCCGCCGGCTCGATCGATCGCTTGGTGACAATCCACACGCCCAGCAACGCCAATGCCAGTCCGCAGAATCGGATCGCGGTGAGCGCGAAAAAGCGCCTTTTTGCTGCGTCCTCAGTCATGGCTTCGTCCCCCGCGCCCGCCGTTCGCCCTTGCGCGCCTTCCGTGCCGACTTGGCCTTGTTGAGCGCGACCCGCGCCTTACCTTCGGGCGTGTCCTTGAACTTGACCTCTTCGATCTCGAGCACGTCGCCGATCAGTTCGTCAAAGCCGAGATCGTCCATGCTTTCGGCGAAATGCGCGGGCAGCTTGGCGGTGACGTCGAGCGGCGCGCCGTTGGGATGGTCGATCCGCAGCCGCCGCGCATGGAGGTGCATCTTGCGGCTGATCGTGCCGCTAAGGAACGCTTCCTTACCGCCATATTTGCCGTCGCCGACGATGGGATGCCCGATCGCCGCCATGTGCACGCGCAGCTGATGCGTCCGCCCGGTGAACGGCTGGAGCTCGACCCACGCCGCGCGATTGCCCGCGCGCTCGATTACGCGATAGCGCGTCCGCGCCGGGCTGCCTTGCTTCTCGTCGACAGACATCTTCTCGCCGCCGGTGCCCGGCTGCTTGCCGATCGGCAGCTCGATCAGCCCATCATGAACATCGGGCACGCCGATGACCAACGCCCAATAGACTTTCCGCGCCGTCCGGCTCGAAAAGCTCTTGGAGAAGAACGCCGCCGACTTGGCCGACCGCGCGACGAGCAGCACGCCCGACGTATCCTTGTCCAAGCGGTGGACGAGTTTAGGGCGTCCAGCACCCTCGTCGAACGCATCGAGCATCCTATCGACGTGCTCGGTCGTCCCCGATCCGCCCTGCGTCGCGAGGCCCGGCGGCTTGTTGAGCACGATCGCGTCGCGATCCTGGTGGATCACCATATGCCGGGCAAAGTCGATTTCGTCGGGGTTGAGCTCGGTTCTGGCGCGCACCGGCTTGGCGCGCTCCGCGACCTCGGGTTCGACCGGCGGGACACGCAGCGTTTGTCCCGCCGCGATCCGGTCGCCCGGCCCGGCCCGCGCGCCGTCGACGCGCAGCTGACCCGTACGCGCCCAGCGCGACACCAGGTTAAAGCTCGCCTCCGGCAGGTGCCGCTTGAACCAGCGGTCCAGCCGGATGCCGTCATCGTCCGCCGCGACGGTGAATTGGCGGACGTTCATGATGTCGTTCCCGCTCATGCCACACGGGCCAGCATCAGCCCCGCAGCGAGCGCGGCAATCGAGCCGGCGACGCTCAGGCCGATATAGCCCAGCGCCAGCGCCACCTGCCCGCGGTCGATCAGCACCCAGCTGTCGAGGCTGAATGCCGAAAAAGTCGTGAAACCGCCAAGCACGCCAACGCCGAGCAGCAGCCGCGCCTGTTCTCCGCCCGCGCTGAGCTTGGTGAGACTTCCGACCAGCACACCCATCAGCAAGCCGCCGATCAGATTGACCGCCAGCGTCCCCCACGGCGCGGCGAAGCGGCTCGCCATGAGATACCGCGCGCCAGATCCAAAAGCGCCGCCGAGCATCACGAGAAGGAGGTTGGGCATGGTCCTCCCTACCCACCTCTACCCCTTCTCGTCACCCTGAACTTGTTTCAGGGTCTATCCTGCCACACGCATAGACCATGCGCGGATGGATGGATGCTGAAACAAGTTCAGCATGACGAACACTGTCGAGTTGACGCGCACCCTGGCCCCACCCGCTTTTCGTTCCGCAGGGACGAACATGAAGCGCGGCTGGGCTTGCGAAGCCCGAAAGGGACTAGGCAAGCCCGGCATCCCCTGCCTATGGCTTTACGCAAACGTAAAGGAGAGGCGCCGTGGATTTCGACCTAACTGAGCGGCAGAGCTATTGGCGCGACCGCGTGCGCGATCACATCCAGCGCTTCGTCCTGCCCCGCGTCCCCGATTATTACGCCCAGCAGGCCGAAGGCGACCGCTGGAAGGTCCTGCCCGTGGTCGAAGAGGAAAAAGCGCGCGCCAAGCAAGCGGGCATCTGGAACCTGTTCATGCCGCCGGGCAGCGCGCTCCGCCATGTCGACGAGAGTTTCGAGTTCGACGGCCCCGGCCTGACCAATATGGAATATGCGCTATGCGCCGAGGAGATGGGCCGCGTCGGCTTTGCCTCCGAAGTGTTCAATTGCTCCGCGCCCGACACCGGCAACATGGAAGTGTTCCACCGCTACGGCACACGCGAGCAGAAGGACCGCTGGCTCAAGCCATTGATGGAGGGCGAGGTCCGCTCGGCTTTCCTGATGACCGAGCCGGCGGTTGCTTCGTCCGACGCGACCAACATCGAGACCTCGATCCGCCGCGACGGGGACGACTACGTCCTCAACGGCACCAAATGGTGGTCGTCGGGCGCCGGCGATCCGCGCTGCAAGATCGCGATCGTCATGGGCAAGACCGATTTCGAGGCGGTGCGCCACGCGCAGCAATCGATGGTGCTGATGGAACTCGACGCGCCGGGCGTGACGATCAAGCGGCATCTGCCGGTGTTCGGCTATGACGACGCACCGCACGGCCATATGGAAATCGAGCTTAAGGACGTCCGCATCCCCGCCGCCAACATGTTGCTGGGCGAAGGCCGCGGCTTCGAAATCGCGCAAGGGCGCCTTGGGCCGGGCCGCATTCATCATTGCATGCGCACGATCGGCACGGCCGAGGTCGCGCTGGAAAAGATGGCCAAGCGCCTCCTTTCGCGCGTCGCCTTCGGCAAGACCATCGCTTCGCACAGCGTGTGGGAGCAGCGCATCGCCGCCGCGCGGATCGATATCGAAATGACCCGGCTGCTGTGTCTCAAGGCGGCGGACATGATGGACAAGGTCGGCAACAAGGCGGCGGCGGCGGAGATCGCGATGATCAAGGTCCAGGCGCCCAACATGGCGCTGCGCATCATCGACGATGCGATCCAGGCGCATGGCGCGGCGGGCGTGTCCGACGATGCCGGCCTCGCCAATATGTGGGCGCATCAGCGCACGCTGCGGCTGGCCGATGGGCCGGACGAAGTTCATGCTCGCGCCATCGCCCGGCTCGAATTCGGCAAATATGGTGGCGTGCCGCGTCCGGGCAATTCGAACGATGCCGGCCCGTCGAGCGGTGAGATGGGAGCCAGCCGTTGATCCTCCCCGACACGGGGAGGGAAACCATGCGCAGCATGGTGGTGGGGGTGCCTGAACGCGCACCGCTCTCATGGCTGACGCCCCCTCCGTCAGCCTGCGGCTGCCACCTCCCCGGACCGGGAATGATTGGATGAAAGCCGCCGTCCTTCACAAGGCCCGCGAACCCCTGACCATCGAGGACGTCCGGGTCGCCGATCCCGGCCCGCACGAAGTCCTCATCCGCACTGCCGCCTGCGGCGTGTGCCGCAGCGACCTACACTTCGTCGACGGCGCCTATCCGCACGCGATGCCCTGCATACCGGGCCATGAGGCGGCGGGGATCGTCGAAGCGGTCGGGGATGAAGTCCGCTCGGTCGGGGTCGGCGACGCGGTGGTCACTTGCCTCTCGGCCTTTTGCGGCCATTGCGAGTTCTGCGTCACCGGGCGCATGTCGCTGTGCCTCGGCGCCGAGACGCGGCGCTCGTCCAAGGAACCGCCGCGGCTGACCTTCGAAAGCTCGGGCGACACGGTCGCTCAGATGCTCAACCTGTCGGCCTATGCCGAACTGATGCTGGTCCATGAACATGCCTGTGTCGCGATCGACCCCGACATGCCGCTCGACCGCGCCGCGATCCTCGGCTGCGCCGTTGTGACTGGGGCGGGCGCGATCTGGAACGGTGCGGGGGTACGGCCAGGCGAGACGGTGTGCGTCGTCGGCTGCGGCGGGGTCGGGCTGGCGGCGGTCAATGCCGCGAAGATCGCCGGTGCGGGACGGATCATCGCCTGCGACCCCGTGGCCGAAAAGCGCGCGCTGGCGGAAAAGCTCGGCGCGACCGACACCGTCGATGCGGGCGCCGAACTGGCCGCGGAAAAAGTGGTCGAACTGTCCAAGGGCGGCGTCGATCACGCGATCGAAGCGGTCGGCCGCCCCTCGTCGGGCGAGCTGGCTGTCCGCACGCTGCGCCGCGGTGGCACCGCGACGATCCTCGGCATGATGCCGCTCAATCACCAGGTCGGACTGTCGGCGATAGACCTGCTTAGCGGCAAACGGCTGCAAGGCGCGCTGATGGGCGGCAATCGCTTTCCGGTCGATATCCCGCGCCTGGTCGACCATTATCTGCGGGGGGCACTCGACCTCGACACGATCATCGCCGAGCGCATGCCGCTCGACCGCATCAACCATGCGTTCGACAAGCTGCGCGAAGGCGACAGCGTGCGCACCGTGATGGTGTTCGACACGTGAATTTGTCTGCTCCTATGCCCTCTCCCTACAGGGGAGAGGGACAGCCCGCGAAGCGATCAGGACGATGGGGCAGGCACGTCTGCCCCTTGGATTCCCTCACCCTGCTAGCTGCGCAAGCTGTCCCTCTCCCCTATAGGGAGCGGGGATAATGAACGCCGAGCAGGATTTTGTCGGCACTATCGCTCCAGAAGGTGCCGATGTCCTCGATATCACCCGCCTCACCGCATGGATGGAGGCCAATGTCGCGGATTTCCAAGGGCCGCTGACCATTTCTAAATTCAAGGGGGGGCAGTCCAACCCCACCTACCGGCTGGACAGTCCTTCCGGCAGGTACGTGCTCCGCCGCAAGCCGTTCGGCGAACTTCTCCCTTCCGCGCACGCAGTCGACCGCGAATTTTTTATCATCGACCATCTCCACCGCGCCCGCTTCGCCACCCCGCGCGCTTATGGCCTGTGCCAGGACGACAGTGTTATCGGCAGCTGGTTCTACGTCATGGCAATGGTCGAAGGGCGCACGATCTGGGACGCGGCGATGGAGGGCGCGACGCCCGCCGAACGCCGCGCGGTCAATTTCGAGATGGTCGACACCCTCGCCCGCCTTCACAATATCGATTGCGAGCGCGCGGGCGTCGGCAATTACGGCAAGCCCGGCAATTATTTCGAGCGCCAGGTGGCGCGCTGGACCAAGCAATACCGCGCCTCCGAAACCGAGCGCATGGAACCGATGGAGCGCTTGATCGACTATCTGCCGCGCACCATTCCCGAACAGACGCGCACGTCGGTGGTGCACGGCGATTACCGTATCGACAATCTGATCTTCGCGCACGACCGCGCGGAAATCCGCGCGGTACTCGACTGGGAATTGTCGACGCTGGGTGATCCGCTCGCCGACTTCACCTATTTCTGCATGGCCTGGGTGACGGAGAATGGCGGGCGCTCCGGGGTCGCCGATCTGGACCGCGCCGCGCTCGGCATTCCCGAGCTCAACGAGGTGATCGTACGCTACTGCGCGGCGACGGGGCGGGAGGCTGTGCCCGACATGAACTGGTACATGGCGTATAATTTCTTCCGGCTGACGGGAATCATGCAGGGCATCAAGAAGCGCGTCGAGATCGGCACCGCGTCTTCCGCTTACGCCCGCGAGATGTCGTTGCGGGTCGAGCCGCTGGCCGCGCGCGCGTGGGACTTCGCAAGGAAAGCAGGCGCATGAGCAGATTGTTCGACATGATCGGCAAGGTCGCGATCGTCACCGGATCCTCGCGCGGCATCGGCGAGGCGATCGCCCACGCGCTCGCCGATCACGGCGCCAAGGTGACGGTCACCAGCCGCAACCTCGAGCCGTGCCGGGCGGTCGCCGACGCGATCAATGCCAGGCATCCGGGCAGCGCCATCGCGGTGACCTCCAGCCTCTCGTCCAAGGATTCGCTGCAGGCGATGGTCGATGCCACGGTCGACGCGTTCGGCCCGGTCGACGTGCTGATCTGCAACGCCGCCTCCAACCCGCATTACGGCCCGATGGCGACGATCACCGACGAGCAGTTCCGCAAGACGCTCGACAACAATATCGTCGCGCAGCACTGGCTGATCCAGATGGTCGCGCCGGCGATGATCGCGCGGAAAAGCGGCTCGATCGTCATCGTCTCGTCGATCGGCGGCTTGCGCGGCTCCTCGATCCTCGGCGCCTATGCCATCACCAAGGCGGCGGACATCCAGCTGACCAGGAATTTGGCGCGCGAATATGGCCCCAGCAACGTGCGCATCAACACCATCGCGCCGGGGCTGGTCAGGACCGATTTCGCCAAGGCTTTGTGGGAAAATCCCGAGAACCTGAAAGCTTCGACCGCGAACGCCGCGCTCGGGCGGATCGGCGAGCCGCACGAGATTGCAGGCGCGGCGGTCTACCTCGCCAGCGACGCGTCGAGCTTCATGACCGGGCAGGTGATGGTCGTGGATGGGGGTGTGGTGGTATGAGTGGACGTCTCTCCGGCAAGGTTGCGATCATCACCGGGGCGGGTTCGGGCATCGGCCGCGCGTCGGCGCAACTGTTCGCGGCGGAGGGCGCCAAGCTCGTCCTCGGCGACAAGACCGATGCGGTGCACGAAACCGCCGCGATGATCGGCGACGGCGCAGTGGCGCTCGAGATCGATGCGGGCGTCGAGGCCGATGTCCAGCGACTCGTCGCCACCGCGCTCGACGAATGCGGCCGGCTCGACATCGCCTTCGCCAATGCCGGCGTGTCGGGCGGCATGGCCGGCATCTTCGACCTTGAGCCGGACTTCTTTGCCGAGGTGCTGCGCGTCAACCTGATCGGGCCGTGGCTGATGGTCAAGCATGCCGGCAAGGCGATGATGGACCAAGATGAGGGCGGCGCGATCCTGCTCACCGCCAGCGTCGCGGGCATCCGTTCGGGCGCGGGCGGCCCGGCCTATTCGGCGTCTAAGGCCGGCGTCATCAACCTCGCCATGACCAGTGCCCAGCAACTCACCGGCACCGGCATCCGCGTGAATGCCTTGTGTCCCGGCCTGACCGAAACCGGCATGACCAAGCCGACCTTCGACTATGCCAAGGACAAGGGCGTGACCGACAAGATCGGCCGCCTCAACCCGCTCAAGCGCGCGGCGCAGGCCGACGAACTGGCGCAGGCGGCGCTGTTCCTGATTTCGCCCGAGGCCAGCTATGTCAACGGCCAGGCGCTGGCGGTTGATGGCGGACTGTCGTCGTCGCATCCGGTTACGCGACAGCTCACCGGGCAGACGGCGGTATGACCCTCACCGTCTCCGACCCTGCCTCGCTGGGTTTCGACCCCACCCGCCTCGCGCGGATCGATGCGCATCTCCAGTCCAAATACATCGACGGCGGGCGCTACCCGCATGCCGCGCTGCTGATCGGGCGGGGCGATGAGATCGCGCATCTGTGGGTTTCGGGCGACGCGCGTCCAGGTGAGGCACTGAAGGAGGACGCGATCTTCCGCATCGCCTCGATGACCAAGCCGATCACATCGGTGGCGGTGATGCAGCTGGTCGAGCAGGGCCGCATCGCGCTGAGCGAGCCGATCGGAAAACACCTTCCCGAATTTTCCGACACCGGCGTGTTCGTGTCGGGCGGCGGTGCCGCGCCTTTCGTCACGCGTCAGCCGGCGCAGCCGATTCGCATCATCGACTTGCTGCGCCACACCTCGGGCCTGACCTATGGTTTCCAGGAGCGCACCGCGATCGACGCCGCGTACCGCAAGGGCGGGTTCGAACGCTTCGACGGCCCCGACATGGCGACCTTTATCAAAACCATCGCCGCGCTGCCGATCGAGTTCGAGCCGGGCACCGCGTGGAATTATTCTGTGTCGACCGACATTTTGGGCGCGCTGATCGAGAAATTGTCCGGACAAACGCTCGCCGATTATTTTCAGGAGCATATCTTCGCCCCGCTCGGCATGACCGACACCAGCTTCGAAGTGCCCGCCGACAAGACCGGCCGCCTCACCGACTGCTATGTCTGGGACGCGAAGAACCGCATGAAACCCTTCGACACCGGCGCGAGCAGCGCGTGGAGCCGCAAGCATAATTATTATTCGGGCGGTGGCGGGCTCGTCTCGACGCTCGCCGATTATCATCGCTTCTGCCGCATGCTGCTCAATGACGGCGAGCTCGACGGCCAGCTGATCCTTGCGCCGCACACCGTCAAGCTGATGACCGCCAATCATCTACCTGGCGGCGGCGACCTGACGCAGCACAGTCAGTCGCTATTCTCCGAAGCCGAGAATGCCGGGGCGGGCTTTGGCCTCGGCTTCGGCGTGACGATCGACGCGGCGGCAACGATGATGCCCGGCAACACCGGCGATTTCTATTGGGGCGGCATGTACTCGACCGGCTTTTTCGTCGATCCGGTCGACGACATCATCATGATCTTCATGACCCAGTTGATGCCGTCGAGCGCCTATCCGGTGCGCCGCGAGATCAAGACCATGCTTTATTCGGCTTTGACGGGGTGAACGTCCCAATGGCCAACACATAACATCGTCATTCCCGCGAAAGCGGGAATCCATCTGCTGATCTGTCCACACGGGACAACTGCAGGAGATGGATCCCCGCCTTTGCGGGGATGACGAACAACAAGAGGACCTGAAATGACCGATCCCATCCGCGCCGAGCGCCATGGCGACATCGCCATCATCATTTCGAACAACCCGCCGGTCAACGCGCTGGGCGCCGCGGTGCGCATCGGCATCGACCGCGAACTCAAGGCCGCGCTGGCCAACGACGCGGTCCGGGCGATCGTCATCCGCTGCGACGGACGCACCTTCTTCGCCGGCGCGGATATCACCGAATTCACCAAGACGCCGGTCGAGCCGATGCTCAACGTCGTGATCGATACGATCGAGGCCTCGCCCAAGCCGGTCATCGCCGCGATCCATGGCACCGCCCTCGGCGGCGGGTGCGAGGTGACGCTCGGCTGCCATTATCGCATCGCCGTTCCTTCAGCGAAAATAGGCGTGCCCGAAGTCAAGCTCGGCCTGCTGCCCGGCGCCGGCGGCACGCAGCGCCTGCCGCGCGTCGCCAGCGTCGCCGCCGCGGCGGAGTTATGTTCGACCGGCAATCCGGTGTCCGCCAAAAGGGCGCTGGAGATCGGCCTGATCGACAGGCTCGCCGCTGAGGACACCCTTGCCGAGGATGCCATCGCCTTCGCGCGCGACTGCATTGCCAAAGGGCCGCGCCCCAGCCGCGATCTGCCCGTCAAGGGCACGGCCGACGAGGTAGCGACCGTCGGCGAAGCCAATGCGCGCAAGTTCAAGGGCTTCGACGCCCCCGCCGCGAACCTGCGCTGCGTCGAGGCGGCAACGCGCCTGCCCTTCGACGACGGCATCGCGTTCGAGCGCGCCGAATTCATGAAGCTGATGATGGGCGCGCAGTCCGCCGCGCAGCGCCATCTGTTCTTCGCCGAACGCCAGGCTGCCAGGATCGACGGCGTGGGCGAAGACGTGCAGCCGCGCCCCGTCAACCGGGTCGGCGTCATCGGCGCTGGCACGATGGGCGGCGGTATCTCGATGAACTTCCTTTCGGCCGGCATCCCCGTCACCATCGTCGAGATGGAACAGGCCGCGCTCGACCGCGGCACCGGCACGATGCGCAAGAATTACGAGGCCACCGCGGCCAAGGGGCGCATCAAGCCCGAACAGGTCGAGGCCGCGATGGGCGCGCTGACCCCCACCCTCAAGCTCGAAGACCTCGCCGGTTGCGACCTGATCATCGAAGCCGTCTATGAATCGATGGACGTTAAGAAGGACATCTTCGGCAAGCTCGACAAGATCGCCAAACCCGGCGCGATCCTCGCCTCCAACACCAGCTATCTCAACATCAACGAGATCGCTGCGAGCACCTCGCGCCCGCAAGACGTGCTCGGTATGCACTTCTTCTCGCCGGCGAATGTCATGAAGCTGCTCGAGGTCGTGCGCGGCGAAAGGACCGCACCCGATGCCCTCCTCACCGCGATGTCGATCGCCAAGAAGATCGGCAAGGTCGCGGTGGTCGCGGGCGTCTGCCACGGCTTCATCGGTAACCGCATGCTGATGCCCCGCCAGGTCGAGGCGATGAAGCTGCTGATGGAAGGCGCCACGCCCGAACAGATCGACCGCTTCCATACCGAGTTTGGCATGCCGATGGGGCCGTTCCAGATGAGCGATCTCGCGGGCGTCGATATCGGCTGGCACCGCGATCCGGGCCGCATCGAATCGCTGCGCGACGAGCTCGCCGCCGCGGGCCGCTGGGGCCAGAAGACCGGCAAGGGCTTTTACGATTACGACGACAAGCGCCGCCCGACGCCCAGCGCCGAGGTGCAGGGCATGATCGACAAATGGTCGCAGAAAACCGGCGCGGCCAAGCGCCAGATTACCGACGAGGAAATCATCGAGCGCACGCTCTACCCGATGGTCAATGAGGGCTACCTGATCCTTGAAGAAGGCAAGGCCCAGCGCGCGTCGGACATCGATGTCGTGTGGATCTACGGCTATGGCTGGCCGGTCTATCGCGGCGGTCCGATGTTCTGGGGCGATCTCGAAGGCGCCGGGAAGATCGTCGCGGGCCTGGAAAAGCATGGCTTTGCAGTCGCCAAGTCGCTGAAGGCGAAGGCGTAACGCGGGAACTATCCCGCCCCCATTTCGTATTGCTTTCGCAACAATCGACTGGAGCAACGATGAAAAAGACCGCACTTTTGGCGCTTGGCGCCCCCCTGATCCTGCTCGCCGCCTGCGGTGGCAAGGGCGACGACAAATTGGGTGAACAGGCGCAGGAATCGATGGAAAACCGCGCCGACAACGCCGTCGCCAATGGCTCGATCAGCGAGCGGCAGGGCGATGCGATGAAGGATGCGGCGGAAGAGAAGGAAGAGCGCATCGACGATTCGGACGTCAACGCCGACAAGTTGAGCGGTGAGCAGAAGAACGCGATCATCAATTCGAACTGATTGTTACAAAGCCACTGATATTCGTCACCCCTGCGACGGCGGGGGTCCATCTCCAAAACGACCCGCTCGTGCAATTTGCGGGGGATGGACTCCCGCCTTCGCGGGGGTGACGAGTCAGTGGCAGCTCCGCATCTGCGGTCAGCCATTATAAGCCAATGCCAATCCCGGCCGCGCCCATTCGCGTTTCGCCAGGCGCCCCGTCCCGGACAGCGTAGCGTACGCCGTCCGCATGTCCGCCCCGCCCCAGCAGATGTTGGTGGTGAAGGGATCGTCGCTCTCGACGAAGTCGACCAAGGCACCGCTCGGCGAAACCACCGAAATCCCGCTCTGACCGATCGTCGCGACGCACACATTGCCGCTCGCCTCAACGCCCAGTGAATCGAACCAGCGATAGCCTTCGGGCGAATAGACGAATTTGGCGCCGCTCGCGGTCAGGCTGTCGCCACCATTGATCTCGCCCGGCCCCGTCACCTCGAACGCGTATAATTTGCAGGTGTAGGTTTCAGCCACGAACAGCGTCTTGCCATCGGGCGACAGGCCAATCCCGTTGGGATTTTCCAGCGGAAAGATGACTTCGCGGCACGCGCTGCCATCGGCCCTGGCGTAGAACACGCCAGTCACGTCGCGGCTGCGCTTATCGAAAAACGTCTTGCCGTGATCGGTGAACCAAAAGCCGCCCGTATCGTCAAAGACGATGTCATTGGGTCCTCGCAGGGGCGCATTGGACGCTTCGGCGTAGAGCGTCTCGACCATGCCGGTCGCGACATCGACGCGCTGGATGCTGCCGCCTGCCCAATCTGCTGGCGTGCCGTGCGGCACCAGCATCCCGCCGGTTTCGACATAGACGAACCCGCCATTGTTGCAGACGTACAGCTTGCTGTCGGGCCCAAACGCGAGGCCGTTGGGCCCGCCGCCGACCTCGGCAACCGTTATCTTGCCGCCGTCCGGCAAGCACCGCGTCAGCCGCCCCACCTCGATCTCGGTGACGATCACGCTCCCGTCCGCGCAGGCCACCGGCCCTTCGGGAAAGCGCAGGCCGTCGGTGATGATTTCCCAGTCGCCGCTCATCTCGTCCCCTCTCCGTTCGGGCTGAGCCTGTCGAAGCCCTGTTCTTTTCGCCTGGTGGCGAGTTAAGGGGAAGGACGGCGCTTCGACAAGCTCGGCGCGAACGGAGATCATGATGTCCTACGAAGCCGAATTCGGCCTGTTCATCGACGGCGCATGGCAATCGGGCGAAGGCCGCGAAGCCTCCGCGGTGGTTGATCCGTCGACCGGCGGCAACATTGCCGAAGTGACTCACGCGACCGCCGCCGATCTCAACGCCGCGCTCGCCGCCGCCGATGCCGCGTTCAAGCCCTGGGCCGCCATGTCGCCCGACGATCGCGCGATGATCCTGCACAGGGCCGCCGCCCTTCTACGCGAACGCGCGCCCGTCGTCGGCCGGATCATGACGCAAGAACAGGGCAAGCCGCTCGCCGAAGCCACCGGCGAGGCGATCGGCGCCTCGCAGATGCTCGATTGGTATGCGGAAGAAGCCAAGCGCCTGTACGGCCGCGTGCTCGTCCGCCCGACCGGTCAGCGCTCAATCGTCATCCAGCAGCCGGTGGGCGTCGCGGCGCTGTTCACCCCGTGGAACTTCCCGCTCTACCTCCTCGCCAAGAAGGTTGCGGCGGCACTCGCCAGCGGCTGCACCGCCATCGCCAAGCCGCCTGAAGAGACCCCGGGCTCGACCGCGGCACTGGCCCAGGCGCTCGCCGATGCCGGCCTGCCCAAGGGCGTGTTCCAGATCGTCCATGGCGTGCCGGATGCGGTCAGCCGGCACTTGATTGCCTCGCCCATCGTCAGGAAAGTCAGCTTTACCGGATCGGTTCCGGTCGGCCGTCACCTGATGCAACTCGCGGGGCAGGCGCTCAAGCGCACCACGATGGAGCTGGGCGGCCATGCGCCCGTCCTGATCTTCGACGATTGCGACCTTGAAAAGACGCTCGATATGGTCGTCCCGCAGAAATTCCGGAATGCCGGCCAGGTCTGCGTCTCCCCCACCCGCTTCTACGTCCAGCGCGGCATTTACGAAGCGTTCCTCAAGGGATTTGCCGAACGTACCGCACAAGTGAAGACGGGCAACGGCCTCGAAGCCGACACCAAGATGGGCCCGCTCGCCAATGTCCGCCGTCCCGACGCGATCGACGCGCTGGTCAGCGACGCGCGCACCAAGGGCGCGCGCGTCCTCGCCGGCGGCGAACGCGGCGATGCCGGCTTCTTCTTCCAGCCGACGCTCCTCGCCGACGTGCCCGACGAGGCGCGGATCATGTCCGAAGAACCGTTCGGCCCGGTCGCGGTCAGCCGTGCCTTCGACACCTTTGACGAGGTGATCGCCCAAGCCAACCGCTTGCCTTTCGGCCTTGCCGCATTCGCCTTCACCGAAAACGGCCGGCGCGCCAATCTTCTCGCCGACGCGCTCGAAGCGGGCATGGTCGGGATCAACACCTTCGCTATCTCGATGGCCGATGCGCCGTTCGGCGGTATCAAGGATTCGGGTTTTGGCTCGGAAGGCGGGCGGGAAGGCATGGACGCCTACCTCAATACCAAGGCAATTCATCAGGCCTGATGGTTAGCGCGAAAACTGATCTGCGCGGTTGCTCGGCATGGGGCAAGATGCACGAAGAAGCGGTCAAAGAGGCCGATGTCGCGCTCGGTCTCTGGCTTGAGTCAATGCGCGATCTGGGCCTGTCGGTTCCGCCGCCCGGCATTTACGAGCAACGCGCGGCCTAAACCGCTTGCCGATTCGTCTCGGCTGATCGAATAAGTCCTCAAACGAAACGCGAGAGGACCGGCGATGCACGATTACACGAGCCACTATATCGACGGTGCCTGGGTCCCCGGTGAAGGCACGGTGCGCGACGTCATCTCGCCCTCGACCGAAGAGCCGGTGTCGCGGATCAGGATCGCGACCAAAGGCGAAGTCGACCGCGCGGTGAAGGCCGCGCGCAAGGCGTTCGCCGGCTTCTCGCAGACCAGCGTCGAGGGCCGCCTCGCCTTGTTCGGCCGGATCATGGACGAATATAAGAAACGCATCCCCGATTTCGGCCGCGCCATGGCCGAGGAGATGGGCGCACCCTTATCCTTTGCCTCGACGGCACAGGCATTGTCCGGCCTTGGCCATATCGCCACGACCGCCAAGGCGCTCAAGGATTTCCAATGGAGCGAGCGCCTCGGCACCGCGCATGTCGTCTATGAACCGATCGGTGTCGTCGGCATGATCACGCCGTGGAACTGGCCGCTTAACCAGATCGCGCTGAAGGTCGCGCCGGCCCTCGCCGCAGGCGACACGATGATCCTCAAGCCGAGCGAGGAATGCCCCGGCTGCGCGCACATCCTCGCCGAAGTGATGCACGCGGCGGGCGTGCCGGCGGGCGTGTTCAATCTCGTCCAGGGCGATGGCCAGACCACCGGCGAAGCGATCAGCGCGCATCCGGACATCGATATGGTCAGCTTCACCGGCTCGACCCGCGCGGGGATCATGATCGCCAAGGCGGCGGCGGACACCGTCAAGCGCGTCCATACAGAATTGGGCGGCAAAGCGGCAAACGTCGTCCTGCCGGGCGCGGACCTCGCCGCCGTCCTCCCGCCGACGATCACCGGCGTGCTCGCCAATTCAGGGCAAAGCTGCATCGCCCCGACGCGCGTCCTCGTCCACAAGGATCAGGTGGCCGAGGCGACTCAGGTCGTGAAGGCGATTGTAGACAGCGCGACAGTCGGCGACCCGCTGATCGAAGGCGCGCATCTTGGCCCGGTTGTCAACAAGGCGCAGTTCGACAAGATCCAGGGCCTGATCCAGTCGGCGATCGACGAAGGCGCGACGCTCGAGACCGGGGGCACCGGCCTGCCGACCAACGTCAATCGCGGCTATTACGTCCGCCCGACGGTGTTCACCGGCGTCACGCCTGATATGCGCATCGCCAATGAGGAAATCTTCGGCCCCGTCGCGACGCTGATGGCCTATGACAGCCTCGATCAGGCGATCGACATCGCCAATGCGACCCCCTTTGGCCTGAGCGCGACAATCTCAGGCGATCCCGCCGAAGCGGCCAAAGTCGCCCCCCGCCTCCGCGCCGGTTTGGTCACGATCAACAGCTGGGCACCCAGCGAGCAGCAGGCTCCGTTCGGCGGCTACAAGCAATCGGGCAATGGCCGCGAGGCCGGCTTGCACGGCCTCAGGGAATTCATGGAAGTAAAGACGATAGTCGGCGCGCCGGCCTAGGCGCGATCACGGCATCGGCCGCGGGTCCGGATGGTGCGGCACGAACAGCCGCCCGCGCTCGACGATCAGCACGGCGATCAGCGCCGCGCTGCCGCACAGTGCGAAGCCCAGCGCCACCGGCAGCGTCGTCCCGTCATAAGCCTGGCCGATCAGGGCGCCGATCATAGCGCCGCCGGCATTGCCGATAAAGCCCTGGATCGACGACGCGGTGCCGGCGATATGCCCGACCGGCTCCATCGCCATCGCCGAGAAATTCGCGCCGATCAGGCCGAAGGTCGCCAGCTGGAACATCTGCAGGACGACGAAACTCTCCAGCGTTTCATGTCCCGACCAGGCGATGCCGGCATGGACGATGCCGATGGCGATGGCGGCAATCAGCGCCCCGTGAGACAGCTTGCGCGTGCCGAACCGCTCGACCAGCCGCGAATTGGCGAACACCGACGATCCCATCGCCAGCGCGATGACCGCGAACACCATTGGAAAAGCGCCGGGCCGCCCGAAAGCCCCCGCCACGATCTGCTCGCTCGACAACAGATAGCCCATCAACCCGCCAAAGCTCAGCGCGGTGCCGATCGCATAGCCCAGCGAAAGACGGTTGGTCAGGGTCGCCCGATAGGCGGCAGCAAGCATTTCGAGCGATATCGCCCGGCGGTTTTCCGGCTTCAACGTCTCGGGCAAGCGCCATGCCGTCCAGACCAGAATGGCAAAAGCGAGCAAACCCAGCGTCCAGAAATTCCAGCGCCACGATCCAATGACCAGCAACGCCGCCCCGATGCTGGGCGCGAGGATCGGCACGATAAAGAACAGCATCGAGGCCAGACTCATGATCCGGGCCATCGTCCGTCCCTGATAACAATCGCGCACCACCGAGACGACCAGCACGCGCGTCGCCGCGCCGAAGGCACCCTGGATCGCACGCGCGCCGATCAGCAGCGCCAGCGATGCCGACGATGCCGCCACGAAGCTCATCGCGACGAAGCCAAGCATCGCCGCGATCAATACCGGCTTGCGCCCGAAACGGTCGGCCAGCGGACCGTGAACCAGCTGCCCGGCGCCGAACCCGAAAGAGTAAGCAGCGATGACATATTGCAACGCGTTCGGATCGGTGACGCGCAACCCTTCGCCGATCTGTGGCAGTGCGGGCAGCATCATGTCGACGCCCAGCGCGCCGATCGCCATCATCGCGGCGACCAAGGCGATGAATTCGCGCTGCGAGACGCCGGGATGCGGAAGGAAATCGTCACGAGCCATCCCGGCGGCCTAGGGAAAGGCGGCGCGCCGCGCCACCCGTACCTCAAACCAGGCTTGGACCGCGCGTCAGCGTGGCGATCACCATCCCAAGGATGACCAGCGCGGCGATGGTCAGGATCACCAGCACGACGCGGCCGGTGACATCGAAACGGGATTCGCGGAATTTCATACCGCGCATGCTTGTGCCATGACCTGCCTCCACACGCCATAGCCGCGCGCATTGGGGTGTACCCCGTCGTCGGTCAGCGCTGCCGGCTCGACACCGCTTTTGTCGGCCAGCGCCGCGTTCACATCGATCACCGGGACGCCGACCGTGCGGATCATCTTATTGAAGGCCGCGATGCGCTGACGGTCGAATTCACCGGCGCGGCCCAGCCCGGCGGGTCCCACTGGCGGGATGGTCGTCACGCGCACCACCGCGCCCGCCATCCGCGCCCGCGCGACGATGGCGCGATATTGCGCGATGAAATCGGCTTCGCTGGTCATCGCATCGCGGTGCGCGTCGTTCAGCCCGACCGCTACGATTACCATCCTGGGCCGGCGGACCGCCAAGACGTCGCGCGACAGCCGCTCGATCGCCTCGGTGCGGGCGCCCGCCACCCCGGCATTGAGGACGGTATTGCCGCACAGCTCGGGCATGTCGGCCATATCCACCACGCTGTCGCCCAGGATTATCACCGGATCGGGCATCTGACGGGCATGGGCGAGGATCACCAGCCGCCGTGTGTCATAATAGCTTCGCCCCGCGGGCCGGCTCATCCACGCCCAGGCGCCGCCGGCGACCAGCATCAATCCCGCGACTGCAGTCCACCACAATTGACGCACCGTCTGGTCCTCATTCCCCCGTCGGCCAGGGTTCTATTCGCCAGCAATGCGCCTCGCGCGGTAAGCCTGCTCCAATGTGGGTTAGTTCTGCGCCGATTCCGCGAGATGAAGTTTCGATTGAAATCCGGGGCTGACCGTCAGCTGCTTGTAAGCCAGTTCGCGCGCGGTCTCGCGCGGGAGGCCCAACGCATCGGCCATCGGCTTGCCCAGCAGCGCGTCGCCCAGCGCCATCAGCACCAGGTTAAGCGTTTCCTCGCGGATATGCGCCACGTCATGATCCTCGGCCCCCAGCTGATCGACCAGCTTCAGGATTGCGGCGAGGATCGGATCGAGCGCATCTTCATTCCCCGACAGCAGCATCCATATCGCCAGGGCACCCGCGCCCTGCCGGTCAAACGCGTCGAACGTCATGTCGACGATGGTGTGCGGGTCGGCTTCGCCGCGTCGTGCCTGCTGCACCACATCGGCGATGGTCGCGCAGACCTGTTCGGCCATCGTCCCCGCCAGCGCCTTCTGCAGTCCTGCGGCGCTGCCGAAATGGTGCAGCACATTGGCGTGCGTCCGCCCGACTCGGCTCGCCACCGCCTTCAGGGTGACCGCCTGCGGCCCTTCGTCGAGCAGGATTTGCCGCGCCGCTTCGAGCGCGCGATCGCGGCTTTCGTCCGGACTCAGACGTTTACGGTCTATTGACATGGATGTCAGTAATATCCAGAATGGGATCTCTACCGAAGGATTGATAGATGACCGCGTCTCATTCTCCTAGCGACCTGACCATCACCCCGCGCGACCGCCGATTCGGGCGCGAATTGCGGCAAAAGCGCTGGTGGCTGAACGGCGATCCGATCGGCTCGGCTTTCCACAACGCGCTGTCGATCACCTTTCCGCGCGGCGAGGCGTTCTTCGTGGAGAGCGTTAAGGCCTTCCGCGAGGTGTCCGATCCCAGGCTCGAACGCGAGATCAAGGCGTTCATCACCCAAGAGGTGATGCACAGCCGCGAGCACATCTTCTTCAACAAGCGCGTATCCGACGCGGGCTACAAGATCGACCATCTGGAACAGGTCGTCATCGACTCGCTGGCGCTGACCAAGGACCGTCCGGCGATCCTCAACCTCGCGGTCACCATGGCGCTCGAACATTATACCGCGATGATGGCGCACATGATGCTCGAGTCCGACCTGTTCGAGGGCGCCGATCCCGAGCTCAAGGAAATGTGGCGCTGGCATGCGATTGAGGAGATCGAGCACAAGGGCGTCGCCTACGATACCTGGCTGCATGCGACCAGGGACTGGACGCGGTTCAAGCGCTGGAAGGTCAAGGCGATCATGATGGTGCTGGTCAGCCGCACCTTCTGGATGAAGCGGTGGGAAGGCACGCTCGATCTGCTCGCGCAGGACGGCATCACCGGCTGGCGGGCCAAGGCGCGCCTCGCCTGGTATCTGGTCGGCACGCCGGGCGTGATGCGCCGCCTGTTCCCCGCCTGGGTCGCGTTCTTCCTGCCCGGCTTCCACCCCTGGAACCATGACGACCGCGCGCTGATCGGCACTTACGACAGCGAGTTCGAGGCGGCGAACATGCAGCCGGCCCTGGCGGCCTGATTCAAGTCTCCCCTCCCTTCAGGGAGGGGCAGGCGCGCAGCGCCGGGGTGAGCAGCGCGCGTCATCTCGGCCCACCCCGCTTGGCTACGCCAAGCTGCCCCTCCCACAAGTAGGAGGGGAGACTATAATGCGCTATGCTCGCTCCCACCCTCGCCACTCCGCGTCTGATCCTCCGCGCCGCCACCCATGCGGACTTCGACGCCTACGCCGCGATGTGGGCGGACCCCCGCGTCACCAGCTTCATCGGTGGCCAGCCGCGTGACCGCACCACGAGCTGGACCAAATTCACGCAGATGAGCGGTTTTTGGCCGCTGCTGGGCTATGGCTATTGGCTGGCGTTCGAAAAGGATGGCGGCGCGCTGGCGGGTGTCGGCGGCCTTGCCTGTTTCGAACGCGGGGTGGCGTCGCTCGATGGCTATCCCGAGGCTGGCTGGGCGTTCGGCGCCGACAGCTGGGGCAAGGGCTATGCCACCGAATTCATGACCGCGGTGCTCGCCTGGGCTGACGCGCAAGGCTTGGGCGAAAGCCGCTGCATCATCTCGCCTGGCAATGACGCCTCGGTGCACGTCGCGGGCAAATGCGGCTTTATCCGCCTGCCGGACGATGGCGACTATATGGTGTTCGGCCGTCAGGCTGCCGCCAACGCCCCCGGCGGCCCGCCATCATTCTCCTCTTCGCCCCGCGAATAGGTCCCGACGAGCACCCCCGCACCGACAACACGCCCGGCGATCGCCGCAACCAGGTCCTTGCGCTGTGGATTGGGCGCCAGATCGGGCTCGGCATCGAGCGCGAACAGCTGGAACACGTAATCGTGCGGGCCGTGGCCGTTGGGCGGATCGGGCGGCAGCCAGCCTTCGGCACGGCGGCTGTTCTTGGCGACATCGCCGTCGGCACTGCCGTCGCCATCGGCCACGATCGCACCCTCGGGGAGATGCTGGGTGTCGGGCGGCAGGCGCCACAGGACGGCATGGCTTACCGGCTCGGGGAACGGCGCATCGGGGTCCTCGACGATCAGCGCCAGGCTTGCCGTCCCCGCCGGCAATACGCCCCATACCAGCGGCGGCGAGACGCCTGCCCCGTCGGCGGTGAACCGCTCAGGCAGGCGCGCGCCATCGGCAAAGGCCGGTGACGACAGGTCGATTTTCGGCGTGCCCTTGGCGATGTTGAGCACCACCAGCTTGTCGTGGCCGGCGCGCGCGCCCTTGAGCAGATTGCCGAGCCAATGGGGAACATGTTGGAGCATCAAGGCTCAAGCCGTCACGCCCGAACTGGTTCCGCCTGCGCCGCCACCCGCTCCCGCAAATCCTTGGCCAGCGTCACGCACGGCACATCGATTCCGCGCGCGAGGCAATGGCGCGGCTCCTGCCCCGTCACCGCGAAGCCGAGCTTGGCGAGCACCCGGCCCGACGCCGGGTTGTCCGCGAAATGGCCGCTGGTCAGCCGCTCGAGCTTGAGCGAGTCGCGCGCCATCGCGACGACCGCGGCGGCGGCTTCGGTGGCATAGCCCCGGCCCCAATGCGCGGAGGCGATCCAATAGCCCAATTCGTGCCGGCCATCGCGTAAACCGATGCCGACGCCGCCGATCAGCGTCGGGGCGCCCGGCGTGCGCAACAGGATGATGCAATCGCACTCGCCGTCGCCCCGGTTGCGGCCCAGCCACGCGGCGGCGTCGTCGACGGTGTAAGGCCATGGCAGCTGCGCCAGCTTATACGCCACCGCCTCGTCGGCGATCGCCGCGTGCAATTGCGGGGCGTCCTCGACCCAACCGGGTCTCAGCAACAGTCTCTCGGTACGGGCGAACATGATCGTCTCTCCTGTTTTCGCCCCTAGCCCGCCTGTGTGACGGACCGGTGGCAGTTCGGGAGACGAAAAAGAGAGACTGGCGGTGACCCCGTCTCCCTTCGCGGTCTGTTCATCGCAGACCTCGGGTCACCCTCAGGCGACCCGTGATGTTCAGGTCGCTATGTTACTCGGCAGCCGCCATAATCGCGTCGACCGAGACGTACTTTCGGCCAAGCTTGCCTTGGTGAAAGCGCACGCGGCCCTCGGCGGTGGCGAACAAAGTATGGTCCTTGCCGCAACCGACATTCACGCCCGGCCACACGCGCGTGCCGCGCTGGCGCACGATGATGTTGCCGGCGAGACAAGCCTCGCCGCCGAACTTCTTCACGCCGAGACGGCGGCCTGCGGAATCGCGGCCGTTCCGCGACGAACCGCCTGCTTTCTTATGTGCCATGCTCGATTACTCCTGGTCGGCCGCCGGCTGGGCAGCCGGGGCTTTCTTCGTGGCCGCTTTCTTAAGCGGCGCGGCGGCAACCGCGTCGTCGCTCACGACGGGGGCCGGAGCGGCAGCGCTCTCGGCCTGGCTGGGGACAGGCTTGGCCGCCTTGGCCTTGACCGGCTTGGACGCGCCGGCCGCGGCCGGCGCGGTCTCGACCGCGAGCGCGGCTTCGGCCGGGGCTTCGGCGACGGGCGTGGCAACCCTGGCCGCCACGGGCTTCTCTTCAGCCTTGCTGTCACCAACGCTGAGGATCTTGAGGATCGTGTGCTGCTGGCGGTGGCCGGCCTTGCGGCGGTAATTGTGGCGGCGTTTCTTCTTGAAGACGACGACCTTTTCGCCCTTCGCCTGCGCGATGATTTCCGCGGCCACGGTCGCCACGGCACTGCCGCCGCCCGTGAACAGGACATCGCCCAGCGAGACGCGCGCGCCCGCTTCGCCGTCGATCTTGTCGACGACGATCTTGTCTCCGGCGGCAACGCGATACTGCTTGCCGCCTGTGCGCACGACTGCGAACATGGCTTTCATCTTCTCTTCAAAGCAAATGGACGCGGGAAGCGAACTCCCCACGCGGAAAGCGGGCCGATAGGCAAAACGGGCCGCGCTGTCAACGCGAGTCGGGGTCGTGGCGACGCTGTGACGACGCCACTAGGTATCGTAATCGCTTTGCCAGCATGGTGCGCCAACGGCCGAACCGACGGATTGGCAGCGAAGCCGTTGGCGACGTCCTTGACCACGCCGCGAAGTCTATCGCGCCCACGCACCGCATCATCGCCGCTGTGCGCGCTGCGCGTAATACCGACTTTTGAAGGGGCAGACGCTGCCTACGTCTGCCGCACTTTCTGCAGCGACCCGGCCAGCCGCCGCACCAATCCGCGCGGCGCGAAGCGCACGCTTTCCGCGCCGAAAAAGTTGGCGAGCCCGGAAATCTTAACCGCCTGGTTGGCCGCCAGCGCCGCCATGCCGTCCTTGACCACCTGCTCCGGCCCGGCCGCGAAGCGCTTGAACAACGGCGTTTCGTCCATGTCCGCTTGCCCGGCGAATTCCGTGATCGTCGGCCCCGGGCAAATCGCCGCGACGCGCACGCCGTGGTCCTTGACCTCTTCGTGCAGCGCCTCGCTCAGGCTGAGCATGAAAGCCTTGCTGGCATAATAGGCCGCCATCCACGGCCCCGGCTGAAAGCTGGCAGTGGACGCGACGTTGAGGATGCCGCCCGATCTGCGCGCGATCATCCCCGGCAGCACGCCGCGCGCCAGCGCCATCGGCGCGATGCAGTTCAGCCGCACCATCGCCGCCTGCGCGGCGCCGTCCAATTCGGCGAAATTGCCGCGCAGCCCGCTCCCCGCATTGTTGATCAGCCGCTCGACCGGGCGGTCGCCGATCGCCGCCAGCACCGCCTGCACACCCGCATCGGTCGCCAGATCGGCCTCGACGATCTCCGCGCCGCCGATCTCGCCCGCCAGCTGCTCCAGCCGCGCCTTCCGCCGCGCGACCAGCATCAGCGCCGCGCCCTGCTTGGCATAGGCCCGCGCAAACCCGTCCCCCAGCCCCGCCGAAGCACCGGTCACGATCGTCAATCCCGCCATCTCGCCCTCCTGTGAAGCACGAGACTAACTCAACGGCAGCGATTGTCCCAATCCGCCCGGTCCCGGAAATGCATGCAACGCCGTGTGCCTCAGCAAGGTGGGCTAAAGCTATTCCTCCATGACGTGGACAATAGGCTGGCGACGAGTCGAGGCCGTTTCGCGGCAACCCGATTTTCGCCTAGGGCGAACGCATGAAAGTGCGCGCCGATCAGCTGCTTGTCGAACAGGGCCATGCCGAAACCCGCACACGCGCGCAGGCGCTGATCCTCAGCGGCAATGTCTTCGCCGGTGACAAGCGGATCGCCAAGGCGGGGGAGCAGTGGCCTGCCGGAACGGCGCTGACCGTGAAAGGCCGCGACCATCCGTGGGTCTCGCGCGGCGGGATCAAGCTGGCGGGCGGCCTCGACCATTTCGGCTGGCACGTCACCGGCACGACCGCCATCGACGTCGGCAGCTCGACCGGCGGCTTCACCGATGTCCTGCTCACCCGCGGCGCCGCGCATGTCTTTGCCGTCGATAGCGGCACCAATCAGCTCGCCTGGAAACTTCGCCAAGATGGCCGGATTTCGGTGTTCGAACAGACCAACGCCCGGCACCTCACCACCGCCGAAATCGACCGTCCGGTCGATACGGTGGTGTGCGACGCCAGCTTCATCGGCCTCGCCAAGGTGCTCGAACGCCCGCTGTCCTTCGTCACGCAAGGCCGCTGCATGGCGCTGATCAAGCCGCAATTCGAAGCCGGCCGCGACGCGGTCGGCAAGGGCGGGGTGGTCCGCGACCCGGCGGTGCACCGCGCCGTCTGCGACGATGTGGCCACCTGGTTTGCTGCCGCCGGCTGGCGCGTCGAGGGCATCACCCCCTCCCCGATCACCGGTCCCGAAGGCAATGTGGAATTCCTCATCGCCGCGCATCGCAACAGGGACGCCGCTGGATCGTTGTGACCGTCATGGACCAGACCCTAACACCGTCGCGCCGCTGGGCGTGGATCGCGCTCGCCACCGTGCCCGGCATCGTCATTCTTGGCTTCCTTGTCGGGCGATCGTCGAATCCGGGCTTCGGCAACCTGTGGTTCGAGGCCCTGACCAAGCCTGCCGCCATGCCGCCGGGCTGGGCCTTCGGCGCTGCCTGGTCGGTGCTGTACGTGCTGATGGGCGTCGCCATCGCCCGCGTCCTCGCCAGCCCGCCGACGCCCGCGCGGCGCAATGCCATTGCGCTGTTCCTGCTTCAGCTGATCCTCAACTTTGCCTGGTCGCCACTATTTTTCGGCGCGCACCAATTGTTCGGTGGGCTGGTGCTGATCCTTGGCATTCTTGCCGCGGCGGTCGCCACGACGCTCGCTTTCGGCAAGGTGGACCGTCTCGCCGCATGGCTGATGGTGCCCTACCTCGTCTGGCTCAGCTTCGCGACGATCCTCAACTTTCAACTGCTGCAATTGAATCAATAAGCGGGCCGCCCCACATCCGCGTCCGTAACGAAGGATTCCAGCCGATGCAGACCGAAAACCGCTTCTTCGATGATTTCGCCAAATTCGTGAACGGCGCCGCCGGCACGCTCGCCGGGGCCGGCCGCGAGGCTGAAGGCCAATTCCGCGAAAAGTTCAAGTCGTGGATCGGCGGCGCCGATTTCGTCAGCCGCGACGAGTTCGAAGCCGCCAAGGCCGTCGCCCAGACGGCGCGCGAGGAAGTCGAAAGCCTCAAAGCCCGCATCGCCGCGCTCGAAGCCGCCAAGTCGGCCTAAAAACCGGGTGTCGCCCCTGCGCGGTCAGGGGGCTCAGATCGACTCTCGACGCGGCTCCCCAACCGTGAAGAGCCTATGCAGGCCCCCTGCCTGCGCCGGGGCGACAGGCAGTTTTCCACAGTTTTCCGCCACGCGCGCTTGCGCCTGACGCCCATCACCGGCAGCACTTTCCGATGGCCGTGACCGTAATCGACGACGACGACGCCTCCGCGGCGCCGATCGACATGCTCGAAAGCTGGTTCGAGGCGCATAACTGGGCCGCCGAACGCGTCGGCGAGGACGAGGTCGTCGCTTCGGCGCAGGGTGCCTGGGGCCAGTATGAGCTGCGCGGCGTCTGGCGCGAGGAGGACAATGTCCTCCAGTTCCTCGCCTTCCCGGATATCCGCGCCTCGGAACAGCAAAAGGCCGCGCTTTACGAGACAATCGGCATCGTCAACGAACAGCTGTGGCTCGGCCATTTCGAGTTGTGGGGCCAGGGCGGCACGCTCCTCTTCCGCCACGCCCTCCTGCTCGGCGGCGATGCCGGGCTGACGCTCGATCAGGCAGAGACGGTGATCGAGGTCGCGGTCGACGAGCTCGACCGCTTCTACCCGGTGTTCCAATTCGTCCTGTGGGGCGGCAAATCGCCCAAGGAAGCGCTCAGCGCGGCGATGGTCGAGACGCGCGGCGAGGCGTGAGCCTGGACAAAATCTGGCTGATCGGTTGCGGCAACATGGCCGGCGCGATGCTCCGCCGCTGGCTCGATTGCGGGCTCGACCCGGTACGGGTGACGGTGGTGCGGCCCAGCGGCGCACCCGTGGCCGATGGCGTCCGTGTCGTCGCTGAAGTCCCCGCTGAACCGGCGCCGGGCCTGCTGCTGATCGGGGTGAAGCCGCAAATGCTCGCGCAGGTCGCACCAGGATTGCAGACGGCATCGCATGGCACGGTCCTCTCGATCCTCGCCGGCACGCGCCTGGCCACTCTGCGTGAAACCTTCCCGCAGGCGGGCAGCATCGTCCGCGCCATGCCAAATCTTCCCGTGGCGCTCGGCCAGGGGGTCGTGGCCACCGCGTCCGACAGCCCGATCGGCGCCGATCTGGCCGTGCTGCTCGCTCAACTCGGCCTGGTCGAACATTTCGCCGACGAAATCCTGTTCGACGCGGTCACCGCGCTCGCCGGCTCGGGTCCTGCCTTCGCCTATCGTTTCGTCGACGCGCTGGCCCGGGGCGCCGCCGCCCTCGGCCTCGACCCCGCGCAAGCCGGCCGCCTCGCCCTCGCCACGGTCGAAGGGGCCCTCGCCCTCGCCCGCGAGGACGCTAGACCCCTCGCCGAATTGGCCGACCGCGTCGCCAGCAAGGGCGGCTCGACCCGCGTCGGCCTCGACGTGCTCGACACCGCCCTCAACGACCTCATCGCCCGAACCCTCGCCGCCGCCACCCGCCGCAATACCGAACTCGGCACCTGAGCGCCGCAGGCATAAAAGGATTTCACGCAGAGAGCGCGGAGGGCGCAGAACGCCACGAAGTGGGGCGCATCTTGGCGGCGGCG
>CAXTPT010000030.1:0-30125 GCA_964246315.1 uncultured Sphingomonadaceae bacterium | reverse complement strand
TACCTGTTCATCGTCGACCGCAAGAAGGACATCATCATCCGCGGCGGCGAGAATATCAGCTGCCAGGAGGTGGAGGCGGCGATCTACGAACATCGGGCGGTGGGCGAGGCGTGCGTGTTCGGCCTGCCCGACGAGCGGCTGGGCGAAGTGCCCGGGGCGGTGGTCCACCCGCTGGACGGCGAGACGCTCGACCCCGAGCAGTTGCGCACATGGCTGCAGGATCATCTGGCCGTGTTCAAGATTCCCGCGCGCATCTGGCTTTCGGACGATCCGCTGCCCAAGCTGGGTACCGAAAAGATCGACAAAGTCGGGCTGCGGTCGGCGTATCGTGAGATTTATGCGCGCGAGGGTGCGGCGGCTTAGCTACTCTAGCCAGTCTCCAACCTCCGCCGCTATGACGCCAAGGCGACGCGCCCATGCCGTTACGGACGGGCGTTTGCTCGCATAGCGAAGGAGCAAATAATCCTGATGACTTTTGCAAATGCGTGCATCGCCCTTGGGGTGATGTTTGCCTTTGCGACCTTGATTCTCAAGATCGTGGAGGTCTCGCGCTCCAAGTAAGAGCACGACGGGCGGGGCGCGGTTTTGCAGGCTGCGCCCCAAACGATGGAGGCCCGGCACGTTTGCAGCGGCCGGGCCTCGTGTCGACGAAGGGCAGAACCCCACGACTTTTGCAAAGCGGCATATAACCCGAATGGGTGAGCAATTCAACAATCGAAGCCTGTTGCTTCATTTGGGCCGGCTTAACGCTGGATGCGGATCGTTCCGGCGAACGCGGCGACCTTGTCCGCATCCTGATGGACAAGTCCGCGCAGAAACACGAGCCGCCGCGTTTCGCGCAGCAGCTCGACCTCGGCATCGAGCGGGCGGCCGAGCTGGCCGGGGCCGATGAATTGGGTCGACAGATCGAGGGTCAGCGCGGGCCCGCTGCCGAGGCAGCCGAACACGCGCGCGGCGGCGAACAGCGAGACGTCGATGAAGCCGAGCGTGATCGCGCCATGGACGATGTCGGCGAGGTTCGAATGCTTGCGCTCGGGGAACATGCGGACGCGGGCGAGTTCGCCGTCCTGCCGCACCAGCATCTTCCCGAGCAAGGCGTTGAACCGCGTCTCGTCACGCAGCGCCCAGGTCGACCAGCCGGGATGGTCGGGGTCGGCTTGATAGATGAAGTGCGGTTCGTCCTGCGGCCCGGTCACACCGCGCGTTCGACGGCGAGCTTCTTGATCTCGGCAATCGCCTTGGCGGGGTTGAGGCCCTTGGGGCAGACGTTGGCGCAGTTCATGATGGTGTGGCAGCGGTACAGGCGGAACGGGTCCTCGAGCTCGTCGAGCCGTTCGCCGGTATATTCGTCGCGGCTGTCGGCGAGCCAGCGATAGGCCTGGAGCAGGATCGCGGGGCCGAGGAAGCGGTCGCTGTTCCACCAATAGCTGGGGCACGCGGTCGAACAGCAGGCGCACAGGATGCATTCGTAGAGGCCGTCGAGCTTGCCGCGGTCGTCGGGCGATTGCAGGCGTTCCTTGCCGCTGGGCGCGGGCGTCTTGGTCTTCAGCCACGGCTCGATCGAGGCATATTGGGCGTAGAAATGGGTGAAATCGGGGACGAGGTCCTTGATCACGTCCATGTGCGGCAGGGGCGTGATGTGCACCTCGCCCTTCACGTCCTCGATCGCGGTGGTGCAGGCGAGCCCGTTGCGGCCGTCGATGTTCATCGAGCAGGAGCCGCAAATCCCTTCGCGGCACGAACGGCGGAAGGTTAGCGACGAATCCTGCTCGCCCTTGATCTTGATGAGGGCGTCGAGGACCATCGGGCCGCAATCGTCGAGATCGACCTCGAACCGGTCGTAGCGCGGGTTTTCGCCGGCATCGGGATCGTAACGGTAGATCTTGAACGATTTGGCCCTGGCCGTCCCCTCGGGCGCGGGGTGCTTGCGGCCCTTGCCCGTGATCCTGGAGTTAGCGGGGAGCGCGAATTCAGCCATCACGGAGTCCTGTTGGTTCGATCGCCGCGGCGACCTCTGCCGCGGGCTGTAGGACGGGGGCGCGCGTGTTGCCAAGGCTTAACAGCAACGAGAGCAGGATGAAGCTGCCGATGCCGGTGACGGCGCCGTACCAGCCCGCCCCCGCCAGGCCGATCGCGGACAGCAGGAACACGAGCAACGGCAGGCTGACCAGATTGACGCCGATATTGACCGCGATCGACGCCGTGGTGCGGCCCATCGCCAGCAGCAGCGAGGATAACGGCACCGCCGCCAGCATCCCGGCACGCCCGATCATCAGCAGCACGAAGACGAATGCGCCGGCGCCGAACGCCTTGCCGCCCATGATTTCGAGAATCTGGCGCGAGAAGAAGGCGAGCAGCAGCACCAGCGGAATCGACACGGCGAGCGTCACCAGGCTGGTCCGCCAGCTGAGCGACCGGGCGCGCGCGACATCGCCGGCGGCGAGCAGCTTGGCGATCACCGGATAGCTCGCCTGCGCCAATTGCACCGCGGGCTGCTGCAGGATCACCGCCGCGCGCACCGCCAGCGAATAGATGCCGGTCGCGGCGGGGCCGAGGATCGCGCCGACGATCAGCGGCACCGCCTTGGGGGCGATATCGCGCAGCGTGAGATCGGCATTGGCGGTGGCGAGGAAGCGGACGAGGCCGGGATTTTCGCGCCGCGTGGTATCGACCGGCCCGATTAGAGGTTCGCCGCGGCGCATGTCGCGAAACACCGGCCAGGCGAGCAGCCACATGAACGCGCCTTCGCAAATCGCGCTGATCAGCCAGGCGAAGAGGTATCCCGCGATCCCGCCGCCCATGAACCACACGATCAGCGTCGCGGCGAGCCGCACCGAGGGCGACAATGCGGGGTGCAGCGCGAGGCGATCGAACCGCCCCGCCAGCTGAAGAATGCCCACCGGCGTGGTCAGCATGTTGGCGAAGATCGCCAGCGCGTAGATCCGGGTCAGCCAGACGAGATCGCCGGGAATGCCCAGCCGGGGCGCGGCGAAGCCGGCAAAGGTGGCGGCGACCACCATCGCGGTCAGGCCGCAGCCGAGCTCGACCAGGGTCGTGAACCGTGCCAGCCTGACCAGCCGCGGCCGGTCATCGCGCTCCAAGGCCTGCGCGCCGTAGCGGACGATGCCGTGCCACCCCGAAAAGGCGATGATGCCGCCGACGGTGACCGTCCAGCCGTTGACCAGCACCAGCACCCCGAAGCCCGCCGGGCCGAGCGCGCGCGTGACGATGAGGATGTAGATCGTCGAAACGATCGCCGCGACGGTCTTGCCGCCGAGCAGCAGCGACAGGTTTCTGACGATGCCCCGCCCCGCGCTCATGGCGTCAGCACATGATCGGCGATGGCGCGCGCGCCGCGGACGGAGGCGGGCTCACCGGTCATGTCGATGGTGTAGGCGAACAGGCGCTGCTGCGTATCGCGATAGTCGGCGGCAAGCTGCTGCCAGCGACCGAGCGCGGCTTCGAGCGCGGCGACATCCTGCACCACCGCGCCATTGTGCCAGAATTGATAATCGGGATGCGTCCGCCAGTCGACCGCGTGGCTTTGCAGGAAGATCGCCGCGCGCGGGCGGGCGAGGAATTCGTACACCTGGCTCGACACGTCGCCGAGATAGATGTCGGCGGCGCGGGTATAGGTCATGTCGATCGATTTTTCGGAACCGAGGTCGATCAGGATGTTCGGCAGATGCGCGAAGCGCTCGGGAATCTCCCGACGGCGGTTGAGCGTGCGGAACTCCAGCGAAAAATGCCAGCGCTTGCGGCCGTACATCACGTGCGGCGCGAAGATCAGATTGAGATCGGGGCGGCGCGCGAACAGCTCGAGCACCTGCTCGCCCATCGCATAGACCGACGACAGATGCGGATCGAAATGCGGGTTGTAGAGCACCACCGGGTTGCTGTTGGCGAACAGATTTGGCCGCGCGTCGAGATCGACCCCGTCGAATTTCGAATAGCCGGTGATGCGCCAATTGTCCGGGCGCATGACATGGAATTCGAGGCCGACATCGACCAGTTTTCGGCCCGACACGAGATGCAGGTCGAACTCCGCCAATGCCGGGTGATGCGCGACGTTGCGGTCACCCGAGCCGTGCGGGACGTAGATCATTTCGGGGCTGCGCGTGCCCAATCGGCGCTTGATGCGCAGGCAGGTGCGCTCGGACGAGACGATCGCGTCGAAGGTGGCGAATAGCGCCATGTTCGCACGCAGCGTCATCAGGCGGCTGAAGGGGAAAAGCTTGTCGAGCAGCGGCGCGAGTTTGGCCGCGGCCGGGGACGGGCCAATGCGTCGCCACTCGATCTCGGTTTCTGCCGCGCCGCTCAATTGCCGCGCAACCGTTTCGGCGGCGGGGCGGGCGACGAGCGCGGTGACGTCGACGTCATGGTTCAGCACCAGCGCGGCCATCGTGCCCGCAAGGTGCGCGACCTGATGCGGGGCGTCGTGATTGTAGAGGAAGGCAATTCTCTTCAAGGTTGCCCAGCCCCAAAACCGGTTGGGCTGAGCCTGTCGCAGCCCGGTCCTTCCTTTCCATCCGCGCTCGTGCCGGACGGAGAAAAGGACGGCCCTTCGACAAGCTCAGGGCGAACGGAATTTTGCTGGCGGGCCGCGAGAATTTGCTCGGCGATTACGAGGTCGGCGGGCTTGTCGACATCGATACACGCTTCGGGCTGGGGCAGGCGCACCGCACGCAGGGAAGCACCATAGCGTCGTCCGAGCCGCGCGAGGGCGCCATCGAGAGTGAGCAGCCGCAACGCTACGCCCGCCAGTAATAATGGTCCGAACGCGCCGATCAGCGCGCGGCCGCGCTTGCGCTGCTGCTCCACCGCCGCCCAGCGTTCGATCAGCGGGAGAACGGCGCGGCTGCCGATCCAGAACAGGTTGGCGCCCGAATAGGCGCCGCCGCGGAATTTGAGCCAGGTGCGGCGGTTGTCCGGAAAGGCGGGCGCGAACACCCGCTGCTCAACCAGCCCGGCGGCAAGATCGCTGCCGCGGGCCCCGGCGATGAAGTTGTCGAGCATCCCGGCGGTGAGCAGCGCGTGATCGGCGGTGGTGACGAGCAGCGGCCCGTCCAGCATTGCCACCAGCGGGCGCAAGGTCGCGGCGATGCTCGCCGCGCTGGGTTCGATCGCAATGCCGCCCAGCTCCGTCAGCATTGGCGTGCCGAACGCACGCACGCGGGCGACTGCGGAATGACTCGTCAAAACCCGCGCGACACGCTCGCCCATCGGCACCCCGCCGACCGGGATCAGCGCCTTGGCGGACACGCCCATCGCCATCGCAAAGGGGTCGCCGCCGGGGCGCTCGCCCGCGAGGAGGATCGCCGTCACGCCGCTGTTTTCGCTACACAAAAAAGGGCTTGAAGCCGTCAAAACGCTTCCCATCTCCCCGTCAGGCCGGATGCCGAATGCGGGTCCGGCCCCGTTAGTTGCTTTTGAAAGGACTGTGCAATGCGAGACCGTTTCGACTTCACCCCCTATCGCCGTTCCGCAATCGGCTTCGACCGTCTGTTCGACGTGCTCGAAGGCGCCGCGCGCACCAGCGCGACCGACAATTATCCGCCCTTCGACATCGAGCGGCAGGGCGAGGATGCCTATCGCATCACGCTCGCCGTGGCCGGCTTCAAGCAGGACGAGATCGAACTGACCGCGCAGCAGAACCTGCTCATCGTCACCGCCAAGAAGGCGGCGAATGACGAGGACCGCAACTTCGTCCACCGCGGCATCGCGCTACGCGCCTTCGAGCGGCGTTTCGAACTCGCCGATTATGTTCAGGTCAAGGGCGCGTCGCTCGCCGACGGGCTGCTGACCATCGACCTGGTCCGCGAGATCCCCGAGGCGATGAAGCCGCGCAAGGTCGCCATCGGCGGCACGCAGCCGACGCTGGAGATCGTCGCGGAAGAGAAAAAGGCGGCCTAATTCTCCATTTCTTCACGCAATCGAACGGGCGGGAGGCAACTTCCGCCCGTTTTTGCTATGATTGCCTGGCTCGACGCACTGGACCCGCTGCCTCGATTACCCGGCCTGAAAGCTGACCGAGACCCGCTGACGACGACGCGATCTCGCGACGCCACCGATGACGCCAAAGCCGCTGATCAACAGCGCCCATTGCGCGGGTTCCGGGACCGCCAAGATCACGCCGCCCAGCCCGGTGCTGTCGTAATTAAAATCGCCACGGCTGTTCACAACGAAGTCAAGCGTATCCCCGGGGTTCAGCGTAACACGCACATTGTTGAAAAAAGCGTTGTTGAGGTAAGAGGTGGGGGTCACGGTGCCCGTGAAGAGCTGCGACGTGACGCCGCCAGTGGTGGCATAAACGCTGCCCTGGACGCCATTGCCCGAACCGTTCGAGGCATCGACCCGAACGAAACCGCCTGTCAGGCTGTAGGTTTGCGAAGCGGATGCGGTGAAACGCAGGATCGCATCTTCGCCAGCATTCGGACCGGGATGCAAAAACAGCAGATTGTTCGGCACATTGGGTGTGCCGAAGCTGTAGGACCCGGCGCCAGAGTATTTACCGATTACCGGGACCGTGTTGTTTCCCGCATTGGTCGCGCAACGAAAGTCCGGGCTGCCGAAACAGGATGTGTAGGAATTCGCGAATGCCGTGAAACCGGCACCGCCCGTGCCGATGCCAAAGGTGAAGCCGGGCGTAGCAAAGGCATCAGCTAGCGAGATCGCCGCGTTCGCCGGGACGGCAGTGGCGGCGACAGCGGCAAACGTGGCGAACCCAGCAATCGATTTCATGTCAATCTCCTAGCGCTCGTGCCGATAGCCGATATTGCCCGCCAGTGTCACTGTCCGATTATGGGTCATCTCCTGATCGCGTGAAAGCGATCAGTTCAGTGCCGCCTGCTTCTCCTCGGCCAGCCAATCGAGTTCGGCGCGCGATTTCTTCTCGGCCGCGGTCTTCAGCTGCCCGCACGCCGCGTCGATATCCCGCCCGCGTGGTGTCCGCACGGGCGCGGAGATGCCCGCTTCGAACACAATGCTGCTGAACGCGCGAATGCGCTCGGGCGTCGAACATTCATACGCCGCGCCGGGCCAGGGGTTGAACGGGATCAGATTGACCTTGGCGGGCAGCTTATACGCCTTGATCAGCCGGACGAGTTCGTGCGCGTCGGCGTCGCTGTCGTTCTTGTCCTTGAGCATGACATATTCGAAGGTGATGCGCCGGGCGTTGTTCGCGCCGGGATAATTGGCGCAGGCCTCGAGCAATTCCTCAATGCCGTATTTGCGGTTGAGCGGGACGATCTCGTCGCGCACGTTTTTGGTCACCGCGTGGAGCGAGACGGCGAGGTTGACGCCGATCTCCTCGCCCGCGCGCGCCATCATCGGCACGACGCCCGAGGTGCTGAGGGTGATGCGGCGCTTGGACAAAGCGAGGCCGTCCCCGTCCATCACCACTTTCAGCGCGTCACGGACATTCTCGAAATTGTAGAGCGGCTCGCCCATGCCCATCATGACGATATTGGTGAGCAGGCGACCGTCGACCGAACTCGGCCATTCGCCCAGCGAGTCGCGGGCGAGCATCACCTGGCCGACGATTTCCGAGGCCGTCAGGTTGCGCACGAGACGCATCGTACCGGTGTGGCAGAAGCGGCAATTGAGCGTGCAGCCGACCTGGCTCGACACACACAGGGTGCCCCGATCGGCATCGGGGATGAACACCATCTCGTAATCCTGCGAGCCGTCGTCCCCACCCACTCCGCGCAGCAGCCATTTGCGCGTGCCATCGGTCGAAACCTGCGCCTCGACGACTTCGGGGCGGCCAATCACGAAGCGTTCGGCAAGCCAGGGCTGCTGCGCCTTGGCGATATCGGTCATCAGCGCGAAATCGGTGACGCCGCGATTGTAGATCCAGTGGAAGATCTGCTTGGCGCGCAGCTTTGCCGCCTTGACGTCAAGTCCCGCCGCTTCGAGCGCGGCACGCAACTCGGGCCGCGACAGGCCGACCAGGTCGATCAGTCCGTCCGCGCGCGGCGCCGGAACCCGCGGCGTCACCACCGGGTCGATATGGCCGGGAATCTGCATGCCGACGATCATCGTGCCGGTGCTTCAGGCATTCTACAGCTTCGAACGCCATCTACATGTTGAAGCAGGTCCTTAGCGGGAGTGCCGCCCATGGAGTCCAAAACCACATCGATCCCTTCACGCCGCGCAAGTTTCGTTGCGGGAACGAAGTCAGCATCACCCGCCACCAAAACGATCTGATCGACCTGCCGCTTGAATGCCATCGAGGCAACATCCAAGCCGAGCTTCATGTCGACGCCCTTCTGTTTGGTGTCGATCTCGAAATCATCGTCCGTCAGGGGACCGGCACCGGCACCCAAGAGACGCTTGGTCGTAGCGGGACGAAGACGCCATTCGGAGTCATCATTCAGGCGCCCCAATCGAAGCGCGACCTTTCTGACCTTTTGAAGCTCATAATGGACAGATAAACGAAATTTGGCCTCATCCGTTTTCGACAGGTCGATCGCCTTGCCCGATACCGGATGGTGAAGTTTTTTGAGAAGGGGCGGGCAATCATAAAAGAAAATCCGGTATAACTCAGGATCTTCTGCTGGCTCGAACATCGCGTGTTGCGCTGCCCGCTCCATCAACTTCGGCCGAATGCGAAGATGCAAATGCCAATATGCCATCCATCCTACGGCGAATGCGACTTTGGTAGGATCGGCGGCATCCAACGCCGGGAATGACCATTTGAAGCGGCGCAAAAAGTAGGCGCCGTCGATCACCAATGCGGTGGGCATGGGCCATGGTCCGAAATAAAAAGGCCCCCGGGCTCGGCCTTGAGATGATATCTGCCTTTCGGCGCCTCAAGACGTACTGCCGGGAGCGGGATGATTTTACCTAGTCGCGCTAGCCAAAAAGTCAAGAAATGTTGTCTTCCGTCCGTCTGACGGTCGCGCTCGGAAACCGAAAGGCGGGCGCGGCGTTGCGCATTTCCGAAGGAGATTACCAATGGCCACGCTCAACAGCTTCACGATCACCAAATCACCGGATGACGTGTACACGCTGCATGTCGAGGACGAGGACGGCCAGACGCTCGAATTCGAAGCGACCTACGAACAGCTCGATCTGATCCAGGAAGCGCTTGAAGAACATCTCGAAGACGATGTCGACGAGCACGACCTGGTCGACGATGACGACGATGTCGACGAGGTGGACGAGCTCTAGCGCCGCCAGGCGAGCGAGCGGGCGTTCAGCGCGGCGAGGTCGGCGCGGCCGGCCAGCGCCTGCTCGCCAAGCCCTATGGCGGCGATGAGGATTGCGGTATCGGCGTGGCGGTACGCCGGCCGGCCAGCAACATGATCATACCATCGCCCGCCACAGGCATTGTCGAGCAACAGGCGCTGGAAACAATGGTCGGCGAATACCGGCCAGCCGCGCTCGCGCGCGATCACCGGCATTTCCTCGCGCGTCAGCATCAGCCAGCGCGCCTCAAGCGTCGCGCGGTCAGCCGCGCGACTGTCCGGCGACATTGACGCCCATCGACTGGAGATATTTCTTCACGTTGCGTGCCGCCTGGCGGATGCGCTGCTCGTTCTCGACCAAGGCGATCCGGACAAAGCCCTCGCCATCCTCGCCATAGCCCACCCCCGGCGCGACCGCGACGCCGGCATGGGTCAGCAGCTGTTTCGAAAATTCGAGGCTGCCGAGATGCGCGACCGCCGGCGGCAGCGGCGCCCAGGCGAACATCGAGGCGGGCGGGGCCGGGATGTCCCAGCCGCCGCGCCCGAAGCTTTCGACCAGCACGTCGCGGCGGTGATGGTAGAGCGCGCGGTTCTTCTCGACGATATCCTGCGGGCCGTTGAGCGCGGCGCAGGCGGCGGCCTGGATCGGGGTGAAGGCGCCGTAATCGAGATAGGATTTGACGCGCGTCATCGCGGCGATGAGCTGCGGGTTGCCGACGGCGAAGCCGATCCGCCACCCGGCCATCGAATAGGTCTTGCTGAGCGAAGTGAATTCGATCGCGACGTCCTTGGCGCCCTTGACCTGCAGGATCGAGACGGTCGGCTTGCCGTCATAATAAAGCTCGGAATAAGCGAGATCGGAGATGATCCATACCTTGTGCTCGCGCGCCCAGGCGACGAGCCGTTCGTAGAAGCCGATGTCGACCGTTTCCGAGGTGGGGTTCGAAGGATAGTTGACCGCCAGCACCGACGGGCGCGGAACGGTGAACTTCATCGCGCGGTCGAGCGACTCGAAATACGCTTCGTCGGGCGTGGTCGGCACGCTGCGGATCGTCGCGCCGGCGATGATGAAGCCGAAGGTGTGGATCGGATAGCTGGGGTTGGGCGCGAGCACGACATCGCCCGGCGCGGTGATCGCGGTGGCGAGGCTGGCGAGCCCTTCCTTCGACCCCATGGTGACGACGACTTCGCGGTCGGCATCGACTTCGACGCCGAAGCGGCGGGCATAATAATTGGCCTGGGCACGGCGCAGCCCGGGAATACCCTTCGATGCCGAATAGCCATGCGCATCGGGCTTTTGCGCGACCTCGCACAGCTTGGCGATGACGTGCGCGGGGGGCGGCAGATCGGGATTACCCATGCCCAGATCGATGATGTCCTCGCCGCGCGCGCGTGCCTCCGCCCGCATCGCATTGACCTCGGCGATGACATAAGGCGGCAGCCGCTTCATGCGGTAGAATTCGTCGGACATCCACCTCGCTTACGCCAAGGGGCCCGTGCAGGGAACCACCCCTTGCCAACCGCTCTCCGTCACCCCCGCGAAGGTAGGGGCCCGACTGCTGATCCCGCCAAGCGCTGATCGAAGAGCAGATGGACTGCCGCCTTCGCGGGACTGACGAAGGGAGTTGGGAGGATCAGTGCCGCTTGAAGTACTGGACATCCTTTTCGTGCTTTTCGGCGGCCGCGCGGCTGGAAAAGGTGCCGAGATTGCGGCGTTTGCCGGTGTCCGGGTCGAGCTTTTTCGAATAGAGGCGATACTCGCCCGATTTGAGCTTGCGGATCATGGCGAAGGAACGCGCGAGCCTTGCTGGCGTTGCCTCGCCGCCTCGGTTACGCCGGGCGGACGCCATGCACATCTACCTTCCGATCGCGGACCTTTCGGTCAATGCGCTGGTCATCGTGCTGCTGGGCGCGGCGGTGGGCCTGTTATCGGGCATGTTCGGCGTCGGCGGCGGATTTCTGACGACGCCCTTGCTGATCTTCTACGGCATTCCGCCGACCGTCGCCGCCGCCTCCGCCGCGAGCCAGGTGACCGGTGCCAGCGTGTCGGGGGCGATCGCGCATTACCGCCGCGGCGGGGTCGACGTGCATATGGGGGGGATGCTCGTCGCCGGAGGCGTGCTGGGGGCGATTGCCGGCTCGGCGCTGTTCGCCTGGCTGCAGGCGAGCGGGCAGGGTGACGTCGCCATCGCGCTGATCTACGTCATCCTGCTCGGCTCGATCGGCAGCCTGATGGCGCGCGAGGCGATCCTGTCGATCCTGGCGCAACGCCGCGGCGAAGCGCTCCCGGCGGCCAAGCGGCGGCACCATCCGCTGGTTGCCGCATTGCCCGGGCGGTGGCGATTCTACGCTTCGGGGCTGTACATTTCACCACTCGCGCCGCTGCTGCTCGGTTTTGCGACGGGTGTGCTGACGGTGCTGCTGGGGATCGGCGGCGGCTTCATCCTGGTGCCGGCGATGGTCTATCTGCTGGGCATGGCGGTGCGCGTCGTGGTCGGCACCTCGCTGTTCCAGATCGTGTTCGTTACCGCCGCCACCACGCTGGTGCATGCGCTGACGACACATGCGGTGGACATCGTCCTCGCCGCGCTGCTACTGGTCGGCAGCGTCGTCGGAGCCCAGTTCGGCGCGCGCTTCGCGAGCAAGTTCCGGCCCGATTATCTGCGCCTGATCCTCGCGTCGATCGTGCTGCTGGTGGCGCTGCGGCTGGCGATCGGCCTCAGCTTTCGTCCCGACGAAATCTATTCGGTGAGCACGGGATGAAGCGGCGCCTGCCTGCCGTGATGGCGCTGCTGCTCGTCGGCGCGCGCGAACCGGTGCTGGTGCCCGACGTGTCGCAGCGTGCGATCAACATCGTCACCAGTTTTACCGGCGCCGACCTACTGCTGTTCGGCGCGATCCTTTATCCGCAGGGGCGGGTGCCTGACGAGCGGGTCGACGTAGCGGTGGTGGTCAAGGGGCCGACCCAGTCGATCCTCGTTCGCGAAAAACAGAAGTTCGCCGGCCTGATCTGGGCGAATGCCGGCAGTGCGCGATTCCGTTCGGCGCCGAGCTTTTATGCGGTCGCCTCGTCGCGGCCGCTCAAGCAGATCGTCGATGCCAAGACGGCCGCGATTTACGAATTGGGTCTCGGCAATTTGCAACTGTCCCCCGCCACCGCCGCCTCGCCCGAGGAGCGGCTGCGCTTCGAGACGGGCTATGTGGATCTGAAACGGCGCGGCGGCTATTACGCGGCCAAACCCGGCGCGGTCGAAATCAGCGAGGATGTCCTCTACCGCGCCCGGGTCACCATTCCGCCGCGGGTGCCGACGGGGCGCTACACCGCCGAAACCTTCCTGATCCGCGACGGCAAGGTCGTCGCCGCCGCCGAACGGATCATCGAGGTGCGTAAATCGGGGTTCGAGCGCTTTGTGACCGTGGCCGCGGCCCGCCAGCCGCTGGCTTATGGCCTGGCCGCGGTGTTGTTGTCGATCGGCCTGGGCTGGGCGGCCGGAGCGATTTTCGCGCGGCGGGCGTAACCGCTTCCTAACCGCCCTGCCCTATGCAGATCGTCAAGCGCGGAGACGATGATGGACTATACCGGCGGCCCGGCCATGGCGGGGCCATCCGCATCGAGAGGTGACGGCGCGGGCGATGCGGCCCTGGCGCGGTGCCCGATCGGGCAGATCACCGAGATTTCGGGCTTCGCCTCGCAATGCCGCCTCGATGCCGCGCTTGTCGCGCGGCTCGAACATGCTCTCGATCCGTGTCTGGCGATGGGCGGGCAGGTCGGCAGCCAGGTCAAGGTCAAGGTCGGCGGCACCTGGCTGATGGCCAATCTGCGGTCGTTGCGCGCCGATCCGCTGAGTCCCGGCCAGTTCGACGCCAGCCTCGACTTCCTCGGCGAAGGCGATGAGGAGCGGCTGACCGGCCGCGTGTATAAATTTCGCCGCGGCGTGACGCGCTACCCGCAGCCGGGCTGCGAAGTGTTTCCCGTGTCCAGCGACGATATGAAGCAGATGTATGCCGCCGAGGACCGGCCGCATATCGAGATCGGCAACGTCTATCCGACGCGGGACATCCGCGGCGCGCTGTTCATCGACACGATGCTCGGCAAGCATTTCGCGCTGCTCGGGTCGACCGGCACCGGCAAGTCCACCGCCGCCGCGCTGATCCTCCACCGCATCTGCGAGCTCGCGCCGCAGGGTCACATCGTCATGATCGACCCGCACGGCGAATATTCGGCGGCGTTCCGCGGCAATGGCGCGCTGTTCGACGTCACCAACCTGGCCATGCCCTACTGGCTGATGAATTTCGAGGAACATTGCGAAGTGTTCCTGACGACGCAAGGGTCGGAACGGCAGTGCGACGCGGATATCCTCGCCAAATGCCTGCTTTACGCCAAGAGCAAGAGCCGCGTGGCGGAGGGCATTTCGAAGCTCACCGTCGATTCGCCGATCCCCTATCTGCTGAGCGACCTGACCGCGAATATTTCCGCGGAAATGGGCAAGCTCGACAAGGCCGGCGGCGACAACGCGCCGTATATTCGGCTGAAGTCAAAGATCGACGAGATCAAGTCGGACCCGCGCTACAGCTTCATGTTCTCAGGCATGCTCGTCGCCGATACTATGGCGTCGTTCCTTGGCCGTATCTTCCGCCTGCCCGGCGACGGCAAGCCGATCTCGATCGTCGACGTGTCGGGCGTGCCTTCGGACATCACCTCGGTGGTGGTCGCGGTGCTTAGCCGGCTGGTGTTCGATTATGCCATCTGGTCGCGCAACGAGCCGCAGCGCCCCGTGCTGCTGGTGTGCGAGGAAGCGCACCGCTACGTCCCCAGCGAGCGCACCGCGCATGCCTCGGCGGTCGGCAAGATCCTGGGACGCATTGCCAAGGAAGGCCGCAAATATGGCGTGTCGCTCGGGCTGATCACGCAGCGGCCTTCGGATCTGGCCGAAGGGGTGCTGTCGCAATGCGGCACGATCATCGCCATGCGCCTCAACAACGAGCGGGATCAGGCGTTCGTCAAGGCGGCGATGCCCGAAGGCGCCAAGGGCTTTCTCGACACCATCCCGGCACTGAGAAACCGCGAGGCGATCATCTGCGGCGAAGGCGTCGCGGTGCCGGTCCGTGTCGCATTCGACAATCTCGACGAGCATAAGCGGCCGGCCTCGACTGACCCGCTATTCTCCGAATTGTGGACCCAGGCGGGGGCGGAGGAAGACATCATAACCCGCGTGATCAAGCGGTGGCGATCGCAGGGGCGATAAACCTAGCCCCGCATCACCTTGTCGATCGCCGTGCCGATGCGGAACGGACCCGGAAAATAGGCCCATTCGAGACTGTGCGGGTAAGGCGTATCGAACCCGGTGGCGCGTTCGACGGGGGCTTCGAGGTGGTAGAAGCAGCGTTCCTGCACCAGCGCGGCCAATTCGGCGCCGAAGCCCGACGTCCGCGTCGCTTCGTGAACGATGACGCAGCGACCGGTCTTCCTCACGCTCGCTTCGATTGCTTCGATATCGAGCGGGAGGAGCGTGCGCAGGTCTATGACTTCGGCATCCACACCCTTTTCCTCGACCGTACCGAGCGCGACATGAACCATCGTGCCATAGGTCAGAACCGTCAGGTCGCTGCCTTCGCGAACGACCGCCGCCTTGCCCAGCGGCACGGTGTAGTGGCCTTCGGGCACCTCGGCTTCGGCAAATCTGGCCCAGGGCTGGACCGGACGGTCGTAATGCCCGTCGAACGGGCCGTTATAAATGCGCTTGGGCTCGAAGAAGACCACCGGATCATTGTCGGCGATCGCCGCGAGCAGCAGCCCCTTGGCGTCGTACGGGTTCGAAGGGATGACCGTCTTGATCCCACAAATGTGAGTGAACATCGCCTCGGGCGACTGGCTGTGCGTTTGCCCGCCGAAGATGCCGCCGCCGAACGGCGTGCGCACGGTGATCGGCATCGGGAATTCGCCCGCTGAGCGGTAGCGCAAACGCGCGGCTTCGCTGACCAATTGGTCGAGGCCGGGGTAGATATAGTCGGCAAACTGGATTTCAGGGATCGGGCGCAAGCCGTACGCCGCCATCCCCACCGCGACGCCGATGATGCCGCATTCGTTGATCGGCGTGTCGAACACCCGCGTCTTGCCGTGCTTCGCCTGCAGCCCGGCAGTGGCGCGAAACACGCCCCCGAAATAGCCGATGTCCTCGCCCAGCACGGTGACGTTGGGATCCTGCGACAGCGCAACGTCCATGGCCGAATTGATCGCCTCGATCATGTTCATCACCGGCATCAGGCGCCTTCCCGGATGCCGGAGGCGGCGCGTTCGGCGCGCATTTGTTCGCGCTGCTCGACCAGGTGCCAGGGCAGCTCCTCAAACACCTCGTCGAACATCGTATCGAAGCTCTGATGCATGCCGTGGCCGAGAATGCCGTTCTTCTCCGCCTCCTTCTGCGCCGTCTTGACCGTTTCGGCGAGGTCCTTGTCCTGCGCTGCTTGCTGTTCGAGCGACCATTCGCCGAGACCGATAAGGTGGTCGCGTAGGCGCGCGATCGGATCGCCGAGCGGCCATTTGGTCGCCTCGTCGGCCGAGCGGTACGCGCTTGGATCGTCCGAGGTCGAATGGCCTTCGGCGCGGTAAGTGAAATGTTCGATCAGCGTCGGGCCGTTGTTGGTGCGTGCGCGCTCCGCGGCCCATGCGGTGGCGGCATAGACGGCGAGCGGATCGTTGCCGTCGACGCGCAGCCCGGCGATGCCATAGCCCGCGGCGCGCGCGGCAAAGGTCGTCGCCTCGCCGCCCGCAAAGCCGGCGAACGAGCTGATCGCCCATTGATTGTTGACGATGTTCATGATCACCGGCGCGCGGTAAACCGTTGCGAACATGCAGGCGGAGTGGAAATCGCCCTCCGCGGTCGATCCTTCGCCGCACCAGGTGGCGGCGATACGCGTGTCGCCCTTCGCCGCCGAGGCCATCGCCCAGCCGACCGCCTGCGGATATTGCGTGGCGAGGTTGCCGCTGATCGAAAAGAACGATCCTTCAATCGTCGAATACATGATCGGCAGCTGGCGGCCCTTCAGCCGGTCGGCCTTGTTCGAATAGATCTGGTTCATCATATCGACGATGGACCAGTCGCGGCTGATCAGGATGCCTTGCTGACGGTAACTCGGAAAGCACATGTCGTCGCGCTGCAGCGCGAAAGCCGCGCCGATCGACACCGCCTCCTCACCGGTTGATTTCATGTAGAAGCTGGTTTTGCCCTGACGCTGCGCCCGGAACATCCGGCTGTCGAACGCGCGGGTCAGCGCCATCGCGCGGAGCATCCTCCTGAGCGTATCGGGCGACAGCCGCGGATCCCAGGGGCCGACCGCCCGGGCATCATCGTCGAGCACGCGCACCAGGCCATAGACCATCTCGCGCATGTCTCCCGCCCGGGCCGCACTGTCGGGCCGCGGCGTAGCACCGGCGGGCAATATGCCAATGTCCGAAAAATCGGCGTCGTCACCCGGGCGGTATTTCGGCTCGGGCACATGCAGCTTGAGGGGCGCGAGGTTCAAGCGCGGCGAATCAGTTGGCAATTGGCTCTCCACTAGGCCCCAATGAACCGGACGGTCGCGCAGTTCCAGCCACTCCCCAATGCTTTCCACTTGCGTCAAATCGTTGTGCGGTGCAGCATCGCGGAACGGTTTGACGAATCCTTCGTTCATGCACGCGAAAGGTTGTTGTTGATGCGCGATGTGAACATGGGGCAGTTTTCCAGGGTTTTCGGTCCGGATCAGTCGGCCCCGCGCAAGATCGCTCTGATCGGCAACTACCTGCCCCGCCTGTGTGGCATCGCAACATTCACATTCGACATCTACAACGCCATGCGGGACAGGTTCCCCAATGTGGCGATCGACGTCTGGGCGATGAACGACCGGGTTGAAAGCTATGATTTTCCGCCGGAGGTCGCCGGGACGATCGATCAGGACGACAAGGTCAGCTATTCCGCCGCTGCGCAGTCCATCACTGCGTCGGGTGCCGAGATGGTCTGGCTGCAGCACGAATATGGCATCTTTGGCGGTGCAGCGGGCGAACATATCCTTCATCTGCTCGATCAGGTCGACCTGCCGGTCGCGACGCATGTTCACACCGTTTTGTCCGATCCCAACCCCGATCAACGCCGCGTGATGGAACGGCTGGTCGAGCGCTCCGCGCGGCTGATCGTCATGAGCACGCTGGGCCGTGATCTGCTTGTGTCGACCTATGGCGCGCGGCCCGAACAGATTGCCGTCATTCCGCACGGCATTCCCGACCGCCCATTTGCCGACACGTCAACGATGAAGCCGAATTTCGGCTTTGCCGAGCGCCCTGTGATCCTCACCTTTGGCCTGCTGTCGCCAGGCAAGGGGATCGAGAACATGATCGCGGCGATGCCGGCGATCGCGCAAGCGCATCCCGATGCGCTGTACGTCGTGCTCGGCGCGACGCATCCAAATCTCGTCGCGCATGAAGGCGAGGCCTATCGCGAGCGGCTGATCGCGCAGAGCGCAGACCTCGGCGTCGCCGGCAACGTCTGCTTTATCGACACCTTCGCCGAAACCGACGCGCTGCTCGATTATATCGCCGCCGCCGATATCTACGTCACGCCTTACCTCAACCCCGCGCAGGTCACGTCGGGCACGCTCGCTTATGCCGTCGGACTGGGCAAGGTCGTCGTGTCGACACCTTATGTCCATGCGCGCGAGCTGCTGGCCGATGGCGTCGGCGAACTCGTCCCGTTTGGCGACAGCGCGGCGCTCGCCGAAACGATCGGCGGCCTGCTGTCCGACCCGGCGAAAATGGCGACGCTGTCCGCGCGAACCTATGCCTTGGGCCGGACCATGATCTGGCCGCGCCTGGCCGAGGCTTCGGTCGCGGCGTTCCAAGGAATGGAGACGCGTCACCCGGTGGTGCCCCATGTCGCCTCCACCGGCGCGCGCCCCATCGGCATCGCGGCGATCGACCGGATGACCGACGACACCGGCATGTTCCAGCATTCCAAGCTGAGCATTCCGGACCGGGCGCATGGTTACTGCATCGACGACAATGCCCGCGCGCTGATGTGGGCGGTGCGTGCGACCGGGATCGATGCGGACAAGCGCGCCAAATGGCTCGCCACCTATGCCGGCTTCGTCGATGGCGCATGGAACCGGGACCTCAGCACCTTCCGCAACTTTATGGCCTATGATCGCCGCTGGCTGGAAGATCGCGGATCGGAAGACAGCGTCGGCCGCACGATATGGGCCTTGGGTGTCACCGCCTCGGAGTCTGACGATCCCGGCCTGCGCGAATGGGCGATGGGCCTGTACGAACAGGCGCTGCCCAGCGCCGCAACAATCGATTCGATCCATGCACGCGCGTTCATCATCCTTGGCGGCGCGGCCGTGCTGCGCGTCGCCGACCATCATTTCACCCGCCAGCTGATCGACAGATTCGCCGGCGAGCTCGCCGCCCTAGTCGCCGCCGAGCGCCGGCCCGATTGGGCGTGGTTCGAAATCGTTCTCGCTTATGACAACTGCCGCCTGCCCGAAGCGCTGATCGAGGCGGGACGCGTGCTCGACCGCGACGATCTGGTGCAAACCGGCCTCGCGACCTTGGACTGGATTTGCGACAAGCAGACGTCGGAACGCGGGCTTTACCGTCCGGTCGGTCATGAAAGCTTCGGTCGTCCGTACGCCGAGCCGCTGCCGTTCGATCAGCAGCCGCTCGAAGCCTGGGCGACGATCGATGCGTGCGCTGCCGCGCTAGCGGTCAGCGGCGACAGCAAGTGGCGCGAACGCGCTCTGGCGGCGTGGCGCTGGTATCTCGGCGACAACGATGTCGGCGAGCCGCTGGCGGACCCGGCGACCGGCGAATGTTTCGATGGCTTGCATCCGACTTCGGTCAACCGCAACCGCGGCGCCGAATCGATCCTGTCGTTTCACCTCGCCGCGCAGGCGATGGCGGCGATCATGCCACGCGAAAAGCGCGCTTTGCACTTGGCGGCTGCGTAACAATCCGCCACCAAGGCGGCGATGCTCAAAATCCACCAGCCGCCACTGAAATTGCGGGCAGACCCTTCGCGCGTCGTCGTGCGTCCGTTTCACCTGCCGCGCACCCCTGAGCGTGACCGGACCAAGCGTATTTTCGATGCCGTCCGCGCGATGGACATGCGCACCGCGCGTGCCGAGCTGGCAATCGTTCAGCGCGATTTCGGCATGCGTCACTGGCAGACCCAGAAAGTGTTCCTCCACCGCTTTGCCCAAGTCGCGGAGGAATGGGACATCGACGGATCGGGCGTGCGCGAGGAGAAGCGCCTGCTGATCGGCGCTTATCTTTGCCATGAATACAGCTACGCCGCCGCCGCGCTGATGAACCCGAGCATTACGCGCCATCCCGACCAGAGCGGCCTCGCGCCGGGCAGCATGCGATTCGTCATGTCGCTGCGCGCGGTCGGCGAGGGGCACATCTCTTCGGTCGCGTTTCGCGAAGGCATTGTCAGCGAGCGCGAAATCCAGTTGATGCCGCAGCCGCCCTTTGCCACCGCCGCGAATTCGCATGGTCATTTGGGCGAGGATTTCGAGGGTCCGGTGACGATCCGCCGCAATGACGACAGCACTTTGTCGGGCACCGTACTGTTTCCGGTCACCGCCGCCCAGCGCAATGGCCTGGAGGACTTGCGGCTGACGCATTTCACGCACGACAATGGCGATGACGAATGGATCGGCACCTACACCGCCTATTCAGGGCGCGAAATCCAGTCGGAGATGCTCCACACCAAGGACTTTCACAAATTCGATCTGGTGCCGATGCAGGGTCGCGCGGCGCGCAACAAGGGCATGGCGCCGTTCCCGCGTCAGGTGAACGGCAAGTATATGATGGTCGGGCGGCAGGATGGGGAAAATCTATACCTGCTCCAGTCTGACGACCTCGCCACCTGGGATGACGAAGGCACCCTGATCATGGGTCCGCGCTTTCCATGGGAACTGGTCCAGATGGGCAATTGCGGTGCGCCGATCGAGCTCGACGAGGGCTGGTTGCTGCTGACGCACGGCGTCGGCGCGATGCGCAAATATTCGATCGGTGCGGCGCTGCTCGACAAGAATGATCCGTCGAAGGCGCTCGGTCGGACGTTCGAGCCGATCCTGTCGGCGGCGGACGAAGACCGCGAAGGGTACGTGCCCAACGTCGTTTACACCTGTGGCGCAATCCGCGTCGGTGGCGATCTTTTCATGCCTTATGGCGTTGCGGATTCGAGCGTCGCCTTCGCTTTCGTGCCGATCAAGGGTCTGCTCGACTCGATGTAATCTGGGAGATTTGTTGCCATGACCACACGCCGTGAAGCCTTGAGCGGACTTGCTGCCGCGACTGCATTGGTCAGCCCGGCCGCCGCCGCCGTTCGCCGACATGGCCGGGTCAAGCCTGTAAAGAGCCCGGCGCGTGCCTTGCTCGACCAGGCGGGGCAGGAGCTGCTGCGGCTGAACCCGCAATATGCGACGAGCCTGGGCCTCGATACCGGACGCAACGCCGATCTGCGTGCCAAGCTCGACAGCAGCGGCCCGGGCATCAATCCGCAATGGGCGAGCGAAATCGACAATATCCGCTCGCGCATCGCCCGCCTCGACAAATCGCGCCTCAATACGGCTGAGGCAGCGCAGATCGGCACGCTCGATTACGCCGCGGAAAGCGCGCAGATCGGCCGCAAATTCGTTTACAACAATGACGGTTCTGATGGCTTGCTCGGCGGCCCGTCACCTTACACCGTCAGCCAGCAGGACGGCGCGATCACGGGAATCCCCGAGTTTCTCAATTCGCAGCATCCGGTGAAGACGCGCGCCGATGCCGAGGCCTATCTCGCGCGCATCGCCGCGTTCGGGCGCATGCTCGACGACGAAAGCGCGCGGATCACGGCCGACGCCGCCGCAGGGGTCACGCCGCCGAGTTTCATCGCCAAGAATGCGCTCGGCCAGCTGCAGGATTACCGCCGGGTGCCCGCGGCCGACCAGCCGCTGGTGCAGTCGCTGGCCACGCGCGCGACAGCCGCCGCAATATCCGGTGACTGGCACGCCCGTGCCGCCGCCGCGGTCGAGCAGATCGTCTACCCCGCGCTCGACCGGCAGATTATCGCTTTCACCCGCGCGACGCGCAATTCGAGCGACCAGGCCGGGACCAGGCGCCTGCCCGATGGCGACGCCTATTATGCCTGGGCGCTGCGTTGCGGGACGACGACCGACACATCCGCCGCGGAAATCCACCGCATCGGGCTTGCCCAGAATGCGGAGATCAAGGGCCGCATCGATGCGATCCTGCGCAGCCAGGGCATGACGCGCGGCTCGGTCGGCGAGCGCGTCGTCGCGCTCAACAGCCGCCCCGATCAATTGTTCAGCAACGACGATGCCGGCCGCGCGCAGGTGATCGCCTATATCAAGGGCAAGATCGCCGCGACGCGCGCGCTGACGCCGCGTGTCAGCCACCTCAAGCTGCGCGCGCCGGTCGATGTCAAGCGCGTGCCTCCGGATATCCAGGACGGTGCAGCGCTCGGCTACATGCAGCCTGCCGCGCTCGACGGCTCGCGCCCCGCGATCTATTACGTCAATCTCAAGTCCACCTCGCTCTGGCCCAAATACCAGCTGCCGACGCTGTCGGCGCACGAGGCGATCCCCGGGCATAGCTGGCAATTCGCCTATCTCGCGGAGAATGGCGGCGACACGCCGATCGTTTCGTCGATGATCGGCAATAACGCCTTCGTCGAAGGCTGGGCGCTCTATTCGGAGCAGCTGATGGACGAGATGGGGCTGTATGCGAACGATCCGTTAGGCCGCGTCGGCTATCTCCAGGCGCAGCAGTTCCGCGCCTGCCGCCTCGTCGCCGACACGGGGTTGCACGCCTTTGACTGGAGCCGCGACAAGGCCGTCGACTTCATGGTCGAGCAGACCGGCAAGGGCCGTGACGCCATGACATCGGAAATCGACCGTTACTGTGCGTCGCCCGGTCAGGCCTGCGGTTACAAGATGGGCCATAATGCGATCGTCCGGCTGCGCGATCAGGCTCGTACGAAATTGGGCGCGCGGTTCGATCTGGCGGGTTTCGACGATGCGCTGATCAAGACCGGCGGCGTGCCACTGGCGCTGCTCGACGGCATCGTGGACAGCTGGATGCGCGGGCGCGCCTAGGCGACGGTTTGCTCGATCACGCCGAAGATCGGGTGATGCCGTTCGTCGTCCATCGTGATGCGGACGATGTCACCCGATTTGAGGAACGGCGTTTCCGGCTTGCCGCGCAGGATCGTTTCGACCGTGCGGACCTCGGCGATACACGAATAGCCGAGCCCGCCCTCGGCGATCGGCTTGCCCGGGCCGCCGCCGCTGTCGCGATTGCTGACCGTCCCCGAGCCGACGATCGTCCCCGCCCCGAGGCTGCGTGTCTTCGCCAGATGCGCAATCAAGGTGCCAAAGTCGAAGGTCATGTCGACGCCGGCGTCGGCGCGGCCGAACGGCTGGCCGTTGAGATCGACCCGCAGGCAGCCGTGCAGCTTGCCGTCGCGCCAGCGTTCGCCGAGCGCGTCGGGCGTCACGAAGACCGGCGACATCGCGCTGGCCGGCTTGGACTGGAAAAAGCCGAAGCCCTTGGCGAGTTCCGCAGGGATGAGGTTGCGGAGCGATACGTCGTTGGTCAGCCCGACCAGCCGGATCGCCGCCAGCGCCTCTTCGCGGCTGGCGCCCTGCGGGACATCGCCGGTGACAACGACGACTTCGGCCTCGCAATCGCAGCCCCAGCTGTCGTCCGCCAGCGGAATGGCGTCGCGCGGCCCCAGAAAGCCGTCGCTGCCGCCCTGATAGACCAGTGGGTCATGCCAGAAGCTGTCGGGCATTTCCGCCCCGCGCGCCTGCCGCACCAGCGCGACATGGTTCACATAGGCCGAGCCGTCGGCCCATTGATAGGCGCGCGGCAAAGGCGCAGCGGCGTCATGTTCGTGAAACCGTTCGCGCGGGATCGCTTCGTTGCGGACGTCGATCGCCAGCGCCTCGAGGCGGGGCGCGACGCGATCCCAATCGTCGAGCGCCGCTTGCAGCGTCGGCACGACGTGCGTCGCATCGGCATACCAGGCGAGATCATCCGACACGACGACAAGGCGCCCATCGCGGCCCGATTTAAGTGAAGCGAGTTTCATCGGCGCCAGCCTAGGCGAGCCGGTGCCGTGCGGCAAACCGCGATACTTGACGCGAACGTAAACCTCCCGTCAAACGATAGGCGAAGGAGAGGGTTTCCATGTCGCTCGATGATCTCGCCCGCACGGCCTATGACGAAGACCATGAAGCGTTCCGCCAGACGGTGCGCCGCTTCATGCAGGACGAAATCGCCCCCAACGCAGCACGGTGGCAGGAGGACGGGATCGTCCCCAAAGCGATCTGGCCCAAGGCGGGCGAGCTCGGCCTGCTGTGCCCGACGGTGCCCGAGGACTATGGCGGGCTGGGCCTCGACTTCGGATACAATGCCATCGTCGACGAGGAGAGCGCCTATTCGGGCGGCGCCGCGACGGGTTTCTCGCTGCATTCCGACATCGTCGTGAACTATCTCGTCTCCTACGGTTCCGAGGAACAGAAGCGCGAATGGCTGCCCAAGATGGTGTCGGGCGAGATCGTCACCGCCATCGCCATGACCGAGCCCGGCACGGGGAGCGATCTTCAGGGCATCCGCACCACCGCCAGGAAGGACGGCAATCACTACGTCATCAACGGCAGCAAGACCTATATCACCAACGGCCAGAATGCCGACCTGATCCTGGTCTGTGCCAAGACCGACACCGAGATCGAACCCAAGTGGAAAGGCGTCTCGATCATCCTCGTCGAAGCCGATCGCGAAGGCTTCAAGCGCGGGCGCAAGCTCGACAAGATCGGCATGGACGAGGCCGACACGTCCGAGATGTTCTTCGAAGACGTTCGCGTGCCGATCACCAATTGCCTGGGCGAAGAGGGCAAGGGCTTCATCTACCTGATGTCCGAACTGCCGCAGGAGCGCTTGTCGATCGCGATCTCGGCGCAGACCTCGGCGCAAAAGGCCTATGACATGACGGTCGAGTTCGTCCGCGACCGCAAGGCCTTCGGCAAGCCGGTCATCGATTTCCAGAACACCCGCTTCACCCTTGCCGATCTGAAGTCCAAGCTGCAGGTCGGCTGGGCGCATCTCGATTGGGCGCTGACCCGCCACCTCAAGAAGCAGCTGACGCCCGAGGAGGGCGCCGCGGCCAAGCTGTGGCATACCGAGCTGCAATGGGAGACGGTCGACAAGTGCCTCCAGCTGCACGGCGGCGCGGGCTATATGAACGAATATCCCATCGCCCGCATGTGGCGTGCCGCGCGCGTGACGCGCATCTTCGGCGGAACGAGCGAGATCATGAAGGAGCTGATCGGGCGCAAGTTGTAGCTTGAGCGGACGGCGGGGCTGAGTAGGGACGGCTATGCCTTCCGGACTTGCCGCCCTGCTCGACGACATCGCCGCCATCGCCAAGCTGGCGGCGGCATCGCTCGACGACGTCGGCGCGGCGGCGGGCAAGGCGGGGGCGAAGGCGGCGGGCGTGGTGATCGACGACACGGCGGTGACGCCGCGGTACGTCACCGGCTTCACGCCCGACCGCGAACTGCCGATCATCGCGAAGATCGCGCTCGGATCGGTCAAGAACAAGCTGCTGATCCTGCTGCCGGCGGCGCTCGCGCTGAGCGCGCTGGCGCCCTGGGCGATCACGCCGATCCTGATGCTCGGCGGCGCCTATCTGTGCTTCGAGGGGGCGGAAAAGATATTCGAGTGGTTGTCGGCGAACGGCGATGCCGGCGAAGACGTGGCGGATGGCGATCCGGCCGCGCTCGAAAAGGCCAAGATCGCCGGCGCGGTCCGCACCGACCTGATCCTGTCCGCCGAGATCATGGCCATTGCGCTGGCCGAGGTCGCCGATCAGGGTTTCGTCGCGCGCGCCGCCAGCCTGGCGGTCGTCGCCCTGCTGGTGACGGTGGGGGTCTATGGCGTCGTCGGCCTGATCGTGAAGATGGACGATATCGGCCTCATCCTCGCCAGGCGCGGCGTCGCCTGGGTCCGTGCGCTCGGCCGCGGGCTGGTCCGGGCGATGCCGGTGGTGCTGACCGCGCTGGCGACGATCGGCGTCGCGGCGATGATCTGGGTCGGCGGCGGGATCATCTTGCATGGGCTGCACAAGTTCGGAGCGCATCTGACGCCGCATGCGATCGAGACGGCCGGCGGCGGCGCCGGGCTGGTTCACTGGCTGGCCAACGCCGCCTGGTCGGGCGTGACCGGGCTGGCGCTGGGTGCGGTGCTGGCCCTGGGGGCGCACAGGCTCAAACCGGGGCATTGATCACTTCGCCCCCTTTACCGCGGTGATCGTACGCGCGGCGGTGTAACCGAGATAGCCGGTGCCGAACAATGTCCACAGGCTGTCCGGAATGCCGCGCAGGTAAAGGTTCATTGCTTCGCCGATCGCCTTGGCGGTGCCCGGCTGCGCCGCGCCGATCAGCCCCATCGGGATCGCCCACAGGATGACCGCATACATGACATAAAGGAAGCTTGGCCGCGCGCGGCTGGTCCAGGGGTCCGCGCCGTCGGCTTCGGCGACAATGGCCGAAAGCTGGGTCTTGAGCGCTTCCAGCTCTTGCGACTCGTCGAGTTTCAACAGTTCGAGTTTCGCCGCGTCGCGCGCCTGGGGGTCGGGGACGATCTTGTCGATCAGGCCGGCGATCGGGCCGATCAGATTGTCGAGAATGGCCATAAAATGCTCCTAAGGTGACAAAGGTGACGGACCGTATCCGCGGAAATCAGCCCAGCCGGTTGGCCAGCCAGCCATAAAGAAAGGCTTCATTGGCGGGGCGCGCCTCGGCGAGATGAAGATAGCGTTCGCCCTGCAGCGCCTCGAGCGCCTTGAGCAGCACGGTTTCGCCATGCGGGGCGCGCAATTTGAGATAGGCGGCAAGCGCGGCGAGCGTCGCGTCGTCGATCCGCGTCGCCGGCGGCAGATCGGCGTAATCGCGCCCGCCGCGGTTGAGCGCATTGAGCGCGCGCTGGAGAAAGCCGACCGCCACGGCCGGACCCATGTTGACGCCGGTGTCGAACAATTCGGCGGCGATCAGCGGCGCGACAGGCAGCACGCGTTCGAAGCCCGGGCGCTGCCAGTAGGTTCGCCGGTATAGCGCCACCGCGAAGTCGCGCGGCAGATCGCGCATGCCGCCGCGCCACCCGGCGGCGCGGGCAACGGCTTCGGTAATGCCCCATTTGGTCGGCCCGCCCTTGTCGGCGGGATGGTCCGCATAGCCGCCCTCGCGGCCGATTACGTCGTCGATAAGTTGGTCGATGTTCATCATGCTCCTCCCGAGTCGGGAAGAACATTCCTAGAACACTTCCTATTTTGGAAGCGGCTTTTGGCGGCCGGACCGCCTAAACTTGCACCGGTGCCGCCCTTTCCCTACAGGCCCGCCTTCGGTCGGGACGTAGCGCAGCCTGGTAGCGCATCACACTGGGGGTGTGGGGGTCGCAGGTTCGAATCCTGTCGTCCCGACCAAATGTGTCGTTTGCGAAGCCGCAGCGAAGCAGCGGCTACGACAGACAAGCGCGGCCAGCCAAGCGGAGCTTGGTCTGACGGCGCGGCTTTGCCGCCCCCCGTTGCCAGAAGGAGCTGGGCCCCGGATCAGTCCGGGGTGACGAGGTGTGGTCCCGGGTGACGAAGTGTGCTCGCCGATTGCACGGCCCACCCCAGCTTGCCCCGTCGCCGCCCTCTGCTACGCTCGCGGTACAAGCGAGGGAGAGCGCATGACCACCGACGACACCAGGCCGCGCGCGGGCGGCGCTTACGCCTGGTACGTGCTGATCGTCCTGTTTTTGGTTTATGTGCTCAATTTCGTCGACCGGCAGATCCTGTCGATCCTGGCCAAGGACGTGAAGCGCGATCTGGGGCTGGACGATGCTGATATCGGTTTTCTGTTCGGCACCGCTTTCGGGGTATTCTATTCGCTGTTCGGCATTCCGCTCGGGCGGCTGGCGGACAATTGGCACCGCGTCCGGCTGATCAGCCTCGGGCTCGCCATCTGGTCGGCGATGACCGCCGCCTCGGGCCTGGCCAAGAACGGGCTGGAGCTGACCGGCGCGCGCATCGGCGTGGGCATCGGCGAGGCGACCGCCAGCCCCTGCGCCTATTCGCTGCTGTCGGATTATTTCCCCAAGAACCGCCGCGCCTTTGCGCTGGCAATTTATTCGTCGGGCATCTTCGTCGGCGGCGGCATGTCGCTGTTCATCGGCGGGGCGATCGTCGACACGTGGAACGCGGCCTATCCGCAGGGGCATTGGGGGCTGGTCGGCTGGCAGGCCGCGTTCATGGCGGTGGGCATCCCCGGACTGATCCTCGCGCTGCTCGTGGCGACGCTGCGCGAGCCACGGCGCGGCGCGGCGGAGGGGCTGGTCACCCCCGTCTCTTCCACGCCGTTCAAGGATTTCGGCGCCGAACTGGTCGCGATCATTCCGCCGCTGACCCTGATCGGCGCGGCGCGGCGGGGCGTGGCCGCGCTGGCGATCAACCTCGCCGTCTTTGTCGTAATGGGCGCGTTGGTCTGGTCGCTCGTCCGTGCGACGGGCGACCTGTATCAATGGGTCGCGGTCGGGGGCGGCGCTTACGCCGTATTCTCCTGGGCCAGCACGCTGCGCCAGCGCGACCCGGCGACCTTCGCGCTGATCTGGGGCACGCCGGCCTTCCTCGCCACCGCTCTGGGTTACGGGCTGATCTCCTATGTGTCCTACGGCGTGGCGGCATTTGGCGCGCTCTATGCCGAAACGGTGCTGGGGCAGGACAAGACCACCGTCGGGCTGTTCCTCGGCGGCGGCGCGGCGGCGGGCGGGTTCATCGGCATCGTCGCGGGCGGACGGCTGGCCGATTGGATGAAGGCCAACACGGCATGGGGCCGCGTACCGGTGATCATCCTCGGCACGCTGTTGCCGATCCCGATGCTGGTCTACGCCTATACCACGCCCAGCCCGATGGCCTTCTACCTGGTCAGCTTCGTGATGAGCGGATCGGCATCGGCCGCGCTCGGGCCGGCGGGGGCGACGACGCAGGATCTGGTGCTGCCGCGGATGCGCGGGACGGCGACGGCGACCTTCTTCATCGCCACCACGCTGGTCGGCCTTGCGCTTGGACCGTACATGACCGGCTTCGTGTCGCGCGCTTCGGGCGATTTGCGCACCGGGGTGCTGACGCTGCTGGCGGTGGCGCCGGTGTCGCTGGCCTGCCTGCTGTTCGCCTGGCGCCGCCTGCCGCTGGCCGAAGCGACGTTGCTCGACCGCGCCCGCGCGGCAGGCGAGCCGGTCTAGACCAGGGTCTGGAAGAGCGGGACGACATTGTCCTCGGCCCGTCCGCCGAACTGGGTCGGGTGAACGAATTCGGACCGGAACCATGGATAGGCTTGCGGGTCGAAACAGCCTTTCAGCCAGTCGAGCCCCGCCATCACCACCGGCGAGGCGCGCCCTTCGGGGTGGAAATAATAGAAGATGTCGAACTTCACGCGGAACGGCAGGCCGATCGGCACCAGCCGCGGGACCAGCGTCGCCGCATAGGTCGGCATGTAGGCGATGCCCGCGCCGTTCGCGACCGCCCAGAAGATCGCCAGGCTCGAATTGGTGCGGATCGGCAGAAAGCCGGGCGGGCGGTCGGACCCGACCAATTGATCGAGCAGGCTCGATTTCACCCCCGGCGCGGCCTGTTCGATAAAACGGTGATGGAGCAGCTCCTCGGGGCTGTCCGGCATGCCATGGCGGTTGATATAGTCGATCGAGGCGAACGGCATGAAGTGCAGCGTCGCCAGCCGCGCGGCGATCAGGTCCGGGTTGCGCGGGCGTTGCCAGACGATGCCGATATCGAGGTCCTGGCTGCGGTCGAGCTCCAGATCGTTGTTGCACAGCATGGACATGGTCAGATCGGGAAAGCGTTCGTGCAGCTGCAGCAGGCGGGGGGTCAGCCAACCCGAGCCGAGCCCCTCACTGGTGCCGATGCGCAACTCGTCGGGACGGCGAAGATAGGCGCTGCTGTCGATCCCGTCGGCCACCGCCGCGCCGCGCATCGAGATCGCCACTTCGCGCAGGCGCTGACCGGCCACGGTCAGGGTCACGCCGCGCGGGCCGCGCGCGAGCAGCGTGTCGCGCAGCTGGTCCTCCAGACGGGTGATCCGCTTGCGCACGGTGTTGATCGACACGCGCGCCCGCAATGCCGCGGCGCGCAGCGAGCGCGTCTCGGCAATGTGCAGAAACAGCGCCAGATCGTCCCAGCGCAGCCCGGCCAGCCGTTCGCGTAAGAAAGGCAGCGGCGGGGGTTGAACGGGGTGAACGCCCTGTTGCCATTCTTGGGCCAGCACTTTGGGCGCAATCATCCTAGCCTTGCTTCATCGCCCGGGAGGCGGTGGCAAGGAGGCCGAGTGATGGATCAAGTCCGTTTTGGAGAAGCCGTTCAGGCTGACGGCGCTTCGCTGGCGCTGGACCCGATGTTCGAGCGGCTGGCGCACAGGGCGCCGTTCGCCGCAGCCGATATCCGCCGGGCGCGGCGCGACGAAATGCTCGCCGCGCTCGATCTGGCGCGCACGACGCTGCCGGTCGCGGCGGCGGACGCCGCGCTGGCGGTGCAGGCGCACAATCCCGACTGCTTCCTGCTGGTGCCGGCGCCCGAACTGGCCGCGTCGCCGATGATCGCGCTGTTGCCGCTGACCGACGGCGGGGCGGCGGCGCTGGTCGACGGGCGGTTCGACGGCATGGCGCCGGTGCTGGCGCACATCGCCCGGCCGGGGGAGGCCGCCGCCGCGCTCTATGTCTGGCTGATCTGGACGCCGGGACGGATGAATTCGGGGCTCAGGCTGATTGCCGAGGCGTCGCGGCGCTACCCGGGCGCCGCGGTGTTCACCCGGCCCGCCCATCCCGCATCGGCGGGCATC
>CAXTPT010000029.1:0-33332 GCA_964246315.1 uncultured Sphingomonadaceae bacterium | reverse complement strand
CCTTGAACACGGCCATTCAGACCCACCCCGGCGCTGCGCGCCTGCCCCTCCCGCAAGCGGGCGGGGCATTGTCACTCTTCAACGCCATTCCCGCTTGCGGGAGGGGCGGCTTGGCGTAGCCAAGCGGGGTGGGACTATTCACCACTCGCCCGCGTCAAATTCAGGAACACGTCTTCGAGATCCGGCTCCTTGGTCGAAACATCGACGATCCCCAGTCCCGCACCGCTCACCGCCGCCAGCACCTCGCCCGCATTGGCGCGGTCCTTGCGGTAGGTGATGGTCAGGACGCGACCGCCGCTGAGTGTCACCTTTTCGAACACGGGGGAGGCGGGGGCGGTGGTCAGGTCGCGGTCGACCGTCACCTCCACCATCTTCTCCTGCGCCATGTTGACCAGGTCGCGCGTCGGCTGGTTGGCGATGACGCGGCCGTGATTGATGATCGCGATGCGGTCGCACAATTGCTCCGCTTCCTCGAGATAATGCGTGGTCAGCACGATGGTCACGCCGTGCGAATTGAGTTCGCGGACGTAAGCCCAGAGTTGCTGGCGCAATTCGATGTCGACGCCCGCGGTCGGCTCGTCGAGCACCAGCACCGGCGGCGAATGGACCATCGCCTTGGCCACCAGCAGCCGCCGCTTCATGCCCCCCGACAATGTCCGCGCATAGGCATCGGCCTTGTCCTCGAGATGCATCGCGCGCAGCAGCTCCATCGAGCGCCGCTGCCCCTTGGGCACGCCGTACAGCCCGGCCTGCAGCTCCAGCGCCTCGAACGGGGTGAAGAACGGGTCGAACAAGATTTCCTGCGGGACGATGCCGATCGACGCCTTGGCATTGCGCGGATGCTCGTCGATGTCGAAGCCCCAGATGCGCGCGGTGCCGCCGGTCTTGTTGACCATCCCCGACAGGATGTTGATCAGCGTAGATTTGCCCGCGCCGTTCGGCCCGAGCAGCCCGAAGATCGTCCCCCGCGGCACGTCGAAGGTCACGCCGTCGAGCGCGCGCTTGCCCCCGGCATAGGTCTTTTGCAGATTGTCGATGACGATGGCGGGTGCGGGTGCGGTCATTCAGCTGGGCTTAGCGGCGCGCGCGCGATTGCCCAAGCCACCTATTCCGCTCGCGCCATCGCGCTGCTAATCGGGCCCGCATGGCCGCACCTGCTCCCGAAATCATTCGCACCGCCAAGCGCCGCGTCGCCTGTGACGGGGGCGGCGAGATTCCCGCCGCGCTCGGCCATCCGCGCGTCTGGCTTGAAATCGACGATCGCGGCTGGGCCGATTGCGGCTATTGCGACCGGCATTACGTGCTGATCGGCGGCCCGGCCGACGAACAGGCTGGCCACTGACGGTCCGCCTCCCTATCTCAAGGGGTATGAACCCCCGCGACAATCTGTACCGCGACCTGACGCCCGAGCGCGCGGTCGAACTCACTCATCAGGCGATCGGCAATTGCGACGATGGTGAGCTGTACCTGCAATATGGCGTGCATGAGAGCTTCGCGTTCGACGACGGACGGCTGAAGGTCGCGGACTATGGCACCGAACGCGGCTTCGGCCTGCGCGGCGTGTCGGGCGAAACCACCGGCTTCGCCCATGCCGACGAGATCAGCGAGCCCGCGATCCGCCGCGCCGCGGAAACCATGCGCCTGCTCGGTCCGTCGCAACAGTCCGCCGCCGCGCCCCGCCGGACCAACACCCGGCTGTACACCGACAGCGATCCGCTGAGCCTGATCCCGTTCGAGCGCAAGGTCGCGCTGATGGAACGGATCGACGCCGCCGCCCGCGCCCGCGATCCGCGCGTGGTGCAGGTCTCGGCCTCGCTGTCGGGCAGCTGGAACGTCATCGACATCGTCCGCGCCGACGGCTTCGTCGCGCACGACATTCGCCCTTTGGTGCGCCTCAATGTCGGCATCGTCGTGGAGGCCAATGGCCGCCGCGAATCGGGCAATTTCGGGCTGGGCGGTCGCTATCTCTACGACCGGCTGTTCGAGGAGCCGACCTGGAACCGCGCGATCGACGAGGCGCTGGCGCAGGCGCTGGTCAATCTCGACAGCGTCGCCGCCCCGGCGGGGGAGATGCCCGTGCTGCTCGGCCCCGGCTGGTGCGGCGTGCTGCTCCACGAAGCGGTCGGCCACGGCCTCGAAGGCGATTTCAACCGCAAGGGCAGCTCGGCCTTTTCCGGCCGCATCGGCGACCGCGTCGGCGCCCCCGGCGTGACGGTGGTCGATGACGGCGCGATCGCCGACAAGCGCGGCTCGCTCAGCATCGACGACGAAGGCACGCCGACGCAGGAAAATGTCCTGATCGAGGACGGCATCCTCAAGGGCTATATGCAGGACCGGCTAAACGCCCGGCTGATGGGCGTCGCGCCGACCGGCAACGGCCGCCGCGAGTCCTACGCCCACGCCCCCATGCCGCGCATGACCAACACCTTCGCGCGCGGCGGCGACGCGGACCCGGCCGAACTGCTCGCCCGCATGAACACCGGCATCTTCGCCAAGAGCTTCGGCGGCGGGCAGGTCGATATCGTCAGCGGCAAGTTCGTGTTCAGCTGCACCGAGGCGTACAAGGTCGAGAATGGCAAATTGGGCGCGCCGATCAAGGGCGCGACGCTGATCGGCGACGGCCCCACCGTCCTCACCCGCGTGCTCGGCATCGGCAACGACATGGCGCTCGACGAGGGCGTCGGCATTTGCGGCAAGGGCGGCCAGAGCGTCCCCGCCGGCGTCGGCCAGCCCTCGATGCTGATCGACGCGCTGACTGTCGGCGGGACGGCGGCTTAGTTTCCGGGAGCTCGTCATTCCCGCGAAGGCGGGAATCCATCTACTCTCCATCCCGCACAGCAGATGGATCCCCGCCTTCGCGGGGGTGACGAACGATTGTGTTAGCGAACGAGAACCAGCGCCACCGCGATCATCACCATCCCGAGCAGATCGAGCGCCCCCAAGGTCTCGCCGAACAGCGCATAGCCGCTCAACGCCGCGGTCACCGGCTGGGTCAGCAGGGTCAGCCCGATCACCAGCGGGCTGACCCTGCCCAGCGCGCGCGTCATCAGCCCCTGGCCGGCGATCTGGCTGAACAGCGACAGGGCGATCAGCGGCCACCAATTTTGCGGCATCACCGTCTCGCCCATCGCCAGCGCCAGGATCAGCAGCGGGATCGCGCAGGTCAGCGTCGAGGCCGCGAGGAGCGGCAACGGCGCCATCGTCGCGCGCGCCCGTGCGATGGCGATGAAATAGATCGCGTAGAACACCCCCGCGAGCAGGCTGAGCAGGTCGCCGACGAGGTGCTCGTGGCTCAACTCGGCGCTGCGCCCCATCAGCACCACCGCGCCCGCCGCCGCCAGCGCCAGCGCCAACCCCTGCCGCCGCGTCGGCCAGGCGCGCGCGACCAGGAAACCATAAATCGGAAACAGCAAACTCGCCGAATTGCCGAGCAACGTGGCGTTCGCCGCCTTGGTCCGGACGATGCCGAGATGCCAGCTCGCCAGATCCGCCGCGAACAGCAGTCCCGACGCGGCGATGATCGCGATCATAGTTAGGTCGAGGTCGCGAGTTTTGCCGCGCCCGGTCCACGCCGCCGCGCCCGCCAGGATCGGCAAGGCCAGCGCCATGCGCCAGAACCCCGCCGCCACCGGCCCGACATCGCTGAGCCGCACCAGCGCCGGGCCGAGCGCAAGCAGCCCGTTGGCGAGCAGCAGCGCGCCGATCACGCGCGCGCCTTCATGCCTCCCAAGGCTTTCTTGACTTCCCGCTGCCGCCATTCGTCCCCATTACCGATGCAACGACGGAAAGGAACCCAAGTGCCCACGCTGTTCGACCCGATTAAACTTGGCGCGATCGAAGCGCCCAACCGCATCGTCATGGCGCCGCTCACGCGCGGCCGCGCGACCCAGGCACATGTCCCGACCGAGATCATGCAGACCTATTATGCGCAGCGCGCCGGCGCGGGTCTGTTGATCAGCGAGGCGACCGGGATCAGCCGCGAAGGACTCGGCTGGCCGTTCGCGCCAGGCCTGTGGACCGACGAGCAGGTGACGGCCTGGCGCCCGGTGACCGATGCGGTTCACGCCGCGGGCGGCCGCATCGTCGCGCAATTGTGGCACATGGGTCGCATCGTCCACTCGAGCTTTCTCGGCGGCGAGCTTCCCGTCTCGGCCTCCGCAACGCAGGCGCCGCATAAGGCGCACACCTATATCGGGCGGCAGGACTATGATGTCGCGCGCCCGCTCGATGTCGGCGAAATCCCGCGCCTGCTGGCGGATTATGCGCATGCCGCGCGCAACGCGATCGCCGCCGGGTTCGATGGAGTCCAGCTCCACGCCGCGAACGGCTATCTGATAGACCAGTTCCTGCGCAACGGATCGAACCTGCGCGAGGACGATTATGGCGTGACCATCGATGGCCGCATCCGCCTGCTCGACGAGGTCGTCCAGACGTTGACCGACACCGTCGGTGCCGACCGCGTCGCTGTGCGTCTGTCTCCCAATGGCGAAAGCCAGGGTGTCGACGACAGCGACCCCGAACCCTTGTTCACCGCCGCCGCGGCCGCGCTCGACAAGCGCGGTATCGCCTTTCTCGAACTGCGGGAGCCCGACGAGAACGGCACCTTCGGCAAGACGACGGTGCCGCGCCTCAGCCCGGCGATCCGAAAAATGTTCAAGGGGCCGCTGATCCTCAATTCGGACCACACGCTGGAAACCGCGCGGGCCGCGATCGCCAGCGGCGTCGCCGACGCGGTCAGCTTCGGCCGCCCGTTCATCGCCAATCCCGACCTGCCCGAACGGCTGGCCCGCGGCCTCCCGCTCGCGTCCGATGTGCAGGCGACATGGTATTCGCAGGGACCCGAAGGCTATATCGACTATCCGGCCGCGGCGTGACACGCTGCGACTAAGGAGAGCGCATGGCCGATCAGGAGAATGAAGCGAACCCGGCAGGCGCGGGCATCCACGCGGTGCTCGATGCCTGGGGCCAGATGCTCGCCCCCGTCGCGGCGGCGGGGCGCGGCGCGCTCGACCCGAAGGACAAGCGTTTTGCCGGGTCCGAATGGGAACATCCGGTGTTCGACCTGATGCGCCAGGGCTATTCGATCATGGCCGACACGATGATGAAATCGGTCGCCGCCGCGCCGGGGCTCGACGATGCGCAGCGCCAGCGCGCCGAATTCGCCATGCGCACGGTGATCGAGGCGATGTCCCCGGCCAATTCGCCCTTCACCAATCCGGTCGCGCTGAACAAGGCGATCGAAACCAATGGGCAGAGCCTCGCCACCGGCTTCCAGCATTTGCTGCGCGATCTGTCGGCGGGCCAGCTCAGCCATGTCGCCGAAGGCGCGTTCGAGGTCGGCCGCAATATCGCCACCACCCCCGGCAAGGTCGTCCACGAAACCCCGCTCTATCAGTTGATCCAGTACAGCCCGGCCACCGATACGGTGCTGGGGGTGCCGCTGGTGATCTTCCCGCCCTGGATCAACCGCTTCTACATCCTCGATCTGACGCCCGAAAAAAGCTTCATCCGCTGGGCGGTGGCGCAAGGCCTGACCGTGTTCATGGTCAGCTGGAAGAGCGCCGACGCGACGATGAAGGATGTGATCTGGGACGATTATATCGCCGCGCAGATCGAGGCGATCGACACGATCCGCGACGCGCTCGAAGTGTCTGCGGTCCACACCATCGGCTATTGCGTCGCGGGTACCACGCTCGCCGCGACGCTCGCTGTGCTGGCGGGGACCGGTAAGGCGGACAAGGTCGCCAGCGCCACCTTCTTCACCGCGCAGGTCGATTTCTCCGAAGCGGGCGAACTGCTCAACTTTATCGACGACGCCTATTTTGGGATGATCGAAGCGGTATCGAGCGAAGGCTTCCTCGACGGCCGCTATCTCGCCGCGACATTCAACCAGCTGCGCGGCAAGGATTTGATCTGGGGACCGGTCGCCAACCATTATCTGTTGGGCAAGGATTATCCGGCGTTCGACCTGCTCCACTGGAACGGCGACGTCACCAACCTGCCCGCCAAATGGCACAAGGCCTATCTCTGCGATCTCTACCGCGACAACAAGCTGGTTCAACCGGGCGCGATCAGTGCGCTCGGTGTGCCGCTGGATCTCTCCAGGGTGAAGACGCCCGCGTACATCCAGGCGGGCCGTGAGGATCACATCGCCCCGCTCGCCAGCGTGTGGAAACTGACCGAGCATTTTTCCGGACCGGTCAAATTCCTGCTCGCCGGCTCGGGCCATATCGCCGGCGTGGTCAATCCGCCCGCCGCGAACAAATATGGCTATTGGACCAATGACGCGCCGCTCGCCACGCTCGACGAATTCGTCGCCGGCGCGGTCGAGCACAAGGGCAGCTGGTGGCCCGATTGGATCGGCTGGATCCGCGACCGCGACGGCAGGCAAGTGCCCGCTGCCGGCGCACGCGTGCCGGGCGAAGGCAAGCTTCAGGCGATCGAGGACGCCCCGGGGGGCTATGTGAAGACACGCTAGGCAGGGAAACTTCGTCATTCCCGCGAAGGCGGGAATCCATCTGCTGACCTCGCAAAGTTTCGGATCGAGAGCAGCTGGATCCCCGCCTTCGCGGGGATGACGAGCGAATTACGACACGGCGAGCCTACTTCTTCGCGCTGGCGTTGCTTGCCCCGTCCGGCGCCACCCCCAGCTGCGCCATCGGATCGGTGCCGTTCTGCGCCACCACTATATTGCCGCCCTCGGCATTGTCGCGCAGGCTGGCCATCACCGCGAAGAACACCACCAGCAGCACGACGACGAACGCCAGCCCGGTCACGCCGACGCGCAGCCGCTGCATCTTGCGTTGCGGTTCGTCGGGCGGGGTGGCGGCCACGAATGCGAGGCTAGCCTATCGCTCCAGCCAGTCAAACACCGGCAGGCCCTTCGCGCGCAGCCAGTCGGCATTGTACAGGCTCGACAGATAGCGAAAGCCCGTGTCGCACAGGATCGTGACGATGGTCTTGCCCGGGCCCAGATCGCGGGCCAGGCGGATCGCGCCGGCGACGTTGATCCCGCTCGACAGGCCAAGGCACAGCCCCTCGTCGCGCAGCAGCGCCGCGACCTGCTCCAGCCCCTCCTCGTCCGACACGCGGTATTGCGCGTCGACCGGCGCGCCTTCGAGGTTGCCGGTGATGCGTCCTTGGCCGATCCCCTCGGCCACCGAATTGCCCTCGCCGCGCAACTCGCCATGCGCGTAATAATTGTAGAGCGCGGCGCCGTGCGGATCGGTCAGCGCGATCCGCACGCGGTCGTCCTTGGCCTTCAGCCCCATGCCCACGCCCGCCAGCGTTCCGCCGGTGCCGACCGAGCAGGTGAAGCCGTGGATCCGCCCGCCGGTCTGCGCCCAGATCTCCTCCGCCGTGCCGGCGATATGCGCCCGGCGGTTGGCGACATTGTCGAACTGGTTGGCCCAGAGCGCGCCCTCGGTTTCCTCGGCGATGCGCCGCGACTGGTGCACGAAGTGGCACGGGCTCGAATAGGCCGCGGCGGGCACCGTCACCAATTCCGCGCCCAGCGCGCGCAGCGTGTCCATCTTTTCCCGGCTCTGCGTCTCGGGCATGACGATGATCGTGCGATAGCCCTTGGCATTGCCGACCAGCGCGAGGCCGATGCCGGTATTGCCCGCGGTCCCCTCGACGATCGTCCCGCCGGGCTTGAGCGTGCCCGCCGCCTCGGCATCCTCGACGATGAACAGGGCCGCCCGGTCCTTGACGCTCGCGCCCGGATTGGTGAACTCGCATTTGCCGAGGATCTCGCAGCCGGTCGCCTCGCTCGGCCCCTTGAGGCGGACCAGCGGGGTATTGCCGATCAGGGCGAGCGGGTTGGCGGCGATCACGGATGCTGCCTAACATGTGCGTATGGACGGGCAAGGCAGTTCGACAAGCGCATGATCAAGCGCAGCTTTCCCCCTGTTGCCGATGCGCGAACGCGGCTGCTGATCCTCGGCAGTCTGCCCGGCGAGGCCTCGCTCGCCGCCAGCCGCTATTATGCGCATCCGCAAAACGGCTTTTGGCGCCTGCTTGGCGGGGTCATCGGCACCGATCTGGTGAGCCTCGATTATAATGCGCGTCTGTCCACGGTGTTGGCGCATCGCATCGGGCTGTGGGACGTCGTGGCCGGCGCGACTCGGCAAGGGAGTCTCGATGCCGCGATTCGCGATCCGCAAGCCAACGATCTCCGCGCTTTGGTCGCGGCCCTGCCCGATCTCGGCGCCATCGCTTTCAACGGCAAGACTGCCGCGCGCCTCGGCCGTCTGGCGCTCGGACCCACCTCGCTTCCGCTGGTCGACTTGCCTTCGAGCAGCCCTGCCTACACGCTGGCGCTGGCGGAAAAGCAGGCACATTGGCGCGTGCTTGCCCCGCTGCTGGCATAACTATTGCACAGCTAACACACAGGAGTTGGATGGATGCGTGCTTTGATTCTCGTCTCGATCGCCGCCCTGCCGCTTGCCGCGTGCGAGGTTCAGAAGACCGGCAAGGACGATGCGACCGTCAACATCAATGCGTCGGAAAATGGCGCGGTATCGTTCCAGGTTCCCGGCGTGAAAGGGAATTTCAAGCTACCTGCGTCGATGATGAAGCACAGCGATATGGACGTTGACGGCGTCAAGCTGTTCCCGGGCAGTTCGGTTAACAGCGTGCGCGCCGAGGACAAGAACGTGACGATCGGCTTCAACGCGCCCGCTTCGATTGCGCAGCTGAAGGAATATTACGGCAAGGAATTTGCGAAAAAGGGTGTCAACGCGGTCATCCAGGGCGACGGCTTCGCCGGCAAGACGAAGGATGGCGACGATTTCACGCTGAGCTTTGCCGAAACCAATGGCCGGACCGCCGGGACCATGCTGATCCGCGACAAGGACTGATGTGGCGCGCATTGCGCGTTTCTGATATGTTCTCGCTGTAATGATTCGCTCGGCTTTTCCGCGGCAGGGTTTCGGCATCGCCGAAGCGGACACGGAAGGGCTGAATCGAGGCAACGTAGGCGATACTTTCGATACTTCCGGCACGTTTCCGCCTCGCCCGTTGCGCTGGCTGTTCCTCGATCTGAACGCCTATTTCGCGAGCGTCGAGCAGCAGGAGAACCCCGAACTCCGCGGCAAGCCGATCATCGTCGCCCCCGGCGGGCATGACACCACCGTCGCTATCGCCGCCTCGTATGAAGCCAAGGCGCGCGGGGTGAACACGCTGATGCCGGTCTGGGAAGCCCGCGCCCGCTGCCCCGACATCGTCGTCGTCAATCCGCGCCACGAATTGTACGTCGATTATCACGCGCGGATCGTCGCGGAGATCGAGCGGCATATTCCCGTGACCAAGGTCTGTTCGATCGACGAGGTCGCCTGCCGCCTGCTCGACAATGAGAATGACGAGGCTTCGGCGCATGCCCTGGCGCTCAGGATCAAGGCCGGCATCCGTGGCCATGTCGGCGATTGGCTACGCTGCTCGATCGGCCTCGCGCCCAACCGGCTGCTCGCCAAGCTCGCCACCGACATGCAGAAGCCCGACGGGCTGATCGTGCTCCGTGCCGAGGAATTGCCGCAGCGGCTCTATGCTCTGCCGCTCACCGCCATCGCCGGGATCGGCGCCAAGATGGCGGCGCGGCTGGCCAAGGACGGCGTCAACGACATCGAACAATATTGCGCGCGGCGGCCGAAGGATGCGGGCCATGCCTATGGCGGGCGTGACGGCGACCGGTTGTGGTACGCGCTGCACGGCGTCGAACTGCCCGAAAAGCGCAGCGAGATGCGCTCGGTCGGGCACAGCCATGTGCTCAGCCCGCGTCATCGCGCCAGCGACCCCGCCCGCCTGACCGCCCGCCGCCTGGCGATGAAGGCCGCGGCGCGCATCCGCCGCAAGGGGGTCACCGCGCGGTTGCTGGTGCTGCATGCGCGGCTGGAAGATGGCGGCAAATGGCGCGGCTCGATCAAGCTGCCGGCGACCGATGACAGTTTCCAGGTCATCGCCCGGCTCGACGCCCTGTGGCCAAAACTGGTGGCGGAGGCGTCGCGGCCGCTCAAGCTGCGCATGGTCGGCGTCGCGCTGACCAATTTGGCGCCGTCGGCCGGCGGGCAGGGGTCGCTGTTCGCCGCGCTGGCGCCCGATCACGAGCTTGCCCGCGGCGTCCGGACGGCGGCGCTCAGCCGCGCGCTCGACCGCATCAATTCGCGCTTCGGCAAGAATGCGGTGTCGCTCGGTCCTTTGACGGGTGGACGGATCGACCGCGTCGGCACCTCGATCGCATTCGGCCGCATTCCCGACATCGCGGAGTTTCACGAATGATGCTTGACGCTTTCGCTGCAATGCACAAACGATGGGCCGCTATGAAGAGCTCCCTCACCATCACCGCCGCCGTGGCGCTCGCCACGCTCGCCGCCTGCAACAGCAAACAGGAAAAGCAGGAGGCGGCCAACGTCGCGGCTGCCGCCAATGCCGCCGCCGCGGAGGAGGAGGCCAAGGTCGTCGCCGACATGCCGCCGCCGATCAAGGCGCAGAAGGTCTATCGCTGCAAGGATGCGAGCATCGTCTACGTCAATTTCCTCGAAGGCGACATGCAGGCCGTGCTGCGGGAGGGTGAGAAGACCGCCAGCCCGACCACGTTGAAGGCCGAGGCGGCGGGCAAGCCTTTCACCGCCGAGGGCGGCTATTCGGTATCGGGCTCGGGTTCGGCGATCACCGTCGAGCGTCCCGGCAAGGGCAGCCAGGCCTGCAAGGCCTGACGCCGATTGACCCTGCCCGCCATGCCCCGCATGGCGCGGCGATGCGCTTCTTCTCCGACAACGCCGCCTCGGCGCACCCCGCGGTGCTCGAGGCGGTCTTGGCCGCCAATGCCCCGGACAGTGCCTATGATGGCGACGCCATCTCGGCGCGCCTCGACGCGGCCTTTTCCGGCGTGTTCGAAACCCAGGTCAGCGCGCTGTGGATCGCCACCGGCACCGCCGCCAATTGCCTCGCGCTCGCCGCGCTCTGCCCGCCGTTCCGCGGCACGCTCTGCGCCAACGACGCGCACGTCAATCAGGACGAAGCCGGCGCGCCCGAATTCTACTCGGGCGGCGGCAAGCTGATCACCGTCGACGCGCCGGGCGCGAAATTGACCCCCGCATTGGCCGAAGCCCGCCTCGCGATGATCGCCAATGACGTGCACCGCACCCAGGCCGCGGCGCTATCGATCACCAACGCCACCGAATACGGCCTGAGCTACACCGCATCCGAAGTCGCCGCGCTCGGCGAACTCGCCAAATCCCGCAACCTCCGCTTCCACATGGACGGCGCGCGCTTCGCCAACGCGGTGGCTCACACGGGGGCCTCGCCCGCCGACCTGACGTGGCGCGCGGGCGTTCACGCGCTCAGCTTCGGCTTCGTCAAAAATGGCGGCCTGTGCTCCGAGGCGCTGATCCTGTTCGACCGCGGTTTGGCCGAGGAGATCCGCGTGCGCCGCAAGCGTGCCGGACACCTCAACTCCAAGGGCCGCTTCTTCGCCGCCCAATTGCTCGCGCTGCTGAAAGACGATCTCTGGCTCGCCAACGCCCACGCCTCGAACGCCGGTGCTGCGCGCCTTGCCGCGGCGGCGGGCAACCGCCTGCTCTTCCCGGTCGAAGCCAATGAAGTGTTCCTGCGCATGTCTGCCGGCGAAGCCGCCGCGCTCCGCGCGCAGGGGTTTCAATTCTACGATTGGGCGGAAAACGAAGTCCGCTTCGTCGTTTCATGGGATCAGGACCCGCGAGAAATCGATGCGCTGGCAGGGGCGTTCCCGAAGCTGTGAGCCAGCTCACGCTCGCCACGCCGCGCGTATTCATTCCCTTCATCGTCGCGACGGTGATCTGGGGGTCGACGTGGATCGTCATCCGCGATCAGCTCGGTATTGTCCCGCCCAGCTGGTCGGTGACCTATCGCTTCGCCATCGCCGCAGCGGGACTGTTCGCGTATATCCTGATCACCCGCGCCCCGCTCAAACTCGGCCGGCAGGGACAGGCCTTTGCCGCGCTTTACGGCTTGTTCCTGTTCGTCATGAACTTCAACTTCGTCTACCGCGCCGAAGCGCACATCACTTCCGGACTTGTTGCGGTGATCTTCGCGCTGCTGATCGTGCCCAACTCAATCCTTGGGGCAATCTTTCTCAAGCACCGCCTGACCCTGCGTTTCCTGCTCGGCTCGCTCGTTGCGCTGGCGGGCGTTGCGCTGCTCATCATCAACGAAGCCCGGAGCGATAGCTTGTCGAGCGGGCAAACTTGGCTTGGGCTTGTGCTGACCGTAGCGGCCTTGTCCTCTGCTTCAGTCGCCAACGTCATGCAGGCGAGCGAGCGCGCCAAGGCGCTGCCGATGATGTCGCTGATCGCCTGGGGCATGGTCTGGGGCACGTTGTTCGACGCGCTGTTTGCGTTCGTCACGGTCGGGCCGCCGGTGATCGAGTACCGGCTTTTCTATTGGCTCGGCACCGCGCATCTCGGGCTGCTTGCCTCGTCGCTGGCCTTTGCCTGCTATTTCAGCGTGATCCGCGCGGTCGGGCCCGGCGCGGCCGCCTATTCGAGTGTGCTGACACCGGTGTTCGCGATGATCCTGTCGACCCTCTTCGAAGGTTATCACTGGACGACCCTGGCGGTCGGCGGAGGCCTGCTCGCCTTTGCCGGGCTACTCATCGCGCTCACGGCGCGGCGGGCGCCGCTTCGGCCAGATGATCCGCCTTCCACTGCATCGCCCGGCTGACGCGCGTGCGGCCCGAGGGGTGGTCGAAGAAGACAATTTCCTCGAACGCGCTCGGCTCGATCTTGCGATATTCGCTCAATTTCATTGCCGTCTTGGCAAATCCGTCCGGCTCGCGCGCCACTTCAAGCCCGAACGCATCCGCCTCGTTCTCGAAATAGCGTGTGATGCTGTTGTTGACAGGCGTTAACGCCAGCACCGCCAATTGAAAGGCGATCATGTACAGCGGCAATGCCGCCGGATCGGCAACGTCCCGTACGCGCCACTTGGTGCCTCGCCGCCGGATTGACCAGGGCACGAAGCGCGACGCCGCGAATAACAAGATGACAAAAATCACGATCGTCAGCGTCACGCGTTTGGGTCCGTGATTGAGAACGTAATGGCCCATTTCATGCCCCATTACGGCGGCGGTTTCGGGCAGCGATGTGCGGTTGAGCAGATTATCATTGAGCGAGATGCGTACGGTCGGGCCCAGTCCCGACACATTGGCCGAAATGCGCGTCGATTGGCGCGAGGCGTCGACCAGATAAATGTGATCGGCGGGCACGCCGCGGGAATGTGCCATCGCTACGATCCGCTCGCGCACCGGCCCGCCCGGCAATTTGGCGTATTTGTTGAACAGCGGCATGATGAACACCGGCGCGATCAGCATGCTGATCGCGACGAACACTGATAGCAATCCCGCGCCCCACAGCCACCAGCGGCGCGGACTGCGGCGGATCAGCGCGAAGATGGCCATGACAACCAGCGGCAGCAGGATTGCGGCAATGAGCAGTGCTTTCAGCTGATCGCCGCCCCAAGCACCAAGGGTTTGCGTGCTGAGCCCATATTGATGCTCACGGGCGAACCCTGTGTACCATGCCCACGGCAGGGCGATTGCGAACGATACGAGCATGTAGAGTAGCGCGGTCAGCCAGACGCGCCCGTTGGCGCCTTTGAAACGATGCTCCGCCCAATCACGAAACCGTGCCGCAAGCCCGCTTTCAAGGACGAACAGGTCGATCGCGACGCCGATCACCGTGCCCCATAGCAACAGCCAATAGCCGCCTTCGAAATAGCCGTCGGACTTCGCCCGCGCTGCCCCGTTGAGCGTGGCCAGATAGGCGCGGGTTGCGGCCTCCGGATCGAAATTCGCCGCCGCCGCCGCCATTGTCGCCAAGATCATGCGCACCCTCCCGTGTTATCGAAATAATACAGCTTGGCCGCGTGGGCGCAATGGCCTAGCACTGCGGATATGCTCGATGTCCAGACCACGCCCGCCGCCGCGATCCCACCCACGATCCGTCGCGAAGACTATTGTCCGCCCGACTGGCTGGTCCCCGACATCGCGCTCGATTTCGACCTGTCAGCCGAACGGACGCGCGTCACGGCCAGGCTCGATGTCACCCGCAACGGCGATCATGCCCGCGCGCTGGTGCTCGACGGCGACGAACTGACCCCGCTCGCTGTCCGCGTCGATGGCCAAGCGGTCAACGACTGGCGGATCGAGGACGGCAATCTGGTCATCGACCTGCCCGGCGATGCGCACACGATCGAAACCGAGGTCGAACTCAATCCCGCCGCCAACACCAAGCTGATGGGGCTCTACGCCTCGGGCGGGCTGCTCTGCACCCAGTGCGAGGCCGAGGGCTTTCGCCGCATCGCTTTCTTTCCCGACCGGCCCGATGTGCTCAGCCGCTACAGCGTCAAGATGCGGGCCGATCCCGCAGCCTTCCCGATCCTCCTCGCCAATGGCGACCGCGTCGGCGCAGGCGAAGGCTGGGCGGAGTGGCGCGACCCCTTCCCCAAGCCAAGTTACCTCTTCGCCCTGGTTGCTGGCGATTTGCAGGCCAACCGCGACACTTTCACCACCATGTCGGGCCGAAAAATCGAACTCGGCATCTGGGTCCGCGCCGCCGATCTGCCCAAGACGCATCATGCGATGCACGCGCTGAAGACCGCGATGAAGTGGGATGAGGATGTCTACGGCCGCGAATATGATCTCGACATTTTCAACATCGTCGCGGTCGACGATTTCAATTTCGGGGCGATGGAGAACAAGGGGCTGAATATCTTCAACAGCCGATACATCCTCGCCGATGCAGACACCGCCACCGATGCGGATTACGACGCCATCGCTGCAGTCGTCGCGCATGAGTATTTTCACAACTGGTCGGGCGACCGCGTCACCTGCCGCGACTGGTTCCAGCTGTCGTTGAAGGAAGGTTTCACGGTCTTTCGCGATCAACAGTTCTCGGCGGACCAGGGTTCGGCGGCGGTCAAGCGGATCGAGGATGTCCGCACGTTGCGCGCCGCGCAATTTCCCGAGGATGCCGGGCCGCTGGCGCACCCGATCCGTCCCGAATCCTATATCGAGATCGGCAATTTCTACACCGCGACGATCTACAATAAAGGCGCGGAAGTCATCCGCATGATGCACACGATGCTGGGCGCCGAGCGTTTCCGCGCCGGCACCGATCTGTACTTTGACCGTCATGATGGCGAGGCAGCAACTTGCGAGGATTTCGTCGCGGCGATGGAGGCGGGCGGAAACGCCGATCTCGCCGATTTTCGCTTATGGTATCGGCAGGCCGGTACGCCCAGGGTAATGGCGAAGCTGGCGCACGATCCGGTTTCGGAGCGCGCGACGCTGCATCTGTCGCAGACGGTACCACCGACGCCCGGCCAGCCGGTCAAGCAGCCCATGCCGTTGCCGCTCCGCCTCGCGCTGTTCGACCGTGATGGCAGCAAACGGCACGAAGACCTGTTCATCCTCGACAGGGCGGAGACCGAGCTGAGCTTCGGCAATTTCGCGCAAGCGCCCGTGCTGTCGATCAATCGCGACTTCTCTGCCCCGGTGATCGTCGAAAGCGACCGTACGCCGGCGGATCTCGCTTTTCTCTCGGCGCATGATGACGATCCCTTTGCGCGTTATGAAGCGACGCAGCAATTGATGCTCGACATGCTCAAGGCGACGATCAAGGGTCGCGAGCACGATGACGTTGCAATTGTTGCCGCCGTCCGCGCAACGCTCGAGGATGCGGCACTCGATCCGGCCTTCGTTGCGGAGACCGTGCTGCTGCCTTCAGAACAATTTATCGGCGATGCCATGGACCTGGTCGATCCCGACGCGATTGCCGCCGCACGCGATGCACTGCGCCTGAGAATATCGACCGAATTGAACGACCTGTGGGTCGGCCGATATGAGCGTCATGCTGCGCAGCATTTCGAATATTCGCCTGCAGCAAAGGGCAATCGGCGGATGCGCAATTTGGCGCTCAGCTATCTCGCGGCGGGCGGTTCGGCCGAAGCCGGCGCGCTTGCCTTCAAACAGTTTGAGGCTGCCGACAATATGACCGATCGTGTCGCCGCGCTCGGCGTGCTGGCCAATGGCGACTTCGCCGAGCGTACTGCTGCGCTAGCGGCATTCCATGATCGCTATCGCGACAACCCACTGGTCATTGACAAATGGTTCACCACCCAGGCGCTGTCGGCACGCGCGGATACGGCGGAACAGGTCGTCGCGCTGCTCGGTCATGCCGATTTCACTCTGAGCAACCCCAACCGCTTCCGCAGCCTCGTCGGCGCATTCTCGGTCAACCAGCGCGCCTTCCACCGAGCGGATGGGGCGGGTTATGATCTGCTCGCCGAACAGATCATCGCGCTCGATGCGATCAATCCGCAGACGGCCGCGAAAATGGTTCCGCCGCTCGGCCGCTGGAATCGATTCAACGAGGCGCGCCAGGCGAAGATGAAGGCGGCGCTTGAGCGCATTCTCGCGGTGCCGAGACTTTCGAAGGATGTGTACGAACAGGCTTCGAAGTCTCTTGCCGCTTAACTGATTTCGACCCCCTGCTCGATCGCGAAGGCGGTCAGCTTGGCCCGCATGTCATGCGCGCCCGCATCGAGCCACATGGCCATGCGTGCGCGTAAGCTGGGCACGTCAAGCGAGCGGATCATCGCCTTGACGGGGCCGACCGCGGCGGGCGTGATCGACAGCCGCTCGATGCCGAGACCGATCAGCGCCATCGCCTCCAGCGGCCGTCCGCCCATTTCGCCGCACACCGTCACCGGCGTCGTGTCGCATTGCCCGCGGACCCGGCGGAGGAACCGGAGGATTGCCGGGCTTAGCCAGTCATAGCGCTCGGCCAGTTTAGGATTGGCGCGGTCGGCAGCGAACAGGAATTGAGTCAGGTCGTTGGTGCCGACCGAGATGAAGTCGAGCTTCGGCAGCAGGATGTCGAGGACCTCGGCCAGCGCCGGCACTTCGAGCATCGCACCGTAACGTACCGCTAAAGGCCGCTTGCCGCGGTCGTACAGCCAGGTTCGCTGGTCTTCGAACAGCGCCTTGGCCTGGTCGAATTCCCACGGCTCGCTGATCATCGGGAACATGACATTGAGCGCGCGGCCATGCGCCGCCTCGATCAGTGCCCGCGCCTGCGCCTTCATCAGCCCGTTGCGGTCGAGCGCGACACGGATCGCGCGCCACCCCATCGCCGGGTTCTCCTCGCCGTCCTCATTGTCCTGACGCAGGTACGGCAGCGCCTTGTCCCCACCGATATCGATGGTGCGGAAGACCACCGGCCGGTCGCCCGCGGTCTCCAGCACGTCGCGGTACAGCCGTTGCTGCTGTTCGCGGCGCGGCAATGTGGCGGCAACGAGGAATTGGAATTCGGTGCGGAACAGGCCGATCCCGTCCGCGCCGGTGATGTCCAGCGCCTGCGCATCGTCGCGCAATCCGGCGTTGACCATCAGCGTCATCCGCGTGCCATCCTTGGTCAGCGGCGGCTGATCGCGCAGCGCGGCGAATTGCGCGCGCCGCTTGGCACCGATCGTCAGCTTGGCTTCGAAGGCATCCTCGAGCGCCACGGTCGGGCGCACCGTGACGCTGCTCTCGCCCGCATCGAGCAGCAGCAGCTCGCCTTCGCTGACATGCCTCCGCACGTCCCGCACGCGGCCGAGCACCGGCACCCCCATCGCGCGCGCGACGATGGTGACGTGGGCGGTCAGCGACCCTTCTTCGAGGATCACGCCTTTCAGCCGCCGCCGGTCATATTCGAGCAGCTCGGCGGGGCCGAGGTTGCGCGCGACGAGGATGGTGTCTTGCTTGAGACCCTGCGACGCGGCCGTGCCCAATTGTCCGGACACGATCCGCAACAGGCGGTTGGCCAGGTCTTCCAGGTCGTGCATCCGGTCGGCGAGCAATGGATCGTCGATCTGCCGCATGCGCATCCGCGTGCGTTGCTGCACCCGCTCGATCGCCGCCTCGGCGGTCAGGCCGCTGTCGATCGCCTCGTTGATGCGCCGGCCCCAGCCTTCGTCATAGGCGAACATCTTGTAGGTCTCGATGACCTCCTTCATCTCACCTTCGACACCGAATTCGGCCTCGCGCCCCATCGTGTCGATCTGTTCGCGCATTTTGGCGAAGGCCGAATAGACGCGCCGCCGCTCGGCCTCGGTATCCTCGGCGACGGTGTGTTCGATGACGATGCGCGGCTGGTGATAGACGGTGTGCCCGCGCGCCATGCCGTCGACCAGCTTGAGCCCGGTCATCCGCACCGGCTGGTCGGACTGCGACGCCTTGTCGCCGGCGCGGCGTTGCTCGTCGATCAGCCCGGCATTGGCGATCAGCTCGCTTAGCACCATCGCCACAGTCTGCAGCGCTTCGATTTCCTCCTCGGCATAACGCCTGGGATCGGCATGCTGGACCGACAGCACGCCGACCGCGCGCTCGCGCCGGACGATCGGCACCCCGGCAAAGCTGTGGAACAGGTCTTCGCCGGTTTCGGGCCGATAGGCGAAATCCGGATGGCTGGTCGCCTCATCGAGGTTCAGCGTCTCGACATTGTGCGCGATGGTGCCGATCAGGCCTTCGCCCAGCGCCAGTTTGGTGACGTGCACCGCCTCCTGCTGCAGCCCGCGCGTGGCGAACAATTCGAGCACGCCCTCGCGCAGCAGGTAGATCGAGCACACTTCGCTCGCCAGCGCTTCGCCGATGATGTTGACCACCGCGTTGAGCTTGGCCTGAGCACCCGTGCGCGCGGCCATCACGTCATGCAGCCGGGTCAGGATCTCACGGGCGGAAGCGGCTGCGGCGGGCATGCGACAGGCTTAGCAGCTACCCGGGCAAAGCACAGCCCGCCAACGCGGCGGTCAGGCAGTGACCGCCTTGCGGCGCCGCGCCGTCGCGCCGATCACGCCGAAGCCGAAAATCATGGTCAGCCAGGTTGCAGGCTCGGGAACGACGCCCAAGACGCCCATCGAGCTGTTGGTCTGGATCTTCAGGCTGTCGAGCTTGAACCCGTCGATCTTATAATCCCTGTTGGCCAGCGACGCGGAGATCATCCACACCTTGCCGGTGACGATGCTGCCGCCCGCGGGGTTGAGCACGCGAACCGCGTCGAGCGAGCCGCCGGTGGTCGAGCTGTATATGTTCTTCTGCGCCTGAAACAGCGACGCCATGTTGCTGACCGCCTTGCCGTTCCATCCGGCGGGCGCGGTGTTCCAGCTGCCGGCGACGGACACCGATCGGCCGATGGTCAGGTCATTGTCGATCGACCCGCCGGTGGCGAAGGCGTTGGCGGTCACGCCGGTCAACTGCACATTGCGGTCGAACTGAAACAGGATGAAATCGGCGCCCGCCTGATTGTCGATCGTATGCGTGTTGTTCGCGCCGTTCCCCTCATTGCGGTTGATATCGTACAGTCCGCCATTCGACGCGGTGTTGTTGCCGAGATAGGCGTTGGTCAACGTGGTGCCGTTCCACGACCAGGCGCTGGCGCGCATGTTGACCGTAATCTTGTTCGTGCCGGTGCCCGACGACAATGTATAGTTGCGGTAATTGCCATAGCTCGAGCCGCCGCCCGCCGTGCCCGTATTGTTAAGGTCAAACGTGAAGGTCGCCGCCGCCGCGGGTACCGACACGAAAGCGATGGCTGCCAGCGCAGCAAATGGTTTTAACACGATCCGAACCCCTTGAATTCGGCTTAATTAGGGTCCGCTGTTGACCAGACAATCGACATAGTGGTTAACCGAATCCCGAATTGAGAACAGTCAGCCGCGCGCCGCCAGCGCGGCATCCGCCTGATCGGCCAGTTCGGCGACGATCGCCGCCACCGGCTCCTCGCTTCGGACCATGCCCACCGACTGACCCGCCATGAGCGAGCCGTTCTCGATATCGCCGTCGATCACCGCCCGGCGCAGCGCCCCGGCCCAATAATGCTCGATCTGCAATTGCGCTTCCATCATCGCCAGCCCGCCTTCGTCGAGCTGGTTGGCGACTTCGCGCTGCTTGGCGGTGAACAATTCGGTGCCCGCATTCTTCAGCGCGCGCACCGGAATGACAGGCAGGCGGGGATCGAGCTGCACGCTGGCGACGGCGTCGCGGGCGGAGGCGCGGAAGAACGCCTTCTTGAAATTGGGATGGGCGATACTTTCCGACGCACAGGCAAAGCGCGTGCCGAGCTGGACGCCCGCCGCGCCCATCTCGAGATAGGCCGCGATCGCCTCGCCGCGGCCGATCCCGCCCGCGACGAATACCGGCAGCTGTCCGGCGATCTCCGGCAGCATTTCCTGCGCCAGGACCGAAGTCGACACCGGTCCGATATGCCCGCCCGCCTCCATCCCCTCGATCACCAAGGCATCGACCCCCGAGCGGATCAGCTTCCTGGCGAGGCTGAGTGCCGGCGCAAAACAGATCAGCTTGGCGCCCGCGCCCTTGATCGCGTCGAGGCTGCCCGCGGGGGGCAGGCCGCCGGCGAGGACGATGTGGGTGACATTGTGCTTCGCGCACACCGCGATCAAATCCATCAGCTGCGGGTGCATGGTGATGAGATTCACGCCGAAGGGCTTGGACGTCAGCGCCCTGGTCGCGGCGATCTCCGCGTCGAGCAGTTCGGGCGTCATCGCGCCGCACGCGATCAGCCCGAAGCCGCCGGCATTGGACATTGCCGAGACGAGGTTGCGCTCGCTGACCCACGACATCGCGCCGCACAGAATGGCGACCTCGCTGCCGAGGAACTCGCAGCCGCGCTGCATGAGGGATTGCAGCCGCGGGCTCATGCCCGGACCGCCCCGGCCGTAAAGCCCCTAAAGACCCCGAAGATTCGCTGATTTGGAAAGCCCGTCCGCCTGGAATGAGCGATCCAACCGTCGATTGTGCAGCGCGTCGTCATGCGCATCGCTCAAGCATGAAGCGGGGGGTGTAGGACAGAAAAAAATGGTTCTCGCCCCAGCCACAATGTCGCCCCTGCGCAGGCGGGGGACTCGATAAGCTCGCAAATGGAAACGAAGCCGCAGATTGCAGAGTCCATCTAGACCCCTGCCTGCGCAGGGGCGACAGGCTGGCTTTAGGCGCAAGGGTAAGGCACGCTCCCAGCATGCGCCAGGCCGCCACCGAACTCGTCATCGCCACGCCTAGTCGGGGGCTGCATGAGTTCACGCGGCAGGTGACCGATTGGGCCGCGGCCCAGGGGATGGAAGCGGGCCTGCTTACCCTATTCGTCCGCCACACCAGCTGCTCGCTGCTGATCCAGGAAAACGCCGCCCCCGCCGCGCGGCGCGATCTGGAGCGCTATTTCGCCCGCATCGCGCCCGAGAGCGCGGCTTACGAACATGACGACGAAGGCCCCGACGACATGCCCGCCCACCTCCGCGCCGCGCTCACCGCGACCAGCCTGTCGATTCCGGTAACGGGCGGCGCGCCTGCGTTGGGGACGTGGCAGGGGATTTATCTGTTCGAGCACCGCCGGGCACCGCACCGGCGGCGGATAGCGGTGCATATGGTAGGAGACTGACGCGCTTGACTTCAATCCGACTGTCTTGTAAACAAGACAGAATGATTGAAGTCCGGCAAACGCGTTGGTTCGCGGATTGGCGGGCTGGATTGCGAGATGCGGTAACGCGAAAACGCATCGGTGCGCGGCTTGATCGGCTGGCCTTCGGGCATTTCGGCGATGCCAAGCCGATCGGTGGAAAAGTGATCGAACTGCGCCTGATCTCGGGCCTGGCTATCGCATTTATTTTATGCGGCGAGGCGACACGCTGATCGTGCTGCTGTGCGGCGGAGACAAATCGTCGCAGGTGCGCGACATCGAGCAAGCCAAGGCACTCGCCGCGGCATTGGGAGACGAAGGATGACGGTCGAAACCCTGCCGTTCGACATTGCCGACGAACTCGATGATGACGAGTCCGTGGCGATCTACCTCGACGAGGCGCTGGCTTCGGGCGACCCCGCCTATTTCGCGCATGCCCTGGGCCAGGTCGCCAAGGCGCGCGGGATGAGCGGCATCGCGCGCGACACGGGGCTCAGTCGCGGATCGCTTTATGGTGCGCTGTCAACAGACGGGAACCCGACGATCGCGACGCTGATGCAGGTGATGCGATCGTTGGGGTTGCGACTGGGGGCGGCGCGGATGGACAAAGCGGCTTGAGCGACGAAAGTGCATTGGGGAAATATGACGTGGATATTCGTCACTGTTATTGCGGCGCTGCTTTGACGCAATTACCGGTTAGAGAGGTGTTGGCGATGCATGCGCTACTGTTGGCAGGCGACGTCAGATTACGCATGACATCGAAATTCTGACAAGCCACGTATCACAGTAATGGGCCGGCATGGGCAAAGCCCATGCTTCGTCGGACGGCTGGGCCGCCGGCCGGGCCGATCCGTCGGGCGTCTCGCTAGCGCTAGCCGCTCGCGGATTCGGCCCGATCCAACCCATAGGCCGTGTGCAGCACGCGCACCGCCAGCTCGGTATAATCCTCCTCGATCAGTACGCTGACCTTGATCTCGCTGGTCGAGATCGCCTGGATGTTGATGCCGCGGTCGGCGAGCGCGGTGAACATCGTCGAGGCGACGCCGGCATGGCTGCGCATGCCGACGCCAACGATAGAAATCTTGGCGACCTTGGTGTCGTGAACGATGGTCGCGTAGCCGATTGCCTCCCGGGCTTTGTCGAGCACATCGAGCACGCGTACCAGTTCGGCTTGCGGCACGGTGAAGGTGACGTCGGTCGACCCCGTCTGATGGGCGACGTTCTGAATGATCATGTCGACGTTGATCGACAGATCGGCCAACGGGGTGAAGATGCGCGCCACCGCGCCGGGCTTGTCGGGCACCTCGGTCAGCGTGACCTTCGCCTCGTTCTTGTCATGCGCGATGCCGGTGATCAGCTGGCGTTCCATATCGTCTCCAATCTCGTCGTCGCCGACGATCATCGTTCCCGGCAGCGTATCGGCCATCGGCGCGGCGTCGGGATCGTCGAAGCTCGACAGCACCTGGACGCGCACGCCTTCCTTCATCGCCAGCCCGACCGAGCGCGTCTGCAGCACCTTGGCACCGACGCTGGCGAGCTCGAGCATCTCCTCATAAGTCACGCGCTTCAGCTTCTGCGCGCGCGGGACGATGCGCGGATCGGTGGTATAGACCCCGTCGACATCGGTGTAGATGTCGCAGCGGTCGGCCCCGACCGCTGCCGCCAGCGCCACCGCCGAGGTGTCCGAGCCGCCGCGGCCGAGCGTCGAGATGCCGCCGCCCTCCGCCAGCCCCTGAAACCCTGGCACCACCGCGACTTCGCCGCTCGCCAGCGAAGCGCTCAATTCGGCCGTCTCGATCGCCTCGATCCTTGCCGCGGCGTGTGCGCGGCTGGTGCGGATGGGGAGCTGCCAGCCCATCCAGCTGCGCGCGGAAACGCCGGCCGCCTGCAACGCGATGGCGAGCAGCCCGGACGTGACTTGCTCACCCGAAGCGACGACCACGTCATATTCGCGCGGATCGGCAAGCGGGCTGGCTTCCTTGCAAAAGCCGACCAGCCGGTCAGTTTCGCCGGCCATCGCGCTGACGACGACCGCGACTTCGTTGCCCGCATCGACCTCGCGCTTCACGCGGCGGGCGACCGAGCGGATGCGCTCGATCCCGGCCATCGACGTGCCGCCGAATTTCATCACGATGCGCGCCAAACGCTTTTCCCTTGGGGTTCCCGTGGGCGCTGATAGAAAGCGCATCCGATGGATGCAACGCACTCGATCCTGCCCGATGAACAAGCGCGCTTCGGCGCGATGGCGGCCGAATGGTGGGACCCGCGCGGCTCATCGGCGATGCTGCACAGGCTCAACCCGGTGCGGCTGCGCTATATCCGCGATCAGGTGGACCGGCAGTGGAGCCTGGACGAGGCCGCGCGCCGCCCGCTGACCGGGAAACGTGCGCTCGACATGGGGTGCGGCGCGGGGCTGCTCGCCGAACCGCTGGCGCGACTGGGTGCGAGCGTGACCGGGGTGGACGCGGCGGCGGAGACGGTGGCGATAGCGCGCGCCCACGCGGCAGCGGGCGGGCTGAACATCGATTACCGGCAGGGCGATGCCGAGGCGGTGACGGGCGAAACCTATGATCTCGTCACCTGCCTCGAGGTGATCGAGCACGTCGCCGATCCGGGTGCCTTCGTCGCGCAATTGGCAAGGCTGGTCGCGCCGGGCGGCCTCCTGATCCTGTCCACACCGGCCAAAACAACGCTGTCGCGCTTTGCGATGATTTCGGTCGGGGAGACCGTCGGGGGCATCCCGGCCGGCACGCACGACTGGGAACGGTTCGTGTCGCCCGAGGAGCTCCGCGCGCATGCCGAGGCGGCGGGCCTGCGCGTGATCGATCAGAGCGGCCTAAGCTTTTCGCCCGCGCGCGGCTTCGTGCTCAGCGACAGCCTGGCGCTCGACCATTTCCTGACGGCGATGCGGTGAGTAGCTGTTCGCCAATACCATTACCGTCATGCTGAACTCGTTTCAGCATCCACCCATCACCTCTTGGTCCGTTCGGACGGAGAGGTGGACCCTGAACCAAGTTCAGGGTGACGATTGAGATTGGGATAGTGCACTCGCTCCCCATTTTCGTGCGACTGAAGGGCAAGCCGGTGATCCTCATCGGCGCCGGCGACGCCGCCGACGCCAAACGCCGCCTGCTCGAACGCGCCGGGGCGGCGGTCGTCGGCGAGGACGCGCAAGCCCAGCTCGCCATCGTCGTCGACGACGATGCGGCGGTGGCGCGGCTCAAGACGCGCGGCGTGCTGGTCAATGCGGTCGACCGGCCCGATCTGTGCGATTTCACGCTGCCGGCAATCGTCGATCGTGATCCGGTATTTGTCGCGGTCGGAACGGGCGGGACGAGTGCAGGCTTGGCGGCGGCGCTGCGGCAACGGATCGAGGCAATGTTGCCGGCGGATTTGGGCGCCGTTGCGGGAGGGTTGAATGAAGCGCGTGACGAATTGCGGGCTCGCTGGCCCCAAGTGGACGAACGTCGCCGGGCAATCGCGCAGATCGTCGACGAAGCACTCACAACTGGCTCTCTCAACATCAATGTAGCCCCTGCGCAGGCAAGGGCCCAGACGGACTTGCAAATCGAGGCTGCACCGCGAGTGGAGACTAGCCTGGACCCCTGCCTGCGCAGGGGTGACACAATAAGGGTTGTCGTGAGTGCCCCAGATCCCGACGAACTCACCCTCCGCGCTGCGCGCCTGCTCGGCCAAGCCGACCGCATCTATCACGGCCCCGGCATCGCGCCGCAAATCCTCGCGCGTGCCCGTGCCGATGCGGTGCGTATCATGGGCGTGCCGCCCCCCGAATCCGAACCCGCACCGGGCCTGACCCTGATCCTGGAATTTGCCGATGGCTGAACGCTGCTGGGTTTATGACGGCCAGACCGCCAAGAAGATCTCGCGCGACGCGGTCGCCGCCGCGGCCGGCCACGCACCGCTGGTCTGGGCGCACCTCCTCGGCAGCGAGGCGGACACCGCCGCCTGGCTCCAGGCGCAAGGGCTGAGCGAGATCGTCGTTTCCGCGCTGACCGCCACCGAGACACGTCCGCGCACCGAAGTGTTCGAGGATGGTGCGCTGCTCAATCTGCGCGGCCCCCTGACGCAGGAAACCGATCACCCCGATCTGCTCGGCTCGGTGCGGTTGTGGGTGGCGGACAAGCGGGTGTTCTCGGTCGCGCTTGCCGATCTTGGCGCGATCCACGAAGTCGAGCGTCAGCTCGCGGCGGGGCAAATTCTCGACGCCGGCGATCTGGTTTGCGTGATGGCGACCGCGATCACCGCGGAGCTCGATCCCGACGTCGCCGAGCTGGGCGATGCGCTCGACGATTGCGAGGAGCAACTCGATCCCAAGCAGGCGTTCCAGATGCGCGGCGACATCGCGCATATTCGCGCCCGCGCGATCGTCTATCGCCGCTTCCTCCAGCCGCAGCGCGTCGCGCTCGAGGATCTTGCGAAGGTCGATGGCAGCTGGCTGGCGGACGACGATCGCCGCCATCTGACCGAAGCCGCCGACCGCGCCGCGCGCATGGCCGAGGAACTCGAGGCGATCCGCGAACGCAGCGCGCTGATGCACGAGCAGCTCACCGACCTGCGCGCCGAACTGATCGACACGCGCAGCCTGATCCTCGCCATCGCCGCGATGATCTTCCTGCCGCTGACCTTCATCACCGGCCTGTTCGGGATGAACGTGGACGGCATCCCGTATCAGCACCACCCGGCGAGCTTCTGGGTTATCACCGGCTTCTGCCTGCTCGTCGCAGTGGGCGTGACGGCCTATTTCCTGTGGAAGCGCTGGTCCCGCTAGGCGAGCAACTCGACATCCCAATACAGCCAGTCCCGCCAGCTTTCGTGCAGATGGCCCGGCGGAAAGCTGCGCCCATGTTCCTGCAGCTGCCAGCTGGTCGGACGGATCGGCGCGATGTGCAGCGGCATGCGTGCTTGCTTGGGGGTGCGCCCGCCTTTCTTGAGGTTGCACGGGGCGCAGGCGGTGGCGACATTTTCCCAGGTCGTCTTGCCGCCCTGCGCGCGCGGGACGACGTGATCGAAGGTCAGATCCTTGGGCGTGCCGCAATATTGGCATTGGAATCGGTCGCGGAGGAACAGGTTGAAGCGCGTGAAGGCGGGATATTGCGACGGCTTGACGAAGGACTTGAGCGCGATGACGCTGGGCAGCTTGAGCGTGTGGGTCGGGCTGCGCACCTCGCGCTGATAGGTATCGACGATATCGACGCGGTCGAGGAACACCGCCTTGACCGCGGTCTGCCACGGCCACACCGACAGCGGGTAGTAACTCAGCGGCGTATAATCCGCGTTCAGCACCAGCGCGGGGCAGCCATCCGGATGGCGGATCAGGTCGGGATGATACATTTTGCGGCCATCTCCCCCGAAAAACGCTACGCCTTGTGGTTACACACCCAAATCATGACGGCGCCATGACAGCATTTGAGCCCTTGGCCGGTCAAGCGGTTTCGCGTTTCGCGCCATCGCCGACCGGTATGTTGCATCTCGGCCACGCTTATTCGGCGGTGCTGGCGCGCGATGCCGCTAGCCGGCTTTTGTTGCGGCTGGAGGACATTGACGAGGGGCGCTGCCGCCCGGAATATGTCGACGCGATCGAGGACGATCTGCGCTGGCTGGGCATTGCCTGGGACGCGCCGCCGGTCATCCAGTCGCAGCGCAACGCCGGACATCGGGCCGCGCTCGACCGCCTGCGCGCGATGGGACTGGCGTACCGCTGCACCTGCACCCGCGCGGACATCGCCAGCGCGGCGGGCGCGCCGCAGGGCGAGCCGCCGCCGCTTTATCCCGGCACGTGCCGCCGGGGCGCGGCGGACGAGCGCAAGCCGTTCGCCTGGCGGCTCGACATGGCCAAGGCCGTGGCACTCGCCGGTCCGCTCTCCTGGCACGACGGGCGGGGGGGCGACATTCGCGCCACGCCCGAAATCTTCGGCGACGTGGTCATCGCGCGCAAGGATGCGGGCACCAGCTATCATCTCGCCGCGACGGTCGACGATGCGGCGATGGGCGTGACGCGGATCGTCCGCGGGATGGACCTGTTCGCCTCGACGCATGTCCACCGCCTGCTGCAGGCGCTGCTCGGTCTGCCTACGCCGCATTATCAACACCATCCATTGGTGCTCGGCCCCGACGGCAGGCGCCTTGCCAAACGCACGCCCGGCGCGACGCTCGCGGATTTGCGGGCGGGCGGCCTGCACGGGCCGACGCTGGCGGGGAAGCTGCGCGACGGACGCTTGCCGGTTGGTTTCTCCTTCGCCGATGCCTAAATACAGCGCATGAACGTCTTCCTCGCCATCCTGCTCGTCCTCGCCATGCTGGGCGCCGCCTTTATGTTGATCCGCGGCATCGTCGCGTTTCTCAAAACCACCGAGGAAGATTTGAAAAGCCAGCATGTCGGCCCCAGCGCATCGGGCCTCAAGCAGAACAAGGCGATGTTCGGCCGCATCGCCTTTCAGGCCGGCGCGGTGCTGATCGTCGTGCTGCTGCTTCTGCTGAACCGCTGACCCCGGGCGCGTGGTCAAGCTCAACAAGATTTACACGCGCACCGGCGACGATGGCACGACCGGGTTGGTCGACGGCAGCCGTGTGCGCAAGTCCTCGTCGATCATGGCGGCGATCGGCGATGTCGACGAAGCCAACAGCCTGATCGGCGTTGCGGCGACGCATGCCGGCGGCGAGATGTTGACGCTGCTGCGCCGGGTGCAGAACGACCTGTTCGATCTCGGCGCCGATATCGCCACCCCCGCGGGCATCGAGGGCGCGCTGCGCATCGTTCAACCGCAGATCGACCGGCTGGAAGGCGAGATCGACGCGTGGAACGCCGGATTGAATCCGCTGGCCAGTTTCGTCCTGCCGGGCGGCTCGCCGCTGGCGGCGGCGCTGCATGTTGCGCGCGCGGCGGCACGGCGGGCGGAGCGCGCGCTGGTCGCGGCGGACGCAGGCATGCTGGCGCGCGGCTATATCAATCGCCTGTCCGACTGGCTGTTCACGGCGGCGCGCGTTGCCAATGCCAACGGCGCGGACGATATTCTGTGGGTGCCCGGCCAGTCGCGCTAGCCAAGCGGCCGCTGTTCGCCTAGCGTTCCGTATGGCGACTGTGGCAATCACGGCGGCTGAAGATGAGCTGCTTTGCGCGTTCCGCTCGCGCCGCGCCCTGACGCTCGACCTCGCCGCGCCGTTATCGGATGCCGATGCGACGGTGCAATCAATGCCCGATGCTTCGCCCGCCAAATGGCACCTGGCACACACGACATGGTTCTTCGAGACCTTCGTGCTGCGCGACCATGTGCCGGACTATGAGGCGTTCGACGCGGACTTCGCCTATCTGTTCAACAGCTATTATGAGGCCGAAGGGGAGCGGCATGCGCGGCCGCGGCGCGGCATGCTCACGCGCCCTTCGCTTGACCGCATCCGCGGCTATCGCGCGCATGTCGACGCGGCCGTCGAAGCCGCCTTCCCATGCCTTTCTGCCGAAACGCGCGGGCTGATCGAGCTCGGCTGCCATCACGAAGCGCAGCACCAGGAATTGTTGCTTGCCGACCTGCTTCACCTCATGTCGCTCAACCCGACCGATCCCGCCGTCTGGCCGCGCACGTCCCAACCGACCTGGGAGGAGGTGTCGCTCGGCTGGGTCGAGGGGCGCAGCGGACTGGTCGAACTCGGTGATGACGGCGCGGGATTTGCATTCGATTGCGAGGGTCCGCGCCACCGTGTCCATCTCGGTCCTCACGCCTTGGCGGACCGATTGGTGACCAATGGCGAATGGCAGGCGTTCATCGATGCGGGAGGTTATCATGACCCGGCGCTGTGGCTGTCGGACGGCTGGGCGTGGATTCGAGCGAATGCGATCGAAGCGCCGCTTTACTGGCGCGCCGATGGGCAGCAATTCGGCCTCGACGGCCTGTCCCGCCGTGATCCCGCCGCGCCGGTCGCGCATATCAGCCATTATGAAGCCGACGCCTATGCCCGCTGGATGGGCTGCCGCCTGCCGACCGAGGCCGAGTGGGAAACGGCGGCAGCAAGTGTCGACGCGAATTCAGGTCATCAGCTCGACGGTGCCGGGCCGGTTACAGCCCTGCCCTCCGAAGGCAATGGCCTGACCCAGATGTTCGGCGACGTCTGGCAATGGACCGCGTCGGCCTTTTTGCCGCATCCCGGATTTCGCGCCGCCAACGGGGCAGTAGGCGAGTATAACGGCAAGTTCATGTCGGGGCAGATGGTGCTCAAGGGTGCGAGCTGCGCGACGCCGCGCGGCACGTCGCGCGCCAGCTACCGCAATTTCTTCCCGCCTTCAGCGCGCTGGCAATTCACCGGATTGCGATTGGCGCGCGACCTTTGAGCGATTTTCGCGGTGACGTGCTGGCGGGGCTGGCGGCGCGTCCACGCGCGATCCCCGCGCGCTGGCTTTACGACGAGGCCGGCTCGGAAATCTTCGAGGAGATCACGCAGCTTCCCGAATATTATCCGACCCGCGCCGAACAGGCCTTGCTCGATGCCCATGCGGCCGAGATGGTGGCCGTGTGCCGGGATTGCGCGATCGTCGAATACGGCTCCGGCGCGTCGGTCAAGACGCGTGCCCTGCTTCGCGCGGCGCGGCCCGCCGCTTATGTCCCGATCGACATTTCCGGGGATTTCCTCCGCGTCACGGCGGACGCCTTGCGCGCCGATTTCCCCAAGCTGGCGATCTATCCGGTCGAGGCCGATTTTTCGGACAGCATCGTCCTGCCGCCCGAAGTGGCGAAGATGCCCAGGCTCGGCTTCTTTCCCGGCTCGACCATCGGCAACCTCGTGCCAGCCTCCGCGGTCGACCTGCTGCGGCGGATGCGCACAACGCTGGGCGACGGCGCCAGGCTGCTGATCGGCATGGACCGGGTGAAGGACGCCGACATGCTGATCCGCGCCTATGACGACGCGGCAGGCGTCACCGCGCGGTTCAACCTCAATCTCCTCGCGCGGATCAACCGCGAACTGGGCGGCACCATCATGCCCGAGGCGTTCGCGCATGAAGCGCGCTGGAACGACGAAAAGGCGCGGATCGAAATGCACCTTCGGGCGACGCGGGACATCGCGTTCAGCGTATCCGGCCGGAGCTTCGCGATGGCCGCGGGTGAGACGATCCATACCGAAAACAGCCACAAATATAGTGTCCGTTCGGCGCGGCTGCTGCTCGAGGCAGGGGGATGGACGGTGGAACGCGAATGGGCCGGCGACGGCGCCTTTGCGCTCATCCTGTGCGCCGCGTGCCCGGTTCCATCCGCTCCCTGACTTCGAAGCGTTGCGCGATCGTGTCGACCACCGCCGGGTAAAGCGGGCGGACGAACTGAAAGCCGTGGAGGTTGCCGTCGCGCCACACGACCCGCGCGGGGAAGGGCGCAAACGATTCAATCTGCAGGAACACCGATTTGCCGAGCCCGAGAATATCCCAGGATTCGCATGAAAAGCCGGTCTCGCTCAGATCGAGCACATCGACGGGGTAACGCGCCGACCCGCTTTCGCGCAGGTCCGCGCGCAGCGTCAGCGCGCGCCGATTGGCGCGCCGGTCTTCCTTGGAGGGGCGGGCAGCGGCGATCATGGCTGGCACTCTAGGCGTTTGCGGTTAACGGAGGCTTTGCAAACGGGTATTGCCATAGAGGTTTCGATGAAAATTATCGGGGTGATCGGCGCGGGTCAAATGGGGGCCGGCATCGCGCAAGTGTCTGCCGCCACGGGTTATGATGTGCTGCTCAGCGACCGCGACAAGGCCCTGGCCGACAAGGGTGTTGAGGGCATCGCCAAAGTTCTCGCGAGGTCGGTCGAGAAGGACAAGATTACGGCCGCCGATCGCGACGCGACGCTGGCGCGGATCGAGACGGTCGAGTCGACCGGGCAGTTCGGCCCATGCGATCTGGTGATCGAAGCCGCGACCGAGCGCGAGGAGATCAAGCGCGCGATCTTCGCCGAGATCGGCAAGGTGCTGCGCCCCGACGCGATCCTCGCCAGCAACACCTCCTCGATCCCGATCACCCGCCTCGCCCAGGCCGCGCCCGATGCGACGCGTTTCATTGGCGTGCATTTCTTCAACCCGGTGCCGGTGATGGGCCTGATCGAGCTGATCCGCGGCCTCGCCACCAGCGACGCGACGCTCGCCGCCGTCGAAGCGTTTGGAAATTCGCTCGACAAGCAGATCGTCCATGCCAACGACGCCCCGGGCTTCATCGTCAATCGCGTGCTGATGCCGCTGATCAACGAGAGCGTCTTCGCGCTGGGGGAGGGCGTGGCGAGCATGCAGGACATCGACACCGGCTGCCGCCTCGGCCTCAACCATCCGATGGGGCCGATCACGCTGGCGGACTTCATCGGCCTCGACACCTGCCTCGATATCATCCGCGTGCTGCACAGCGGCACCGGCGACCCCAAATTCCGCCCCGCGCCGCTGCTCGTCAAATATGTCGAGGCGGGCTGGACCGGCAAGAAATCGGGCCGCGGCTTCTACGACTGGACCGGACCCGAGCCCGTCCCGACGCGCTGAGGGCCGCAGGCAGGCAAATTAGTTCACGCGAAGGCGCTGAGACGCGGAGGAAGTGTACCTCTTCGCGGCTTCGCGTGAGTCATATTGCCGCTATCGCGGCGATCACAAAGCCGGTAGCTACGTCCAATCCCCGGGGTGCCCGCATGGGCTGAGATGGCTATCAGGCCGAACCCGCGAACCTGATCCCGTTAGCACGGGCGGAGGAAGGGAGCGGTTTTCGCGCCCATATTCCGTGAACTGGAGAGCGCGCATGGCCGATTACGAAACCCCAACCCCGAAAGTCACCACCGGCCCGATCCGCGGCTCGCGGAAAATCCATGTCGGCCCGCTCGGGGTCAAAATGCGCGCGATCAATCTCGAACCGTCCTGCGGCGAACCGCCGCTCAACGTCTATGACACGTCGGGCCCCTACACCGACCCCAGCGCGATCATCGATATTGCGCGCGGTCTCCCCGAACTGCGCCGCGACTGGATCCGCGCGCGCGGCGATGTCGAGGAGGTGACGCAACGCGAAGTCCGGCCCGAGGATAACGGCCAGCTCGGCCCCGACCGCAGCGGCGGGGTCGACCCGTTCCCGCACGTCCGCAAGACCGTTCTTCGTGCCAAGCCCGGCGCGAACGTCAGCCAGATGCACTATGCCCGCCGCGGCATCGTCACCCCCGAAATGGAATATGTCGCGGTGCGCGAGAATATGGGGCGTGACATGATCGCCGGCCATATCCGCGACGGGCAAGACTGGGGCGCCTCGATTCCCGACCACGTTACCCCCGAATTCGTCCGCGACGAGGTTGCCCGCGGCCGCGCGATCATCCCCAACAACATCAACCACCCCGAATCCGAACCGATGGCGATCGGCCGCAACTTCCTCGTCAAGATCAACGCCAATATCGGCAATTCGGCGGTCGCCAGTGACGTGGCGAGCGAGGTCGACAAGATGGTCTGGTCGATCCGCTGGGGCGCGGACACGGTGATGGACCTCTCCACCGGCCGCAACATCCACGACACGCGCGAATGGATCGTCCGCAATTCGCCCGTGCCGATCGGCACCGTACCGATCTACCAGGCGCTCGAAAAGGTCGGCGGCATTGCCGAGGACCTCACCTGGGACATCTTCCGCGACACGCTGATCGAACAGGCCGAACAGGGCGTAGACTATTTCACGATCCACGCCGGCGTCCGCCTGCCCTATGTTCCGCTTACCGCCAAGCGCGTGACGGGCATCGTCAGCCGCGGCGGCTCGATCATGGCCAAATGGTGCCTGGCGCACCACAAGGAGAGCTTTCTCTACGAACGCTTCGACGAGATCACCGAGATCATGAAGGCGTACGACATCGCCT
>CAXTPT010000028.1:0-34626 GCA_964246315.1 uncultured Sphingomonadaceae bacterium | reverse complement strand
CCTTTCATCTCGGCCGACGAGATCATCTAGGCCCCTGCCTCCGCAGGGGTGACATCATTTCGTTAGGCAAAAGTCCCGCCGAAGATGCGGTCAACCGGCCACATCGTCGGCACCGCCCGCAAACACACCGTCGCCCCTGCGCAGGCAGGGGCCCAGATGGACTCAACAACACCCCTTCATCTCGGCCGACGAATCCAGGCCCACACCCCCCGCCAGGGCCGAACTAAGCCCCCGTCAGGATACGGTCGACCAACTGCTTCACGCTGGGCACGAAGCCGTTCGAGTAAAATGGGTCCTTCCGGAAGCGGAACGCCGAATGCCCGGCGAACATCAGATTCTGCTCGACCGGCCCGCCATGCGCGATGTCCTGCAAGGTCTTCTGGATGCAGAAGCTGCGCGGGTCGGCGAGATAGCCGGTCGACCAGTCGTCATGGTCCTTCCATGCCGAAAAGGCGCAATGCGACAGGCAGCCCATGCAGTCCGCCTGGTCCTTGCGGATCGTCACCTTTTCCGGCGGTGTGACGAACACCAGCGTGTTGTCGGGCGTCTTCAACGCGTCGACATAGCCAAGGCCGTACCATTCGCGCGCGCGTTGCAGGTCGCCCAGCGTCACCCAGAAATTCTTGCCCTTCACGCCGACGTCGAGCTGATGGGTGTGATCGCCGGCCTGCTCGAATGAGAACGCGATCTGCCGCTGCGACCGCGTTTCGAGGTTGCGCAGGAAGGGATTGCGCACCGCGCTCGAATAGAAACCGGTCGGGGAGAAGCGGTGGAGCAGGATATCGCCCTCCTCCAGCGTCATCAGCCGGTCTTTCCACTCCTGCGGGATCGGGCTTTCGGTGGTCAGCAGCGGGCGCGTGCCGAACTGAAAGGCGACCTGGCCGAGCTCGGGATTGTCGATCCAATGGTCCCATTCGTCGAGCCGCCACACGCCGCCGGCCATGACGATCGGCGTCTCGTCGGGAATGCCGCCTTCGCGCATCACGTCGCGCAGCGCCTTGACGCGGGGATAGGGGTCTTCGGGCTTGAGCGGGTCCTCGGCGTTCGACAGGCCGTTATGCCCGCCCGCCAGCCAAGGGTCTTCGTACACCACCGCCGACAGCAGTTCCGCCGCCTTCGAATAGGCCCGCTTCCACAGCGCGCGAAAGGCGCGGCCCGAACTGATGATCGGCAGATAGGACACGCCGTGCTTGGAGGCGATCTCGCTCAGCCGGTACGGCATGCCTGCACCGCAGGTCACGCCCGCGACCAGCCCCTTGGTGCGTTCGAGCACCTGGTCGAGGATGGTCTGCGCACCGCCCATTTCCCACAGCACGTTGATGTTGATCGCGCCCTTGCCGCCGGCGATGTCGAAGGCGCGCTTGACCTGTTCCACCGCGCCGTCGACCGCGTAGCTGATCAGCTCCTGGTGCCGCTCCGCGCGCGTGCGCGAAACATAGACTTGCGGGATGATCTTGCCGGTCGGGTCATAGCTGTCGGCATTGACCGCGCTGACCGTGCCAATGCCGCCCGCCGCCGCCCAGGCGCCGGCTGAGGCATGATTGGTCGCCGACACGCCTTTGCCGCCCTCGATCAGCGGCCAGACTTCGCGGCCCTGATAGATGATCGGCTTCAAACCCTTGAACAAATCGTCGCTCCCGAAACTCGTTTCGTCTTAGCGCGGGTGGCGTGATTCACCTAATATCCACGCCCGCGGCGTCGCCGTAGATTTGGCTATAACGCGCGATAATCCGCTTGGCGTCATGCCCGCCGGCCGCCGCTTCGCGATTGACCGTGCCCAGCCTGTCGCGCAGGTCGCGATTGCCGGCGAGGCGCATCATGGCGTCGCGCAGGCCATCGCCATCGCCATAATGCGGATTGCCCGGCGGTAGCGCGGTGCCCTCGGGGGAAACGATCGCCAGCCCGGTCGCCATCGCCTCGAGCAGCCGAAAGCGGCCGATGCCGCCGGCCGGCACCGCCAGCAGATCGAAATGCCGCAGCGCCTTGGCCAGATCGCGCACGCGGCCGGGCAGGATCAGGCGATTGCCCAGGCCGGCGCGGCGCGCTTCCCCGGCCAGCGCGCTGGCGTCGGGACCGCCGCCGATCACCGCCAGCTTGGCGTTGGGGATCGCTGCGGCGGCGCGGACCAGCGCGGCAAGGCCGAGGCCCGAACGGAGCGGGCTGATGCAGCCGATGACGAAATCGCCGCGCTGGCGCTCGAGCCCGGCCAGCGCCGCGCCGGGCTTGCCGGGGGAAAAGGCGGTCAGATCGACGCCGTCCTCGATTTCGCCCGCGCCCACCATCGCCGCGGCGGCGGGCCGGACCAGCCGGCGGACCAGCCGGTCGTAGACCGAGCCACGGTCCGCCGGCCCTTCGTGATGGACCATCGCGGGCAGCTTCTTGCCGAAGATACGCTTGGCGACGAGCACGTCGAGCGTCGCCGGACCATAGGTCAGCACCAGGTCGGCGCCCCCCACGCCTTGCGCAATGCGCGTGTAGCGCGGCAGCGAGACCTTGCCGCCGAGCGGCAGCGGCTCGCTCAGCGACGCGGCGCCGGGCACGTCGAACGCAGGCAGCAGCGCGGCGTCGTCGACGAAATGCTTGAGCGCGCGCGGCAGGCCTCTCGCCACCCGCGCGGCACGCTCCAGCACCTCGTCATCCGGTTCGGTTCCAAAGACGTGGAGCAGCTTCATCAGGCGGCGCGTGCCAGCAGGGCGTCGATCGCGCCGCGCGCCACGGGTTCGTCGAGCGTCGGGGCGTGGCCGACGCCGGGCACGGTCACCGCCTCGCCGCCGCCCCGCGCGACCATCTCGGCAAGCGTCGCGAGAGCCAGGATGTCGGACAGCGCGCCGCGCAGGTACACCGTCGGCACGTCCCGCACCGCCTCGAACAGCGGCCACAGGTCGACGCCCGTCTCGCCGCCCGGCGCCTTCAATGGCTCGGCGATCGCCATATCGTAATCGAACACGATCCGGCCCGAGGATTTGAGGCGGCAGACGCGCTTGGCCATCGCCAGCCAGTCGTCGAAGGCGAAGCCCGGATAGGCCGCGGCGTTGATCTCGGCGATGCCGCGCGCGGCATGGACCCAGGTCGGCCAGGACTGGCTCTTCCCCGCATAGGCCTTGATCCGGTCGAGCCCCGCCGCCTCGATCACCGGTCCGACATCGTTGAGCACCAGCCCCGCCAGCCTCTTAGGCCTCGCGCCGCCGAGGATCAGCGACACGATCCCGCCCAGCGAGGTGCCGATCGCGACGAATGTCTCGATGCCGCGCTCGGCCAGCAGCAGTTCGACGTCCCCGGCATAGGTCGTCGGCATGTAAGTCATTGGATCGCGGGCATATTCGCTGCCGCCCCGCCCCCGGAAGTCGACACTATAAACCTGCCGCGATGCGCCTAGATGTTCGCCCAGACGGGCATAGTCCCGCGCATTGCGCGTCAGCCCGGGCAGGCACAGCACCGGCGCTTTCGCCGTCGGCACGCCATACAGCCGGTAATGCAGCCGCAGCCCGTCGGCCGATTGCCAGTACCCGTCGCTTGCCGCTTCGCCCATCGCAATCCATATCGCCGCATGGTGTCCCCCGATCAACCGTTCATCCCCGCCCGCGCGATCGACGCGGTGGCCGATTTCCTCGCCGATCCCGTCGCGCCCGCGGATTTTCCCGAACATCGCCTGCGCTTCCGCAACGGCCGCGCGGCGGCGGAGATCGGCCTGGCCGGGCTGAGCGACGCGGCCTGGATCGGCCATTTCGGCCGCTTCGAGCCCTTCGCGGGCAGCCTGCCGCAGCCGCTGGCCCTGCGCTATCACGGCCATCAGTTCCGCGTGTACAACCCAGATATCGGCGACGGCCGCGGCTTCCTGTTCGGTCAGTGCCGCGACCGGCACGGCCGCCTGATGGACTTCGGCACCAAGGGCTCGGGCACCACGCCGTACAGCCGCTTCGGCGACGGCCGCCTGACGCTGAAAGGTGCCGTGCGCGAAATCCTCGCCACCGAGATGCTCGAGGCCTTGGGCGTCGAAACCTCGCGCACGCTGTCGGTGATCGAGACCGGCGAACGGCTGCAGCGCGGCGACGAGCCCTCCCCCACCCGCTCGGCCGTGCTCGTCCGCCTGAGCCACGGCCATATCCGCATCGGCAGCTTTCAGCGGCTGGCGACGCTCGGCCGCGAAGACGAGTTGCGCCGCCTGACCGCCTACGCACTCGAACACTATTTCGGGGAGGACGATGGCCCCGACGCGCCGCACCGCCTGCTCGCTCATGCGGTTCGCCGCACCGCGCGCCTCGCCGCCAGCTACATGGCCGCGGGCTTCGTCCACGGCGTGCTCAACACCGACAATATCAACATCACCGGAGAGAGCTTCGATTACGGTCCGTGGCGCTTCGCCCCGAGCTTCGACGCCGGCTTCACCGCCGCTTATTTCGACCAGACGGGGCTGTACAGCTTCGGGCGCCAGGCCGAGGCGATCCACTGGAACCTGGTGCAGCTGGCCATCGCCTTGCGGCCGATCAGTGACACCGATGCTCTCGCTGCGGCGATCGAGCCCTTTGGCGAACGCTATGTCGAAGCGCTGTGCGAGCGCTTCCTGTGGCGGCTCGGCGCGGAGTCGCAGGGCCGTGATGCCGACATCGCCCGCGTCCAGCAGATCGAGCGCGAATTGACCGACAGCGGCGTGTCGCTCGACCGCTATTTCTTCGACCGCCGCGAACGGCGCGGCCATCCCTATTGGTCGGGCGAGCCCTGCTCGCTGCTGATCGACGAGGTCGAGGCTTTATGGGCGCCGATCGCCGAAAACGACGATTGGGCGCCGCTTTACGCCAAGATCGCCGCGATCCGGGATATGGGCGAAGCGCTCCGGTCGGCCTAGGAAGCGCGCATGGGCGAACTCAAATCCTACGAACCCGCGACCGGCGCGCTGCTCGCGACATTCCCCGTCGGTGACGTGGATGCGGAAATCGCGCGCGCCCGCTCGGCGCAGCACGGCTGGGCGATGCAGGCACCGACGTACCGCGCCGAGGCGCTGCGGCGCTACGCCAATGTCGTCCGCAACCGGCAGATCGCACTGGCCGACACGATCGCGCGCGAGACCGGCAAGCCGCTCTGGGAGGCCGAAGCCGAAGTCGCCTCGGTCATCGCCAAGGTCGAGATTTCGATCCGCGCCCATAACGAACGCACCCCGACGCGGCGGCAGGATGGCGACATGGGCCTGCGGCAAGTGCTCAGGCACCGCGCGCATGGCGTGCTGGCGGTGCTCGGCCCGTATAATTTTCCCGCGCATCTGCCCAACGGCCACATCGTCCCGGCTCTGCTCGCCGGAAATGCGGTCGTGTTCAAACCATCCGAAAAGGCCCCGGCGACGGCGGTGATTCTGATCGAATGCCTGCACGAGGCGGGCGTGCCCGAAGATGCGGCGCGCCTGCTGATCGGCGGACCCGACGAAGGCCGCGCGCTGGCCGGGCACCCGGGTATCGACGGGCTGCTGTTCACCGGTTCGGCGCGCACCGGCGTCGCGCTCAACCGCCAGTTCGCCGGCGATCCGGGTCGGATGCTGGCGCTCGAAATGGGCGGCAACAACCCGCTCGTCATGTGGCACGCTCCCGATCCTGACGCCGCCGCGGCGATCGTCGTGCAGTCGGCCTTCCTGTCCGCCGGCCAGCGCTGCACCGCCGCCCGCCGCCTGATCGTGGAGGACGGCAAGCACGAGCCGCTGGTCGCCGCGATCCGCAAATTGTGCGAGCGGATCATCGTCGATCATCCGCATGCCGATCCCCGCCCGTTCATGGGCCCGGTCATCGACAACCAGGCCGCCGACGCGCTCGAAGACGCCGCCGTCGGGCTCGTCATGGCCGGCGGCCAGCCGCTGATCCACATGCGGCGCCCGCAGGCGGACAGGCCATTCCTTACGCCCGGCTTGATCGACGTCACCACCGTCGCCAACCGCGCCGACGAGGAGCTGTTCGGCCCGCTGCTGCAGCTGATCCGCGTTCCCGATTTCGAGGCCGCGATCGCCGAGGCCAACGCCACGCGCTTCGGGCTCAGCGCGTCGCTGATCGGCGGCTCGCCCGCATTGTTCGACCAATTCTGGTGGGGCGTGCGCGCGGGCGTGGTCAATTGGAACCGGCCGACCAACGGCGCTTCGTCGGCGGCGCCGTTCGGTGGCGTCGGCCTTTCCGGCAATCACCGCCCCAGCGCCTATTACGCGGCCGATTATTGCGCTTACCCGGTTGCGTCGGTCGAGGAAGACAATGCACGCGGCGGCATTACGGTCGGCCTGCGCTGAAGCTCCGCTAGGGCGCGGCAAAGGATCGATGGGTTGAACCGGGCCGTTTTGCGCTGCATCGCGGTCTGATGGTCAGTCTTCTCGATCCCGAGGCGCGGGGGCGCGTCATCCTGGTGGGCGCCGGTCCCGGCGATCCCGGCCTGCTCACCGTCCGCGCCGTCGATGCGCTGCGCGAAGCCGATGTCGTGGTCCATGACGGCCTCGTCGGCGAAGGGGTGTTTCGCTATGTCCGCGAAGACGCGCAGCTCATTTCGGTCGCCAAGCAGCGCGATCGCCATACGCTGCCGCAATCCGCGATCAACGCGCTGATCGTCGCGCATGTCAGGGCCGGCAGCATCGTCGTTCGGCTCAAGGGCGGCGATCCGTTCATCTTCGGCCGCGGCGGTGAGGAGGTCGAGGCGGTGCGCGCCGCCAACCTGCCGGTCGAGGTCATCCCCGGCGTCTCGGCGGCACTCGGCTGCGCGGCGGAGGCGATGCTTCCCCTCACCCATCGCGACTGGTCGTCGGCGGTCAGCTTCGTCGCCGGCACTTGCCAGGGCCTGCAGGAACAAAGCTGGGCGGGGCTGGCCGGGCACGGCCGCACGCTGGTGATCTATATGGGCGTGACTTGCGCGCGCGGCATTGCCGACAAGTTGATCAGCGAGGGCGTCGATCCCGGCACGGCGGTGGCAGTGCTCGAACGCGGCACGCTTCCCGGCAGCCGCGCGATGCGCACGCTGCTTGCCGACCTTGGCGATCTGGTCGAGCGCGAGAAGGTGTTGAGCCCCGCGATCCTCATCGTCGGAGAGGTGGTGAACTTGTCCGATGCGGAAAACCGGCTGCACACGCTGGCCGCGCGCGCGGAGGAAATGGCATGAAGTTGCTGACCGGCAACGATTTGAAGACCGGGGCGGTGACGTGGTGGACCGGCCATGACTGGTCGCTCCATGTCGAGGAGGCGGTCGATGTCGGCGAACATGGCGACACCATCCTTGCCGCCGAGGAAGGCGCGCGCCGCGTCAACGCATCCTATGCGATCGACGCCGTCGCTACCCCGGAAGGCCCCCGCCCCGCGCACATCAAGGACCGCGTCCGCGCGCTCGGCCCGACGGTGCGGCCCGATCTGACGCTCAAGCCTGCCGACCCCGCCGCCGGGGAGTGGGTGATATGATGGCTCACTTCTTGTCGTCATTCCCGCGAAAGCGGGAATCCATCTCCTTATCTCACCGGCCTAGCTGGATTCCCGCTTTCGCGGGAATGACGAGCGGTCGGAAGTCCTCCGCGTCTCCGCGCCTCCGCGCGAAACAACAGGTCTTCTTCAGTGTATAAATACGACCAATACGACCAGGCGATGGTCGACGCCCGCGTCGCCGAATTCGCCGATCAGGTCCGCCGCCGCCTCGCCGGCGAGCTCAGCGAGGATCAGTTCAAGCCGCTGCGGCTGATGAACGGTCTTTACCTTCAGCTCCACGCCTACATGCTGCGTGTTGCTATTCCCTATGGCACGCTCGACAGCCGCCAGATGCGCATGCTCGGCCACATCGCGCGCACCTATGACCGTGATTACGGCCATTTCACCACCCGGCAGAACATCCAGTATAATTGGATCAAGCTGGAGGATGCGCCCGCGATCCTCGCCGATCTCGCGACGGTCGAGATGCATGCGATCCAGACCAGCGGAAACTGCATCCGCAACATCTCGTCGGATCAATATGCCGGCGCGGCGGCGGACGAAGTGGCGGACCCGCGCCCCTGGGCCGAATTGCTGCGGCAATGGTCGACCTTCCACCCCGAATTCTCCGCGCTGCCGCGCAAATTCAAGATCGCGGTGATCGCCAGCGACGAAGACCGCGCGGCGATGCGGCTGCACGATATCGGCATTCAGCTGGTGCGCCGCGATGGCGAACTCGGCGCCAAGGTTTTCGTTGGCGGCGGGATGGGCCGCACGCCGATGATCGCACCCGAAATCAGGGACTTCGTCGGCGCCGATGACATCATCTCTTATGTCGAGGCGTGCCTGCGCGTGTACAATCGCTACGGCCGCCGCGACAATATCTACAAGGCGCGGATCAAGATCCTCGTCCACGAAATCGGCGCCGACGAATATCGCCGTCAGGTCGAGGAGGAATTCGCGCATGTGAAGGCGCTGGGCATCGATCCGCCCGCGGCGGAACTTGCGCGGATTTCCGCGATGTTCGCCCTCCCCGAAGCCCTTCTTCGTCATTCCCGCGAAAGCGGGAATCCATCTGCTGACCTGCACGCAAGTGACCAAGGTCGGGAGATGGACCCCCGCTTGCGCGTGGGTGACGATAGATTTGGTGAGTGGGTGAGAACGAACGTCCATCCTCACAAGATCCCCGGCTATGCCATCGCCAATATCAGCCTCAAGCCCGTCGGCGGCATCCCCGGCGACGCCTCGGCCGGCCAGATGGACGTCATCGCCGACCTGGCCGAGCGTTACAGCTTCGACGAACTGCGCGTCACGCACGCCCAGAACATCGTCCTGCCGCATGTCCAGGAAAGCGACCTCTACGTAGTGTGGCAGGCGCTCGACGCGGCGGGCCTGGCCAGCGCCAATCTCGACCTCGCGTCGGATATCATCGCCTGCCCCGGCCTCGATTATTGCAGCCTCGCCAACGCCCGCTCGATCCCCGTGGCGCAGAAGATCGCGCAACGCCTCGCCCCCAGGGAGCGCGAGATCGGCGAGCTCAAGATGAAGATCAGCGGCTGCATCAATGCCTGCGGCCATCACCATGCGGGGCACATCGGCATCCTCGGCGTCGACAAGAAGGGCACCGAGAATTACCAGTTGCTGCTCGGCGGCTCGGGCGCGGAGGATGTCAGCCTCGGCAAGATCACCGGCCCCGGCTTCGACGAAGACGGCATCGTCGACGCGGTGGAAAGAGTGACCGACAAGTATCTGGAATCGCGCCAGGACGGCGAACGTTTCCTCGACACCTACCGCCGCCTCGGCTTCGCTCCGTTCAAGGAAGCGATCTATGGCTGAGCAGCCCGCCGTGACCCTCGACGCCTTCCTCGCCGGTCAGACCGACGCCACCGCCGTCCGCCTCGAAGCCGGCGACGACGCCCGCGCGCTGATCCCGCATCTTGGTAAGGTCGAGGTCGTGACTATCTCCTTCCCCGGCTTCAGGGACGGCCGCGGTTACTCGTCCGCCCGCATCTTGCGCGAAGCCGGCTATACCGGCGAACTCCGCGCTGAGGGCGATGTGCTTGCCGACCAGCTCGCCTTCCTGCGCCGCTGCGGGTTCGACAGTTTCGCCCCCGAAAAACCCTTGGACGAGGGCAATTCACATCCCTTCCCCCACGCTTACCAGTCCGCGGCGGACGGTGCGGTGCCGATCTGGAAGCTGCGGCATGGCTGAGGCGCTGCGTCGCGCGGACTGGATCGACGCTGCGCCTGCCTTCACTGCCGAAGACGCCGCCGCGCTCGAAGCGAAATGGGCGGGTGCCGACACGCTCGACATGCTTGCCGGGCTGTTCAGCGATCCCCCTTGGCGCGAGGTGGCGCTGGTCAGTTCGTTCGGCTCCGAAAGCGCGGTGCTGCTGCATCTCATCGCCACGCTGCGGCGCTCGGTGCCGCTGATCTATATCAACACGCAAAAGATTTTCGGCGAAACCCTGCAATATCGCGACGAACTCGCCGAGCGGCTTGGCTTTGTCGACCTGCGCGTGTTCCGCCCCGACCCCTTCCGCCTGGCGCTCAAGGACAAAAGCGCGCTGCGCTGGTCCTACGATCCCGACGGCTGCTGCGAACTGCGCAAGGTCGAGCCGCTGCGCCGCGCGCTGGCGCCGTTCGACGCGTGGATTTCGGGGCGCAAGGCGTTTCAGGGCAAGGGACGCGCGGGCATGCCGCGCTTCGAGGAGGATGAGGGCCGCCTCAAGCTCAATCCGCTCGCTGACTGGTCGCGCGAACGGCTCGACGCCTATTTCGCCGAGCACGACCTGCCGCGCCACCCGCTCGAGGTGCAAGGCTATCTGTCGATCGGCTGCGCGCCCTGCACGTCCAAGGTCCAGCCCGGCGAAGATCCCCGCTCGGGGCGCTGGCGCGGGTGGGACAAGACCGAGTGCGGCATCCATAACGGCCCGCAAGGCGACGATCCGGCTTTTTAACCCTCCCTGCAAAGCGGGGAGGGACAGACGCGAAGCGGTCAGGGAGAGGTGAATCAGTCAACCGCCGACTCACCTCTCCCTCGCTTGCTCCGCTCGCATTTCCCTCCCCGCCACGCAGGGAGGGACGTCAGCCCCGATCGGGATAATATTGGTCCTCGGCCAGGTCGCTGAACTTGGTGACCTTGGCCTCGAACGCCAGATTGATCTTGCCCGTCGCGCCGTGGCGCTGCTTCGACACGATCAGCTCGCACTTGCCGAACACGCGTTCCATCTCCGCCGCCCATTTGGCGTGGTCTTCGAAGACCTTGACGTCGTCGCTCTGCCCCGCCGCCTTGGGCTCGCGCGCCGCGACATAATATTCCTCGCGGTACACGAACAGCACGATATCGGCATCCTGCTCGATCGATCCCGATTCGCGCAGGTCGCTCAACTGCGGGCGCTTGTCCTCGCGCTGCTCCACCGCCCGGCTCAGCTGCGACAGCGCCAGCACCGGCACGTTGAGCTCCTTGGCCAACGTCTTCAGGCCGCGCGAAATTTCCGAAATCTCCTGGACGCGGTTGTCGCCGGCATTGCGCCCCGAGCCCTGCAGCAATTGCAGATAGTCGACGACGATCAGCCCGATGCCATGACGCCGCTTCAGCCGCCGTGCCCGGGTGCGTAGCGCGGCAATGGTCAGGCCGGCGGTATCGTCGATGAACAGCGGCAGCGTCTCGAGGTCCGCCGCGGCGCGGGCGAGGTTGCGAAAATCGCTCTGGCCGATCTTGCCCATGCGCAGATCTTCGGAACTGATCCCCGATTGTTCGGCGAGGATCCGCGTCGCCAGCTGATCGGCGGACATTTCGAGGCTGAAGAACGCCACCTTGGCGCCCACCGACCGCTCGGGCTCGATTCCGTCTTCCTCGACGTCGCGCACCCAGCGCCGCGCGGCGTTGAAGGCGATATTGGTCGCCAGCGAGGTCTTGCCCATCCCGGGGCGCCCGGCGAGGATCAGCAGGTCCGAATGGTGCAGACCGCCGATCTTGGCATTGACGCTGTTCAGGCCGGTCGTGACACCCGACAATCCCCCACCGGCATTGAGCGCCTTCTCGGCCATCTCGACCGCCGCCCTGGTCGCCTGGGCGAAGCTCTTGACCGTCCCCTCGCTGGTGCCGTCTTCGGCGACGCGATACAATTCGACTTCGGCAACCTCGATCTGCCCGCGCGGGTCGACTTCTTCCGACGTGTCCATCGCCCGGTCGACCATTGTCCGTCCGACCCCGACCAGCGCGCGCAGCATCGCCAGATCGTAGACCTGGCTGGCGAAGTCGCGCGCGCCGATCAGCGCAGCCGAATTGCCGGTAAGCTGCGCCAGATAGGCCGGCCCGCCCAGCCCCTTCAGCGTCTCGTCCGCCTCGAACAGCGGCCGCAGCGTCACGGGATTGGCCACCATGTTGCGGTCGAGCGTGCGCATGATCGCATCGTAGATCCGGCCATGCACCGGCTCGAAGAAATGTTCGGGACGCAATCGCCCCTGCACGTCCTCGGCGATGCGATTGTCGATCATCAGCGCGCCGAGCAGCGCCGCCTCCGCCTCGACGTTATGCGGCAAGGCCTGGCCCACGGTTTCGGCGGCAGGTGTGACGAGTCGGATCGGTTCGGCCATGCCCGCCGCCATGCGCCTATCGCCCGACGCATGCCATCCGCCGAATCAACCCGCCCCCGTTATCCACAGCCTCGAAACACCGGTTGATGCGTTGCACAAAAGGCACCAAGTGGAAGCGCACGTGAACGACACTACCGCCATCGACACCGAAACCGCCGTCGCCATCGGCGCGCCCCGCCGCCCGTGGTGGCGGCTGCCGCTGATGTTCGGGGTGCCGCTGCTGATCGTTGCGGTCGGGCTGTTCCTCTGGCTGACCTCGGGACGCACGGTCAGCACGGACAATGCGCTGATCAACGCGCCCGTTTCCAGCGTCGCACCCGAGGTGACCGGACGAATCGTCGAAGTCCGCGTCAGGGAGGACGACGTCGTGAAGCGGGGCGACCTGCTGTTCCGCATCGACGATGCACCGTTCCGCATCGCGGTATTGCAGGCCGAAGCCGCGCTCGCCAATGCGCGGGTCAACTATGCCCAGTTGCAGGGCCAGGCGGCGGCGCGCGGCGCCGATGTCGGCAGCAAGCAAGCCGACATCGCCGCCAATCACGCCGCCGCCGAATTGGCACGCGAGAATTTCAGCCGCCAGGCCTCGCTGCTCAAGCGCGGCTTTACCACCCGCGCCGCCTATGACGCGGCGCAGGCGGCGTATACCAAGGCGCGGGAAGACGAGATCGCCTCGGGCGCGAACATCGCCGCCGCGCGCGCCACCGCCCAGGCGGCGCAGGCCGCGCTCGGCACCGGCGGCGGCAGCGAACCGCCCGCGGTGGCTGCCGCCCGCGCCCAGCTCGAACGCGCCCGCCTCGATCTTGCGCGCACCGCGGTGCGCGCGCCGATGGCGGGGCGGATCACCCAGACCGACCGGCTCGAGCCCGGCAACCTTGCCCCGCAGCAATTGCCGTTGATCTCGATCGTGGCCGATCAAGGCTATTGGGTCGAAGCCAATTTCAAGGAAACCCAGCTCGCCAAGATCCGCCCCGGCCAGCGCGCTGAAATCGAGATCGACGCGGTCCCCGGCCGCAAATTCGCCGCGCATGTCAGCAGCATCGGCGCCGGCACCGGCTCGCAATTTTCGCTGCTCCCCGCGCAGAACGCGACGGGCAATTGGGTCAAGGTCACCCAGCGCGTGCCCGTCCGCCTCAGGCTCGACGAAAAGCCCGACCGGCCGCTCGTCGCCGGGTGGAGCGCCAACGTCATTGTCAATGTCCGCCAATGACACACAGCACGATTGCCGATCCGCGCCTGATCGCCATCGACCTCGATCAGCAATCCATCGTCTGGCGCAGCGCCGATATCGAGCAGGAGCGCCGCGTTGCGATCTTCGATCTGCTCGAGGGCAATCATTTCGCGCCCTGCAACACGTATCCGCAAGATTATGCCGGGCCGTACCGCCTCAAGCTCGAAGTCAATGATGGACGGCTATGCTGGCATATCTCGAGCGAGGACGGGGAGCGGCTTGAGACCCTCGCGCTCGCCATGGGGCGGTTTCAGCGCCCGATCCGCGAATATTTTGCGATTTGCGACAGCTATTTCCAGGCCGTGAAGAATGCGGGGCCGCAGCAGATCGAGACGATCGACATGGCGCGACGCGCAATCCACGACCAGGCGTCGACGCTCCTCAAGGAACGGCTCGCGGGGAAGATCGATATCGATTTCGATACCGCGCGGCGGCTGTTCACGCTGATCTGCGTGTTGCATATCCGCGGCTGAGATGAGCAACCCATTGTACCAGGCCGCGCGTGATGCCGCGAGGAACGCCTATGCGCCCTATTCGCGCTTCCATGTCGGTGCCGCGCTGCTGATGGCGGACGGCGCGATCATCACCGGCGCCAATATGGAAAACGCCAGTTACGGCTTGTCGCTGTGCGCGGAGACGGTGGCGCTGGCCAAGGCCGCGAATGACGGCCGCCTGGCCGAAGTCGTCGAGGTCGCGGTGGTCGGCGGCGACGGTGCGGAGCCCTGCCGCCCGTGTGGTCGCTGCCGCCAGCTGATCAACGAGGCGGCGCAATTGGGCCAGCGCGACATCCTGATCCACTGCCTCGCCGGCGGCAGCGATGCGGCCGAGCAGCACCGTCTCTCGGCCCTCCTGCCGCACGCGTTCGGCCCTGCCAACCTCGGGATCGCATGACCCGCGCCGCCCGCCTTGCCAAACTCCACGCCGCCGAAGCCCGCGCGATGCAGCTGCTCGACGCGATCGAGGCACGCGGCTTCGTCGCCGCCGGCCGCACCGAACGCGAGGTGGAGGAGGATATCTACGCGCTCGCCGGGGCCGATTTCGGCATCACCCGTCATTGGCACAAACGCATCTGCCGCGCCGGCGTCAACGCCAAATGCATCGCCCGCGACAATCCGCCGGTGCTGACCATCGCCGACGACGACCTGGTCTATCTCGATCTGGGCCCGGTGTTCGGCGAATGGGAAGCCGATGTCGGCCGCAGCTACGTGATCGGCAACGATCCGCTCAAACACGCGCTGGTCGCCGACCTGTCGCTTGGCTTCGTCGCGCTGCAAAACGCCTATGCCGCCGACGCCGATGTCACCGGCGCGGCCTTATACGAATTCGCCACCGACTGGGCCGAACGGCACGGCTGGCGCTTCGGCGGTGTGATCGGCGGCCATGTCGTCGGCGAATTTCCTCATGCCCACCGGCCCGGTGAGAAGGATTTCTACCGCATCAACCCGGCGAATACCGGCCGGCTACGCGATCCCGACCCGCTGGGTCAGGACCGGTTCTGGATCGGCGAAATCCATCTGGTCAGCGTCGACGGCAGCTTCGGCGGCTTTTACGAACGCCTGCTCGACTGATAATCGCCGCGCATGGCCATTCTCTCCGACCGCTGGATTCGCGAACACGCCTTGAACCACGGCATGATCGAGCCATTCGTGGAGAGCCAGAAGCGCGATGGCTGCATCAGCTACGGCCTGTCATCCTATGGCTATGACGCCCGCGTCTCGGACGAGTTCAAGATCTTCACCAATGTCGATTCGGCGATCGTCGATCCGAAGGACTTTGCGTCGAACAGCTTCGTCGACCGCAAGACCGATTGCTGCGTCATCCCGCCGAACAGTTTCGCGCTGGCCCGCACGGTCGAATATTTCCGGGTGCCGCGTGACGTGCTGGTCATCTGTCTCGGCAAATCGACCTATGCGCGCTGCGGCATCATCGTCAACGTGACGCCGCTGGAACCGGGCTGGGAGGGGCACGTCACGCTCGAATTCTCGAACACCACCCCGCTGCCCGCGCGCATCTACGCCAACGAAGGCGCCTGCCAGTTCCTGTTCCTGCAAGGAAACGAGCCGTGCGAGGTCAGCTATGCCGACCGCGCGGGCAAATATATGGGGCAGCGCGGCGTGACGCTGCCGAAACTATAGGGACTAGCGCGGCCGGTTGAGCGCCATGCCCGCCTTCGCCAGATCGTGCGACCAGGCCCGTACGCCGCCCGCCCCGTCGAGCGCCACGTCTTCCTGGAACAGCACGCGGCGGTAAAGCACGTCGGCCTTCGCCGCTTCGCCGCTCTTGCGATAGGCCATGGCGAGATTGAGCAGCAGCGATTCGTCGGTCGGATCGGCGCGCAGCCGGTTCACGAGCGCGGGGATCGCCCGGGCATATTCGCCCTGCGTCAAGGCCACCGTCTCGTAGTTATCCACAGGCTGTTGGGCATTCGCCGCAGACATTCCACAGGCCAATGATGCTGCCGTCACTAAGGCGATAACCAGTGTCTTCATAGCGCTTCCCCTTATCCTCATGCGGAGAAGCTATGCTTATATTTCAGATTTGTGAAATAAAATGTAACGCAATTGTCATTTTCGCTTCCCGCCCTGGTCGCGGATGCCTGGCGGCCGTCCACGCCGGGCCATTGGCCGCCGCCCGTCACGGACCGGACGCCGTGGTGCCGAGCCGCCTTCGGGCAATTCGAAGCGCAGCGATCCGCTGACCGGATCGGCCTCGGCCAGCCGCAGCGATATGGTCATTCCGGACGCATAGCGTGTGCCGCTATGCTCGCCTTCCAAGGTTCGCGCCGCCTCGTCGTAACGGAAATAATCGTCGCCCAGCGTCGACACCGGCACGAGCCCATCCCCGCCAATCCCCTCGACGGTCGCGAAGAAGCCGAAACTCGCCACGCCGGTGATCCGCGTCTCGAGCACGGCCCCCACCCGTTCGGACAGATATGACGCAACATAGCGGTCGACGGTTTCGCGCTCGGCCTCCATTGCGCGGCGCTCGGCGGCGGAGATGGCCTCGCCGATCCGCGCCATGCTGCCCGCCTCGTCATCGGTCAGCCCGCCGGGACCCAAACCATCGCTTCGCACCAGCGCGCGGTGCACGATCAGATCGGCATAGCGCCGGATCGGCGAGGTGAAATGGGCATAGCTGCCCAGCGCCAGCCCGAAATGCCCGAGATTGGCGGGGCCATAATAGGCCTGGGTCTGCGATCGCAGCACCTGCTCCATCACCTGCGTGCGGTGCTCGGCATCGCCGACCAGTTCGAGCAGCCGGTTGAACGTCGCGGGCGTGACCACCTGCCCCAGCGCGAAATTGACGCCGAAGGTCGCCAGATAATCCTTCAGCGCGACCAGCTTCTCGCGGCTCGGCACTTCGTGGATGCGGTACATCACCGGCGATTTCTTGGCTTCGAGCGCCTTCGCCGCCGCGACATTGGCCGCGATCATGAAGTCCTCGATCAGCCGGTGCGCGTCGAGCCGCTCGCGCACCGCGACGCTGGTGATCCGCCCGGCTTCGTCGAGCTGCACCCGCCGCTCGGGCAAATCGAGGTCGAGCGGCGCCCGCGCGGCGCGCGCCTTGGCGAGCACTGCCCAAGCGGCCCAAAGGTGCTGAAGATGAGCCTCCGCCTCGTCGGCATCGATGCGCCGCTGCGCTTCCTCGTAAGCGATATTCTCCACCACCCGGATCACCGCGCGGGCGAAACGCCATGACGTCAGCTTGCCCGCCTTATCGATCACCATGTGGCACGCCAGCGCCGCGCGATCCGCGCCCGCCTTCAGCGAGCAGATATCCGCCGACAGTTCCTCGGGCAGCATCGGCACGACACGGTCGGGGAAGTAAGCGCTGTTGCCGCGCTTGCGCGCCTCGCGGTCGAGCGCCGAGCCCGGCCGGACGTAGAATGACACATCGGCGATCGCGACGATCGCGTCGAAACCGCCATCGTCGCGGGGGGAAGCCCACACCGCATCGTCATGATCGCGCGCATCGACCGGATCGATCGCCACGATGGGCAGGTGCCGCAAATCCTCTCTCTCGCCCAGATCGGTCTTCGCAACCTTGTGCGCCTCCTCGATCACGTCCTCGCCAAAGACATGCGGCAGGCCGTATTTGTGGATCGCGATCAGGCTGAAGCTGCGCGGCGCGAACGGGTCGCCGAGCACCTGCGTCACCCGCGCGGTGATGCGCGGCGGCCGCCCGGCTTTTTCCGCCAGCACCAGGTCGCCGTCGCGCGCGTCGCCCAGGTCGGAGATCATCGTCTCGCGCCGCTCGCGTTTGTCGACGGGCTTGAGCCAGGCCCTGTCGCCATCGCGGCGGACCACCCCGAGCATCATCTCCTCGCCCCGCGCCAATCGCTTCATCGGATGCGCGATCAGTCCCCGGCCCGCTTCCTCGGTCCGCGCCAGGATGCGGTCCCCCGGGCCCAGCGCGCCGCCCCTGCTGCCGCGCTCGACCACGCGCAGCCGCGGCGGCGGGCCCTCGCCATGCCATTGTTCGGGTACCGCGAACACGCTGTCGCCGTCGCTGTCGACCACGCGCAGCACCGTCACCTTCGGCACCCCGCCCATCTTGTGGAACGCCCGCCCCGGCGCGGAGTCGATCAGCCCCTCATCCGCCATGTCCTTCAGCAGCGCCTTGAGCGCGATCTTGTCCGCCCCGTGCAGCCCGAACGCGCGCGCGATCTCGCGCTTGCCCGCGGGCTGATCGCTGGCAGCGATGAAATCCAGAATCTGCTGACGCGACGGCAGCCCGGCATGTTTGCGCATTATGCTCACTTAGGGGGCGCAGCCGTTGCCGTCGATGCAGCGAAATACTAGCGCGAAGCGCACAAGATTCGGGAGGAAACCATGCGCCTGTTCACTGCCGCCCTGCTGCTGTCCGCCGCCACGCCAGCGCTGGCCGCCGGCTTCGACACCACCCCGCGCCTGACCCCGGCTTCGGCCGATGAGGTGAAGGCCAATTGCGACGCGTTCCTGGGCGAGGCGACGCGCCTGCGCACCGCGTTCGAAACCGGCAAGGGCGGCACGCCCGTTCAGGTCCTGCGCGGCTATGACCGCATCGTCGAATTGATCGGCGACGGCGGCAACGATGCCGGCCTGCTCGCCGAGGTCGCTCCCGACGATGCCCGCCGCGATGCCGCGCGCGCGTGTCAGGCGCGTGCCAATGACGCCTTTGACGGGCTGCAATTGTCGGTTCCAGCCTATCAGCGGTTGAAGACGATCGACGCCGCCCGGCTCGATCCCGCCGCGCGCAAGGTGCTGGTGCAGCAGCTTGGCCAGTTTGATCGCAACGGCGTGTCGCGCGATGCCGCGACGCGCGCCAAGGTCGCCGAGCTCAAGAGCCGCATCAACGCGCTGAATGTCGAATTCGACAAGAACATCGCCAATGGCCGCAAGACCGTGGAGGCCACGCCCGCCGAATTGGCCGGCTTGCCCGCGGATTTCGTCGCCGCGCACAAGCCCGATGCGGCCGGCAAGATCATCATCTCGACCGACTATCCCGACCTCGGCCCGGTCATGTCCTACGCCGCCAGCGAGCCGCTGCGCAAACGGCTCTATTTCGCCAATCTGACGCGGGCTTACCCCGCCAACGACGCCGTGCTGACCGAAATGTTCGCCAAGCGCGACGAGCTGGCCAGGCTGCTCGGCCGCGCCGATTTCGCGACGCTCGATTTCGAGGACAAGATGATCGGCACCCCGGCCAAGGCGCGCGAATTCCTGGCGCAGGTCAATGACGCCGCGCTTCCCGCCGCGACGCGCGATTTCGCGCGGATGAAGGCGCGCTATGCCCAGCTCGATGCCGCCGGCACCTTCGATCCGTGGGACTCGAACTATGTCCAACAGCTTATTCGCAAGGAAAGCTATTCGGTCGATCCACAGACGGTGCGGCAGTACTTTGCCTATAACAATGTCCGCGACGGCATCCTGCAATGGACCCGCGACCTGTTCGGCGTCGAAATCCGGCCGTGGCGGACGGCGACCTGGGACCCGGCGGTCGACGCTTATGAAATGCTCGACCATGGCAAGCTGATCGGGCGCTTCTACTTCGACACGCACCCGCGGCCCGGCAAATATAATCACGCCAATGTCGTGCCGATCCGCAACGGCACCAATGGCGACCTGCCCGTCGCCGCGCTGGTCACCAATTTCCCCGCGGGCGATCACACCACCGGCCTGATGGAGCATCGCGACGTCGAAACCTTCCTCCACGAATATGGCCATCTGATCCACGGCATGTTCGCCGGGCATCAGGCGTGGGAAAATGCCAGCTGGGGCGCGCTCGAATGGGATTTCATCGAGGCGCCGAGCCAGATGCTCGAAAATTGGGTGTGGGATTATGACACACTGGCGCGTTTTGCCGTCGACAAGGACGGCAAGGCCATCCCGCGCGATCTGGTCGAACGGATGAACAAGGCCCGCTATTTCGCCGAGGCCTATGGCGACCGCCGGCAACTCGGCCTGTCGAACATCAGCCTCGGCTACCACAGCGGCCCGCCGTCGGGCGACCTGACGGCGCAGGGCCGCGACCTCGATCGCCCCTATAGTTTCCTGCCCTATCCCGAAGGCACGCACTTTCAGGACGCCTTTGGCCATCTCGGTGGCTACAGCGCGCATTATTATACCTATATGTGGTCGAAGACGATCTCGACCGACCTGTTCACCCGCTTCCAGAAGGATGGGCTGCGCAACCCGCAGACCGCGGCAGCCTATCGCCAGGCCGTGCTGAGCCAGGGCGGCGCCAAGCCGGCCGGGCAATTGGTTCAGGACTTCCTCGGCCGGCCGCTGTCGCTCGACGCGTACAAGGCGCGGCTGGCGGAGGGTAACTGACGAAACGCTGTCCTACAGGCGGGCGGGTGTGCGATAAGGACCGCATGCCTGCCTTGCTTCGTCTGTCACACAAATTCGCGCAAAACCGCCTTTTGGCACATGTGAATCGTGTGAATCGCCGGTCCTCCGCCGCATGACATTGGCAGATGTGAATCGTGTGAATCAGCCGCTCGACCTGCTCGTCGTCGGCGGCGGCATCAACGGCACGGCGATCGCTCGGGAGGCCAGCCTGCATGGGCTGAGCGTGCTGCTGGTCGAACGCGACGATCTCGCCAGCCACACGTCGTCCGCCTCGACCAAGCTGATCCATGGCGGCCTGCGCTACCTCGAATATTACGAATTCGGCCTGGTCCGCGAAGCGCTGCAGGAACGCGAACGCCTGCTCAAGGCCGCGCCGCACCTGATCCGCCCGATGGCCTTCGTCCTCCCCCATGAACACGCCGTGCGGCCGTGGTGGCTCGTCCGGCTAGGCCTGCTGCTCTACGACACCATCGGCGGCCGTACTTCGTTGCCACATGCGCGAAGTTTGCGAAGATCGGACACCGCCTATCTCGCTCCGCTCAAGCGCAAAGGCCGCGGCTTCGTCTATTCGGACGCCTGGGTCGACGATGCGCGCCTGGTCGTCGCCAACGCGGTCGACGCGCACGATCACGGCGCCGAAATCGCCACGCGCACCGCGCTGGTCTCGGCGCGGCGTGAGGCCGGCTTGTGGCGCGCCGAACTGTCCGATGGCCGGACGGTCGAGGCCCGCCGGCTGGTCAATGCCGCCGGCCCCTGGGTAGCCGAAACGCTCGGCCTCACCGGCACCCGCGGCAAAGCCGGCGTCCGCCTCGTCAAGGGCAGCCACATCGTCGTCCCCAAGCTCTTCGACGGCGACCACGCCTATATGCTGCAGCAGCCCGACAAGCGCATCGTCTTCGCCATCGCTTATGAAGGCGACTTCACCCTCATCGGCACTACCGACATCGCGGTCGACAAGCCGGAGGACGCCCGGATCGGCGCCGAAGAGGTCGACTATCTCTGCGCCGCGGCCAATCGCTATTTCACCCGGCAGATCGGCCCGGCCGAGGTCGTCCACACCTATTCGGGCGTTCGCCCACTCTACGACGACGGTGCGAGCGAGGCGAAGGCGGTGACCCGCGACTACGTCCTCGAACTCGACGACAATGGTCCGGCCCTGCTCAGCGTGTTCGGCGGCAAGATCACGACGGCACGGCATCTGGCCGAGGAAGCGCTGGCGAAACTCGGATTCGACCAGCCGGTTTCGCGCAATGCGCCCTTCCCGGTCGAGCCTGTCCCGACCGGTGGCGAGAATTTCGGTGGCGACCTGAATTCAGGCGCTATCGGCCACTATCGCGACCGCGAATGGGCGCGAACTGCCGAAGATGTGCTGTGGCGCCGGACCAAGGCGGGCCTGCACATGACGCCCGAACAGCGCGCGCGGGTGGAGAATTATATGTCCGCCGCAACCCTTGGCTCAGTTCAAACGGCGGTTCGCGATGCCTGACGAATTGCTCGCGATCGACCAGGGCACGACCTCGTCGCGCGCAATCCGGTTCGACCTCGACGGCCGGCCATTGCAAACCGCGCAGCGCGAATTCGCGCAGCACTATCCGCAGCCCGGCTGGGTCGAGCACGACGCCGCCGAAATCTGGGCCACCACCCTGGCCACCGCGCGCGAGGTGATGAGCGATGACGTCAAGGCGATCGGCATCACCAATCAGCGCGAAACCGTGCTGTTATGGGACCGCACGACCGGCGCGCCGGTGCACAATGCCGTCGTATGGCAGGACCGCCGCACGGCCGATCTCTGTACCAGTTTGAAGGCCGACGGCATCGAAGCGATGGTGCAAGCCAAGACGGGGTTGCTGCTCGACCCCTATTTCTCGGCGAGCAAGATCAAATGGCTGCTCGACGCCGTGCCGGGCGCGCGCGAGAACCGCGATCTTGCTGTCGGCACGATCGACACTTTCCTGCTGTGGCACCTGACCGGCGGCAAGGTCCACGCGACCGACTGGACCAACGCCGGGCGGACGATGCTGTACGATATCCATGCCCGCGCCTGGGACGCCCACCTGCTGCGCCTGTTCGACGTCCCCGAATGGCTGCTGCCGGTGGTGCATGATAATGTCCATGAATTCGGCGAGACCGAACCAAAGCTGTTCGGCCGCGCCATTCCGATCCTTGGCATGGCGGGCGATCAGCAGGCGGCGCTGGTCGGCCAGGCCTGTTTCCGGCGCGGCATGGTCAAATCGACCTATGGCACCGGCTGCTTCATGCTGATGAACACCGGCGGCCCCGTCGGCTCCAAAGCGCGCCTGCTGACCACGCCGGCCTATGCCATTGGCGACGACCGCGCCTATGCGCTGGAAGGGTCGATTTTCGTGGCAGGGTCGGCCATCAAGTGGCTCCGCGACAAGCTGAAGCTGATCGACGATGCCGCCGCCACGGAAGCGCTGGCGGCATCGGCGCGTGCGGATCACGGCGTCACTGTCATCCCGGCCTTTGTCGGGCTCGGCGCGCCGCATTGGCGCGCGGACCTGCGAGGGTCGATCCACGGCCTGACGCTCGACACCAATGATGCCGACCTCGTCCGCGCGACGCTCGAAAGCATCGCGTTCCAGACCCGCGACCTGACCGACGCCATGAAGGCGGATGGCGCCGCCACGCCCTCCGCGCTGCGCATCGACGGCGGCATGGCGCAGAACGGCTGGTTCGCGCAGTTGCTTGCCGATATTCTCGACACGTCCGTCGAGCGCCCCGCCAGCCATGAGACCACCGCGCTGGGCGCGGCCGCTCTCGCGGGGATTGGCGCCGGGCTCTATGCCGATGCCGCGGATTTCGCGCGCCGCTGGCAGTCGGGCCGACGCTGGGAACCGCAAATCGCCGCCGGCCGCCGCGACGCCATGCTGTCAGGCTGGCGAACCGCCCTGGCGCGCGCGCTGGCTTAGGATGTCTTCGCCGCGTTGCGCCGTCGCGTATCCCAACCCTTTCGCGCCGCCGCCGAACGCGATTCCGATGATCCGGCCTTTTGCGCGCGTCCACCGCGCGCCGATGCCGTATGCGCCACGGTCTTGCCGCGGCCAGACCCTGATTTCTTGCCGCCCCCCGAATCCTTGTTCACCGTCGCCCAGGCGCGCCGCTCGGCTTCGCTCTTCGACGCGCCGCGCTTCTCATAGCCCTGCTCGATATGTTCGGCCTGGCGCTTCTGCTTGTCGGTATAAGCTGATTTGTCACCACGCGGCATTGCAACCTCCTCATCCTTGATGGAGGCGGCAACGTCCGAAATCAGCGCCGGTTCAATAGGTTCGCCCGATCAGGACGCGCTCGATCGCCGGCTGGCCGGTGAACAGGCACGATCCGTCGGCCTTGGCGCCGTCGACCGGGGTATTGCGCACCGTCAGCTTGAGGCTTTTCAGCCGCGCGACGACGTTATCGAGTTCGGCACCCTCGGGCCGGGACCAGGCCGCCGACACCCAACCCTTTACCTCATCCTCACCGCCTTTGAAATAAGCGGCCAGCTCGTCCCAACTCGCCACCGGCCGGATCGCCGCGTCGCGCCGCACTGCGGCCGCCGTGTAAAGCGCGCCCTGCATCGTTTCGAGCAGCGCTGGGATCGCGCCCAGACCCGCGCGCGGCAGGATTTGCCCCGCCAGCTTGCCGTCCGCGCCATAGAGGGCGTCGCGCTGCAACAGGCTGACATTGCCTCCCGCCATATCGCGCGGCCCGATCTCCAGGATCACCGGCGCGCCCTTCTTGACCCAACTCCAGCGCTTGGTGCTCGCCTTCACCGCCTTGCTGTCCGTCAGTACGCGGACAGCCTCGCCGAGCGCCGACATCGCGCGCAATTCGCCGGCAATCTCCTGGCAATAGTCCAGCAGCGCGTCGTCTTCGGGCGCATCGCGCAGCATCGGCACGATCACCACCTGATAAGGCGCGATCGCGGGCGGCAGGCGCAGGCCGTCGTCGTCGCCATGCGTCATGATCACGCCGCCGATCATCCGCGTCGACACGCCCCAGCTCGTCGTCCAGGCGTGCGCCAGTTCACCGTCCTTGTCCTGGAAGCGAATGTTCTGCGCGGTCGAAAAGGTCTGGCCGAGCATATGGCTCGTACCCGCCTGCAGCGCCTTGCCGTCCTGCATCATCGCCTCGATGCTGTAAGTCGCATCGGCGCCGGGGAACCGCTCATGCGCCGGCTTTTCACCGGCGATCACCGGCATCGCCAGCACGTCCTCGGCAAAGGCGCGATAGACTTCGAGCATCTTCAGCGTCTCGTCGACCGCCTCGGCCTTGGTCGCATGCGCGGTATGGCCTTCCTGCCACAGGAATTCGCTGGTGCGCAGGAACATCCGCGTGCGCATCTCCCAGCGCACGACGTTGGCCCATTGGTTGATCAGCACCGGCAGGTCGCGCCACGACTGCACCCAGCGCGCGAAGGCGGCGCCGATCACCGTCTCCGATGTCGGCCGCACCACCAGCGGCTCCTCCAGCTTGGCCGCCGGATCGGGCACGAGCCCGCCCTGCCCGTCGCCGACCAGCCGGTGGTGCGTGACCACCGCCATCTCCTTGGCGAAGCCCTCGACGTGCTCGGCTTCCTTGGCGAAATAGCTCAGCGGGATAAACAGCGGGAAGTAGCAATTTTCGTGGCCGGTCGCCTTGATCCGGTCATCGAGCAGGCGCTGGATGCGCTCCCAGATGCCCCAACCCCATGGCCGGATCACCATGCAGCCGCGCACCCCGGACTCCTCGGCCATGTCGGCCTCTGAAATAACGGCCTGGTACCAAGCAGAAAAATCCTGCGCGCGGGTGACGGGAAGAGCGTGTTTCATCGTGCGCGCGCTTTCGCCCGACTTGCGCCCGCCCGCAAGGGCGCTCTAGCGGCAGCCGGGTGAGCGAAGCCCGCACCGATCGCCATTTGCTGGGCATCATCTGGCGGCTGACGGCGATGGCGTTGCTCTCGGCGATGTATGCCTCGACCAAATGGGCCGAGGTCCGCGGCGTATCGCTGTGGGAACTGCTTTGGGCGCGGCAAGCCTTTGCCCTCCCGATAATCGCCGGGCTGGTCGCCATCGGTCCCGGCTTCGCATCGGTGCGGACGACGCGCATCAGGGCACATGCCACCCGCAGCGCGGCCGGAATGTGCGGCGTGCTGCTGAATTTCAGCGCCGTGGCTCTGCTTCCGCTCGCCGAAGCGACAACTCTCAGTTTCACCGTGCCGATCTTCGGCACATTGCTTGCCGCCATGGTCCTCAAGGAACGGGTCGGCCCGCATCGGCTGGGGGCCGTGGTGGTGGGCTTCGTCGGCGTGCTGATCGTGACGCAGCCCGGGTCGGGCCATTTGCCGGTGTTCGGCACGGGCGTCGGGATCGCCGCGGCGCTGTCGGTCGCGGGCACATCGCTGATGATCCGCGATCTCGGGCGGACCGAGGCACCGCTGACGACGGTCTTCTGGTTCACGCTGATCTCGACTTTGGTGATGAGCGGACTGCTGCCCTTCGTCCTTCGGCGTCATGACGCGGCCGACTGGGCGGTCATGGGGATGGTCGGTCTGACCGGCGGGCTGGCGCAGATCGCGATCACCTCCGCTCTGCGTCACGCGCCGGTATCGATCGTGCTGCCGATGGATTACTCGGCGCTCATCTGGGCAAGCCTGTTCGGCTGGCTGCTGTTCGGCGCGCTGCCCGGTCCCAGCACCTGGCTCGGCGCGCCGGTCATCGTCGCCAGCGGGCTTTACATCGTCTGGCGCGAACGGGTGCGCCACCAACCTATCGCCATCGCCGCGGGCCGCGACGAATAGGCTAAACGCGGCCCGGGCGGCGCTCTTCCGCCGCGCGCAGCACCTCGAACGCCGCCTGTACCGACTGAAAGCGGACCGCCGCCTGCGCGTCCCCCGGCTTCACATCGGGGTGATTGGCCTTGGCCAGCCGTCGCCAGGCGGCCTTGATCCCCTCGAAGTCGGCATCGCTATCGACTTCGAGCACCTTGAGCGCCGCCATCTCGTCGCGGCTGCGCGAGCCGTCCCCCTCACCGCCCCAGCCATAATGCTTGGCGTTGGCGAAGCCGGAGGCGTCGCGCAGACCGTCGGCCTCGCGCTTCGCGGCCTCCTCGGCACTCAGCCCCTCAAAATAGTTCCAGCCCTGATTATACTCGGTCGCGTGCTGCAGGCAGAAATACCAGCGCTCGGGGCTATTGGGCGATTTCGGCGCGGGCCGGTCGCCGGGCTCGGCGCAGCCATGCCGGTCGCAAATGCGGACCTTGGTCGCCTCCTGCCCGGCACCATAGCCGCGCCAGCGGGGAAAACCCCAGTCCACCGATCGTCCCGAGCGCGCCATGATCGTACAGATAGTCCTTGAACGTAAAAGCGCCAGAAGGCCTGTAAGCCGGGTTCTGTCCGCCCCGAAGGGCTGGGCAGCCATTCCTCTAGGCAACGCATTGCTGCGCCGCTCCAGCAATCAACCCGGACGACGGAGGCGAGCCGCCCCTTATGCCATCCCTATTCGATCTTGCTCCCGGTGGGGTTTACCTTGCCGACCGCGTTGCCGCGCCCGCGGTGCGCTCTTACCGCACCCTTTCGCCCTTGCCGCGCCAAAGCCCGGCGGTCTGCTTTCTGTGGCACTGTCCCTTGGATCACTCCAGCCGGGCGTTACCCGGCACCGTTGCTCTGCGGAGCCCGGACTTTCCTCCCCCGCACGTGCGGCGGCGGCTGCCCGGCCTTCTGGCAAACACCCCATAACCGTTTGGGCTGAGCTTGTCGAAGCCCTGTCCTTCTTTCCATCACTTATCGTGAGGCCTGAAAGAACCGCCTTCGACAGGCTCGGGGCAACCGGTGATCAATCCTCGCCGGTTGGCTTGGGCAAGAGCAGCGCGAGCAGGATCGCCCGGCATTCGCCGTCGACCGTGCCGTCGATCAATTCGGGGCGGAAACGGCGCTGAAACGCCACGGTCGCGGCCAATGGATCGCTGACGTCATAGCCGAAGCGTTCGAGCGCGAGGAGGAAGCCGGCATCGCCCCATGCCGGATCGAGCAGGTTCTTGGTCGGCCGCGGCAAAGCGAGACGCAATTTGGCCAGGCGGGTCCATGGGAACAGCTCGCCCGGATCCTGCTTGCGGGAAGGCGCGATGTCCGAATGGCCGACCACGTTGCCGCGCGTGATGCCGTGACGTCCGACGATGTCCGCCACCAGTGGGATCAGTGCGTCGATCTGGGTCTCGGGAAACGGCCGATAGCCGAATTCATGACCCGGATTGCAGATTTCGATGCCGATCGACGCCGAATTGATGTCGGTGACGCCGCGCCACCAGCTTTTGCCGGCGTGCCAGGCGCGCTGCTCCTCGGCAACGAGGCGCACGATCTGCCCGTCTTCCGCAACAAGGTAATGCGACGAGACCTTCGCCTCGGCGTCCGTCAGCCGCGCAACGGCTTCCGCACAGGTCGGCATGCCGGTGTAATGCAGTACCAGCATCGTGATCGGCGCCTTGCGCTCGTCGAAATTGGGCGACGGCGTGTCGATAATGCGCAAGTCGGCCATAACCGCTTCATAACGCGGACCCGGGATGCGGCAAGCTATGCCGCGGCGCTGAGTGCCTCGGCCGCAGTGTAGCACCCTTTGAGTGTCGGGTGCGGCCGGAAATGGCCGGTCTGCCCCAGCACCGTCTCCCCCGCGCCCAGCACCAGCAGCCCGCCCGGGTTGAGCGCCGCGGCCAGCCGGTCGAAACCGCGCGCGCGGTCGGTTGCCGCGAAATACATCAGGACGTTGCGGCACAGGACCAGATCGAAACGCCCGGGCGGGGGATCGAACAGATGGTGCTGCTGAAACCGGATCCGGCGGCGCAGTTCGGCACTGGCATGCCACTCCTCGCCTTCTTCGCGGAACCAGCGCAGCATCTGGCGGATCGGCAGCCCGCGCTGGATTTCGAAGCGCGAGTAACGCCCGGCCTTGCCGCGCGCGATCGCTTCGGCCGAAACGTCGGTGGCGACCAGCAGGAAGTCCCAGTCCTGGAAGCGTTCATTCTCGGCCGTAGTGATCGCCAGCGAATAGGCCTCCTGCCCCGTGGAACAGCCCGCCGACCAGATGTTCAGTTTCTTGGCCGGCCGGGTCTTGGACAGCGCGGGAATGACGTCGCGGCCGATCGCGGCAAAGGCCTCCCGATCGCGGAAGAAGCTCGTCTCGTTGTTGAGCAAGGCCTCGACCACGCGCGTTGCCAGCGAGAAATCGCCGACCGACAGTCGCGCGGTCAGTGCATCGAGCGAGGCGCAGTCGAGCTCGCGCATCAGTGGCCGCAGCGCGGTGTCGATCCGCCAGGCACGCGACGGCAGCAATTGCTGGCCCGTGCGGGCTTCGATCAAGGCGCCCAGGATACGGTGAGCAGCGCCATAGTTGCTCATGATGGCAACCGCCCGATGAACCGAGCCAGCGCGGCAGGCGTATCGAGGCGGCTGGCCAGACCCGCCCGCGCCACCGCGCCGGGCATTCCCCACACCGTCGCCGAGGCCGCATCCTGGACGAGCACATGGCCGCCTGCGTCGACGATATCCTGTGCGCCGGTACAACCGTCGCTGCCCATGCCGGTCAGGACCACCGCCAGCGCCGCATTGCCGCAAGTCTGCGCCACATCGGTGAGCATGATGTCGAGGGACGGCCGGCAGCGTGAGGCGACCGCATCGTCACGCAGGACCACGCGCAGGCCGACGCCGGTCCGGGTCAGCCCGAGATGCGCATCGCCCGGGGCGACGGTGATCGTCCCGTGCCTGATCGCCATGCCGCCGGCGGCGACGCGGGCATCGCGGCCGGTGCGCTGGGCGAGCTGCTGCGTGAAAAACGGGACAAAGGCCGTTGGCAGATGCTGCGTGATCAATATCGGTGTTTCAAGATCGGCGGGGAGCGCGAGGATGAACGATTCGAGCGCATGGATGCCCCCCGTCGACGCGCCCAGCGCGAGCACCCCGGGCCGTGCCCCAGGCGGATGGCGCAGCGCCACCGGCTCGCGCGCGACCGCGCTTCGCGCACGGCGCCCGCGCGCCAGGGCCACAGCGCGGCGCACGAGCATGATCTCGAACGCGTCGTTGAACCCGGCGGCGGGCTTTTCGAGCGTATCGGCCGCGCCCAGCGCCAAACTGCGCACCGTCGCCTCGGCGCCGCTTTTCGCCGCGGAGGAAACGATCAGGATCGGCGCGCCTTTGGCAGCGGCGATCAGGGCAGGCATCGCCGACAGGCCGTCGATACCCGGCATGTTGATGTCGAGCATAATGACGTCGGCGCGGTTATATTCGAGCCAGGCGATGGCGTAGGCCGCGCCCTCAAACGCGGCCGCCGTCCGCAACCCTTCGTCCCGGTCGATCATCCGGGCGAGCGCCGTACGCACGACCGCCGAATCGTCGATTACAACGACATCGGCAGGCCGGCTTGGTGGTTGGGCGGGCAGCGCCGCGGCCATCGCGCGCAACGCCCTAGAGCGCGCCGACGATTTGCAGCTTGCTCTCCAGCGTGTCGCGATCGAACGGCTTCATGATATATTCGTCCGCCCCGGCCTCGATCGCCGCGCGGATGTGCGCGCCCGAATTCTCGGTGGTGCAAAACACCACCTTGGGCTTGTCGGGATAGGATTTGGCCCCCAGGGCGCGAAGGAAATCCATCCCGCCCATCACCGGCATGTTCCAGTCCAGCAGGACGACATCGGGACGCTTGCCCGCGCAGGCCTCCAGCGCTTCACTGCCGTCGGCGGCTTCCTCGACGTTGAACTCCAGCGTTTCGAGGATGTGACGCGCGACTTTGCGGATGACCTTGGAATCATCGACTACCAGGCACGTCTTGGACATTATCAATTCCCGTATTGTGTCGTGCTGCGATACCCCGAGACTCGTCACCGCCGGGTTAATCAGCGGCGATGATCGCTTCGATATCGATGCTCAGGGCGATCGCATCGCCCGATTGGACCGTGCCGCGGGCCGCGCGCGCCCATCCGCCGCTAAGGCCCAAAGGTGCTTGCGCTGTGATGTTGAGCGGCGTGCCGACGTCGTCGACCGCATCGACGAGCAAGGCATAGCGATGCTTGTCATGTTCCACCACCAGCGCACGGCGGCGGTCCTTGGAGTTCGACTGGCCGCTTAACGCGGTCTCGACATCGACCACTGTGAGAACGTGGCTGCGAACCGCGGCGAGCCCGCGAATATGTGGCGGCGCCAGGGGCACGGGCACGACGGCGCCAAGATCGATCACGGCTTCGACGCCCTTGGCGTCAAAGGCGATTCGGCGATCGCCGATGCGTGCGAAGACGGCCAGATCGGTCATGCCGCGCGCCTCTGCTGCATCGGCATGCATGGCTCAAGCAACGGGACGCCCTGCCCGTCGATCAGGATCAGCCCCTCATAGCCCTCTCCGTTGACGGGTGTGACGGTGTGGATCGGCACTAGATCGCGCACCGCCGCGACCGGCCAGGCGACCGGCCCCTCCGGCGTATTGAGGCGCAGGGTCACGACCATCTCGGTCGCTGGCAACGTCCCGTCGATCAGGACGGGATACATCGCGCCCGCAATCAGCACGAATGTCTCATCACCCGCGATAACGAAGGCCTGCCGCGGCAGCTCTTCGATCCGGGCGACGTGGCTGGCACGCACGGAGGCCACCGATCCGTCGAGACGCTCGAATTGCAGCGCCGAAGGGCGGCGCGGCATGACCGCCTCCTGCGCCACGACGCGGCGCTCCCCACGGGCGATGCCGGCGGCGGCAACGACGCCGAGCACGTCGAGCAGCAGCAGCGGCTGACCATCGTCGCTCAGGCTCTGCCCGGCGAACAGGCGGCCGGCGGCGCCCGGAGCGAGCGGCCGTACGACCAATTCCTCATGTTCAAGCGCGGCATCGACCGGAAGGGCAAAGCGCGCGCCCGCGGTTTCGATGACGACGAGGCGTGTAGGCTGTGGTTCGGGCAGCCGTAACAGGCCGGCCAAGGGCGCCACCGATAGCAACGCGCCGCGGACCGACGCGATGTGGCCGTCCCCGATCGCTTCATAGCGCACGCTGTCGCTTTCGATCGCCACCACTTCGTCGATAGCCGCGCGCGGAATGGCAAAGCGATGCTCGCCGATGCGGACGATCAGACAGGTCAAGATCGACAGGGTCAGTGGGACCCGGATCAGCACTGTCAGACCCTCGCCCGGCCGGTTGTCGAGAGCGACGCTGCCGCCAATCCCTTCGATATTGGCGCGCACCACATCCATGCCGACGCCGCGGCCGGAAACGTTGCTGATTTGCGCGGCAGTCGAGAAGCCAGGTTCGAAGATCAGGTTGGCGGCGTCGCCCAGCGGCGGTTCGATGTTAAGGGCATTGGCCTTCTCGATGAGCCGCGTGACGTCGATCCCGCGGCCGTCGTCGGCAATCGTGATCGTCACCTGATTGCCGCTCTGGCGCGCGGTGACGCTCAGCAGGGCGCGGTCTGGCTTGCCGGCCTGGCCGCGATCGCTCTCGACGCCGTGATCGATGGCGTTGCGGACGATGTGCGTCAACGGGTCCTTGAGCGCCTCTACCATTTCGCGGTCGATCTCGACGTCGTCACCCTCGATGACCAGGCCGACATCCTTGCCGAGCGCAGCGGCGATGTCGCGGACGAGACGCGGCAGACCGCGGAACAAGCGCTCGATCGGCTGAAGCCGCGCGCGGCCGATGCTGTCACGAAGCTCACCCACCACACTCGTCAGCGCCGCAAGACTGGCGGTCAGTTCGGCATCGTCGCGAGCGCGGCGCGCGAGATCGTTGCGCGCTAGCACGAGGTCGGAGACCTGGCCCATGATCGTCTCAAGCAGCGTCACGGGGACGCGAATGGTCGATGTGGCGGAAGTCTGGCTTGCGGCAGCCGGCGCAGCAGCGGCTTCCGGGACAATTGCGGGTGCAACCGCGTCGAGAGCGGCCACAAGCGCCTCGTCGGTCGCCGGGTCGGGAAGGTTGCCGGTCTCCAACCCTTCGACCAGTTGCGCGATGCGGTCGATCAGCGCGAGCATGGCGTTGACCAGATGGCGGTCCGGCGTACGCGTGCCGTCGCGGGCGGCAGCAAGCACTTCCTCCGCCGAATGGGCCAGTCCGCCGATGCGCGGCTGATCGACGAAGCCGCAGCTCCCCTTCACCGTGTGGACGAGCCGGAAGACCGAATCGATGGTGGCACGGTCGTCGGGATTGCCCTCCCAAGCGAGCAGAAGGTCGCCAACTCCCTCGAGCATCTCGCGCGTTTCGGCGACGAATTCCTGAGTTAGTTCATCGATCTCGTACGCGGCCATGGCCGTGCGGTGGCACGAACAGGGTTAAGATCGACCTAAGCGCGGCCCAAAGTGGCGCCGAACAAGAGCACGCCATCTTCGGGCGACACCACCTGGGCGTGCCCCCCGCTGACCGCGGCGAGGCTGTGAATCAGCCAGGCTGGCACCAGCTTCGGCGTCGGCGTGGCATGGCCGGCGGCGAGCGTGCTTGCCACCTCCGGATCGAGAACCAGACGCGCCCCTTCGGCGCGGATGACCAATTCGGTCGTGCTGCCCCGCGATTCAGCCCCGACGGCGAGGCGTCCGCCCCGGACCAGCGCCTCACCCGCGAGCAGCGCGAGATTGAGCATCACCTTGACCGCTGCCTTGTCGAGATGGGCATCCTCGACCAGCCAGTCGACCGCGATCTTGCCGTCGCCGGTCAGCAGCCCTTCAATCGCCAAGCGCGCCTCGCCAGTATCGACGCGATCGCCGAAGCCCCCCGCCGCGCCGAAGGCCAAGCGGAAGAATTTGAGCTTGTTGGCGGAAACCCGCGCACTGTCGCTGAGCAGGCCCATGATCTGCACGCGCATGCCTTGGTCGGTTTCGTCGGCCAGCAGCTCCAGCCCGTTGGACATCGCGCCGACCGGGCTCAGCAAATCATGGCACAGCCGCGAGCAGAACAGACTGGCGAGGCCGATGGGGTCCACCGTCATATATCAGGCCGCCGCCGGGCGACCGGGAGGTGGCAGGGCGGCTGCCGAAGCCGATACCGCATTGGCATCCAACATTTTGGACAATGCGATCTGCCCTTCCGCGCTCCGGAGATACTCGCGTGCGCCCTCGCGCGCTTCGGTCTTGATCCAACCGCGCAAAAATGCGCCGTAACCAAACGCCGCAAGTGTCAGGATCACCGCGAGGATGATCGCGCCCCAGCTAAGGCTGACGCTTAGCGCCGCGAGCGAATTCGCCACTTGCGCTGACGGGTCGGCGGTCATCTCCTGCGCGAAATTCAAGCGGCTTGAGCGAAACGTTTCAGGACATCGGCCGTAATCTCGCGCGAGCGCCGCTCGATGTCCGCCGCGTCTCCGTGCAAATTGTGCAACACCGGCGAATTCAACATCGCTTGCGCAGCGCTGTCATAATCGAGAGACCGGCCCTGCGTCTTGGCAAGCGCGGCGACGAATTCGAGCGCCTGCATTCCAAGCTTTTGACCGGCATCGGCACGCGCGGCCAGTTCGAGCATCGGATCGCTCAACATTTCAGACATAGTGGATCTCCGTCAGGCCGCGGCCTTGTCTTTCGAGTAGACGCGCACTGGTTCCTTGCTGCCGGCGACGACATCCTTGTCGATCATCACTTCGTCGACGCCATCCATGCCGGGCAGGTCGAACATGGTGTCGAGCAGGATGGTCTCGAGGATCGAACGCAGTCCCCGGGCACCGGTCTTCCGCTCGATGCCCTTCTTGGCGATCGCCGCCAGCGCTTCGTCGGTGAAGCCGAGCTCGACATCCTCCATCTCGAACAGCTTGCGATACTGTTTGACCAATGCATTTTTCGGTTCGGTCAAAATCTTGACCAAAGCATCCGTGTCGAGGTCCTCAAGCGTCGCAATCACGGGCAAGCGGCCGACGAATTCGGGAATCAGGCCGAATTTGAGCAGGTCCTCGGGCTCGGTCGATTGCAGAATCGCGCCGGTGCGGCGCTCGTCGGGCGCGGCGATATGCGCGCCGAAGCCCATCGACTTGCCCTCAAGGCGATCCGAAATGATCTTTTCCAGGCCGGAGAATGCGCCGCCGCAGATGAACAGGATGTTCGTCGTATCGACCTGCAGGAATTCCTGCTGCGGATGCTTGCGCCCGCCCTGGGGCGGAACGGAAGCGGTGGTGCCTTCCATCAGCTTGAGCAGCGCCTGCTGGACACCCTCACCGCTTACGTCGCGCGTGATCGAGGGGTTTTCGGCCTTGCGCGAAATCTTGTCGATTTCGTCGATATAGACGATCCCGCGCTGCGCGCGTTCGACATTGTAATCGGACGCCTGAAGCAACTTGAGGATGATGTTCTCGACATCCTCGCCGACATAACCGGCCTCGGTCAGCGTCGTTGCATCGGCCATGGTGAACGGCACGTCGAGAATGCGCGCCAGCGTCTGCGCCAGCAGCGTCTTGCCGCAGCCGGTCGGCCCGACGAGCAGGATGTTCGACTTGGCGAGTTCGACATCGGCGCCCTTCGCGCCATGGTTCAGGCGCTTATAGTGATTGTGCACCGCGACCGAGAGGACGCGCTTGGCCTTTTTCTGGCCGATGACGTAATCGTCGAGCACGTCGCAGATTTCCTGCGGCGTGGGCACGCCCC
>CAXTPT010000027.1:10693-35810 GCA_964246315.1 uncultured Sphingomonadaceae bacterium | reverse complement strand
GCGCAGGCAGGGGCCTAGATGGGCTCGCACATCGAGACTGCGCCGCGAGATCGCGAGCTCATCTGGGCCCCTGCCTGCGCAGGGGTGACAGGTGTGGGGTATGACGATTTATGTACGCCCCGCCGGTGAGCATCGAGGCGCTGGTGGGGTTGGTGGCTTAGCGTATCTCGTCAAAGGCCGCGTCGTCCCTGCGAAGGCGGGGGTCCATCTGCTGACCATGCCAAGTGCCGGGCGGAAAGCAGATGGATTCCCGCCTTCGCGGGAATGACGAGGGAAGGCGTGACGATCACGAAACCTTCGCCAGCCCCTTGGACAATTGCAGGGCGCCGTTGAGGCGGGCATTGGGTGAGTCCCAGTCGCGGGTGATCGCCAGCTTGGAATCGGGGCGCAGCTTGGCGGTGCCCTTGAGGCGATCGACATAAGCGAGCAGCCCATCGAGATTGGGCGGACTGTCTTCCCAGAAGGTGACCAGCGCGCCCTTCGGCCCGGCATCGAGCTTGGCGATGCACGCGGCGCGGGCGTTGAGCTTGATGGTCATCAGCGTCAGCAGGTTTTCGGCTTCCTCGGGCAGCGCGCCGAAGCGGTCGATCATCTCGGCGGCGAAGGCCTCGATCGCCGCCTGGTCGTCGAGCTCGTTGACGCGGCGGTACAGCGACATGCGCAGGTCGAGATCGGGGACGTAATCCTCGGGAATGAGGATCGCCGCATCGACATTGATCTGCGGCGAGAAGTCGCTCTCGCGGCGCTCCAGCTTGCCGCCCGAGCGCGCCTCCAAGATCGCTTCCTCGAGCATCGACTGGTAGAGTTCGAAGCCGACTTCCTTGATGTGTCCCGATTGCTCGTCACCGAGCAGATTGCCCGCGCCGCGAATGTCGAGATCGTGGCTGGCGAGCTGGAAGCCCGCGCCGAGGCTGTCCAGATCGGACAGCACTTTCAGGCGCTTGTCGGCGGTCTCGGTCATCGTGTCGCCGGTGGTGAGATAGGCGTAAGCGCGCGTCTTGGCCCGGCCGACGCGGCCGCGCAGCTGATAGAGCTGGGCGAGGCCGAAGCGGTCGGCGCGATTGACGATCAGCGTGTTGGCGCTGGGAATGTCGAGCCCGGATTCGATGATCGTGGTCGAGACGAGCAGGTCGTAGGTCTTGTCGTAGAAGGCCGACATCCGTTCCTCGACCTCGGTCGGCGACATCTGGCCGTGCGCGACGACGTAGCGGATTTCGGGCACGTCCTTGCGGAGGAATTCCTCGATATCGGACAGGTCGGCGATGCGCGGGGTGACCATGAAGCTCTGCCCGCCGCGATAATGTTCGCGCAGCAGCGCCTCGCGGATGACCACCGGGTCCCACGGCATGACATAGGTGCGCACGGCGAGGCGATCGACCGGCGGGGTCTGGATCACCGACAATTCGCGCAGGCCCGACATCGCCATTTGCAGCGTGCGCGGGATCGGCGTGGCGGTGAGCGTGAGCATATGCACGTCGGTCTTGAGCGCCTTGAGGCGTTCCTTGTGCGTGACGCCGAAGCGCTGCTCCTCGTCGACGACGACCAGGCCGAGGCGCTTGAACTCGACGCCCTTGGCGAGGACCGCGTGGGTGCCGATGACGATGTCGATCCTGCCGTCGGCGAGGCCGGCCTTGGTCTCCTTCGCCTCCTTGGGCGGCACGAGGCGCGAGAGGCGGCCGACGTTGATCGGGAAGCCGCGAAAGCGTTCCTCGAACTGCTTGAAATGCTGGCGGGCGAGCAGGGTGGTGGGGCAGACCAGCGCCACCTGCAGCCCGGCCATCGCCGCGACGAAGGCGGCGCGCAGCGCGACCTCGGTCTTGCCGAAGCCGACATCGCCGACGATCAGCCGGTCCATCGGCTTGCCCGCCTCGAGATCGGCCAGCGCATCGGCGATGGCGCGGTCCTGGTCCTCGGTTTCCTGATAGGGGAAGCGGTCGGCGAATTCGGGATAGCTGGTGTCGGCGTTGGCGATCTCGGCGGGCTTCAAGGCGCGTTCGGCGGCGGTGGCGATCAGCTCGCCGGCGATCTCGCGGATGCGTTCGCGCATCGACGACTTGCGCCGCTGCCACGCCTCGCCGCCCAATTTGTCGAGCGAGACGCCCTCGGCTTCCGAGCCATAGCGCGACAGCACGTCGAGATTCTCGACGGGGACGTAGAGCTTGTCGCCGCCGGCATATTCGACCGCGACGCAATCGTGCGGCGCCTTCTGCACCGGGATCTGCGTCAGCCCGTCATAGCGGCCGATGCCGTGATCGCGGTGGACGACGAAATCGCCCGGCGACAGCGCGGCGATCTCGGCGAGAAAGGCGTCGGCCGATTTCTTGCGCTTGGTGCGGCGGATCAGCCGGTCGCCGAGCAGATCCTGTTCGGTGACCAGCGCGAGATCGGGCGCGACGAAGCCGTGATCGAGCGGGACGATCGCCAGCGCGACCTTGCCCTTGGCGGCGAGGCCCTGCGCCTCCTGCCACGTCGCGGCGGGGGCCAGGTCGGCCAGCCCGTGATCGCCGAGCAGCCCGGACAGGCGCTGGCGCGACCCGGTCGAATAGCTGGCGACGACCAGGCCCTGCCGGCCCTGCTTCCGGCGGAACGCGGCGAGCGCTTCGTAGACATTCTCGTTGCGGCCGCGCTCGGGGGCGAAGTCGCGCGGCCCGTCGATCTCGAAGCTGACGACGCGGCCGCTGTCGGGCTGGTCGAAGGCGGTGGTGCGATGGACCGGGCGCGCGGTCTGCGCGTCGTGCCATTCGTCGCGCGACAGATACAGCGCGGTGGGCGCGAGCGGGCGGTAGGCGCCGGGCTCCTTGCCCATCGCGCGTTCGCGGTTGGCGAAATAATCCTCGATCGCGTCAAAGCGCGCGGTGCCGGCGCCTTCGGTCGCGGCGTCGCGCAGCACCAGATCGCCATCGCCGAGATGATCGAACAAGGTGCCGAGCTTGTCCTCGACCAGCGGCAGCCAGTGATCGACGCCCGCGAGCCGCCGCCCGTCGCTGACCGCCTGGTACAGCGGATCGCCGGTGGCGGTGGCGCCGAAGCGTTCGCGGTAGCGGCTGCGGAAGCGCTTGACCGACGCCTCGTCGAGCAGCGTTTCGGAGGCGGGAAGGAGGGTGAAGCCGTCGATGCGGTCGATCGTGCGCTGGTCGGCGGGATCGAAGCTGCGCACGCTCTCGATCTCGTCGCCGAAGAAATCGAGGCGCAGCGCGTGCGGCTCGCCCGCGGGGAACAGGTCGATCAGGCTGCCGCGCACCGCGAAATCGCCCGCATCGGCGACGGTCTCGCTGCGGGCATAACCGTTGGCTGAGAGCAGCTCGATCAAGGATTCGCGGTCGATTCGCGCGCCGGCTTCGAGACGGGCGGTCAGCTGGCGGATGCGGAACGGGGTGAGGACGCGCTGCGTCGCGGCGTTGACCGTGGTGACGAGCAGCTGCGGACCGGCCGCCTTGACCTGAAGCGCGGCGAGCGTCGCCAACCGCTCGGCGGTAACGCGCAGGCTGGGCGAGGCACGATCGTAAGGCAGGCAATCCCAGGCCGGGAAGCTGAGCACGCCGATTTCGGGCGCGAAGAACTGCGCGGCATCGGCCAGCGCGCGCATCGCCGCTTCGTCGGGCATGATCGCCACGGCGCGTCCGGCGGCGCGCGCGAAGTCGGTGGCGAGCCAGGGCAGGAACCCCGTGGGCACGCCCGCGAGCGTGAGCGGTGTCTTCGCCGTCACAATGTTTGAAAGATCAGGCTTCAATTCAAAACTCCGTTCGTCCCGAGCGAAGTCGAGGGACGTGAACCGGGTGCCTCGACGTCGCTCGGCACGAACGGGCAGGATTAGGCTGGCTGCAGATAATCGAGGCGCTGCATCGCGGGCATCAGGCCGCCGGCAAAGGCCGCGGGCGGCGGCGCGGTGCCCATGGCCCACATGATGATGTCAACGTCCTGTTCCTCAAGCAAGGTTTCGAACCAATCGAGTTCGGCGTTGTTCCAGCCGGACGCGCGCGCATTGAAAAACCCGCCGACCAGCAGGTCGGCCTCGCGCGTGCCGCGATGCCATGCGCGAAACCGCAGGCGCTTGAGGCGGGTCCGGTGGTCCAACTTGCTGCCTTGTTGTTCGTCATTCCCGCGAAAGCGGGAATCCATCTCCCGCCGCTCGTTCGGGAATTGGATTCCCGCTTTCGCGGGAATGACGAGAGATGGGGTGTGGGTTATGGCCCTAGCATGCGCCCCGACATCCTCAACCCGTTGTTCGCCGAAGTGACCGCGCTGAAGGGCGTCGGCACGGTCGTCGAAAAGGCGCTGGGCAAGCTGGGCATCGCGCGCGTCATCGACCTGCTGTTCCATTTGCCGACCGGCTGGACGCGGCGGCGGCGGATCGCGCGGCTCGACGACGCCGCGGCGGGGGAGGTCGTCGCGGTGACCGTCACGCCGGTCGAATATCGGCAGGGGGGCAGGGGGCCGGTCCGCGTGCACTGCGTCGACGGGCAGGGCGATTATCTGTCGCTGATCTATTTCGGGCGGCAGGCGGGTGGCTATGCCAAGAAGCTGCTGCCGCTACAGGTGCCGGCGACGGTCAGCGGCAAGCTCGACCTGTACGGCCAGGAACGCCAGATCGCGCATCCCGAAATCCTCGCGCCCGGCGAAACCTTTGCGCTGGCCGAGCCGGTCTATCCGCAGAGCGAAGGCGTCACCAGCCGGCAGATCGCCAAGCTGGTCGAACAGGCGCTGGACCGGGTGCCGCCGCTGCCCGAATGGATCGAGCCGGGGCTGCTTTCGACGCGCCGCTGGACGGGGTTCAACGCGGCGCTGGCGGCGGCGCATGGCGCGCCCGACAGCGACACGGCCCGGCTGGCCTATGACGAGGTGTTCGCCAACCAGCTGGCGCTGATGCTGGTGCGCGCGAGCGCGCGCAAGCGGCGCGGCACGCCGCTGGCCGGCGACGGCCGCCTCCGCGCGCAATTGCGCCTGCCGTACGAGCCGACCGGCGCGCAACGCCGCACGATGCGCGAGATCGAGGGAGACATGGCGCAGTCCACGCCGATGGTCCGCCTGCTGCAGGGCGATGTCGGTGCGGGCAAGACCCTGGTGGCGCTCGAGGCGCTGCTCATTGCGGTCGAGGGCGGCGCGCAGGGCGCCTTGCTCGCCCCGACCGAAATCCTCGCGCGGCAGCATTTCGCCAGTCTGTCGGCGCTGCTTGGCGGGGTCGATGTGCGCATCGCCATTCTGACCGGGCGCGACAAGGGGCGGGTGCGCGAGGCGACGCTGATGGGGCTGGCGTCAGGCGAGATCGATATCCTCGTCGGCACGCACGCGATCTTTCAGGAGCATGTCCAGTATCGCCGCCTCGGCCTCGCGGTGGTCGACGAGCAGCACCGCTTCGGCGTCGCGCAACGCATGATGCTGCAGGCCAAGGCTAAGGCCGCGCCGCACCTGCTGGCGATGACCGCGACGCCGATCCCGCGCACGCTGACGCTGACGCAATATGGCGAGATGGACGTCAGCCGGCTCGACGAGATGCCGCCGGGGCGGACGCCGGTGCGCACGACGATCTTTCCGGCGAGCGGGGTCGCCACGGTGATCGACCGGCTGGGCGATCACGTCGCGGCGGGTGGGCAGGCCTTTTGGGTCTGCCCGCTGGTCGAGGAAAGCGAGGCGAGCGACCTCGCCTCCGCCGAGGCGCGCGCGGAGACGCTGCGCGCGCGGTTCGGCGCCGTGATCGGCCTGGTTCATGGCCGGATGAAGGGGCCGGACAAGGACGCGGTGATGAGCGCGTTCGCCGCGGGCGACCTGGCGGTGCTGGTCGCAACGACGGTGATCGAGGTGGGGGTCGATGTGCCCAACGCCTCGCTGATGATCGTGGAGGAGGCCGAGCGCTTCGGTCTTGCCCAGTTGCACCAATTGCGCGGCCGCGTGGGGCGCGGGGCGAAGGAATCGACCTGCGTGCTGTTGCGCGGGGAGCATCTGAGCGAAACCAGCCGCGCGCGCCTCGCGCTGATGCGCGAAACCAATGATGGCTTCGTCATCGCCGAACGGGATTTGGAATGGCGCGGCGGCGGCGCGGTGCTCGGCACGCAGCAGGCCGGCAAGGGCGTCGGCTACAAGCTTGCCAGCCCCGAACAGCTGCAGGAATTCGCCCGGACCGCCACCGACGACGCGCGTCTGCTCACCGAACGCGACGGGGGATTGGCGGCGGATCGTGGTCAAGCGGCAAGAACGGCGCTCTATCTGTTCGAGCGCGATTCGGGGGTGCAGTTGCTTCGGTCGGGCTGAGTTCAGCGCCGCAGGCAGTTCAGTTTCGCGCAGAGGGCGCAGAGATCGCAGAGAAACAGTGTACCTCTGCGCCCTCTGCGCCCTCTGCGCGAACAATTGCTTGCGCCTTCGGCGCGATTGCCGCCCGTTAGCGGATCAGCAGCCCGTGGACCTTCTTCCCCGCCGACAGCTTTACCGGCTCGTTGCCGATCGCGATCGACACGCCTTCGTCGGCCACGCGCTGGCCGTCGATCTTCGCGCCGCCGCCCGCGATCAGGCGGCGCGCCTCGCCCTTCGATTTGACGAAACCGAGCGCCAGCAACGCATCGACCACGTTGATCGTCCCGCCCTCGCCGATGGCGTGCGTCGGCAGGGCCTCGCCGACACCGCCCCCGGCAAAAGTCGCCAGCGCAGTCTGCTGAGCCGTGCGCGCCGCTTCCTCGCCCCGGCACATCGCCGTCGCGGCATTGGCCAGCGCGATCTTGGCGTCGTTGATGTCCGCACCTTCGAGGCGCTCCAGCCGCTCGATCTCGTCCAGCGGCAGGTCGGTGAAGATGCGCAGGCGCTTGCCGACGTCGCGGTCGTCGGTGTTCCGCCAGAATTGCCAGTAATCGTAATGCGGCAACTGGTCCTCGTGCAGCCACACCGCGCCCGAGACGGTCTTGCCCATCTTCGACCCGTCGGCATTGGTGATCAGCGGCGTCGTCACCGCGAACAGCTCGGTCTGGTCGGCGCGGCGCGCGAGATCGACGCCGTTGACGATGTTGCCCCATTGGTCCGACCCGCCCATCTGCAGCCGGCAACCCAAGCGCCGCGACAGTTCGAGGAAATCGTAGCCCTGCAGGATCATGTAGTTGAATTCGAGGAACGATAGCGATTGCTCGCGGTCGAGCCGCAGCTTGACGCTGTCGAAGCCGAGCATCCGGTTGACCGAGAAATACTGCCCGATGTCGCGCAGGAAGGGCAGATATTCGAGCCTGTCGAGCCATTCGGCATTGTTGACCAGCACCGCGTCGGTCGGGCCGTCGCCAAAGGTCAGGAAGCGTTCAAAGATGCGGCGGATCGAGGCGATGTTGCCGTCGATCGTCTCCTCGCCGAGCAGCTTGCGCGCCTCGTCCTTAAAACTGGGATCGCCGACCTTCGACGTGCCGCCGCCCATCAGCACGATCGGCTTGTGTCCCGATTGCTGGAGGCGGCGCAGCAGCATGATCGACACGAGGTTGCCGACATGGAGCGACGGCGCGGTCGCGTCGAAGCCGACATAGCCGGGCACGACCTGCCGCGATGCGAGGGCATCGAGGCCGGCCGCGTCGGTCATCTGGTGTATATAGCCGCGCCGGTCGAGCAGGCGGAGCAGATCGGACTGGTAATCGGTCATCGTGCCTGCCTTAATAGGCGAAGCGCGGTGCCCGTCTAGCGTTCGGCGGAACGGGCGATGGCCAGCGCGCTGCCGGCAACCAGCGCATCCTCGATCACGCCGGTCGGGGTCTGGCCGTGCCGCTCCATCGCCTTCATCCGGGCGGCAAAGGTGAGATGCGCGGAGATGGCCGCCACGCCGATCGCGGCGGCGGCCGCGGCCAGGCGATCCTTTTTCGGGGCCAGCGCGGCCCCGGCGATGCCGGCGGACAGCACGCGCGCGATCATGCCCAGCGGGACGATGCGGTCGGGCGCGGTCTTCATCTTGTCACCCGCCAGTTCGCCCGCCGCCATGAGCGTCGAACCCGCGACCATCAGCGGGTGGCCGAGCAGCCGCACCGGCAGATCGTCTTCGGGCAATGTCCCGCGCCGCGCCATGTTGGTGACGACGGCCATCGGCATGATCGACCGGGCGCCCGCGACGATGCCCATCAGGATCGAGTGAATCATGTTTCGGCTTACCTTTCCCGCGGCCAACGATTGGGGCAGGAAAGGGTTCGCATGCAGACCGTTTCGCTCGTCCCGCACCCCAAGGCGCCGCCCAGGGGCGTCCGCAGCGTCGCGGTGGAGATTGATTGGGCGGCGGACGCGCTGCGGCTGCGCTATCTGGTCAGCCATGACGGCTGCCTCAAAATCCCCGCGCGGCAGGGGCGGCTCGACGAATTGTGGAAGACGACTTGCTTTGAGATCTTCATTCGCGAGGGGGCGGGGCCGGGCTATGTCGAATTCAACCTCGCGCCCGACAATGCCTGGGCGGGCTATGGCTTCACCGGCGAGCGCCAAGGGATGCACGAGCTCGATTTGGCCGGCCCGGAAATCGCGGCGCAGGTGCAGTCGGACATGTTCGCGCTGGCAGTAATCCTTGCGCCAGGTTCGCTCGCCGCCGATCCCGGGCTCGCCAGTCTCTCTGCCGTGATCGAGGAGCAGGACGGCACCAAATCCTTTTGGGCGATCGTTCATCCCAAGGCGGAACAGTTCGACTTCCACGACCCGGGTATCTTCGTCCTCGATCTTGCCCGGCTTGACGACGTCGGCGACAATTCTCTTCCAAAATAGGAATTGACCTGCGTCATTGAATTCCAGCCGAACTCGGCGCCTTGTTGAAAGGCGCGGGCCGATTTACCCGTTTCCTCGGGGTCTTTAGGGGCTTTTGAACGCGAATGTTGCAAACTTGGTTCGGCATTGATCGCCTGCTCGCCGACCCCACCTTACGCGCGCCGCTTGAAGGCAAGCGCGTCGCGCTCCTCGCGCACCCGGCGTCGGTCACCGCCGACCTGACGCACTCGCTCGACGCGCTGGTGGCGGCGGGGATCGACATCTCGGCGGTGTTCGGCCCGCAGCACGGCGTGCGCGGCGACCTGCAGGACAATATGATGGAGTCGCCGGACTATACCGATGCGACCTACAATGTGCCGGTGTTCAGCCTCTATGGCGAGGTGCGCCGCCCGACCGGCCAGTCGATGGGCACGTTCGACACGATCCTGATCGACCTGCAGGATGTCGGCTGCCGCATCTACACCTTCGTCACGACGCTGCTCTATGTCCTCGAAGCCGCGGCGGCGCACGGCAAGTCGGTATGGGTGCTCGACCGGCCCAATCCCGCAGGGCGCCCGGTCGAGGGAACGACGCTGCGCGCGGGCTGGGAGAGTTTCGTCGGCGCGGGGCCGATGCCGATGCGCCACGGCATGACGCTGGGCGAGATGGGCCACTGGTTCATCGATCGCTTCAAGCTCGATGTGGACTATCGCGTGATCGGGATGGCCGGCTGGCAGCCCGATGCCGCGCCGGGCTTCGGCTGGCCGCCCGAACGCGTGTGGATCAACCCCAGCCCCAATGCCGCGAACGTCAACATGGCGCGGGCCTATGCCGGCACCGTGATGCTCGAAGGCACCACGCTGAGCGAGGGCCGGGGCACGACGCGCCCGCTCGAACTGTTCGGCGCGCCGGACATCGACGCCAAGGCGGTGATCGCCGCGATGCGCCGGATCGCGCCCGACTGGCTATCGGGCTGCACGCTGCGCGACATCTGGTTCCAGCCGACGTTCCACAAGCATGTCGGCCAGCTCTGTTCGGGGGTGTTCCTCCATGCCGAGGGCGCGGCGTACGATCACGCCGCCTTTCGGCCCTGGCGGCTGCAAGCGCTGGGCTTCAAGGCGATCCGTTCGCTCTATCCGGGCTACCCATTGTGGCGCGATTTTCCGTACGAATATGTGTTCGACAAGCTGGCGATCGACGTGATCAACGGCGGAACGCAATTGCGCGACTGGGTCGATGACGCGGCTGCCCAAGCCGGCGACCTCGAGGCAATTTCCCGTGCAGACGAAGCGGCTTGGCGCGAGGAACGCGCACCGTTTCTCATCTATTGACGGCAAGTATCGCCGAGTCGAGCGGGAGTCGCGGTGAGTCGATTAGAGGGCCGGCTTGCCTCGATTAAGGAAGTCTTTAACCAAGTTGATGCAAGGCAAGTGAGTCGGCGGTGTTTCCGGGGGGAAGGCCCAGATGGAATCGGATTTGCGCTACTATTCGCGGCGGGCGGCTGCCGAACAGGCCGCGGCGATTCGTGCCTTGACGCCCGAAGCGCGGGGCCGTCGCCTGATGCTGGCCGAACAATTCGCCGCCAAGGCCCGTGAGCTCATGAATTTGCCCGAACGCATCGCCGCCGAATAGTTACGGCGCCACTTCCTCCGGCCCGAACGTGTTGCTGGGCCGTGCCCTGATCCACCGGCTCGCCAGCAATTTCCGACCGGCGGTCACCGGCCGTCCTTCGTGCCGCATCTTGACATCAGGTTTGCCATTTTCATCGACATTGCCGAATTCGAGGGCGTCCCCCGCCGCGCCGCGTAGCGACAAGCCGAGCTGAGGGAACACCGTTTCGCCGCCTTCAAATGCGTCGTTGAGCCAGACGAGCAGCGTGGTCACGCGCTGATTGGCGAGGCCAGGCACCGCATCGAGGTGCGGCGCATAATGCCCGCCAGGAACATAGCGCAGCACCTGTAACGGCTCGCCCTGACGCACATCGGTGTTGGTTATCCCGGCAATACGTTGATTGATCGCCCGTACGAACGGCCATTCATGGACCAATGCGAAACCCGCCTGATGCGCCTGCCGCAGCGGGTCGACGACCCACTCGTCGCGTTGTTCGTGCCAAATTCGGGCGGGCTTTAGGCGCGCGGCGGCCAAATCGGTCAGCAGGTCGCATTCATCGGGTGCGAGCAACGCGCGGTGCCAGCGAAGCTGAGGCGCGATGGGTTGGGGGTCGGGCACGGTGCGCGGCGTTCCATCGGGCCGCAAATCCATCGCCGCGATCAGATCATGCTGACGCTTCATTATCGGGTCGTCGGAGCTGGCCAGCGCAGCGACGGCGGCAGGCCAATCCGGCGCGCCGCCGACGCCCGTCGCCAGCAGCCCGGCATGAATCCGCGTGGCTTGAAGCGATCCGAGCTAGGCCGCGTGTCTCAATGTCGCGCGCGCACCCTCGGTATCGCGCGGCAATCGCACACCCTCGATCTGCCACAGCCCCAGCAGCGTAAGGCCATCGGCCGAGACGTTATCCTGCAGGTATTGGACCGCCTCGTCGCCCTTGCCTTCGCTTGCCAGCCGCAGCGCGGCGGCGACCGCGCTCACCCCGCTTTGCGCGTCAGCGCGCGCATCGCATCGTCGAGGCCGGCCAGCGTCAGCGGGTACATCCGGTCGTCCATCAATTCGCGCATCACGCGGATCGACTGCGAATAGCCCCAATGCGCCTGCGGCACCGGGTTCAGCCAGGCGGCCGCCGGATAGGTGTTGGTCATGCGCTGCATCCACACCGCCCCGGCTTCCTCGTTGTGATGTTCGACCGAGCCGCCGGGATGGGTGATTTCATAGGGCGACATCGAGGCATCGCCGACCAAAATCAGTTTGTAATCATGGCCGTATTTGTGGAGCACGTCCCATAGCGGCGTGCGCTCTGTAAAGCGGCGGCGATTGTCCTTCCACACGCCTTCGTACGGACAATTGTGGAAGTAGAAGAATTCGAGATTCTTGAACTCGCTGGTCGCCGCCGAGAATAATTCCTCGCACAGCTTGACATGCGGGTCCATCGACCCGCCGATGTCGAGGAACAACAGCAATTTGACGGCGTTGCGCTTTTCCGCGCGCATCTGGATGTCGAGCCAACCTTTTCGCGCGGTGCCGTCGATCGTGCCGTCGATGTCGAGTTCGTCGAGCGCGCCTTCCCGCGCGAAGCGGCGCAGGCGGCGCAGCGCGATCTTGATGTTGCGGGTGCCGAGTTCCTTGGTCGAGTCGAGATTCTTGAATTCGCGCTTGTCCCAGACCTTGAGCGCGCGCTTGTGCTGGCTTTCGCCGCCGATGCGCACACCTTCGGGATTGTAGCCGCTATTGCCGTAAGGCGAGGTGCCGCCGGTGCCGATCCACTTGCTGCCGCCCTGGTGTCGACCCTGTTGTTCCTCGAGCCGCCGCTTGAGCGTTTCCATGATTTCGTCCCACGAGCCGAGCGACTTGATCGCCTCCATTTCTTCGGGCGTGAGGTATTTTTCGGCGACCGCTTTCAGCCAGTCGGCGGGCAATTCGATCGCCTGTTCGCCGAAGCTGGTTTCCAGCCCCTTGAACACCTTGGCGAAAACCTGGTCGAAGCGGTCGAGCAGTCCCTCGTCCTTCACGAAGGTCGCGCGTGAAAGATAATAAAAGCTCTGCGGATCGCGCTCGATCACGTCGCGGTCGAGCGCCTCGAGCAGCACGAGATGCTCCTTCATGCTCGCCGGAATGCCCGCGGCGCGCAGTTCGTCGAGGAAGTTGAAGAACATGGCGGCGAGCCTGCCCGCGCGCAGGTTCCGGCGCAAGGTTAACCGCCCGCTTACCATCCACCGCTAGACCGTGCGCGTTACGGAGACGCGCATGAAACTCGACCGAATCGAAGTTGCCGACGCCAGCCTGGTCGACCTGGCCGCGCGGCAGTGCGGCGAATTGGCGATCGGCTGCACCGATACTTCGGGAGAAGTCACCGCAGTGATTGAAAGCGTGCGGGGACAATTGGGCACGCTCACCGGCTTGCAGTCGATCATGGAAAGCCTGGAAGTCGACCAGCGGCAAGTGACCGACGCGACCGACGAAGCGCGTCTGCACGCCGAACAGGCGCGGCGGCGGCTGACCGAGGGCGGCGAGACCGTATCGCAATCGATGGACGACCTCAGGCGGCTGACCAAGCTGATCGACCGGCTGGGCCTGCACATCACCAGCTTCGCCTCCGCGCTTGAACAGGTTCGCCGCACGACCGAAGTGATCGATTCGATCGCGCGCACCACCAATATGCTTGCGCTCAACGCGGCGATCGAGGCCGAGCGGGCGGGCGAGGCGGGAGCGACCTTCGCCGTCGTGGCGATGGAGGTGAAGAAGCTGGCGCGCGACACGCGCGCGGCGACCGACGAAGTGGCGCAGACCATGGCCTCGCTCACCCGCGAGGCCGAAACCTTTGTCGGCGAAGTCGAAGACGGCGTCGAACAGGGACGTGCTGCGCAAAAAAGCTTTGCCGCGATCACCGGCACCATCGGCGAGGTCACTACCCTGGTCGAACAGCTTGATCGGCAGAGCGAGGACATCGCCCAATCGACCAACGTCATCCACGACAGCATCTGCCGCGTCGGCGATGCACTGGGCGGCTTTGCCGATGCCGCGCGTGCCAATGACCAGCAGCTCGGCGCCTCGCTCAGCCGGATGGGCGCGCTGGAGCAGCAGGCCAACGCGATGTTCGACACGATCGTCCGCTCCGGCTTTGCCAATGAAGACGGTGCGATGGTCGAACGCGCGATCGCCGAGCGCGACATCTTCCTCGCCAAAGCCGAGGCGGCGTTGAACAGCGGCGTGCTGACCGAGGCGCAATTGTTCGATTTCGACTACCAGCCAATCCCGGGGTCGAACCCGGAGCGCTACGATACGAGGCTCAACGCCTTTGCCGATGCGGCGTGGCGTCCGGAACTCGACCGCGTGCTCGCATCGTCACCTAATGTCGTGTCGACGGCATGCACCGACAGGAACGGCTATCTGCCGACGCACACGACGCGCTACAGCCGCGCACCGACGGGCGATCCGGTCCACGACGCCGCCTTTTGCCGCAACCGCCGCAAGCTGGTCGACAATACCGACCGTATCGCCAAGGTGTCGACCAAGCCGTTTCACGTCGCGGTGTTCCGCCGCGAGCGCGAGGGCGGCGGCTATGACGTGGTCCGCAACGTCTATGTCCCGCTGTTCATCGCCGGGCGGCGCTGGGGCGATTTCGAGATCGCCTATCGGCTGGATTGACGGCTAGCGCCGCCGGAACACGTCCTCGTAAGGAAGCGTGATGCCCAGACAATCGAGCGCGATGTCTTCGCGGCTGACTTGCCAGCGATCGAACCAAGCCTCTGGCCCGGTTTTGCTCAGCAACCGCACCCGGCCGTCATTGGGTTCGAGCATCACGATGCATTCGACCCCCGCAAGCGCGCGGTATTCGTCCAGCTTGTCTCGCTGGTCGTACAACATGGTCGATGTCGAAAAGACCTCGAACACGACCTTCGGATCGCCAAGAAAGACAGCGTCGTCTGACGCCAAGTCGTCAGCGTCCTCACAATAGACGCTGATATCGGGATAGCGAATGCTCCCTGTCGCGGTTCGCAGCGCCTGATCGGAACCATAGGGTTGGCAAGCCGACCCGGCCAATTTGCGGTCAAGCGCGCTGAGCAGGTTGGCGCATACGCGATTGTGCCGCTTGTTGCCGCCCGCCATCATGAAGATGACGCCATCGACGAGTTCGGCCTTACCGTCGCCCAAATCCATATCGAGGAATTCCTCGACCGTTACGCGGCGATGCGCGGGATCGACGGCGATTTGGGTAGCCATGACGTGCCTGTAGCAAATCCCGCCGCGTGTGCGAAGGCCGCTCCGTTAACGCGCCGCACCCTGCCGGCGGGCCATGAAGGCCAGGCGTTCGAACAGCATGACGTCCTGCTCGTTCTTGAGCAGCGCACCGTGGAGCGGCGGGATCGCCTTTGACGGGTCCTTCGACTGCAGCACGTCGAGCGGCATGTCCTCGGCAAGCAGCAGCTTGAGCCAGTCGAGCAGTTCGCTGGTCGAGGGCTTCTTCTTGACGCCGGGCACCTCGCGGACCTCGTAAAAGATATCCATCGCCTTGTTGACGAGGATCTTCTGAATGCCGGGGAAGTGGACGTCGATGATCGCCTGCATCGTCTCGCGGTCGGGGAATTTGATATAGTGGAAGAAGCAGCGGCGCAGGAACGCGTCGGGCAATTCCTTTTCGTTGTTCGAGGTGATGACAACGATCGGGCGTTCCTTGGCGGCGATCGTCTCGTGCGTTTCATAGACGTCGAACGACATGCGGTCGAGTTCCTGCAACAGGTCGTTGGGAAACTCGATGTCGGCCTTGTCGACCTCGTCGATCAGCAGGACGGGCAGGACGGGGGATGTAAAGGCTTCCCACAATTTCCCCTTCCTGATGTAGTTGCGAATGTCGTGGACGCGCTCGTCGCCCAGCTGGCCGTCGCGCAGGCGGGCGACGGCATCATATTCGTAAAGCCCCTGATGCGCCTTGGTCGTCGATTTGACGTGCCATTCGATCAGCGGGGCGTTGGCGGCGCGCGCGATTTCGTGTGCGAGGACGGTCTTGCCCGTGCCCGGTTCGCCCTTGACGAGCAACGGGCGGCGCAGCGTCACCGCCGCGTTGACCGCGACCTTCAGGTCGTCGGTCGCCACATAATCGCTGGTGCCTTCGAAGCGCATCGGCTGTCCCTTGACGTAAAGGGAAAGCGTTAGGCGGATGCGCCGCCGTCTAGCAAGCCTAGACTAAGGTCGTGCTGCGGGCGACCGCGCGGCTCTCGAGCAAATCCCACAGCCCGCGATGCTGGGCGAGCAGCTGCTGCGCGCCGAATTGCGCCGCGCGAACCTCCGCCTCGGTGCGGATGGTGTCGCCGAGGCGCGCGATGGCGCCGGCGGGAAGCGGATTGTCCGGGGCGGCAACGAGGAGCCGGTCGGCGACCTGATCGACCAAGGGGCGGATCTGGCTCCAGTCCAGCGCCAGTGCGACGGTCGCGCCCGAGGCGCAGCCGGTGCGTTCCGACTTGGCGAGCATTTCGAGCGCGTGGCGTTGGGCGATGACGATGCTTTCGCTCTGCATCTGCGCGGGGGTTGAGGGCAGCGGGCCGACCGCGACGACCAGCCGCGTCAGCAGCGCGCGTTCGGTATCGAACCAATTGGCCAATGCTTCGAGCGCGTTGCGCGCCTCGCCATCCCTGGTGCGCCAGGCGGCATGATCGACAACGCCTGGATGGCGACCGTGCAGCGAGCACAGGAAGTGGATCGAGTCGGCCAGATTGCGCGGATATTGCGCGTGACGGGACGGTATGACGTGCGCGAAAAAACTGTGCCGCGCCGAACCGTCGCGCTCGACCAGCGCGAACAGCGTATCGAGGTGCTGCGGCTGCGGCTGCGATCGCGCTTGAAGCTGAACCTGCTCGACCACTGCCCCGAAACTCCGCTTTGGCTACGAACGGTCGTGGTAGCCGGGCGGAGTTAAGGTCGCGTTGACGGCGCCCGCATCCTAGGCGCCGAGATAGGCCAGCCGGTCGATCGCGCCTTGCAGGATGTACGCGGCGGCGGCGTTATCGACCGTCGCCGCGCGTTTCCTGCGGGTCATGTCCGCCGCGATCATCTGACGCTCGACCGCCGCGGTCGACCAGCGCTCGTCCCACAGCAGGATGGGCAGGCCGAGCGCTTCGAGATTTCTGGCGAAGGCGCGCACCGATTGGGTGCGGGGCGAATCGCTGCCGTCGAGGTGGAGCGGCAGGCCGACCACCGCGCCTTTAACCGATTGCTGGTGGATCAGCGTTTCCAGCGCCACCTTGTCGGCACCCCATTTGCCGCGCGTGATCAGCGCGGCGGGCGAAGCGATCATCCAGCCCGCATCGCACAGCGCCGTGCCGATGGCGACAGTGCCGACGTCGAGCCCCAGCAGCCGTCCGCCCTCTGGGAGGGCGGCAGCGAAGTCTCTGGGGTCGGTCGTTATCAACTTCCGCTCCCTCTTTCGTCATTCCCGCGAAGGCGGGAATCCAGCTCCTGCCGCCAGTTTAGGAGATGGATTCCCGCCTTCGCGGGAATGACAAGATCTGGTGAATCGATCACTTCCCTCCAAACGCCGCCAGACGGATCGCGGCGTCGGTGCGCAGGTTCGACCAGAACAGGCTGTAATCGAACACGTGATAATTGTTGCCGGGAAGAATGTAGGTGCCGAACCCTTCGGGCGCCGCGCCGATCAGCAGGAAGCCGCGATCGTCGCAGCGCGCCGGGACCTTGCCGATCTCGAGCCGCCCCGATTTCAGATCGACCGACGGCACCACCGCGCCGATATTGGCACTGGCCGACGCGCTGCCGCCCGGCGTGCCGTTGAGCGGATTGGTGCACAGCATATGGGTGCCCTTACGGGGGCGGCCGGTGAAACCGTTCGAACGGTCGAACAGCTCGGCGACCTGCGACGGATCGGCGGGCTCGGCGAAGCTCTGCCAGCTGACCAGGCAGCCGGCGGCAGTGCGCGTGGCGCAGGCGGGGAGCAAGGCGGGCAGATCGGCCTCGACCGACACCGGCCAGCCGATCGCATAGGCCGCGACGATGCGGTCCTGCACCGGCTTGCCGGCAATCTCGTCACGAATCAGCCGTGTCAGGTGCAGCGCGCCCTGGCTATGCCCGGCGACGACGATCGGGCCCGCGGGGTTGGCCTTGAGGAAAGCCAGCCATGCCATGCGAATGTCGCGATAGGCGGCGTCGAGCGCCATGCCGGCTTCGCGCTTGCCGGTGAGAAACGCGCCGAAGGTCGCCTGGCGGTAATGCGGCGCCCAGACCCGGCCGACGCCGTTGAACGCCGAGGCCTGGCCGCGCGTGAACAGGGCGGCGCGGTCGTTCGCCTCCGCATTGTCGAGCGGCGCATTCCATGCCGAACGGTCAAGATAGCTGGTCGGGTGGATGTAGAACACCGCGGCGTTGCCGGGCGCCACGGGCTGGAATCCCTCGGGCAGCCATTCGGACGGATTGTTGCGGATGTCGGGCCGGGCGATCCACATCTTGCGGTCGGCCCAGGCATTGGCCGGCATCGGCGGCTGCGCCTTGAAGTCCGCGCTCGGCACCAAGGCGGCGCTCATCAGCTGCGGCCCAGCCAGCCGGTAAGTCACCAACCCCGCGATAATGAGGAAAATTATCGCGGCGATAACGTAAAGGAACTTGCGGGCCATGATGCTCTTGCGGTTGTCGGCGGAGAGGCCCGCTGCTACCCGCCCGCCTCATGTCCGTCGATAGCGCAACCGTCCGCAAGATCGCCGGCCTCGCGCGGATCGCGATGAGCGACGCGGAGGTCGAGGCGATGGTGCCCGAACTGAACAACATCCTCGGCTGGATCGAGCAGCTAGGCGAAGTCGACACGTCGCAGGTCGCGCCGATGACCGCGGTCATTGCCAACACGCTGCGCCTGCGCGACGATGTGGTCACCGACGGCGACGTCCGCGACAAGGTACTGGCCAATGCGCCGGCACCCGAACATGGCTTTTTCGGCGTGCCCAAGGTGATCGAATAGTGATTGCTCTGGCCTACCCTAGCTTCGTCGTTTCCGCGGAAGCGGGAATCCATCTCCAGTCGCTTGTTCAGGAGCTGGATTCCCGCCTTCGCGGGAATGACGAAGTTGGAGGGGTGGCATGAACGAACTCACCGATTTCGGTGTCGCGCAGATTCGCGACGGCGTTGCCAGTGGCGATTTTTCCGCGCGCGAATTGGCAGAAGCGTTCGTCGCCAGGGTGGCGGCGGCGAAGACGCTCAACGCCTTCCTCGTCGAGACCCCCGACCATGCATTGGCGGCTGCCGATGCGGCCGATACCGCGCGAAAATCGGGCGAGCTCAAGCCGCTATCGGGCGTGCCGATCGGCATGAAGGATTTGTTCTGTACCGAAGGCGTGCCCGCCACCGCCGCGAGCCACATCCTGGAAGGCTTCACGCCGCAATATGAAAGCACTGTGTCGGGCAAGCTGTGGGCGGCGGGCGCGGGGATGCTCGGCAAGCTCAACATGGATCAATTCGCGATGGGATCGTCGAACGAGACCAGCGCGTTCGGCAACGTCATCTCGCCGTGGCGCAGCAACGGCGGGGGCAATGCGGCGCTGACGCCAGGGGGCTCGTCGGGCGGCAGTTCGGCGGCGGTGGCGGCGCGGCTGTGCCCCGGCGCGACGGGCACCGACACCGGCGGCTCGATCCGCCAGCCGGCCGCGTTCACCGGCATTTCGGGGATCAAGCCGACCTATGGCCGCTGCTCGCGCTGGGGGGTGGTGGCATTTGCTTCCTCGCTCGATCAGGCGGGCGCAATGGCGCGCGACGTCAAGGATTGCGCGATCATGCTCGGCAGCATGGCCGGGTTCGATCCCAAGGACGCGACCTCGCTCGACCTGCCGGTGCCCGATTGGGCGGGCGGCCTCAACGCCAGCATGGCGGGCAGGCGCGTCGGGATCCCCAAGGAATATCGCGTCGACACCATGCCGCCCGAAATCGATGCGCTGTGGGAACAGGGCATCGCCTGGCTGCGCGATGCGGGGGCGGAGATCGTCGAGGTCAGCCTGCCGCACACCAAGTACGCGCTGCCGGCCTATTACATCGTCGCGCCCGCCGAAGCCTCGTCAAACCTCGCGCGCTATGACGGGGTGCGTTATGGCCTGCGCGACTTGCCCGAGGGCGCGGGGCTGCAGGACATGTATGCCGCGACGCGGGCGGCGGGCTTCGGGGCCGAGGTCAAGCGGCGGATCATGATCGGCACCTATGTGCTGTCGGCGGGGTTCTACGACGCGTATTTCACCCAGGCCTCGAAGGTCCGTGCGTTGATCGCGCGCGATTTCGAAGAGGCGTGGGCCAAATGCGACGTGCTGCTGACCCCGACCGCGCCGAGCGCCGCCTTCGCGCTGGGCGACAAGTCGAGCGATCCGCTGGCGATGTATCTCAACGACGTGTTCACGGTGCCGTCGTCGATGGCCGGGCTGCCCGCCATGTCGGTGCCGGGCGGACTCGATGCGCAGGGCCTGCCGCTGGGGCTGCAGGTGATCGGCAAGCCGCTGGACGAGCAGGGCGTGCTCGACGCGTGCCTGGCGATCGAACAGCGCGCCGGGTTCGTCGCACGGCCGGAGACATGGTGGTGACGATTAAAAGCCGTTTGCCCTGAGCTTGTCGAAGGGCCGTCCTTCTCTTAGCACCGCCCAAAACAAGGACTGGGCTTCGACAAGCTCAGCCCGAACGAATAATGGGGAGGAATCCGTCTAAGCACATGCATCGTTTCGCCAATCCCGCCCGCTTCCTGCGCATCGTTCGGCCGCTGACGCTGCCGTTGCTGCTGATCGGCGGGCTGCTGATTGCGATCGGCTGCTATGCCGGGCTGTTCGTGACGCCGCCCGACTACCAGCAGGGCGATACGGTGCGGATCATGTATATTCATGTGCCCGCCGCCTGGCTGGGCATGGCCGGGTGGAGCGGGATCGCCATCGCCAGCCTGACGCAGCTGATCTGGAAACATCCGCTCGCCGGCGTCGCGGGCCGGGCGGTCGCGCTGCCTGGAGCGCTGTTCACCGCGATCTGCCTCGCCACCGGCTCGATCTGGGGCCGGCCGACCTGGGGCACGTGGTGGCAGTGGGACGGGCGGATGACCTCGATGCTCGTCCTGCTGTTCCTCTACATCGCCTATATCGCGCTGGCCGATGCGGGGGAGGAGCGGACCAGCGTGTCGCCCGCCACCGCCATCTTCGGCGTGGTCGGGGCGATCAACCTGCCGATTATCAAATATAGCGTCACTTGGTGGAATTCGCTGCACCAGCCGCCGTCGATCGGGCTGCGCGGCAGCGCCATTTCGTCCGAATTGCTGTGGCCGCTGGGCTTGACCACCTTGGGGTTCAGCCTGTTGTTCGGCGCGGTGGTGCTGATGCGGATGCGCGCGATCCTTGGCACCGCCAGGCGCGAGGCGCGGCTCGAACGGATGGCGCGCGCATGAACCAATGGGCGTTCGTCTGGGCGGCCTATGCGCTGACGCTCTGCGGCACGGCGGCGCTGGTCGGCTGGGCATGGATCGCGATGCGCCGGGCCGAGGGCGAATGAAGCCCAAGAATCAGCGATTGGTGCTAGGCGTCGCCGCGCTGGTTGCGGTGGTCGGCGCCGGCTTGCTGTCGCTCAGCGCGCTCAAGGACAAAGCGAGCTATTTCTATGCCCCGACCGATCTGCGGCGCGATCATGTCGCCGACGATCAGATGATCCGGCTCGGCGGGATGGTGACGGTCGGCAGTTTGAAGCGCGACGCCGATGGCGTGACGCAGCGCTTCACGGTCCATGACGAAGGCGGGAGCGTGCCGGTAATCTTCAAGGGCATCGCCCCCGACCTGTTCCGCGAAGGCGCCGGCGTGGTGGCGGAAGGCGCGATGGACAACGGCACTTTCGTCGCCACCAACCTCCTCGCCAAGCATGACGAGCGCTACATGCCACCCAAGCAGGCGGGCGCGGTTCACGAGACGAAGAGTTTGGCGAAGTGACAGAAAGGGCGACGCCTAACCCCTCCAGCAAGGGCTGGAGGGGAATGGAGCGCGCCCGGCTCTTGTTCCCCTCCGCGACTTCGTGGAGGGGTTAGGGATGGTTCTTCCTTTGCTGACATACGTGTGATCCCCGAAACCGGCCTTGCCGCCCTGTGGCTCGCCGCCACGCTGGCGCTGCTGCAGTTCGTGCTGGGCGCGCACGCGGTGCGTGAGCGCGCGGACGGGACGATGCGAACGTTGCGTGCGGTCTCCGTGGTGCAGGGCCTGTTCGTCGCCGCGGCGATGGGGCTGTTGATCCAGTGCTTCCTCAATTCGGACATGTCGGTCGCGCTGGTTGCCGCCAACAGCCATTCGGCCAAGCCGTGGTTGTACAAATTCTCGGGCACGTGGGGCAATCACGAGGGCTCGATGCTGCTGTGGGTGACGATCCTCGGCGTGGCGGGCGCTGCGGTGGCGCTGTTCGAGCGGACGGTCAGTGAGCGCATGGCGGCAGCGACGCTGGCGGCGCAGGCGGCGATCAGCTTCGGTTTCTACGCGTTCCTGCTGTTCGCCTCGAACCCCTTCGCGCGCCTGACGCCGGCACCAGCGGACGGACAGGGGCTCAATCCGCTGCTGCAGGACCCCGGCCTGGCGTTCCACCCGCCGACGCTCTATCTCGGCTATGTCGGCATGTCGGTGGCGTTCAGCTTCGCGGTCGGCGCGCTGGTGACGCGTGAGGTCAATCGCGATTTCGCGCGGGCGATGCGGCCGTGGGTGCTGGCGGCGTGGATCTTCCTGACCTTGGGGATCACGGCGGGATCGTATTGGGCCTATTATGAACTCGGCTGGGGCGGCTGGTGGTTCTGGGATCCGGTCGAAAACGCCTCGCTGATGCCGTGGCTGGCGGCGACTGCGCTGCTCCATTCGGTGACCGTGCTGGCGACGCGCGACAGCTTGCGGGCGTGGACGGTGATGCTGGCGGTGGTCGCCTTTTCGATGAGCATGGTCGGCACCTTCCTCGTCCGCTCGGGCATCCTGACCAGCGTGCACAGCTTCGCGGTCGATCCGACGCGGGGGGCGTTCCTGCTGATCCTGCTCGCGCTCTATATCGGCGGCGCCCTGGCGCTGTTCGGCGCGCGGATCGCGACGGTGAAGGAGGGGCAGCAATTCGACCTGGTCAGCCGCGAAGGGTTTCTCGTCGCCAACAACCTCGCGCTGTCGGCAATCCTCGGCATCGTCCTGATCGGCACGCTTTACCCGCTGGTCACCGAGGCTTTGGGCACCAAGGTCTCGGTCGGACCGCCCTATTTCAACGCGGTGGCGGGGCCGATCGCGCTGCTGATGGTCATCGGCATGGGGTTCGGGCCGCTCGCCAAGTGGCGGCGCGACGATTTCGAGGTGATGGCGCGCCGCGCGGCGGTGCCGATCGCGGTGACGGCAGCGGCGTTGCTGGCCGTGGCGATCTTGCTTCCGCCGATCGGCTGGCTGCCGCTGCTTGGACTGGCGCTCGCGATCGGCGTGGCGGTGGCGAGCGTCGCGCCATTATGGGGCCGCAACTTGCGCCGCACCCCGCTGTTCACCTGGGGCATGGTCGTTTCGCACCTGGGCATCGCGGTGAGCCTAGCAGGGATGAGTACCGAGCGCGCCTTCATCAAGGAGCGACTGATTGCCGCGCGGATCGGCGATGTGACCACGGTCGGGCCATACGCGATCAGGCTGACCGGCATCGAGCCCGTTGCCGGGCCGAATTGGACCGCGCTGGAAGCGAGTCTGGAAGCGCGCCGCGGCGACGGTGCGCCCTTCACGCTGAGGCCGCAGGCGCGCATGTTCTCCGATCCGCCGACTGAGACCACCGAAGCGGCGATCGCCACGCGCCTCGACGGGCAGCTCTACCTCGTCCTCGGCAAGGGCGACGGCACTGGCCGCTGGCAATTGCGGCTATGGTGGAAGCCGATGGTAACGCTGATCTGGCTGGGCGGAGCGCTGATCGCGCTGGGCGGCGTGCTGTCATTGATCGGGCGCCGGCGGCGGGCGCGGGCGTATCACTACCGGACGGCGTACGCATGATGGCGGGAACAGCCCTCACCCGCCCGACTTTCGCCGGGTCGCCCCGCCCGAAGGAAGAAGAAACCACCGCATGAAGCGCCTCGTCATCTGGGCGCCCCTCGCCGCGTTCGTGCTCTTCTTCGCGATCGCCGCGGCGCAGCTCTATCGTCCCGATAACCGCGAACATCCTTCGCAATTCGTCGGTCAGCCCTTTCCGGCGGTGCAACTCCCCGCCGCAGCCTCGTCGCGCCCGACCTTCGCCGCCACGGGCGGCCCGCGGCTGGTCAATGTCTTTGCCAGCTGGTGCGTCCCCTGCATCGCCGAAGCGCCGGTGTTGGCGGGCATGACGGCGCAGGGCGCGGTGATCGATGGCGTCGCGCTGCGCGACCGCCGCGAGAATGTCGACGCCTTCCTCGCGCGGAACGGCAATCCGTACCGGACCATCGGGCTCGACGCCGATAGCCGCGTGCAGCTGGCGATCGGCAGTTCGGGCGTGCCGGAAACCTTCGTCGTCGATGCCAAGGGCATCATCCGCCACCAGCATATCGGTGCGGTGAGCGAGGCCGATGTGCCGGACTTGATCGAAAAGCTGAGGGCGGCCCGGTGACTGTCCTTGGGTCCAGTAGGCGTCGCGCTGAACTTGTTTCAGGGTCCACTTGTCCGCAGGCACGAAGTGAGCGTCTGAGGGGGTGGATGCTGCAACGAGTTCAGCACGGTCTTGTCTTGGGGATTGTGTTCGCCCTCGCACCGCTGCCCGCGCTGGCCGACTCGGCGATGCCCAAGGCGGCGCTGGCCGATACGCAACTGCCCGACCCAAAGCAGGAAGCCGCCGCCAAGGCGCTGATGGAATCGGTACGCTGCCTTGTCTGCCAGGGTCAGTCGATTGCCGATAGCGACGCCGAACTTGCCGCGGACATGCGCGCGATGATCCGCGAGCGGGTGCAAAAGGGCGAAAAGCCCGAGGACATCCGCAATTGGCTGATCGCGCGCTACGGCGACTGGGTCAGCTACAAGCCGGTGTTCGACGCTGCGACCGCGCCGCTGTGGATCGCGCCGCTGATCCTGATCGGCGCCGGATGGTGGCTTGCCCGGAGCCGGTTCCGCAGGCGCCGCAAATGATCGGCTGGCTGATCTTTCTGGTGCTCGCGGCCGTCGCTTTCGCCTTGTTGTGGCGCTTCGGCCGCGTCACGGGACCGGCGCGTGACCTGAGCTTTGCCGCGCTGTTCCTCGCGGCGGCGGGCTACGCCTGGCAAGGCAATCCCGGGCTGGCCTCCGCCCCCCGCGAAACCGCGGAAAAGCCCGGATTGGTCGATCCGGAAGACGCGATGCTCCGCCGCAGCCTCAATGCCGCGCAATTCGGCGGCGACGCCCAGTGGCTCGATTATTCGGATGCCTTGATGCGCATGGGCAGCCCGCGTCTGGCCGTTATCGCCATCAAGAGCGGCCTGAAAGAACGTCCGGGCAGCAGCGATTTGTGGACCGGATTGGGCAATGCGCTCGTCGCGCAGGGAGAAGGGCTGGTCTCGCCCGCGGCGAGCTTTGCCTATGAGCGGGCGGCGCAACTCGATCCGGTGCATCCGGGGCCGCCCTTCTTCTATGGGCTGATGCTCGCGCGCAGTGGCGACACCAAGGCTGCGGGGGAAGTCTGGCGCGGGCTGCTGGCGCGGGCGCCGGCTGGCGCGCAGTGGAAGGCCGATCTGGAGCAACGTCTCGCGGCGCTCGGCGAATTGCCCACCGCCCCGGCCACAGCCGCTACGTTGAGCGCCGCCATGGTTTTGTCGCCCCGGTAGTACTGAGCCGACGTACCCGCCGTGATGGTCCCTTCAGCGTCGGTGATCCCATACGCGGCCCGCTTGGTTTGGTTTGGATTGACC
>CAXTPT010000027.1:0-10683 GCA_964246315.1 uncultured Sphingomonadaceae bacterium | reverse complement strand
GGGGGGGGCGCCGGGGGGCGCGCCGGGCACGGCCGATGTGCACCAACGCCGCGCGGCGAGCGGCTAATTGCCCACCGCCCGGGCAACCGCGGGGGCCGCCGGCAGCGAAGCGCTCAACCGCTAGCGGCGCCAGCCTCCGCCGAGGCAAGCCGGATCACTGCACGCGCCATACCTTGAAGCCACGTTTCGCCAGCATGGACTGGACCGAATTGCCGCCCGCCAGATGCCCCGCGCCGACCGCCACGAACACCGTACCCGGGCGCTTCATGCGGTTGACCAGCCAGGCGGCCCAGCGCTGGTTGCGCCGGACAAGCAAGGCGTCGGCAAGCACCCCCGAGGTCTTGAGTTCGTCATCAAAGGTCGCCGCGATCATCGCGGTGTCGCCCGACGACCAGGCGTGGATCATCCTGGCGAATTCCTTGCTGGCATTGGCCTGATCGTCGAGTATGCCGATCAGGAATTCGCGCTGGGTTGCCTCGGGCAAGCTGTCGAAATAGCCGAGCTGTTCGGCGGGCGTTTCCAGCCCGGCGACCGATTTGCCGGCGTCCGAGAAACTTTTCCGCAGCGTGTCCTCGACGCCGTAATCGGTGCTCAACCCGAGATCGCGCAATCCCGCAGACGCGAGCGTCAGCGCCGCCGCCCAGGTTTCGAAACGGTCGAGCACCGCCAGTGGCACGCCGGCCTTCTTCGCCGCGCTTTCGACCTGCTTGCGCTTGTTCGCAGGCACGCGGTCGAGCAGCGGCGGCAGGTTGGGCGACATGCCGACCTGTTGCATCAACGCGGCCATTGCCTGCGGATTCTTGTCAAGCACCGTTTCAAGGATCAGCCCCTGGCTCTTGGCGATCGCGGTGTTGAGCGGGGGAGTGAGCCAGGCCAAATCCTTGGGCAGCAGGTGGATCGATCCGAACAGGTAGATCGTCGTGTCCCGGTCGGCCATGCGCCACAAAGCGGGCCGCGCGGCGCGGGCGTCGGCGGCGGTCTGCTGGCAAGCCGACAGCAGGATAGCGGCTACAAGGGACAGGCGGCTGATCATATTCCGCCTATAGAGGCGAAGGCGTAAACGAACAGCCCGCTCAATCAACCCAATCGAGCCCGACTTCGCGATAGACACCGCGGTCCTCGCTCCATTTGGGCGCGACCTTGACATGGAGGTAGAGGTGAACGCGCCGGTTGAGCAAAGTCGCCAGTTCGACGCGCGCCTGCGAGCCGATCTCCTTCAACCGTGCGCCGCCCTTGCCAAGGACGATGGCGCGCTGGCTGTCGCGTTCGACCAGAATCTGCTGGTGGATTTCGACCGAGCCATCGTCGCGCTCGCTATATTTTTCGGTGACCACCGCCGACGACTGCGGCAGTTCCTGATGCAGCTGCAGCGTCAATTGTTCGCGCGTCGCCTCCGCCGCCATCAGGCGTTCGGGCGCGTCGCTGATCTGATCCTCGGGGAAATGCCACGGGCCCGCGGGCAGACGCGCAGCGAGCGCAGCCTTGAGGTCGGCGACGCCATCGTTGGTCGTCGCGGAAACCATGAAGGTGTCGGCAAAGTCGATCCGCGCGGTGAGGCGCTGCGCGAGTTCGAGCAGCTTGCCCTTGTCCGCCACATCGACTTTGTTGAGCACCAGCAATTTGGGTTCGCTGCGGGCCGCCAATGCGGCCAGGATACCCTCCAGCTTTGGCCCGCCCCCGCGCTTGGCATCGACCACCAGCGCGACCACGTCCGCGTCCTGCGTCCCGCCCCAAGCCGCCTGGACCATCGCCCGGTCGAAGCGGCGCGTCGCATCGAAAATGCCCGGCGTGTCGACCAGCATGATCTGCGCCTCGCCCTCGATGGCGATGCCCATCAGCCGCGTCCGAGTGGTGCCGGCCTTGGGCGTGACGATGGCCACTTTCTGCCCCACCAGCGCATTGACCAGGGTCGATTTGCCCGCATTGGGCGCGCCGATGACCGCGACGAGGCCGCAATGCCGGGTCATGCGCCGAGCTTTTCAAGAAGCGCTGCGGCGGCGGCGGTTTCGGCCTCCTGCTTCGAGCTGCCGGTGCCCGGCGCCTCGCCCGCGCTGCCAACGCTGGCTTGCACCGTCCAGCGCAGCGCGTGATCGGGGCCTGCCCGGTCCATCACGGTGTAACGCGGTGGCTTGCGTTTGTTCGCTTCGGCCCATTCGTGAAGCAGCGATTTGGGATGGCGCGGAACCGCATCGCGGCCGTCGATCCGGCCCGTCCAGGCGCGTCGGATCAGCGCTCGTGCCGCGTCCAGCCCATGCTCGAGGTAAAGTGCGCCGATCAGCGCTTCCATGACGTCGCCCAGGATGTTGTCGCTGTCGGATGCGCCGTCGTCACGCGCCTGCTTGCCGAGGCGGATATGGTCTTTGAGGCCCAATTCGCGCGCGACCTCGGCGCATGTGGCGCCGGAGACCAGCGTGACGAAGCGCTGGGACAATTGCCCCTCACGCTCTTTGGGGAATTGGGCGCTGAGCCAATCGGCGATGACCAGCCCGAGAACGCGGTCGCCCAGGAATTCGAGCCGCTGGTAATTGTCGGCACCATGGCTGGGATGAGTCAGGGCGGTGCGGTACAGCGCCTCGTCTTCAGGCGCGACGCCGAGCGTGTCGGCAAGCCAGTTCAAAAGCCTTCCCCGAGCCGGTGCCAGCGCGCTGCGGAGAACCAAGTCCAGGGCAGCAGGTAATTGGCCGAGCCATCGGTGGAAAAGACCGTGAATTGCGCGCGTCCGACCAGATTTTCGACCGGCACGAAGCCGAACCCGCCTGCTTCCAGCCGGCTGTCGGCGCTGTCGTCACGGTCGTCACCCATCAGGAACACATGGCCGGCGGGCACGCGGTATTCGCCGGTATCGTCAGCCGGAAAACGTCCGAAATCGAGCACGTCGTAGCTTCTTCCCCCGGGTAGCGTCTCGCGGTAGCTGGCGTACCGGCAGGTCGAACCCCTATCCGATGTCAGAACCAGGCAACGCGTGTTGGGGCTCACCCGCACCGTGAAGTCGGCGATGCGTATTTTCGGAACAGCGGTGCCGTTGATGTACAGCTGCCCGCTCTTCATGCGGACGGTGTCGCCGGGCAGGCCGATGACGCGCTTGATAACGTCGACCCTGTTTTCCGGCGGCTCCTTGAAAACCACCACGTCGCCGCGCCTGGGCAGCGTCGACAGGACGCGCCCGGGGATCAACGGCAGCGAGAAGGGCAGCGAATAGCGCGAGAAACCGTAAGGCCATTTGGTGACGATCAGATAATCGCCGACCAGCAGCCGCGGCATCATCGATTCGGATGGGATCGAAAAGGGCGCGAAAACGAAGCTGCGGAGCAGCGCGACGATGAAAATCAGCTTCATCAGGAACAGCGCGAATTCACGCCATTCATTGCGTGTTGGGGCAGGCGGTGCGATTGCGGCGGGCGGAACGTCGTCCATTGCCATCGGCATGGGGCGGCGTCCGATGCGGGTCAAGGCAAGGAAAGCGCGATGATCGGACTGGCGGCGATGGCTCTGGCGGGGGTGACGGTGCCGACGGCATCACGGTTTCAGTGCGGTCCGACGGTCATCGTGGCGCGCTACAGCCGTCAGCGCGTGCGGCTTGATTTCGCCGGCAAGCGGCTGCGGCTGGCGCAGGCGGTGAGCGCCGATGGCGCGCGCTACACCGGCCTGGACCACCGTCAGCGTGCCGAGTTCTGGACCCGGGGCGATTGGGCGCGGCTGACGGTCGGCAGACGGATCTGGCCCGATTGCCGCCTTGCCGACATGCCGGTCGGCTGAGCGATGGCCGAATTCGACTATGACCTGTTCGTCATCGGCGCCGGTTCGGGCGGAGTGCGCGCCAGCCGCATTGCCGCGGCGCATGGCGCCAAGGTGGCGATCGCCGAGGAGTATCGCGTCGGCGGCACTTGCGTCATCCGCGGCTGCGTGCCCAAGAAGCTGCTGATCTATGGCGCGCATTTCGCCGAGGATCTGGCGGACGCGCGGCGCTTCGGCTGGGACGTGCCCGACTGCAAATTCGATTGGCCGACGCTGCGCGACAATGTGCTGGGCGAGGTCGACCGGCTGGAGGGGCTGTATGCCCAGACGCTGGGCAATCACCATGTCGAGATCATCCGCGAACGCGCGGTGGTTGCCGGATCTCACGACCTCGACCTTACTGGGGGACGGAAAGTCACCGCGAAGGTGATCCTGATTGCAACGGGCGGGAAACCGGTGGTGCCCAGTTTTCCCGGGAGCGAGCACGGGATCACATCGAACGAGGTGTTTCATATCGATACACTACCGAAACGAATTCTCATCGCCGGCGGGGGGTATATCGCCAACGAATTCGCCGGGATTTTCCACGAATTCGGCGCGAAGGTGACGCTGGTGAACCGCAGCGACCAGATACTGCGCGGCTATGACGAACAGATTCGCGACCGGTTGCTGCAGATTTCGATCATGAAGGGGATCGAATTCCGCTTCAATGCGCCGTTCGAGAAGATCGACAAGCGCGAGGACGGGACGCTCGACGTAAGCATGGCGGGCTGCGACGTGGTCAACGCCGACATGGTGCTGTTCGCGATCGGCCGCGCGCCGAACACCGACGGGCTGGGACTGATCGAGGCGGGCGTGAAGCTGAGCGAGCGTGGCGCGGTGATGGTCGACCAGGACAATCGCTCCTCGGTGCCGTCAATCTATGCGGTCGGCGACGTCACCGACCGCGTGCAGTTGACGCCGGTGGCGATCCGCGAGGGTCAGGCGTTCGCCGACACCGTGTTCGGCAACAAGCCGACGCGCGTCGACTATGCCAACATCCCCAGCGCGGTGTTCAGCCATCCGCCGATCGCGGGCGTCGGCATGACCGAGGGGCAGGCGAAGAACCAGCTCGGCGCGGTCAAGGTCTACACCTCCGACTTCCGCCCGATGAAGAACGTGCTGGCGGGGCGCAACGAGCGCGCGCTGTACAAGATGATCTGCGATGCCTCGAACGACGTCGTGGTCGGGCTGCACATGATCGGGCCGGATTCGGCGGAAATCCTGCAGGCGGCGGCGGTCGCGGTGAAAGCCGGGCTGACCAAGGCGCAGTTCGACGCGACCGTCGCGCTGCACCCGACCATGGCCGAGGAACTGGTCCTCCTGAAATAGGCTGACGGCAATGGCGGACAATCCCGTCTTCTACGATCCCACCGGCCGGCGGCGGCGGCGGTCGATCGTGCTGCTCGGCGCGTTGCTGGCGCTGATCGTCACGGCCTCGATCGCCTTTGCCATGACGGTGCTCGCGGTGCCGGTGGCCGAACCGCTGCACCCGGTGGGCGAACGCGTGCAGGCACGGCCGCTGAAGGAGCATCTCGGGCGGATCGGGCGGCGGATCGGCTGGCTGCCCAAGGGGCCGGCGCGGGCTACCCCGGGCGAGCCGGTGACGGTCGGCTTTTACGTCCCTTGGGACCCGGACAGCCGCGCCTCGCTGCAGCGGAACGTCAAGCAGCTCAACTGGGTCGTGCCGACGCTCGGCAGCATCACAGACGGCGGCAGGAATGCCGTCTTTCCGCCCGATCCGGGCTTCGACCGCGTCATTGCCGCCGCGCCCAACCGCCCGCGCGTGCTGCCGATGGTGCAGAACGCCGCGAACGATCGATGGGACGGGGCGGGGATGGCGGCGATCCTCGCCAGCCCCGCGCGGCGCGCCGCGATGCGCAAGCTGCTGACCGCGCTGGTCGAGCGCGAAAAGGGCGGGGGCATCGCCATGGATTTCGAGGAACTGCCCAAGGCCGCCTTGCCCGACTACCTCCGCTTCCTCGCCGAAACGCGAGCACAGTTCGCCAGGCGCGGCTGGCTGGTGACGCTGGCCGTGCCGCTCGGCGACACCGATTGGGACCTGGCCGCCTTTGCCCGCGCCGCCGACCGGCTGTTCCTGATGGACTATGACGAGCATTCGCCGGGCTATGCGCCGGGGCCGATCGCGTCGCAGCGCTGGTTCGTGCAGCGGCTGCAGGAGGCACTGCGCCAGGTTCCGCGCGGCCAAGCGATCGTCGCGGTCGGCAATTACGCCTATGACTGGCACGGCGGCGGCAGCGACAATCTGTCGGTCGAGGAAGCCTGGCTGGCGGCTTCGGAAAGCGACGCGATCCCCGCGTTCGACAAGGCCTCGGGCAATTCGACCTTCTCGTACGAAGAGGCTGGCGTCACGCACAATGTCTGGGTTCTGGACGCGGCGAGCGCGTTCAACCAGCTGCAGGCGGTGCGGCGCGCGGGCGTGGCGGGCGTGGCCCTGTGGCGGCTGGGCAGCGAGGACCCCGGCTTCTGGCGCGCGCTGGCGGCGAGCGAGGCGGGGACGCGGCCCGATCTGGCGGCGGTCAGCTACCAGGGCAGCGTCGATGTCGAGGGGAGCGGCGAGCTGCTGCGCATCGAGGCGACGCCGCGCGACGGCGCGCGGCAGGTGAGCTTCGAGCGCAACGGCCTGATCGGCAATGTCGCGTTCCAGAGCCTGCCCAGCCCCTATGTGGTGCGGCGCGGCGGCGACCGGCGCGGGATGGTCGCGCTGACCTTCGACGACGGGCCCGACGCGACTTGGACGCCGCGCATCCTCGACATCCTCGAGGCGAAGCACGCGCCCGCAACCTTTTTCGTCATCGGCGAGAATGCCATTTCGCATCCGCAATTGCTGGAGCGGATCGTCGCCGGCGGCAGCGAGATCGGCAATCACAGCTACACCCACCCCAACCTGGCCGAGGTGTCGCCGCGCGGCACGCGGCTCGAGCTCAACGCCACCCAGCGGCTGATCGAGGCCTATACCCGCCGGTCGACGCGGCTGTTTCGCGCGCCCTATTTCGGCGATGCCGAGCCGACGACCAGCGAGGAACTGCGCCCCGCGTTCGAGGCGCAGCAGGCGGGCTACCTCAATGTCGGGCTGCACGTCGATCCGGACGACTGGAAGCGGCCGGGCGTGGCGGCGATCGTGCAAAAGGCGCTGGCGGCGGGCGACGGCAGCGACCCCGAGCGCTCGACGCGGATCATCCTGCTGCACGACGGCGGCGGGGACCGCGCGCAGACCGTGGCGGCGCTGCCGGCGATCATCGACGGGCTGCGCGCCAAGGGGCTGCAGATCGTCGCGATCAGCGCCCTGGCCGGGGTCGGCCGCCAGGCGGTGATGCCGCCGGTCGAGGGCAGCGACCTGCTCGCGGTGCGCGTCGATGTGGGCGTGTTCCTGTTCCTCGCCATGCTGCTGTGGGCGCTCAAATGGCTGTTCTACGTGGCGATCTCGCTCGGCATCGCGCGGGCGGTGCTGATGGCGACGCTGGCGGTGCGCGCGCACCTGCGCGAGGCGCCGCCGCCGGTGGGCGCCCCCGACGCGTTCGTATCGGTGCTGATCCCGGCGTTCAACGAGGCACGGGTCATCGAGGGATCGGTCCGCCGCGTGCTGGCGAGCCAAGGCGTGCGGGTGGAGGTCATCGTGATCGACGACGGTTCCCGCGATGCGACCAGCGCGATCGTCGCCAAGGGCTTTGCCGACGATCCGCGGGTTCGCCTGCTGACGCTCGAAAACGGCGGCAAGGCACGCGCGCTCAACCTCGGGCTCGGCCTGGCGTCGTCGGACATCGTCATCGCGCTCGATGCCGACACCCAGTTCGAGGAGCAGACCATCGCCCGGCTGGCGCGCTGGTTCACCGATCCGGCGCTGGGTGCGGTGGCGGGCAACGCCAAGGTCGGCAACCGGGTGAACATCGTCACGCGCTGGCAGGCCACCGAATATGTCACCGCGCAGAACCTGGAACGCCGCGCGCTGACGCGGTTCGAGGCGATCACGGTGGTGCCGGGCGCGGTCGGGGCTTGGCGGCGCGCGGCGCTCGATGCGGTCGGCGGCTATCCGGTCGACACGCTGGCCGAGGATCAGGATTTGACCATCGCCATCCAGCGCGCCGGCTGGCGCGTGGCCTACGATATCGACGCGGTGGCGTGGACCGAGGCGCCCGAGACGCTGCGCGCGCTGGGCAAGCAGCGCTACCGCTGGGCCTATGGCACATTGCAATGCCTGTGGAAGCACCGCGCGGTGATCCGCGCCCGTCAGCCGCTGGGACTGGCGCTGGTCGGCCTGCCGCAGGCCTGGCTGTTCCAGATCGTCTTCGCGATGATCTCGCCGGTCATCGACCTCGCGCTGGTGGTCAGCGCGGTCGGCACCGCGGTGCGCGTGCATCAGCATGGCTGGGCGCAGACGCAATCGGACGTGCTGACGATGGCGGCGTTCTGGATCGTGTTCACGGCGATCGATCTGCTCTGCGGCTTCATCGCCTATCGCCTCGAGCCGCGCGAACGGCGCTATCCCTTCTGGCGGCTGGTGACGCAGCGGATCGTCTATCGCCAGCTGATGTATGGCGTGGTGCTGCGCGCGATCGGCGCGGCGCTGTCCGGCCCCCTGGTCGGCTGGGGCAAGCTGGAGCGGACGGGCAGGGCCGCCGCCGCCTGACGCGGCGATGAACCGGCAGTAGTTTCGGGTTCACGCAACCGTTGCATCTGCGGTCCGTTCAACACTCGTCAATCGCAGGAGAGACGATATGAAGGCGTTGATGAACAGTCTGGCGCTGGCCGCGACGGCGGTCGCCGGCATGACGGTCGCCGCGGCCCCGGCGGCGGCGCAGCGAACCACGCTCGAGCGCCAGCAGGCCGCCCGGGGCGAGTATAATTACAACCAGGCGATGCGCGACTACCGCCGCGAGATGCGCAACTATCGGCAATGGAACCGGTACGATTACAACAATCCCGATCCGCGCTACGGCAGCTATTATGCCGACCGCTATTATCGCGACGGACGTTATTATCGCCAGCGCCAGCTGAGCTATAACGACCGCGTCTATCGCGGTTACGATAACCGCTATTATTGCCGCCGCTCGGACGGCACGACCGGGCTGATCATCGGCGCGGGCGTCGGCGGTCTGGCGGGCGCGGCCCTGACCAGCGGGCGGTCGGAAATCCTCGGCGTGCTGCTCGGTGCGGCGGTTGGCGGCGCGGTGGGCAATTCGGTCGACCGGAACAGTCGCCGCAACATCTATTGCCGCTAAGCCCATCCCGCCCGCGCGGCAGTGGCGCAAGCTGCCTCTCTCCCGCTCGCGGGAGAGGGGGAGTGGTGCCGGCTAGAGGGATCGAACCCCTGACCCCCTGATTACAAATCAGGTGCTCTACCATCTGAGCTAAGCCGGCTTTGGCGCCGCCATAAAGCTAGCGCGCCCCGAACGTCCAGCCTTCGGTCATGCGGACGGCGTCGAGGCCGGGCGGGCGCCACAGTGATTGGTCGCCATGAACCGCGCGCAACCAGGCGGCGGTCAGCAGCGCGTCGCTGGCGTGATCGCCGATCGCGCCGCTGCCGGGCACCGGGGGGCTGGCGAGATTGTCCAGCCCTTCGTTCAGCTCGGCATAGCTACGCATCTTCGACCGGCCCGGCGCGCGGCCAGCATGGATGGCGGCGATGGTGGTGTAGATTTCGAGGACCAGCGAGCCCGATGCGGGCACCGGATCTAACGGCCAGAGCGGCACGCGTCCGTCGAGCCGGTGCAGCACGCGCATGCCGGTGAGGCTCGATTTGCCGACCTGCGCCGCGCCGACCAGGTTGAGATTGCTGTAGGGGCGGCAGCCGAGCGCGCGCTGCGCCTGTTCGGTAACCCGGAAGCGGCCCTGGCGGCCCTCGCCGAACCGGTCGCCGCGCCGTCCGCCATGGCGGCGGAAGTACCGCGAGGCTTCGAGATGATCGACGAAGCTCGCGGCGGCGAAATGCGGATCGGTGGCGCAATGCCGCTCGACCAGCGCCCATAGGCCGCGTGCGTCGGCGGGGCTTTCATTCCAGCCGGGGAAATAGGCGCCCGCGTCGGCGAACGGCATCGACCCGCTGATGTCGAGGCCGACCAGCGTGTCGCCGGGCATGCCGCCGAGCAGCCAGTCGAGCACTTCGGCGCGCGACCAGCGATGGCCGGGGCGGACAAGCGCGGGCGGCCCGTCACGCGCGCAGATCGCGACGGCGATGCCCTTGTGCCGCTCCCCCGCCGCGCCGGACCAGTCGATCGCGGCGAAATGCGCCCAGTTACGCACGCTCGGCGCGCAATTTGTCCCAATGGGCGATGCGTTCCGCGATCTTCGCTTCGAAGCCGCGGTCGACGGGGGCGTAGAAGGTCGCCGGGGTCATCGCGTCGGGCCAGTAATTGTCGCCCGAAAAGCCGTCGGCCCGGTCGTGGTCATAGGCATAGCCCTGGCCGTAGCCGAGCTGTTTCATCAGCTTGGTCGGCGCGTTGACGATGTTCATCGGCGGCATCAGGCTGCCGGTTTCCCTGGCGGACTTCCACGCGCCCTTTTGCGCGACGTATGCGGCGTTCGATTTGGGGGCGGTGGCGAGGTAGAGGCAGGCCTGGACGATCGCCAGCTCGCCTTCGGGGCTGCCGAGGAAATCATAGGCGTCCTTGGCGGCGAGGCATTGCACCAGCGCCTGCGGATCGGCGAGGCCGACATCCTCGCTGGCGAAGCGGACGAGGCGGCGGAGGACGTAGAGCGGCTCCTCGCCCGCGACGAGCATGCGCGCGAGCCAGTAGAGCGCGGCCTGCGGGTCCGAGCCGCGCAGGCTTTTGTGCAGCGCGGAGATGAGGTTGTAATGGCCTTCACGGTCCTTGTCGTAGACCGGCATGCGGCGGTGGAGCAGCTCGGCCAGTGCGGGCGGGTCGAGCGGATCGTCGAGCTGGATACTGA
>CAXTPT010000026.1:0-37600 GCA_964246315.1 uncultured Sphingomonadaceae bacterium | reverse complement strand
CCCCTCCACCAGCCTGCGGCCGGTCCCCCTCCCCGTGCCGGGGAGGGTTAGCCGCGCCCCGGCGCAACGCGTCAAGGGCCGCCTGGCACTTCGCCTCGTCGCGTTCCGCCTTCATCTTGGCGATACGCGCGATCTGACCTTCGCGGACCTTGGCATTGTCGACTTCGAGAGTCTCGAGATGGTCCTCGGTCGCCAAGCGGTATTTGTTGACCCCGACGATCACGTCCTCGCCGCGGTCGACCCGTGCCTGCCGCGCCGCGGCGGCGGTCTCGATCATCGACTTGGGCCAGCCCGCCGCGACCGCCTTGGCCATGCCGCCTTCGCTGTCGACGCGCTCGATGATCTCCCACGCCTTGTCGACCAACTCCTGGGTCAGCGCCTCGACATAATAGGAACCGCCGAGCGGATCGACGACCTTGGTCATCCCGGTCTCTTCCTGGATGACGATCTGCGTGTTGCGGGCGATCCGCGCGGAGAAATCGGTGGGCAGCGCGATCGCTTCGTCGAGCGCGTTGGTGTGCAGCGACTGGGTGCCGCCGAGCATCGCCGCCATCGCCTCGATCGTCGTGCGGATGACGTTGTTGTACGGGTCCTGTTCCTGCAGCGACACGCCCGACGTCTGGCAATGCGTGCGGAGCATTTTGCTGCGCTCGTCCTTCGCGCCCAAATTGGTCATGACGCGGTGCCACAGCACGCGCGCGGCGCGCAGCTTCGCCACTTCCATGAAGAAGTTCATGCCGATGGCGAAAAAGAACGACAGCCGCCCCGCGAACTTGTCGATATCGAGCCCGCTGGCGACGCCATAGCGGACATATTCCGCGCCGTCGGCGATGGTGAAGGCGAGCTCCTGCACCTGCGTCGCCCCGGCTTCCTGCATGTGATAGCCGGAGATCGAGATGCTGTTGAACTTGGGCATCTCGCGCGAGGTGTAGCCGAAAATGTCCGAGATGATCCGCATGCTCGGTTCGGGCGGGTAGATGTAAGTGTTGCGGACCATGAACTCCTTCAAGATGTCGTTCTGGATGGTCCCATCGAGCAGCTTGCGGTCGACGCCCTGTTCCTCGCCTGCGACGATGAAGAAGGCGAGGATCGGGATCACCGCGCCGTTCATGGTCATGCTGACCGACATCCGGTCGAGCGGGATTCCGTCGAACAGGATCTTCATGTCCTCGACACTGTCGATCGCGACCCCGGCCTTACCAACATCGCCGACGACGCGCGGGTGATCGCTGTCATAGCCGCGATGCGTGGCCAGATCGAAGGCGACGCTCAGCCCCTTCTGCCCCGCCGCGAGATTGCGGCGGTAAAAGGCGTTGCTTTCCTCGGCGGTGGAGAAGCCGGCATATTGACGGATCGTCCAGGGGCGGCCGGCATACATCGAGGCGCGCACGCCACGCGTGAACGGCGCGAAGCCGGGCAGGCCCGGATCGGCGGTGACATCCTCGGCGGTGTAGAGCGGCTTGACGGTGATGCCCTCGGGCGTTTCCCAGTCGAGCGGCTTGCCCTTCACCTCCCGGGCCGCGAGCGCGGCCCAGGCGGCGTCGGGTTGGGCTATGGACGGTGGCGCAGCGTCCTGCGGCGCGCGCGTGCTCCCCGCGTCCTCACCCAGATTGCGTTCGATCTCCACGTGGAGACCTAAGGGAGACGCAGGCGCGCAGGTCAACCCCGCCGCATCATGAACAAAACTACCGACCTATGAATACCGCTTGGCGTTTTTGCAGGAAGGCGATGCCGCCTTCCATTGCATCCTTGCTGTTGCCGGCGATGCGCTGGCCCTCGGCCTCGGCCATCAGCGAGTCCGCCAAGCCGTGCTCGAGCGCGGTGAGGATCGTCTTGCGCATCGTCGCATAGGACCGGGTCGGACCCATCGCGAGTTTGGCGGCGAGGCCTCGCACGTCACCGGCCAGCGCGGCGTCATCGACCGCCTGGTAGATCATCCCCCAGTCGGCCGCCTGCGCGGCGGAAATCTTTTCCCCCAGCATCATCATCTGCGTCGCGCGCGCCTTGCCGATCAGGCGCGGCAGTATCCAGCTCGACCCGCCATCGGGCACCAGGCCGATATTGACGAAGGCCTGGAGGAAATAGGCGCTCGACGCAGCCAGGACGAAATCGCCGACCAGCGCGAGCGAGCAGCCAATGCCCGCCGCGGGCCCGTTGACCGCGCAGATCACCGGCAGGTCGAGCCGCGCAAGCTTCAGGATCATCGGATTATATTTGCGGGTGAGCGAGAGATACGCCCCCTCCCCGCCGCCGATCGACCGTTCGCCCCGCGCCGCGAGGTCGGCGCCCGAGCAGAAGGCGCGGCCCGCGCCGGTCAGCACCAGTACCCGCGCATCGCCGAGCTGGTCGAGCGCGTCCGAAATCTCGTCCGCCATGTCGAGCGAGCAGGCGTTGAGCCGCTCGGCCCGGTTGAGCGTTATCGTCGCGATCTGGTTTTCGATCGTGAGGGTGATGGTTTCGTAGGACACGCGCCGCTCTCCTTTCGGACAGCCTTTGGCCGGGTTGACGTTAACGTCAAGAGACCCTGCCAAAGCCCAAACCTCGTCATTCCCGCGAAGGCGGGAATCCATCTCGGCAATATTCACTTATGGAAAGTTCAGGAGATGGACCCCCGCCTTCGCGGGGGTGACGAAATAATGACGTAACTTTAGTGGTCGCCCCCCTTCGGCGTCTCCATGAACTCGGTCAAAATCCCCTGCATGTCGCGCGGGTGGACGAAGAAGATCGGCGTGCCGTGCGCGCCGATGCGCGGCTCGCCGAGGACGCGCTTGCCCATGCCCTCCAGCTCGGCCTTGGCGGCGTGGATGTCGGGAACTTCGAAGCACAAATGATGCTGCCCGCCCGCCGGGTTCTTTTCGAGCCACGCGGCGATGGTGCTGCCGGGGAGCGGCTCGATCAGTTCGATCTGCGTACCGGAGAGTTCGCCATGCGCGTCGGGCGTATCGACAAAGGCGATCCGCACGCCCTGCTCGGGCATGTCGAACGGCGCGTGGATGACTTCCGCACCCAGCGTGTCCCGCCAAAAGGCCATGCTATCGTCCATCGACGCGGTGACCACGCCGACATGGTTGAGGCGGCCGAGCTTCATTGTTGCAGTCTTGGCGGGGCAGGATTTCCACCCCGAACCTCTTCAAGCGTCTCCAACCGGATAACGCGGCGGTCGATCGCCACGACGGTGCCGATCACGCGCGATAATTGGTCGTTTGTCTTGTCCAACTCGTGGTCGAGTGTCTCAACCTTCGATTGCAGTAACAAAACGGACTGGATGGTGCGGAATGCGTCACCCAGCATGCTCATGCCCAGAGGCCTGCTTCACGCATCGTATCGTCGATCTGCCGCCGTGTGTCCCGCAGGCGTGCAATCGAATGGTCGAGAGCAGCATGCATCTTGGGCAAGGCCTCATTCAGTTCCTGGATGAGCAGCTGAAAGCGCTCCTCGTCATTCATCTCCCCCTCGACGATATAACGGGTGGCGGCTTCACGGAGAACGTGCCCCACCGACATGCCGCTCTCTTTCGCGAAAGCATCCAGCGCCGCCTTGTGATCGGGGCTGGTCAGAAACGTCACGCGCTCGGTCTGCATCGCCTTATCCTTACCATCACATGATAAGGTCAGGCGATCGGATTACAACGGGATATTGTCGTGCTTCTTCCACGGGTTTTCGAGTTGCTTCCCGCGCAGCTTGCGTAGCCCCAGCGCCACCCGCCGCCGCGTCGAGTGCGGGATGATCACCTCGTCGATGAAGCCCTTGCTCGCCGCGACGAAGGGGTTGGCGAAGCGGGCTTCATATTCGGCGGTGCGTTCGGCAATTTCCTCGGGCGTGCGGCCGCGGAAGATGATTTCGACCGCGCCCTTCGCGCCCATCACCGCGATTTCGGCAGTCGGCCAGGCATAGTTCAGATCGCCGCGCAGGTGCTTCGATGCCATGACGTCGTACGCGCCGCCATAGGCCTTGCGCGTGATGACGGTGATCTTGGGCACCGTCGCTTCGGCATAGGCGAACAGCAGCTTGGCGCCGTGTTTGATGATCCCCGAATGCTCTTGCGCGACGCCGGGCAGGAAGCCGGGCACGTCGACGAAGGTGACGATCGGGATGTCGAACGCGTCGCAGAAGCGGACGAAACGCGCGCCTTTCTTCGCCGAATTGATATCGAGCACGCCCGCCAGCGCCATCGGCTGATTGGCGACGACGCCCACCGTGCGTCCCTCGATGCGCCCAAAGCCGATGATGATGTTCGCGGCATGCGCGGGCTGGAGCTCGAAGAAATCGCCCTCGTCCACCGTTTTCCGGATGACTTCGTGCATGTCGTAGGGCTGATTGGCGCTGTCGGGGATGATCGTGTCGAGCGACCCCTCGATGCGGTCCCACGGATCGGCGGTCGGCCGTTCGGGGGCGTGGCTGCGGTTGCTCTCGGGCAGGAAGTCGAAAAAATCGCGCGCGGCGAGCAGCGCCTCGATATCGTTGTCGAACGCCACGTCGGCGACGCCCGACTTGGTGGTGTGCGTCACCGCGCCGCCCAGCGCTTCCTGCGTCACGACCTCGTTGGTCACCGTCTTGACCACATCGGGCCCGGTGACGAACATGTACGAACTGTCCTTCACCATGAAGATGAAGTCGGTCATCGCCGGCGAATAGACCGCGCCGCCCGCGCACGGCCCCATGATGAGCGACAGCTGCGGCACCACGCCCGACGCGAGCACGTTGCGCTGGAACACCTCGGCATAGCCGCCCAGGCTCGCCACGCCCTCCTGGATGCGCGCACCGCCCGAATCGTTGAGACCGATGACCGGCGCACCGACCTTCAGCGCCATGTCCATGATCTTGCAGATCTTCTGCGCGTGTCGCTCGGACAGACTGCCGCCGAACACGGTGAAATCCTGGCTGAACACGAAAACCAGGCGGCCGTTGATCGTGCCGCTGCCGGTGACCACGCCATCGCCCGGAATTTTCTGCGTCTCCATCCCGAAATCGACGCAATTATGTTCGACATACATGTCGAGCTCTTCGAACGAGCCCTGGTCGAGCAGGACGTGAAGGCGTTCGCGCGCGGTCAGCCGCCCTTTGGCATGCTGCGCATCGATGCGTTTCTGACCGCCGCCCTGGTGCGCGGCATCGCGCCGGTCGGCTAATTCCCTGAGCCTGTCGAGCAAAGCAAAACCCCTGTGGTTGGGACGGAAATCCCAACCACAGGGGCCCAGACTTGTCTACTGAGGACGGCCTAGATGGCGCCGGACGAATTCTGATCCTGCAGCGTGTCGCTGTCCTCATCATCGTCCAGTTCGCTGCCCGCGGCGGAGCCGAACGCATCCTGCTGCATGCCGCCGGTGCGCGCGCCCTGATCGCTGGTCAGGCCGGCAGTGTCGTCGGCCGAGCCTTCGAAATTGCCGCCTTCGTCAACCTGCTCGCCGGTCGGCGGACCGCCCCGCGATTCATCGTCATTGGCGAAACCGCCATCGGCCTGCTGACCGCCCTGGCCGACGCCCGAACTGCCGGTGCCCGACTGGCCGGTTGCGCCCTGACCGCCCTGGTCGCCATAACCGGCGCCGGATTGACCAATGTTGCTCTGGTCTTGCTGCTGACCAGACTGGGCATTGCCGGCATTCTGCGCCGTGTTGCTGTTGCTCGTCTGCGGGTCGTTATTGCGGTTGTCATACTCGCCCATCGCATCTCTCCATCCGGCGCAATCGCCTGACGAGCACAACGAAGCGCGCGGGCGGCTGTTCCGATTCTGGAGGCGAAACGACTTGCAAAACAGGGGATTTAATCTGCGTCAATTAGCCATCGGGGAAGGCGGTCGGCCGGTACTTCCTCCGTCCGGACATGAGCGACGTCGACACCCAAATCGGGGTAGCTGACGCGGACGCGCTCCTCCGGTGCCGTCCCTTGCGGCAGGATCAGCAAGCGGCGGCGCACCTTGTCGCGGTGGTGCATGCGGGCGGTATTTTCCTGGCCGACATAACAGCCCTTGGTGAAGCTGACGCCGTGCAGTTCGCGGGCATTGCATTCGAGCCAGAGAATGGCGTCCTGGCCGAGTTCGGCCACGCCTTCCGGAACGCCAAGGCGAAGGCGGTGAGCATGATAGTCCGGGGAGATGTCAGGACCCTCGGCCTCGCCGATCCAGCGGCGGCCCAGTCCGGGCAAGCGTGGATCTCCCGTCCCGTCCGGAGACCAATGAACCGCGCGATCCTCGGCCACGGCAATCGCGATCGGGCGGCGCAGGCGATAGAGGGTCAGACGCCTGGCGAGCGCAGCGGCCTGGCTGGCCTCGCAGTCGATCAGGATATCATCGCCGTCGGCCCAGACGAAAAAGTCGAACATCGCCTTGCCTTGCGACGTCAGCAGCCCCGCCCAAACCGGCAGATCGCCGTTCACGTCGCTGGTCACCAGCCCCTGCAGAAAGCCGCGCACATCCTCGCCGGCGATGCGGATCAGCGCGCGGTCGGCCAGGCGGGTCATGCCGCACGCCTCCGGCGGAGGATGTCGAAGGCCATCTGCCGCGCCTCCGTGGGCAGCCCGCGCAACGCAAGAATGGCGGCTGCGGCGACGAGCACGGCCGCTAGCGGCAGGCCGAGACGCGGGCTGACCAGGCACAGCGCGGCAACATAAGTGGCGGCTAGAAGAAGCGCGGCATTGGCAACCGTCCGCAACCCCGGCAGGCGCCGCTCGAACAGCCAGCCCTGCACGACCAGATCCATGCCGCAGCGAAACAGCAAGGCGAACGCGCAACCCATCAGCCCAAAATAGTGCATCGCCACGTAAAGCACCGCAAAATAGAGCGGCAGTTCGAACGCATAGGCCGTCGTCACGGCGCGCGGGCGGCCCGATGAATAAAGCAATGTGATCTTCACGGCGGATAGAGCGAACAGCCAGAATGCGACGATCATCACGCGGCCGGCCGGCGCCATTTCGCCGCCGAGCGCGCTGCCGACCCACAGCTTCATGGCAGGCTCGAAGATCAGGATCGCGACGAGCAGGCCTGGCGTGAGGATCGCCTCGATGATCCGATCGGCCATGTCGCCCAGGCGCTGGCGCGCCGCGGCGTCGCTGCCCGACATTCGCGGCATCAACGCCTGGGTGATCGCGGTAGGCACGATCTGGATGCGCTGCACCAGCTGAAACGGCACGGTGTAATGCGTCACCGCCAGCGCGCCGAGCACGCCGCCGATGACGAACCGGTCGCTGACCACCAGGAGCGGCCCGATCAGCGACGAGACCGCCACCCAGCCGCCATAGCCGATCAGGTCGTTGAAACGTTCTCGGCTGATCCGCGGGCGAAAGCCGCGCCCGACCTCGCGGTGGCATTCCCACCACAGCCAGGCGACACCGATCAGCCGCGCCAGCGTCGCCGATCCGAGCAGCAGCGGCAAATAGGGCCCGTGCAGGAAAGCGATGGCAAGCGGCAGAACCTGAAACAGCGCGGTGGACGTCACCGAAATCATGTTGATCTTGAGGAATTGCTCGCGGCCCTGCAGCGTACCGGTCAGCGTGCCCGTCAGCGTCGCGATCGGCACCGACAGCGCCAGCAGCGGGACCGAGGCAAGGATTTCGGGACGCAATGCGGCGTCCACCTTGAACACGCTTGAGAAATACCAGGCGCTGACCGCCGCCAAAATGCCGCCGGTGACGACGCCGATCATCGGGTTGATCAGTGTCGCGGTCCAGAAGGTGATCGCGCGGTCCTCCGCCGGGGCATCCTTTTGCGCGGCGATGCGGTAAGCGGTGGCGCGGCCCAGCCCCAGATCGAACAGGCCGAAATAGCCGAGGAACAGCCAGGCGATGGCCAGCACCGAATAGCGGTCCGGGCCGACCAGCTTCAGGTATAGCGGCACCGTTACCAGGCTCAGGGCCAGCGGCAGTGCCGATCCGATCAGGTTATAGGCGGCGTTCCGCCCGACGCTTCGTGCCACGGCGGCGCGCATGGCACGGGTCGATTACAGAAGAAAGGGGATCGCCCCCGTCGCGCCCGGTAGCCGGGGGCGCGAGGAGACGAAGCGGTCAGGCGCTGACCGCCGTGAAGCGGGCCTGGCGGCGGCGGCGCGCCGCGGCGCCGGCCAGACCGAAGCCCGAGATCAGCAACGCCCACTGGCTGGGTTCGGGCACCGCGCCCGCGCCGCCGAGCAAGCTCTTCTCGCCCTGCTCCAGGTCCCGCAAAAACACCTGCGACTGGGCGGTCGGCGAATAGAGATAACCGAGCGTCTTGCCGATGGGGGCGGTCCATGTGCCGTTGGTGGTGTTGCCGAGCCAGCTATTGGCGAGTGTCTGCGCCGCGGTGAAATCGGCCTGGCTGACATAGCCGGCATAGTTCGACTTGAACGTGCCGCTGGTCACATCGTAATTGGCGTTGCCGCCTTCGTAGAGGATTTCCCAGATGCCAAGCTGCATCGCGGCGGCGTCGATATTCTTCGGCTGCCCGCTTGCTCCGGCGACAATGCCGGTGCTGTTGCCGACAAAGTTGAGCAATTGGCGCACCTTGGTCAGGTCCGCGACGCGTGCCGTGATCGACTGGAGCGTATAGGTGCCGGTCGCGGTCCAGTGATCGAGATCGACGCAATTGGTCAATTCATCGAAAGCCGTGTTGGCAGTGGTGTTCTGACCAACATAGCGGAATTGATTGATGTAAACCGCGCCATGCGTTGTAGTCGATGTCTGGACGCCGCCGATGAGATTGGCCCCGATCGACCAATTGCTGATCACGACCGTAGCCGCATTGGCATGAGCAACAGGCAGCGCGGCAAGAGCAGCGGCGGCAATAAGGAACTTCTTCATTTTGGCGACCCCACGTCGATTCGTTTCGTTGGAGTTCGATTAGTCTGGCCGGGCCGTACATCCAACCGAGACTAAAGCGGCATTAACCGCTTTTCATCCCATCGCGGGACAATCGGGCTCGGTGGCGTGCGGGGTAGGATTCACCGCCCGGCGCGGTTAGGGCGCTGCGGGGCTATGAGCTTGAGCAATTCCGATACTGCGCCCGTGCGGCTGATCGAGGCGAAGCGCTTTGGCGATGCGCGGGGCTGGTTCACCGAAACCTATAGCGAGCGTGCCTATGACGCGATGGGGATCGCCTGCCGCTTCGTGCAGGACAACCACTCCTATTCCGCCCCCGCCTTTACGTTGCGCGGATTGCATTTTCAGACGCCGCCTTTCGCGCAGGACAAGCTGGTGCGCTGCATCCGCGGACGGATTTTCGATGTCGCGGTGGACGTCCGGCGCGGCTCGCCGACTTTCGGGCAGTGGGTTTCAGCCGAACTGACTGCCGCGAACGGGCGGCAGTTGTTCGTCCCGGCCGGCTTCCTGCACGGCTTCCTGACGCTCGAGCCCGATTGCGAAGTTACCTATAAGGTTTCCGCACCTTATGCTCCGGCGAATGATGGCGGCATTGCCTGGGATGATCCAGACATCGGCGTGGACTGGCCGTTGCCGGCTGGCGTCACGCCGGAATTGTCGGCGAAGGATGCGGTGCTGCCGCGCCTCGCCGGTTGGGACTCGCCTTTCGATGACGACGGCCGTCCGCTGACGCCGCTGGAGAGCTAGATGCGTATTTTCGTGACCGGTGGGGCCGGCTTTATCGGCTCGGCGCTGGTGCGCCACTTGATCGGCGACAGCGATCACCATGTGCTTAATTTCGACAAGCTGACCTATGCCGGCAATCTGTCGACCGTCGCTCCGGTGGCCGGCAGCAACCGTTATCAGTTCGTCCAGGGCGATGTGTGCGACGTCGATGCGGTCGGCGCGGCGATCGCCGAATTCCGTCCCGACGTGATCACGCACCTCGCCGCCGAAAGCCATGTCGACCGCTCGATCGACGGCCCGGGCGCGTTCATCCAGACCAATCTGGTCGGCACGTTCACAATGCTCAACGAGGCGCGGCGTTACTGGCAGACGCTCGATGCGGACGCCAGGGCAGCATTCCGTTTCCACCACATCTCGACCGACGAAGTCTACGGTTCGCTTGGCGATACGGGGCTGTTCACCGAAGACACGCCTTACGATCCCCGATCGCCTTATTCGGCATCGAAGGCGGGCAGCGATCACCTCGTCTCCGCCTGGGGCCACACCTACGGCCTGCCGGTGTTGATCACCAATTGCTCGAACAATTACGGCCCGTACCATTTTCCCGAAAAGCTGATCCCGCTGATCATCGCGCGGGCGCTGTCGGGTGATACGCTGCCGGTCTACGGCGCAGGCGATCAGGTGCGCGACTGGCTCTATGTCGAGGATCATGTCCGCGCGTTGCGCACGGTGTTCGAACGCGGCGAGGTCGGGCGGACCTATAATATCGGCGGGCATAACGAGAAGCAGAATATCGAGGTTGTCCGCACGCTCTGTGCGATCCTCGACCGCCTCCGTCCGCGCGCCGACGGCAAGTCCTATGCCGAACAGATCGCCCATGTCGCCGACCGGCCGGGTCACGACAAGCGCTATGCCATCGACGCCAGCCGGATCGGCGCGGAACTGGACTGGCGGCCGCAGGAAACCTTCGAGAGCGGTATCGAGAAGACGGTACGCTGGTATCTCGACAATGAGGATTGGTGGCGCGGGCTGATCGAGGAACATGCCGCGGCCGCGCGCCGGGGATTGGCGACGTAATGTTTGCCAAGCCTCGCCATGTCGCCCCTGCGCAGGCAGGGGCCGAGATAGACCCTCCACCCATGGCTTCGTCTCTATTTGAGAATTCAATTGGGCCCCTGCCTGCGCAGGTGCGACATGTCATTTTGAGCGCTGGTACTCGCGCGCTTTGCAATCGATGAACACGGTCCTCGTCACCGGCGGCAAGGGCCAGCTCGGTATCGAGTTGCAGCGCGCGGCCTGGCCCGACGGCTGGCAGGTCCATGCTATCGATATCGACGAGTTGGACCTGACCGACACCGCCGCGATCGCCGCCGCGGTCGCGGCGCGGCCTTATGCCGCGATCGTCTCGGGCGGCGCGTACACCGCGGTCGACAAGGCGGAGAGCGATCAGGTCGCCGCCTGGGCGGTCAACGCGCTGGCCCCCGCCGCCCTGTCGGCGGCGGCGAAGGATGCGGGCATTCCGATCGTGCAGGTGTCGACCGACTATGTCTTCGACGGCGCCCATCCCGGCCGGCGCAAGCCCGGTGAAGCAACCGGCCCGCGCAACGTCTATGGCGCGTCCAAGCTGGGCGGCGAACTGGCGGTGCGCGCCAGCGGCGCGAAATATGCCATCGTCCGCACCGCCTGGGTGGTCAGCGCGCACGGCAATAACTTTATCAAGACGATGCTGCGCCTCGCCGGGACGCGCAACGAACTCGGCGTGGTCGATGACCAGCATGGCGCGCCGACCGCCGCCGCCGATCTGGCGCAGGCGGTGATGCGGGTAACGGTCGCCCTGGCCGACGGACGTCCCTCGGGCATCTGGCACTTCGCCAATTCGGGCGAGACCGTCTGGGCCGATTTTGCCCGGGCGATCTTCGCCGGCAGTGCGGCGCGCGGCGGCCCGTCGGCCAAGGTCAACGGCATTCCGTCGAGCGACTATCCCACTCCGGCCGCGCGCCCCGCCTGGTCGCAACTCGACACCGACGATTTCGTGCGCGACTTCGGCCTCACGCCGCGGCCGTGGCAGGACGCGCTCGACGACATTCTCGACGAAATGATCGGCCCCACGAAGGAAACGAACGCGCAATGAAGGGCATCATCCTCGCCGGCGGCAGCGGCACGCGGCTCCACCCGGCGACGCTGGCGGTGAACAAGCAGCTCCTGCCGATCTACGACAAGCCGATGATCTATTATCCGCTGTCGGTGCTGATGCTCGCCGGCATCCGCGACATCCTGATCATCTCCAGCCCCGAATTCCTCGGCAATTACCGCAATCTGTTCGGCGACGGCAGCGCGTTCGGCCTGAACGTGACCTATGCCGAGCAGCCCAGCCCCGACGGGCTCGCCCAGGCCTTCACCATCGGCCGCGAATTCATCGGTCGGGACCGCGTCGCGCTTGTTCTCGGCGACAACATCTTCTTCGGCGCGGGGCTCGGCGAGCTGTTGGCGAGCGCGGTGGCGCGGACCGACGGCGCGACGGTGTTCAGCTATCATGTCGAAGATCCCGAGCGTTACGGCGTGGTCGAGCTCGACAGCGCAGGCCGCGCGCGCTCGCTTGAAGAGAAACCCGCGAAACCCAAAAGCAACGCGGCGGTCACCGGCCTTTATTTCTACGACAATCGCGTCGTCGATTACGCCGCCGGCCTCAAGCCATCGGCACGCGGCGAATATGAGATCACCGATCTGAACCGCCTGTACATGGAGGCGGGCGACCTGTTCGTCGAACAGATGGGGCGCGGCTATGCCTGGCTCGACACGGGGACGCATGACAGCCTGCTCGAAGCCGGCGAGTTCGTCCGCACCATCCAGCACCGCACCGGCATGCAGATCGCCTGCCTCGAGGAAATCGCGTTCCAGCAAGGGTTCATCACCGCCGACCAGGCGCTGGAACGCGCCGCCTTGTTCAACAAGACCAATTACGGCAAGGCGATCGCCCGCGCCGTCGCCGAGGGCGCGTAATCGCCACGGTTACCCGGCCCAACCACGCTGGACAGCCCCTTCGCCCCCCGCTAATGGCGCCCGTCTCGCTTCGGCGAGCGCTGCCCGCAGGGTAGGCCCAGGTAGCTCAGTTGGTAGAGCATGCGACTGAAAATCGCAGTGTCGGCGGTTCGACCCCGTCCCTGGGCACCAGGCAGTAGCCGGCTTCTATGCAGCCGGAACCGAAGCGTTGGCTTTGCCGGCGCGCTGTCTTAAGCGGTCCGTCATGACCGGCCCCCTCCACGGTATCCGTATTATCGAATTCGCCGGGATCGGTCCCGGCCCATTTTGCGGCATGATGCTGGCGGATCACGGCGCGGAGGTGATCCGCGTCGAGCGGCCGGGCGGCCGGCTCGACCCACGCGACCCGCTGTCGCGCAACCGCCGCTCGATCGTGCTCGACACCAAGAGCGCCAACGGGCTCACGGTGGCCAAGGCATTATGCAAACGCGCCGACGGCTTGATCGAGGGCTATCGACCCGGTGTGATGGAGCGGCTCGGACTGGGGCCGGACGTGCTCCTCGCCGACAATCCGCAGCTCGTCTACGGGCGGATGACCGGTTGGGGCCAGTCCGGTCCATACGCCCATGCGGCGGGGCACGACATCAACTATATCGCGCTGTCGGGCGTCCTTCACACCATCGGCCGCGCCGGCGAGCGGCCGGTGCCGCCGGTAAATTATGTCGGCGATTTCGGCGGCGGCGCAATGATGCTGGCGTTCGGCATGGTCAGCGCGATCCTCTCCGCCAAGACCGGCGGCAAGGGCCAAGTTGTCGACGCGGCGATGACCGACGGCTCGGCGCTACTGGCCGGGATGAGCTGGTACCTTCATGCCAGCGGCCAGAATGCCGACCGCGCAGGGGTCAACATGCTCGATGGCGGGGCGCATTTCTACGACACCTATGAATGCGCTGACGGCAAGTTCATCTCGATCGGGTCGATCGAGCCGCAGTTCTATGTGCTGCTGCGGCAAGCCGCCGGGGTTGCCGACGATCCGGCGTTCGATGCCCAGCACGACCGGCTGGCATGGCCCGATCTGAAGGCAAGGCTGGCGACGATCTTCAAAGCCAGATCGCGCGACCAATGGGACGCGATCATGGCTGCCACCGATATCTGCTACGCGCCGGTGCTGGCGATGGGCGAGGCGCCATCGCATCCGCATAATGCAACGCGGACGACCTTCGCGGAGATCGGCGGGGCGATCCAGCCGATGCCCGCACCGCGTTTCTCGGCGACGGTCAGCGCGACGCCCTCACCCGCTCCAGCGGCCGGCGCCGATACCGCTGCGATCCTCGGTGAATTCGGCTTTCCGGCGGATTTCCTGGGCGCATAAGAAAAGGCCGCCCGCGCAAACGCGGACGGCCTTAACCGATACACCAAACTCAATCGCGCTTTAGCGCACCGAGCCGCGACGAACCAGATTGACGATCGCCAACAGCACAACCGCGCCGAGCAGGGACACGAGGAAGCTGTACAACGTCAGACCGGCGTTGTTGATCGAGCCGCCCGAAAAGATCAGGCCGCCGATGAAGGCACCGATGATGCCGACGATGATGTTGAGGAAGATCCCCTGCTGGCCATCGGTGCGCATGATGATGCTGGCGAGCCAGCCGATAACGCCGCCGATGATTAGCCAAATGATAAGACCCATATTCCGTCCTCCTGTTCACCGGCGTTCCCTCCGCCGGCGTTGTGACAGCAAGACGCGCCAGCAGCGCTACAGGTTCCGAAAAAGTTTGGGCTGCGTAACGATAAGCCGCGCATTCCAAGGGACAGGATCAGTATTTCTGCTGTTTCTCGTACAGCGTTTTGTAATGCTGGATACGGGTCACACGCAGCCCAGGCATTCCCGAACGTTCCACCGCGCGCTGCCAGCCGGCGAATTCCTCCAGCGTCAGGCCATAGCGGTTGCACGCGTCATCGACCGACAGCAGTCCGCCGCTGACGGCGGACACCACTTCGGCCTTGCGGCGCACGACCCAGCGGGTCGTCGTCGGTGCAGGCAGGCTCGCCAGGGTGAGCGGCTCACCCAAGGGGCCAATCACCTGGTCGGGCCGAAACTTCTGATTCTCGATCATCGAACCTCTCAAGCCATCGCTTCTACCCCCAAAGGGTTAGCGAAAGGCTTTGAACGGTCCCTTCAGCGGCAGGGTAAACGCCGCCGTCATGATTCTTTACGCGGTGTCGGTTCCGAAACTGAAGCTGGCGACCGGCGCGACACCGCCCGCGGCGGGGCCGGTGAACAAGGCGATGTGCGGGTCGCCGGCCGCCTGTTCGCGCGTCGCGTGCGAGACGATCCGGACCGTCGGCGTGGTCGCCTGGCGTGCCGCAGCGTCGCTCAACAGCGTGGCCAGGGTCCGTCCCTTGCGCCCCGAAGCCAAAGACATGCTCGCGTCCATAAGCGTGAAGATGCGCGCGCAATGGTGAAGAGATCGTAAACCTTTTCTACGATTTTGTTACTGCGCCGCAGCATGGGTATAAGCGGGCGGTGATGACCGATCTCTTCCAGCTGGGCAATGCCACGGGCAAGCGCATCGTCGTCGCCATGTCGGGCGGCGTCGATTCGTCGGTGGTCGCCGCGCTCGCCGCGCAGTCGGGCGCGGAGACGATCGGGATCACCCTGCGCCTGTATGACGATGCCGCCACCCCGCGCCGCGCGGGCAGCTGTTGCGCAGGCCAGGACGTGCGCGACGCGCGCGCGGTGGCCGACCGGCTCGGCATCCAGCACCATGTGCATGATCTGGCGAGCCGGTTCCGCGAGGACGTGATCGACCGCTTCGCCGACGATTATGTCGCGGGGCGGACGCCGATCCCCTGCGTCCAGTGCAATATGGGCGTGAAGTTCAGCGACCTCCTGTCGCTCGCGCGCGAGCTGGGCGCCGATTGCCTGGCGACCGGGCACTATGTCCGGCGCATCGGCAACGAGCTGCACCGCGCGGTCGATCCGGTGCGCGACCAGAGCTATTTCCTGTTCCAGACGACCAGCGCGCAGCTCGACTATCTGCGCTTTCCGCTCGGCGGGATGGAGAAGAGCGACGTTCGTGCCCTTGCACAGGCGGCGGGCCTGATCGTCGCGGGCAAGCCGGACAGCCAGGACATCTGCTTCGTGCCCGACGGCGATTATGCCGGGCTGGTGCGCAAGCTGCGGCCCGAGGCGGCACGGGCGGGGGAGATTGTCGACCTGAGCGGGCGGGTGCTCGGTCAGCATGGCGGGATCGCCGGGTTCACGATCGGCCAGCGGCGCGGGCTGGAAATCGGCGGACTGGCCGAGCCGTTATATGTGGTGCGGCTCAGCGCGGCGGAAAACCAAGTGATCGTCGGCCCGCGGACGGCGCTGGCGGTGGATGCGGCGATTCTCAGCGGCATCAACCTGATCGGCCCCGCGCCGGGCGAGCCGCTGACCGCCAAGGTCCGCTCGCTGGCCAAAGCGGTGCCGGCGCGGCTCGATGGCGACCGTGTCGTCTTCGCCGCGCCCGAATATGGCGTCGCGCCGGGCCAGGCGGCGGTGCTGTACGCGGGCACGCGCTGCTGGGGCGGCGGGTGGATCGAGCAGACCGCGGCAAGCGATGCGCGGATGGCGGCATGAGCCGGGCGTTTCAACTGGCCGACGTCTTCGGCACAGGGCCGTTCACCGGCAACCCGCTGGGCGTGGTCGCGGCGGCGGACGGTCTGAGCACCGGGCAGATGCAAGCGATCACGCGCTGGCTCAATCTGTCCGAGACCGCTTTCCTGCTGCCGCCGACCGACCCGGGCGCCGATTACCAAGTGCGCATCTTCACGCTGGCGCACGAACTGGCATTTGCCGGACATCCGACGCTGGGCGCTTGCCATGCGTGGCTGGCGGCGGGCGGGACGCCGAGGCGCGCGGATGCCATCGTGCAGCAATGCGGCATCGGCCTGGTCGAGGTGCGGCGTGAGGACGGGCTGCTCGCGTTCGCGGCCCCTCCCCTGATCCGTGGTGGCGAGCCGGACGAGGCGGAGATCGCCGAAGCCGTCCAAGTCCTGGGCATCGACCGTGATCGGATCGTCGCCGCGCGCTGGGCGGACAATGGGCCGGGCTGGATCGCGGTGATGCTGGCCAGCGCCGCCGAGGTGCTGGCGATCGAAGCGCCGAAGCACGCCGACCGCCGGATCGACATCGGCGTGATCGGGCCGCACGCCCCCGGCGGCGATGCCGATTGGGAGATCCGGGCGATCTTCAGCGACGGGCAAGGCGGACTGATCGAGGACCCGGCGACGGGCAGCCTCAACGCCTCGGTCGGGCAATGGCTGTTCGACGCGGGCCATGTGCCGGACCGCTATGTCGCCGCGCAGGGGACCAGGATCGGCCGCACCGCGCGGATTGCGGTCAGCCGCGACGATGCCGGTCAGGTGTGGGTCGCCGGCAAGACGCTGACACTCGTGAACGGAACGATCGACGCCTGAAGTCAAATCGGCGATTCTTCGGCAAGCTCGGCGGGCAGGACGCCTTCACGGTCAACCTGCCCTTCCGGATCGAGATGGATGAGGATTTCGGTGCCGGGGAATTCACGTTGCAGGCCCAGCTCGGCCCGGTCCATCAGGTCGTGCGCGGTCGCCACCGTCATGTGCGGATCGACCCAGACATGGAACTGGACGAAATCCTGCGCGCCGCTGGTGCGGGTGCGCAAATCGTGGAGGCCGGCGAGCTCGGGATATCGAGCCACGGCCTGCATGAAGGCGCGACGCTTTTCCTCGGGCCATTCACGGTCCATCAGCTGGTCGACCGCCTGGCTCGAGGCGCGCCAGGCGCCCCACATCAAAACCAGCGCAATGCCGATGCCGAACAGCGGGTCGGCCCAGCCGATGCCGGCAAATTGATCCAGCGCCAGCGCGACCATGACCGCGCCGTTGAGCAGCACATCCGACTGGTAATGGACGTGATCGGCATGGATCGCGACCGAATTGGTGCTGCGAATGACGTGACGCTGGTAAAGTAGCAGCGCGCCCGTCACGGCCATCGCGATCAGGGACACGCCGATGCCGTATTCGGCGTTGGCGGTGACTTGCCCTTCGATCAGCCGCGTCACCGCGCGCCACAGGACCGCGATCGCGGAAATCGAGATGACCACGACCTGGAACAGGGCCGCCAGCGCTTCCGCCTTGCCATGGCCGAAGCGGTGATCGCGATCGGCGGGCATCGCCGCATAACGCACCCCCCACAGGGTCACCGTCGAGGCCAGCAGGTCGAGCGCGGTGTCCGCGAGCGAGCCGAGCATGGCTACCGAGCCGGTCTGCGCCGCCGCCCATGATTTGAGCGCGAGCAGGAACAGCGCCATCGCGATACTCGCCATCGCCGCGCGGCTGGTCAGGGTGGCCTGTTCGTTCATGGGTGGAGGAGACACATCGTCCAGCCATCCCCGTCCCGTTCAAAGACTTCGCGGTGGTGCAGCCGGGCGTTGCCGTCCGACCAGAATTCGATGCGCTGCGGCACGACGCGATAGCCCGACCAGTGCGGCGGGCGCGGTACATCGCCGTCGCCGAAGCGCGTCATCACTTCCTCGAGCCGGCCTTCGAGCGTGGCGCGGTCGGTCAGCGTGCGTGATTGGTCCGACGCCCAGGCCCCGAGCTGCGAAGACCGCCCGCGCGAGGCGAAATAGGTATCGGCCTCAGCTTCGCCGACCGGCTCGACCGGCCCTTCGACGCGCACCTGCCGCCTCAGCGATTTCCAGTGGAACAGCAGCGCGGCATTGGGATTTTCCGCGAGCTCGCCACCCTTTCGGCTCTGCTGGTTGGTGTAGAACACGAACCCTGCGTCGCTCAGCCCCTTGAGCAGCACCATGCGCACCGACGGGTGGCCCGCGGCATCGGCGGTCGCCAGCGCCATCGCGTTGGGATCGTTAGGCTCACCCGCCTCGGCCTCGGCGAGCCAAGTGCGAAAGCGGACGATAGGGTCGTTTTCAGGCGTCAATCGGCGCTCCTGCAAACCGGAAGTATCGAAAGTATCGCCTACGTTGCATCGATTCGAGCCTTTTCCGCCCGATCGGGCAGCGACGGTTCGATACGGCCTGGCTGATCGTCATGCGCGGCGTCAAAACACCGCTGTTCCTATTTTCATAGGAAAATCGTCGCGCGATGCTGCGTTGCAACGCGCGGCGCGATATGGTCATGACGGGGCAAGGGGACGGCGTTGACCAAGACAGGCGCAGCACGGACGGCGGACGGCGGCACGGCGGCCGCCGCATTGCTCGCCGATTATGCGCGCACCACGCCGCGTCCCGATCTCGTCGCGTACGAACCGGACAAGCACGTGTGGGAGATCGCGCTCGGCGCCGCTCTAAGCGCGACGGTGCGCGAGGACTTGTCGCCGGTGCCGCTGCTGATCGGCAGCGGGGAATGGTCGCGGCTGGCCGACGGGCTGGCGCAGCGGGCCGAACTGCTCGAACTGCTGCTTGACGATATTTACGGGCAGCAGCGGCTGACCGGCAACGGGCTGCTGCCGGGGGCTTTGGTGTGCGGATCGCCGCATTTCCTGCGCCCGCTGGTCGGCATGCGCCCGCCCGGCGGACGGCATCTGCACCTTTATGCCGCCGACCTGATCCGCGATGCGCAAGGCGCGTGGCGCGTGGTCGCCGATCACACCCGCACGCCCGCTGGGCTGGGCCGCGCGCTGGCCAACCGGCTGGCGGTGTCGCGCGCGATGCCCGAACTGGCCGAACGGCTGCACGTCGAGCGGCTGGCGCCGTTCTTCGCCGAATTGCGCGCGGGCATTGCCGCGGCGGCACAAAGAAGCGATCCGCGCATCGCGCTGCTGACCCCCGGGCGGTTCAACCCCGACCATGCCGAACACGCGCAACTGGCGCGCTATCTCGGCCTGCTGCTGGTCGAGGGCGAGGACCTGGCGGTCCATGACGACCGGCTGTATCTGCTGACGATCGAGGGGATGAAGCGCGTCGACGCGCTGTGGCGGATGGTCGACCCGCGCCTGGTCGATCCGCTGGCGTTCGACAGCCGGTCGCGCATCGGCGTGCCGGGGCTGATCGACGCGATGCAGGCGGATCATCTGGTCGTCGCCAATGCGCCGGGCACGGGCGTGCTCGAATCGCCCGCCTTCGCCGCCTATCTGCCGCGCCTTGCCGTGCGGCTGACCGGCGAGGACCTGCGGCTCGCCAGCCTCGACAGCCATTGGTGCGGCGACGAGGCGGCGGCGAGCCCCTGCGCCGATCCCAAATTCGATCATATCGCCGCTTTCGGCGACATGACCCTGCGCCTGCTCGACCGCGTGGCGCGCGCCAGGTTCGCGCGGGCGACCATGCCGGCGCTGGAATATGGCAGATTGGTGCCGCGGGGGTTCACCTTGCGGGTCTTCCTGACGCGCGATGCGGCCAATGCCTGGCGCGTGATGCCGGGCGGGATCGCGCGGCTCGACGGCGGCGGCGAGGCGGATGTCGCGATCCTGGCCGACGCGCCCGTCGCGCCCGTCAGCCTGCTCACCGCGCCCGAGGCGCAACGCATCCGCCGCAACCCCGGCACGCTGCCCGCGCGGATCGCCGACAATATGTTCTGGCTGGGCCGCTATCTCGAGCGCACCGAGGGCGTGACCGCGATCCTCTCCGCCGGCTGGGGGCGCAATGCCGATGGCGAGGGCGCGGCGCTGGCCGGGCCGCTGCATGCGCGGCTGGCGGGGCAGTTGATCGCCAGCGGCGCCGCCCCTCCGGCGGGCGACGCCTTCGCCATCGCGCTCGACGACCGCGAGCAGCCGGGCAGCGCGGTGACGCTGTTCGCGCGCGCCTCGGCGATCGCGGAGGATCTGCGCGACCGGCTGCCGGTGGAAATGACGCGGCTGCTGCGCCCGAGCGAGGTGATGGCGGCGCGCAATGCCCGGCTGGGCGCGCTCGAATCGCGGCTGGCGGCGCTGGCGGGAATGACCGCGGAGACGATGGGGCGAAGCGCGGCGTGGCGCTTCCTCGATGCCGGGCGGCGGATCGAGCGCGCGGTCAGCGTCTGCCGCCTGTCGCGCGCGTTCGGCGGCGGCGACGCGGACGACCTCAACTTGCTGCTGCGCCTGACGAGCAACGCCATCGCCTATCGCCAGCGTTATCCGGCCGGGGTCACGGCGGCGACCGCGCTCGATCTGATCCTGCTCGACCCGACCAATCCGCGCGGCGTGGCCTATCAGGTGGGCGCCCTGCGGCGGCATCTCGAGCGGTTGCCCCGCCTGGGCGATGACGGCTTGCCCGAGGCGCAACAGGCGGCGGGCGAAGCGCTGGCGGCGCAGGTCCTCGCCCTGCGCGCCGACCGGATCGACGACGCGGCCCTGCTGTCGATCGAGAACAGCCTGCTGGCGCTCGCCGATGCGATTGCCCGGCGCTATTTCCTGCGCGGCGACGAGCCGGTGCGCGCGGCAGGCATGACCTTGGCATGAGGTGGCACGCGTGAAGTACCGGCTGCGCCACGAAACGCGCTTCACCTATGCCGCGCCGGTGCGCTTTTCGCGCTGCAATCTGCGGCTCAAGCCGATCGCCTGGTCGGGGCAGGCGCTGCTCGACCACAGCCTGCGGGTCGAGCCGGGCGGCGAAATCAGCTGGGCGCGCGCCGATGCCAGCCTCGCCAATGTCAGCCGTTTGCTGGTGACCGAGGCGGTGCGCGAACTGACCATCGTCAGCGAGGCGACGGTGGCGGTCGATCGTCCCATCCCCTTCCCTTCCCCGACCGACCTGACCGTCGCCCAGGTCCGCGATCTCGCCCGGCAGAGCCGTGACATCAGCGCGGTCGGCCCGGCGGCTTACCTGTTCCCCTCGCCGATGATCGCGCTCGACCGGGAAATCGCCGATTGGTGTGCGCCGAGCCTGGCCGACGATCGCGGCATCCTCGACGCGGCGATCGATCTCGCCCGGCGGATCCAGACCGAATTCGACTATTCGCCCGACGCGACGCTGACCGAGACACCGCCGCTCGAAGCCTTCCGGTGCCGTCACGGGGTGTGCCAGGATTTCGCGCAGATCATGATTGCCGGGCTGCGCGCGCATTCGCTGCCCGCCGCCTATGTCTCGGGCTATATCCGCACCTATCCGCCGCCGGGCGAGGAGCGGCTGATCGGCGCGGACGCGACGCACGCCTGGGTGCTGGTGTGGACCGGACCGGACACCGGCTGGGTCGGCGTCGATCCGACCAACGGCATCTGGATGGCGGGCGATCACATCGTCCTCGCCATCGGCCGCGATTATTCGGAAATCGCGCCGGTCGACGGCATCTTCCTCGGCCACGGCGCGCAGTCGATGACGGTGGCGGTCGATGTCGCGCCATTGCTAGAGCCGCTTGCGGTTCATAACTGACGCGGCATGGCGCAAGATCCCTATACCATTCTCGGCGTTGCACGCGGCGCGACCGAGGCGGACATCAAGAAGGCATATCGCAAGCTCGCCAAGGAGCTGCATCCGGACCGCAACAAGGACAATCCCAAGGCGGCCGAGCGCTTTTCGCAGGTGACCGGCGCCTATGACCTGCTGTCCGACAAGGACAAGCGCGGCCGCTTCGACCGCGGCGAGATCGACGGCGACGGCAATCCGGCGAGCCCGTTCGGCTTTGGCGGCGGCGGGCCGCAGGGCGGTTTCCGCGGTGCGCCGGGCGGCGGCGATTTCGGCGACATTTTCGAAGGGCTGTTCGGGCGCGGACGCGGAGCGAGTGGCGGATTCGGCCGCAACGCGCCGCCGGCCAAGGGTGCCAACCTCGCCTATCGCCTCGCCGTGCCGTTTGAGGATGCCGCCCGGCTCGATCCGCAACGCGTCACGCTGGGCGACGGCAAGACCATCGACCTCAAGCTGCCCGGCGGGGTCGAGAGCGGCACGCAGATGCGCCTCGCCGGCAAGGGCGAGCCCGGGCCTGGCGGCGCGGGTGACGCGATTATCACCATCGAGGTCGGCGATCACCGCTGGTACAAGCGCGACGGCGATCACATCCGGCTCGACCTACCCGTCAGCCTCAAGGAGGCGGTGCTCGGCGGCAAGGTTAAAGTGCCGACGGTCGACGGGCCGGTGATGCTGGCGGTCCCGGCGGGCTCGTCCTCGGGCAAGGTACTACGCCTGCGCGGCCGGGGGTGGAGCACCAAGACGGGCCGGGGCGACCAGTTGGTCACGCTGCAGATCGAGCTGCCCGCCGACGACCCCGCGTTGACCAATTGGGCCGAAGCCGCGCCCGAAAGCAACCCGAGGGCCAGGCTGGGCGTATAGGCCTCGGTTCGACAGCTGGAGGCACCGTGACGGAGCGGATCTTGGCGCTGGGCATAAGACGAGGGACGGAGCGGGGCAGCGCCCCCCGCGACCGACGAGCGACGCGGGCTGGCGCCAAAGGGCGCCCGCCGCGGCTGGGCTCGACGCGCCTTCCCGGCGCGCCTCACGAACCCGTCACGACGCGCCCAGCCTGCCGCGTCGAGGCCTGAGCGCTCATGCAGCAGATATCCCCGGTCGCTCCCGAGCAGCGCCGCGAAAAGGCCAAGCAGGGCGCCCGCGAAGTCCTCGAAAAGCGGCTGACCAAGCTGGGACCCGGCAGCCGCGTATGGGAAGTGGGCAAGAGAACCGTGATCGGCGTGTTCAGCGACGGGTTCATTCACGCCGGCAACCTGGCTTACCTGACGCTGATCACGCTGTTTCCGTTCTTCATCCTGATGGCCGCGCTGGCATCGATCTTCGGGCGTAGCGCCGACACGGTCCAGGCGCTCAACGGCTTTCTGACGGCCTTGCCGCTGAGCATTCGCAAGGTGGTTCAGGAGCCGGTGCTGTCGGTGCTGAGCGCGCGCTCCGGCGGCTGGCTGCTGTGGCTCGGCGGGCTTGTCGGCCTGTGGACCGTCGGCAGTTTCATCGAGACGATCCGCGACATCCTCCGCCGCGCTTACGGCACCCCGTTCAGCAACCCGTTCTGGCAATACCGGCTGACGTCGATGGGCATCATCATCGCCTCGGTCATCCTGGTGATGCTGGCCTTCGCCTCGCAGGTGGTGCTCGCCGCCGCGGAGCAGTTCGTCTACCGCATCTTCCCTTTCGCGCAGCAGTGGATCACGGTGTTGCAGCTGTCAAAGCTGGTGCCGCTCGTCTTCCTGTTCCTGTCGCTCTACGCGCTGATCTGGTCGCTGACGCCGAGCCATTACCGCTATTCCAAAAACCCCAAATGGCCGGGCGCGCTGTTCGTCGCGCTGTGGTGGTATCTGCTGATCTACCTCCTACCCTATCTCCTGTTCGGCATCAGCCATTACGACCTGACCTATGGCAGCCTGGCGGGGGTGATCATCTGCCTGATCTTCTTCTGGTTCATCGGCCTTGGCTTCACCTTCGGCGCGCACCTCAACGCGGCGCTGGCCGAACCCGATCCAAAAGCGCTAAAGCCCGCCGCTGAAGTGGTTACGGAGACGGTATGAGCGGATTGATGGCGGGCAAGCGCGGGCTGATCATGGGGCTCGCCAACCATATGTCGCTCGCCTGGGGCATCGCGCAAAAGCTGCATGAGCAGGGCGCCGAGCTGGCGTTCAGTTATCAGGGCGAGGCGCTGGAAAAGCGCGTCCGGCCGCTCGCCGAGCAAGTGGGCAGCGACTTCCTGATCGATTGCGACGTGTCGGACATGGCGGCACTCGATCAGGCCTTTGCGGCGCTCAGGGCACGCTGGGACACCATCGATTTCGTCGTTCACGCCATCGGCTTTTCGGACAAGAACGAGCTGCGCGGGCGGTTCATGGACACCAGCCTCGACAATTTCCTGATGACGATGAACATCAGCGTCTATTCGTTCGTCGCGGTGGCGCAGCGCGCGGCGGCGATGATGCCGCCTTATGATGCGGCCACGGGCCGGGGCGGCGGTAGCATGATCACCCTCACCTATCTCGGCGCCGAGCGGGTCATCCCGCATTACAACGTCATGGGCGTCGCCAAATCGGCGCTGGAAACCGCGGTCAAATATCTCGCGGTCGATCTCGGCCGCGACAATATCCGCGTCAATGCGGTGTCGGCGGGGCCGATCAAGACGCTCGCCGCCTCGGGCATCGGCGACTTTCGCTACATCATGAAGTGGAACGAGTATAACGCGCCGCTCAAGCGCAACGTGACGATCGAGGATGTCGGCGGCGCGGGGCTGTATCTGCTGAGCGACCTCGCCTCGGGCGTCACCGGCGAAACGCACCATGTCGATGCGGGCTATCACGTCGTCGGCATGAAGGCCGAGGACGCGCCGGATATCGGGCTCGAAAAGGGCTGATGCCCAAAGTTTTCGACGAGGCTGGGTATCGCTTTCACTTTTATTCGCGCGAGGGCGTGCCGCTCGAGCCCGTACACATCCATGTCGCCAGGGCCGGGGCCGACGCAAAAATCTGGCTACGGCCGATGATCCGTGTTGCCAACGCGCGTGGCATTTCCGCGCGCGATTTGCGCACGATCATCGATATCGTCATAAGACGCCGGCAGGAAATCGAAGATGCTTGGACAACTCACTTTACCGACAGCCAGTAAGGTCGAGTTCGACGACGACTCGTTCTGGGTGTCGCTCAGCGATGGGCGCGTGGTCGGCGTGCCGCTGGCCTGGTTTCCACGTCTCGTTGCCGGCGACTCCGCGCAGCGGCGCGATTGCTTCATTTCTCCAAGCGGCATTCATTGGGGCGCGTTGGACGAGGACATCTCCATCGCGACGATCCTGGGCGGCAGTCTGAATGCGGAACCCGCGCAGGCCGCTTAAGGGTTCGGCTGTCGTCAGCGGCTGGATGTGCGTGCCGAATGCATTGCAGCTAACCTTGCGGATGCGAATGTCGCCCGGTCGGCGTTCGAGCGCATCGGGGGTTCGTCGTCCCGGCCGCCCCCGACGAGGAGTCGTCCTGACAATCAAGCCGCACGCCCATCGCCTTCAAGCAGTGGACTTGCGTCAGTTGGACGCGCCTTCGATCGCTCGCTTTGGAAAGTGGGGGTTTCTGTTGCCCGGCACCCCCTGGCCGCTGGAATCCGATTCTGTTGCCCGGTTCGGTCCAACCGCGCTAAAGCCTTATAACTTCGTCCACGAAGGACTTAGTTACGCAGCAATCGCGAGCGCCTCGTTGTCGTTGGCACTTGTCGTTTTGAACGGTTTTACGGCGCATTCAGGCCGGGCAAAAATACCGTCTTTCAATACACGTCGATCCTAGTTCGGCCCCGTCAGAGCGCCCGCGAACGGGCGTTTTGGTGGAGCCGCCGGGTACCGCCCCCGGGTCCGCTGCATCTATTACACGGCACAATTCATCGCCATCTCCGGACAAGCCGGCACAATCGATATAGGGTATGTTCGGCGCGGCTCCAAGGGTTGAGCGACATGAGCCTGCCTTGAGAGTAATTCGCGCGGCGCGCAGCTGGCCGGCCATGCCGCGAGTCTCGCTTTAGCCGCGCTAAGGCGCTAGCCGGAATCATGGCCAATGCTCCCATGACCTATGCGCGTTACCTCGATCTGGACACGCTGCTCGGCGCGCAACACCCCAAATCGAACCTGGATGACGAGATGCTGTTCATCGTCATTCACCAGACCAAGGAATTATGGCTCAAACAGGCCATTGCCGAGGTGCAGATGGCGATCGCGCAGGTGCGCGGGAGCAAGCTGGTCCCGGCCTATAAAGCTCTCGCCCGGGTCAGCCGGATCCAGGCGGTGATGACCTTGAGCTGGGACGTGCTGGCGACGATGACGCCGAGCGAATATACCCAGTTTCGCCATGTGCTCGGCCCGTCGAGCGGGTTTCAGTCGGATCAGTTCCGCACGTTCGAATTCCTGCTGGGCGTCAAGGACGGCGCTCACCTCAAGTTCCAGGACGGCCGGCCCGAAGCGCAGGCGGCGATGCGGGCCGCGCTCGAGGCGCCGAGCCTGTGGGACGAGGCGATCATGGCGCTGGCGCGTGCGGGCTTCGATGTGCCCGCCGCAAAGCTCTCGCGCGATTGGACCCAGGGTTATGCGCTCGACCCGGCCGTCGAGGCGGCCTGGCTGACCGTGTACCGCGACCCCGAACGCTGGTGGGACTTGTATCAGCTCGCCGAAAAGCTGGTCGACATCGACGACGCGATGGCGACATGGCGGCACAAGCACGTCCTGACCGTCAGCCGGATCATCGGCGGCAAGCGCGGCACGGGCGGCACCGCGGGCGTGCCGTACCTCCAATCGACCCTCGGCAAGCGCGCCTTTCCGGAGCTGTGGTCGCTCAGGACTGGATTATGAGCTGGGCGCGCCTGTTTTCGCGCGCGCTGGCCGGCAACCCGCGGCATTTCGCGGCGCATTCGCACCATCTATGGCCCGACGCGTCGTTCGATGGGCAGCGAGCCTGCTGGGAAGAAGCGGCGGGCCTTGCCGACCGCAAATGGGGCGGGATTATGGGCGAGGTGTGGCCAGAGGCGCAGGGCCATGTCGCGCGCGAGCTCAATCTGCCCGATCCCGGAACGATCGTCTTCGCCGGGAACACGCACGACCTGCTGATCCGCATCGCCTCTTCGATCGAGCGCCGCCCGCGCCGCATCGCGCATCCGCCGGGCGAATTTCACAGTTTCCGGCGGCAGATGGCGCGCTGGGTCGAGGCGGGCGAAGCGGTGCAGGTCGAGATGGAGGATGCGCCCGACCTGATCTGGGCGAGCCATGTGCGCTTCAATTCGGGGGAGGTCTTGCGTGACCTCGGCGCGCTTGCCGCACCGAATGCCATTGCGGTGGCGGACGGCTATCACGCCTTTATGGCCATCCCGGTCGACCTTAGCGAGGTCGCTGACCGGCTGTTCTACGTCGGCGGCGGATACAAATATGCGATGGCGGGCGAAGGCGTGGCGTTCGCGCATTGCCCGCCCAGGCTCGTCGCGCGCCCGGTGATCACCGGCTGGTACGCCGAATTCGACGATCTGAGCCTGCCGCCCGGTAGCGTCGGCTATGCCCGGGATGCCCAGCGGCTGATGGGCGCGACGTTCGATCCATCGGGCTTGTACCGCTTCAACGCGGTGCGGCGGATGCTCGACGCCGAGGGGCTGACCACCGCCATCATCGCCGATCATGTCGCGGCGCTGCAGGCGCGGTTTGTCGACGCGGACCCCCTTCCCGGTGCCGACCTGCTCAACCCGCCCGACGGCCGGCCGCACGCGCGGTTCCTTGCCTTCCGTTCGTCACAAGCGCCCGCTATCCATCAGGCCCTGGCGGCGGCGGGCGTGACCACCGACGTGCGCGGCGACGTGTTGCGGATCGGGTTCGGCCTGTATCACGACGCGGCGGACGTCGATGCACTGGTGGCCGAATTGAGGAGTATCGCAGCATGATCGAGATCGACCGTCGTGCCCTGATCCGGCTGGGCGTGTGGGGCCTGAGCGCGCTGACCCTGCCGGGCGGTCCCGCCGCGGCGCAGGCGCTTCTCGGCCTGACGGGATTTACGCACGGCGTCGCCTCGGGTGAGCCGGCCGCGGATTCGATATTGCTGTGGACGCGCTACAAGCCGCCCAGCGGCGGCACCGCGCGCGTCGCGGTCGAACTGTCGCGCACCGCCGATTTCGCGAAGATTGCCGGCGGCGCGGTGATGACCACCGGCGCGTGGCGCGATCACACGGTCAAGCTGACGGTCGACGGGCTCGATCCCGCCACGCGCTATTATTACCGCTTCATCGCGCCGGACGGCGCGATCTCGCCGATCGGGCGCACCAAGACCCTGCCGGTCGGGCGGGTCAGCCGGTTCAACATCGCGGTGTTCTCGTGCTCGAATGTCGGCTTCGGCGAGTTCAACGCTTATGGCCAGGCGGCGGCACGCGATCTCGACCTGTGGCTGCATCAGGGCGACTACATCTACGAGGCCAATCGCGGCGGTTACGACGACAAGGGCGAGTTCGCCGCGCGCATCCTGCCGCTGAGCGAGCTGTACACGCTGGCCGATTACCGCCTGCGTTACGCCGTCTATCGCAGCGACCCGCAGCTGCAGGCGCTGCATGCCGCGGCGCCGATGATCCCGATCCCCGACGATCACGAAACCGCGAACGACAGCTGGGAAGGCGGCGCCGACCAGCACAGCCCGGACGAGGGCGACTGGACCAACCGCAAGCTCGCCGGGATGCAGGTGTGGCGCGAATGGTTGCCGGTGGGCGAAGAACCGTGGAAAGCCTATCCGATCGGCGATCTCGCCACTTATTACCGCACCGATACGCGCACCGTCGGACGCAGCCGGCAGAATGACTATCGCGTGATCGAGCGCGGCGACGTGCCGCGCGCGCTCAAGGACTTCCGCGACGGTCCGTGGCAGGACCCGGCAGGGACGATGATGGGCACCGAGCAGGAAAGCTGGCTGTACCACGGCTTCGCCCGCGATAAGGCGACCTGGCAGCTGCTCGGCGTCGGCACCAATATCGGCTACAATTCGACCGTGCCAGAAGCCGCGAACTGGCTCGCCCCCGACGCGACCGAAAGCAACCGCAACTACACCAAGCAGGGGCTGGCCGCGGCCGCGGCCGGCCTGCCCTACAATCTCGACAATTGGGGCGGCTACCCCGCCAACAAGCGGCGCCTGCTCGGGGCGGCGCAGCGCAGCGAAGCAAATTTCATCGCGCTCACCGGCGACAGCCACAATGCCTGGGCGTTCGATCTCAAAAATGACGGGCGTGCGGCGGGCGTCGAATTCGGCGCGACCAGCGTGACCTGCCCGGGGATGGAGCGCGCCTTCAAGGGCACCGATCCGCTGCTGGTCGCGCGAACCATCGTCGAGCGTAACCCCAACGAGCTGCGCTGGATGGATTCGTCGAACCGGGGCTATATGTACCTGACGCTGACGCCGGCGCTCGCCACCAACGAATATGTCTTCGTCGACACCATCCTGCGCGTTTCGTCGGCCAGCAAGTCCACGCATCGGGTCAGCGTCCGGCCGGGCCGCAACGTGATGGATACGGCATGAGCGCGGGCGACTGGACCATTCCGCAAAACTGGTCGGCTTATACCGCCGAAGAGCATGATGTGTGGAACACGCTGTTCGCGCGGCAATCCGACATGCTGCCGGGCCGCGCCTCCGAAGCGTTTCTGCGCGGGCTCGACGTGCTGCGCCTGTCCAAGCCGGGCATTCCAGATTTCGAAGAGCTGTCCGAGCGTTTACGTGCGCTGACCGGCTGGTCGGTGGTCGCGGTGCCGGGGCTGGTGCCCGACGACGTGTTCTTCGATCACATGGCCAACCGCCGCTTCGTCGCGGGCAATTTCATCCGCCGCGCCGACCAGCTCGATTATCTGCAGGAACCCGATGTGTTCCACGACGTGTTCGGCCATGTGCCGATGCTCGCCGACCCGGTGTTCGCCGATTACCTCGCGGCCTATGGGCGCGGCGGCCAGCGCGCGGGATCGTTGGGCGCGCTCAAGAAGCTGGCGCGGCTTTACTGGTACACCGTCGAATTCGGACTGATCGAGGAAGCGGGGGCCTTGCGCATCTATGGTTCGGGCATCGTCTCGAGCCGCGCCGAAAGCGTTTTCGCGCTCGACGATCCGAGCCCCAACCGCATCGCCTTCGATTTGCGGCGCGTGATGCAGACCGATTACCGGATCGACGATTTCCAGCAGACCTATTTCGTCATCCCGTCCTTCGCCGAATTGCTGCGGGTCACGGTGGAGACCGATTTCGCGCCGATTTACGCGGGACTGGAAGGGCAGCCGGACATCGCGGTCGAAACCGTGCTGCCGGGTGACCGCGTTTTCACGCGCGGCACGCAAGTCTACGCCCGGGAAAAAGCCGCCGCTTAGTGTTTGTGGACCGAGCGCAGGGTATATCGGCCCGGCTCGAACGCCTCGAACAGCCCGCTGATCGCCGGGTGGTCGATTTCTTCCTCGCTGTCGTCGGGCAGCAGATTCTGCTGGCTGACATAAGCGACGTAATTGCTCTCCGCATTTTCGGCGAGCAGGTGATAGAAGGGCTGGTCCTTGCGCGGGCGAATGCCTTCGGGAATGGCCTCATACCATTCCTCGCTATTGGCGAAGACCGGATCGACATCGAACACCACGCCGCGAAAGTCGAAATGGCGGTGCCGGACGACATCGCCGATGTCGAAGCGCGCGTTCGCCACCGGCGGGGCTTGCGGATTTACGGGAGTCGCGGTGCGCAGGTTCATGCGATTGAATCTAGGGAGCGTACGCGCAAACGCAAGCGCCCGCTTGGCAAGCGCGCATCACCCCGCTATGCGCGCCGCTTCCCGCGGAGAGGTGGCTGAGAGGTCGAAAGCACCGCACTCGAAATGCGGCGTGCCGGCAACGGTACCGTGGGTTCGAATCCCACCCTCTCCGCCATGATCGACCTTTCGTTCCAGCGGGGTACGGAGAGGCCATCATGCCGCATTACGGCGACTATCAGCTCGAAATCTATCAGGCGGGGCTGCGCGGCACGGTCCCGAACATCCCGGTCGATTTCGCCAGCCTGGAAGCGCGCGCGGCCGCCGCGCTGCCGCCGTCGGTGCGCAAATATGTCCAGGGCGGCTGCGGCGACGAATTCACCCAGCGCAGCAACGCCGACGCCTTTCGCCATTGGGGCATCGTCCCGCGGATGATGGTCGACTGCACGGCGCGCGACCTGTCGGTCGAATTGTTCGGGATGACGCTGCCGCATCCGCTGTTCATGGCGCCGATCGGCGTGACGGGGCTGTGCACGCCGGACGGCCATGGCGATCTCGCGGCCGCCCGCGCCGCGGCGATCACCGGCGTGCCGCTGTGCGCCTCGACGCTGGCCAACGACCCGCTGGAGGATGTCGCCAAGGCGATGGGCGATACGCCGGGGATGTTCCAGCTCTATACCCCGAAGGATACCGAACTCGCCGAAAGCCTGGTCGGCCGTGCCGAGGCGGCGGGATACAAGGCGATCGTCGTCACGCTCGATACCTGGGTCACCGGCTGGCGCCCGCGCGACCTCAACGACGCCAACTTCCCGCAGCTGCGCGGGCATGTCCTGTCGAATTACTGGTCCGATCCGCGCTTCCGCGCGATGTGCGCCAGGCCGCCCGAGCAGGACCCGGCGGGCGCGGTCATGGCCTGGGCACAGACCTTTGGCCGCGTGCTGACCTGGGCGGACATGAAATGGCTGCGCTCGCTCACCAGTCTGCCGATCGTGCTCAAGGGCATCTGCCATCCCGACGACGCCAGGCGCGCGGTCGATGAGGGTGCTGACGGCATTTATTGCTCCAACCATGGCGGGCGGCAGGCCAATGGCGGCATCGCCGCGATCGACATGCTGCCGGCGGTGGTCGCAGCCTCGGGCGGCACGCCGGTGCTGTTCGATTCGGGCATCCGCTCGGGCAGCGACGTCGCCAAGGCGCTGGCGCTCGGCGCGACCGCGGTCGGCATCGGACGGCCGTACAGCTACGGCCTCGCGCTCGGCGGCGCGGAGGGCGCGGCGCATGTGCTCCGCTCGATCCTCGCCGAATGCGACCTGCTGATGGCGGTCGACGGCTTCCCCACCCTCGCCGATCTGCGGGCGGCCGGCGCGACCCGGCTTGCGGCCTAGCGCCTACGGCGCGATCGGCAGCGACACCGCGCTCGCCGTTGCGCCGCCGCGCCAGATCTGCTGCGTCGCTTTCCGGTAATCGCCGGGCTTGGCGTACATGATGTTGGGCACGAAGCTCTGCGGGTTGCGGTCGTAGAGCGGGAACAGGCTCGATTGCACCTGCACCATGATCTTGTGCCCCGGCAGGAACACGTGGTTCACATTGGGTAGCGCCCATTGGTAATGCTCGACCTTGCCGCTTTTCAGCGCGCGCGGGCGGGCGAAGTCGGAGACGTAGCGGCCGCGGAAGATCTCGATGCCGATCGGCAGTTCGTATCCGGCCATTGACGGCTTGCCGCCCTGCGCGGCGGGTTCGGGCACGTCATTGGGATAGACGTCGATCAGCTTGACCACCCAGTCGCTGTCGGTGCCGCTGGTCGCGGCGTAGAGATCGACCGCGGGCGCCCCCATGATATGGACGGGCTTGTCGAGCGCCGCCGTGCTCCATGACACCACGTCGGGGCGGTCGGTGACGAAGCGCTGGTCGTGGACCAGCCACGGCTTCCACTGTGCCGCATCGCCCATGTCGATCGGGCGTGGGATGAACGGGACCGGCTTGGCCGGATCGCTGACATAATCGTCATGCCCCGCCGCCGCCGGCCGCGTGAAGCCCGCCTTGCCGTCCGCCGCAAGGTACAGTGGCGTCGGCGTGCCCATCGGCCATTTGGGCGAACGCTGCCACGCGTCGATGCCCGTCGCATAGGTCAGCACCGGCGGCGTGTCGGGGTTCGGCCCGCCCTTCAGATGATAGTCGAGGAACGGCTTCACATAGCGCGTCCGCCATTGCAGCGCGGTGTCGCCGGCGAAGTTGAGCGCGCCCAGGTCCCAGCCGCCATGGTTTGCCCCCGAATGGCGCCACGGGCCGATTACCAAAGTCACCAGGTCGTTCTTCCTGTCCTTGGGCTCGAGCGCGCGATAGGCGGCGGGCGCGCCATAACTGTCCTCCTGATCCCACTGCCCCACCTCCAGCATCGTCGGCACGGTCAGCGGCCGCGCCGCGAGCCATTTGTCCACCGCCTGGAGCGACCAGAATTCGGTGTAAGCCGGGTTTTCGAGGAATTTGCGGACGCCCGGATAGCCGGTGATGCCCAGAATCCTGGCGAAGTCGCCGGCCGACCCGGCCTCGAGATAGCGCGTGTAGTCGTCGCCTTTGCCCAGCGCGAACTCGCCGCCGCCCTCGGCCTTGTTGGTCGCCTGGCTCACCGCATAATCGAGCGAGCTGACCCGGAACGCGCCGTTGTGGAACCAGTCGTCGCCCATCCAGCCATCGACCATCGGGCTTTCGGGCACCGCCGCCTTCAGCGCCGGATGCGGCCCGATCAGCGCCGCCAGCGCGGTGAAGCCGAGATAGGACGAGCCGATGATCCCGACCTTGCCGTTCGCTTCCGGCACGTTCTTCACCAGCCAGTCGATCGTGTCGTACGCGTCGGTCGATTCATCGATGCCGGTGTCGTTCTGCGGCCCGACGACAGGACGGTTCATGACATACTGGCCTTCGGACCGGTGCAGCCCGCGAATGTCCTGATAGACGCGGATATAGCCATCCTGCGCGAACTCGGCGTCCATCGCCTCGAGCACGTCGACGATGCGCTGGCTGGCGACGCGGTGCGTTGAGCCATGCGCGTCATAGGGCGTGCGCGAGAGCAGGATCGGGCCGCCCTGCGTGCCCTTCTTCATGACGATCACCGTGTACAGCTTGGTCCCGTCGCGCATCGGCACCATCGCTTCGCGGCGGATGAAGTCGGCGGCGGGCAGGACCTGCTCGTATTTGTCCACCACGTCGGGCGTCATCGGCGTGACGCGCTCCTGCGCGAGGAGCGGAGCGGCCACGAGGGCGCAGGCGAGCAGCAGCGATCTGGTCATCGCGTCAGCCTATGACCGGCCCGCCCGGACGGCAAGGTCGGCGCGGCCGCGCGTCGCCCGTCCGCCAAATCTGAACCTCGCACATCGAAACGTTGTGTTTCGTTCATGCAACGAAACAGGCCGATATGCGCTTTCCCCTTCACTATTCGAAGGGAGTATCACCATGCGTAAACTCATCATGCTGGCCAGCGCGCTCAGTGTCGCCGTGCCGGTCGCCACCGTCGTCCCGACCACCGCCGCCTCGGCCAAGACCGCGCGTTATTACCCGGCCTATCGCGGTTCCGACGGCCGCTATTACTGCAAGCGCCGCGGCGGCACGACCGGCGCGCTGATCGGCGGCGCCGGCGGTGCGCTGATCGGCAGCGCGGTCGGCGGCACGGCGGCGACCCTGATCGGTGCCGCAGGCGGCGCGCTGGCGGGCCGTGAGGTCGAACGCGGCCGTTCGGAACGCCGCTGCCGCTACGGCCGCTGATCGGGCCTGACTAACTCAGGAAGGGTGCCGCCACCTCGGGCGGCACCCGCCTGATCCTGCCCGTCGCCTTGTCGACGATTGCCCAGGTCGTTCTGGCGTGCACCAGCACGCGGCCCTCGCGGCTGAATTCGACCATCCGGTCGAACCGCGCACCCTTGGGCGCATCGCCGACCCAGGTCCGGCCCTCGGCCACGTCGCCCGGACCCATATTGCCCAGATAATCGACCTCGTGGCGCACCACGACCCAGAAATATGCGTCGACATGCTCGGGCGCTGCCACCGCGCGCCAGTGATTGACCGCGATCTCCTGAATCCACCGCACCCACACCGCATTGTTGACGTGGCCGAGCTCGTCGATGTCGCCGGGCTGCGGCGCGAACGTCTCAGTGTAGCTCACGCCATTCCCATCGCATCGAGGAAGAACGCGAATTCCTCCGCCGTCTCGGTCAGGCTTTCGAACCGCCCCGACTTGCCGCCATGCCCCGCGCCCATATTGGTCTTGAGCAGCAACGGCGCGCTGCCCGTTCCCATCTCGCGCAGCTTGGCGACCCATTTGGCCGGCTCCCAATAGGTCACGCGCGGATCGGTCAGGCCCGCCGTGACCAGCATCGGCGGATAGGCCTGGGCGCGGACATTATCGTAGGGCGAATAGGCACGGATCAGCTCGAACGCCGCCTTGTCCTCGATCGGGTTGCCCCATTCGGGCCATTCGCCCGGCGTCAGCGGCAGATCGGGATCGAGCATCGTGTTGAGCACGTCGACGAACGGCACATGCGCGGCGATCGCGCCCCACAGCTCGGGCGCCTCGTTGGCGACGACGCCCATCAATTCGCCCCCCGCCGATCCGCCCGCCGCGCAGATCTTGCCCGCCGACGTATAGCCGCGATCGATCAGCCCCCTGGCCACGTCGATGAAGTCGGTGAACGCGTTCCACCTCTTGGTCAGCTTGCCGTCGAGCTGCCATTGCTGCCCCAGATCGTCGCCGCCGCGGATATGCGCGATGGCGAAGGCGAAGCCGCGGTCGACCAGGCTGATCCGCCCGGTCGAAAAGCCCGGCGGGATGGCGATGCCGTATGCGCCATAGCCGTAAAGATAGAGCGGCCGGCTGCCGTCGAGCGGAAAGTCGCGCAGATGCACCACCGACACCGGGATCATCGTCCCGTCGCGCGCCGGGAGGCTCAGCCGCGTCGTCGCATAGCGCGACCCGTCATAGCCCGACGGGATTTCCTGTTCCTTGAGCACCATTTCCGCGCCCGACGCCAGATCGCGCTCGATCGTGCGGGCGGGGGAAACCATGCTTTCATAATCGAGCCGGAGCGCGGCGACATCATATTCCGGATTCTCGCCCAGCCCCGCGCTATAGCTCGTCTCGGGCCAGGCCAGCCGCTCGCGCAGGCGTCCGTCATAATCGTACAGCTCGACCTGATCGAGCCCGTCCTCGCGCCCCTCGACCACGAAGAACCCCGCAAAGCACGTCACGTCATTGAGGTAGAAGTCGGCCTTGGGAGCGATCAGTTCGGTCCATTCGCCCGGGCGCTCGAGCGGTGCGATGACCAGCCGGAATTGCGGGCTGGTGTCGTTGGTGGTGATGAACAGCGTGCCGTCATGCTCGTCCACATCATATTCGAGCCCCGCCTGCCGCGCGCGAACGAGGACCGGTTCGGCAAACGGATCGCTCGCCGGCAGCAGCCGCACCTCGCTGGTCGTGTTGTCGCCCGTCGCCAGCACGATCCACTGGCGGCTGGAGACCATCCCGACGCCCGCCTGAAACCCCGGATCGGTTTCGTGATGCAGCAACGTCGCTTCCGCCGGGTTGCCGCCCAGCCGGTGCGCCATGATCCGGTCGATGCGCCACTGGTCGTTGACCAGCCCATAGACCAAAATGCTGCCGTCGGCCGAAAACACCACATCGCCCATCGTGCCCGGGATCGTGTCGGGCAGATCCGCGCCGGTCCCCAGGTCGCGCACCTTGAGCACGTAGCGCTCCGACCCGTCGGTATCGGTGGCATAGGCCAGCAGCCGCCCATCCTCGCTCAGATGGATCGCGCCGAGCCGGAAATACTCGTGCCCCGCGGCCAAGCCAGGCTCGTCCAGGATCAGCTCATCGGGTCCGCCCGCCACCGGCCGCCGCCACCATTTGCGATACTCGCCGCCCTCGTCGAACGAGCGCCAGTAGAGCCAGTCCCCGTCCTTGACCGGCACACTGGCATCGTTTTCCTTAATCCGGCCGCGCAATTCGCGGTAAATGGTCTCGATCAGGCCGGCTCGTCCCGTTTTCCACGCCTCGAAATAGCGGTTTTCGGCCTGCAGATGCGCCAGGATCGCCTGATCGGCGACCTCGGGATAGGCGGCGTCGCGCAACCAGGCATAATCGTCAGTTAGGCGGACGTCGTGATATGCGGTGGTGACGGGGCGGCGAAGCGCGACGGGAGGTTGCATCGCCGCCCCCTAGCGCGGACCGCCAAGGATTGCGAAGATGCGGCGTGCGCCTCCTCCCCGCCCTCCTCCTCCTCACTGCCTGCGCCACCCGGCCGGCCGAGGTTCGCGTGGCCTTCGATGCGAACGGGATCACATCGGTTCGCACGCGCGGCTATGCCGACCGTGCCGCCAAACGCCGCGTCACTGCCGACGATCCGGTGCGCGTGGCGAGCGTCAGCAAGCTCGTCGTCGCGCTCGGCGTCCTGCGGCTCGTCGAGGCGGGAAAGCTCGATCTCGACCGCGACGTGTCGGACTATCTCGGCTGGCCGCTGCGCAATCCGGCGTTTGCCGACACGCCGATCACGCTGCGCCTCTTATTGTCCCATCGCTCCAGCCTGACCGACGAAGCCGCTTACGCCATTACACTCGGCAAGACGCTCCGCGACACCGTTGCCGATCCCAGGGCCTGGGATCGCGAGCACACGCCAGGGGTCTGGTTCCGATACACCAACCTCAACTTCCCGGTGATCGCGTCGGTCATGGAGGCGGTCACCGGTGAGCGCTTCGACAACCTCATGGCCCGGCTCGTGTTCCAGCCGCTGCGGCTCGACGCCTGTTTCAACTGGACGACCTGCAGCGGCGCGCAGGTGGCGCGGGCCGTCGTGCTTTACGACAGCAAGGGCTCGGTCCTTCGCGACGACCTTCACGGTCAGCGTCCCGCCTGCCCGGTGCTCGCGCCCGACGGTTGCGACGCTCTTCAAGCCTATCGTCCCGGCGATAACGGTGCGCTATTCTCGCCCCAGGGCGGCTTGCGCATCTCGGAGTTTTCCTCGCTGGTCGCGCACGCAAAGGTC
>CAXTPT010000025.1:0-39126 GCA_964246315.1 uncultured Sphingomonadaceae bacterium | reverse complement strand
CGCCTCGCCGCCTGAAAAATACCACCATTGCCGATCGGGCCGCCCGATCGATTCACACGATTCACAACTGCCAATGCGATCCTGCCGCGATGACGATTCACACGGTTCACACATGCCAATGCGATCTCGCCGCGACGGCGATTCACATGATTCACATCTGCCAATGCGACCTCGCCGCGACGGCGGTTCACACGATTCACAGATGCCAATGTGATCTCGCCGCGATGGTGGTTCACACGATTCACATCTGCCAATATCGTTTGCGCAGGGGGCCCGAAAAGCGTGCTGGTCATGACTGGGCTATGCGCGAATCGATGGGTTGTAGGACAGCGAAAAAGGTCAGGCGCGCAGGCGCTCGATAGCTTGCGCCAGCGCAACGTACAGCTTGCCCATGTCCGACGAAAGCAAGGTGACGCCGAGGGCATGCCCCTCGCGCGTCGAGAGTACTTGCCGCAGCATCGCCTCGAAATCGTGGATGTAGCGGTTCACGCCGTCGCGGAAATCGGGGTCGTCGCCATAATAAGCGGCGATGCCGCGCGCTTCGCCGCCCGACAGCAGCCGCACCGCGCGCCGGGTGAACACGCCGCGGTCGCCGCGCAGATAGGCATCCCATTCGGTGTCGGCGACGTCGGTCGAGAGGAGTTTCGCCACATCGATCGCGGTCGAATTAAGCGATTCGACCAAGAGCGCGACCTGCGCCGACAGATCGCGGCGCGCATCCGCCAGCGCCAGGCGTTCGTCGAGCACGGCGAGCTGCTGATTGATCCCGGCACTGGCCGACCGCGACACCGCCATGGCGCGCTCGATCGCGCTGGCGACCGCGCCCACGCTGTTCGCCACTTCCTGCGCCACCGCATCCGCCAGAGCGCGCCGGGCCTCTTCCGACAGCCGCCCGACCGCGTCGGGGATCGCGGCGGTGATCGCCTCGCGCGCCTTGTCGGCGGAAGACGCGGCGACGTCGCGCACGCGCAGCAGCGCATCGACCAACTGCCCACCCGCCTGCTGGCTGAGCGCCTCGGCAGTAACAAGCGCCTGCGCCAGCGTGTCGCCCAATTCGGTAGCGCTGCGGTGGCTGTCGCTCAATCCGGCGAGATGCCCCGCCGCACGCTCGGCATCGCCTGCCAGCGCGCGGATTTGCGGCGTGATCTCATTGGCCGTCTCGCCCGCCGCCAGCAGCCGCTGGCTGGCCCCATCGAGCAGCGACGGCAGCGCTTCACCCAGATCGCGCGCGCCGGCGTCGAGCGCGCGCAGCCGCGTCTCCGCCCGCCCGAGCACCTCGTCATGACCGGCGAAAGCACCAAGCCGCTGATCGACCTCGCCCAGCGCCCCCGCCAGGTCGGTCAGCACGTTGCGCGTCGCTTCGCCCTGATTTTCCAGCAGCGCGCCAAGCGCCGCGACGCGATCTTCCAGCTCGGCGATGCGCATCTGCGCCGCCGCCCCGGCCTGTTCGCCGCTCCGCGCGATTTTCTGCTGCGCCGAATCGACAAAGGCGTCGAGCGCCGCACCCTGCGCCGCCAGCCCCTGACGCACACCTTCGGTGGCGCGATGCGCCCGGTCGAGCGCGGCATCGACGCCGTCCCCCAGCGCCGCCGTCGCCGCCGCGATCGCGCCGCGCGCCGCCTCGGCCTGTTCGGCGGCCCGGGCATTTCCTTCGCTGAGGGCGGCCGCGCTGGTTTCGGCCAAGACCTTGGCGTCGTGGCTTTGCGTCGCCAGCGTGCCGACCTGTGCCGTCAGCGCCTGGGCATGGCCGAGCGCCGCGCGCGCTGCCGAATCGATCTCGGCGGCCATTTCGCGCGTCTGCATATGCGCTTTGGGCACGTCGCCGAGCAGCAGCGCCATGTCGGCGCGCGCCACCGCCGTTGCCTGCTTCAGCGCGTTGGCATGGCGCGACAGCAGATCGAGATCGCCGCGCAGGCTGTCGCTCATCGCGCGCAGGCCGCTCGCCGCACGTTCGCCGGTCGCGCCGAGCGCGGCGCCGCCTTCCTCGATCTGCGCGCGCTGAACGATGATGCGGTCGGTCGCGGCGTCGATCGCCGCCTGCATCGTCGCCTGCTCGCCACGCAGCGCCTGGATCATCAGCCGCAGCCGCCGCGCCTCGGCCCGGCTGCCGCGCGCGAACAGCGCGTAGATGCCGGCGAGGAACAGCAGCGGCACCAAGGCGATTACCGCCAGCGCCGCGGCGCCGCTGGCGGGCGGCAGCGCGGCGCGCAATTCGGGTATCACCAGCGCGCCGACGAAAGCGAGCCAGGCCAGGCCAAAAGCCGCGAGCACGGCGAGCAGCGCCGGGCTGCGCCATTCGCGCGACGGCGCCGCCGGCGCGCCGACCGGATCGACATACGGCTCCACCGCGTGCTCCTCAAAAGGCCGGTGCAGGCCGACGACTCTCGCTTCCCCCGTCATGAGGACGGCGTAACACGATCGTCGCCGGGCGATAAGCACATGGCTCGACAAATCTGTCGGTCATGCGCAAGCGGATCGCGGGAGGGATTCGTGGCGCTGATCGGCCTGATCGACCTGGACGAGCCGCCCGACGCGCGGGCCGGCGCCGCGCTGCAGCGCGCGCTGCGCGAAGCGGGGGTGACGCGAACCATCACGACGGCCGACGCGCGGGCCGTCGACCCCAATGACCGCGTGCTGCTGATCGGTGCCGAGACCTTGCTGGACGGGGCGATGATCGCGGCGATGGCCGAGGGGAGTGGCGCGACATTGGCCTGCCTGCCCAACGAGCTGGATACCGCGCGTTACGAACTGATCGACGGGACGACGCGCTGGGCGGGCTGGGCCGCGCTGCCGGGCGATCTGGTGGGTGAGACGGCGCAGGGGCTGGCGCCCGAATGGTCGCTGGCCTCGACGCTGGTGCGCAAGGCGGTGCAACAGGGGGCGTTGCGCGTCGATGCGGGGCGGCAGGGCGCCTTGATCGCGCTCGATGCGCCCGATGCGCTGGTCGCGGCCGACGAGGCGCGCCTGCGCGCGGCGATGCGGCCACGGCGCGGGATTGCCGGGCGGCTGGTCGAGACGGCGGCGCTGTTCGTGGCGACGGCATTGTTGCCCGTCGATCCCAGGCTGCGCTGGGCGGGCGGAGCGGCGGGCGTGCTGTCCGCGGGCTTTGCCGCCGCGCTCGGCTATGGCTGGCTGGCGCCGGCCGCCGCCGCGCTGATCCTGCTGACGATGGCGCTGCGCGTGGTGCGCGGGCTGGCGGAGGTCGACGGCCGGCCGCTGCGCTGGACCGACCGCGTTGCGGACGGCCTAGCACTGGCCGGGCTGGCGGGCGCCGTTGGCTGGTTGTGGCAGGCGAGCGGGCAATGGGGCGTGTTCGCGCTGGCCATCGTCCTCGCCGCCGCCACGGCGATGGCGGCCGAAGACGAGGCCGATGCAGGAGCGCCGCTGTGGTGGCGCGGCGATGCGCCGGCCTATGCCGCGATCATCGGCCTTGGCAGCGTGGCCGATGTCCCCGTCGCTGCACTGGCAGCCTGCGCGATTTACGCTTCGGCCTCGCTTGCCGTAGCGCGCCGCCGACTGCGGGCTGTGCTCACGCCGCGCTAGTGGCAGAATTGGCGCACAGAGGCACAAAGACCACGAAGAGAGCTCGCTCTCCTGTGATCTCTGTGCCTCTGTGCGAAATTCCCTGCCTGCGGCGCTCAGCGCGCGCTGAGCGGCACGTAGTCACGCTGTGTCGGGCCGGTGTAGAGCTGGCGCGGGCGGCCGATCTTCTGTTCGGGGTCCGAGATCATCTCGTTCCATTGCGCGACCCAGCCGACGGTGCGGGCCAGCGCGAACAGCACGGTGAACATCGTCGTCGGGAAACCGATCGCCGACAGGATCACACCCGAATAGAAGTCGACATTGGGGAACAGCTTCTTCTCAATGAAATAGTCGTCGTTGACCGCCAGTTCCTCCAGCCGCAGCGCGACATCGAACACGGGATCGCTGACCTGCAGCGCCTCGAACACCTCGCGCACCGTCTTTTGCATCACCGTCGCGCGCGGATCGTAATTCTTGTACACGCGGTGGCCAAAGCCCATCAGGCGAAACGGATCGTCCTTGTTCTTCGCGCGGGCGAGATATTCGGGAATGCGCTCCACCGTGCCGATCTCGTGCAGCATGTTCAGCGCCGCCTCGTTGGCGCCGCCATGCGCCGGACCCCACAAACAGGCGATCCCCGCCGCGATGCAGGCGAACGGATTGGCGCCCGACGAACCGGCCAGGCGCACGGTCGAGGTCGAGGCGTTCTGCTCATGATCGGCATGGAGGATGAAGATGCGGTCCATCGCGCGCTCGACGACCGGATTGACCTCATAGGGCTCGGCCGGGTTGCCGAAGGTCATGCGCAGGAAATTGCCGGTATAGCTGAGCGAGTTCTGCGGATAGACGAACGGGCGGCCGACGCTGTACTGATACGCCATCGCCGCGATCGTCGGGATCTTGGCGATCAGCCGGTGCGAGGCGATGAGGCGCTGGTTCGGATCGGTGATATCGGTCGAATCGTGGTAAAAGGCCGACAGCGCGCCGACCACCCCGCACATGATCGCCATCGGGTGCGCATCGCGGCGGAACCCGCGAAAGAAGGTCGACATCTGGTCGTGCACCATGGTGTGGCGCGTGATCGTGGTGCTGAACTTGTCGAGCTCGCTCCGGCTGGGCAGCTCGCCATTGAGGAGGAGGTAGCACACTTCCATGAAGCTCGACTGTTCCGCCAATTGGCCGATCGGATAGCCCCGGTGCAGGAGGATGCCTTCGTCACCGTCGATATAGGTGATCGCCGACTGGCATGACGCAGTCGAGGTGAAGCCCGGATCATAGGTGAACGCGCCGGTGTTCGCATAGAGTTTGCGGATATCGACGACATCCGGCCCCACCGAGCCGTGCATCACCGCATAGTCCTGGTCCTTGCCGTCGAGAGCGATCTTCGCAGTGTCAGCCATGAGTCTCTCCTTGCGGCAGCGCAGCAATCGCATTGCGCCGGTTTACGCTATCGTCAAGCCGCCCGAGCGACTCCTCCCGACCAAGCAGCGCGAGCACGTCGAAGATGCCCGGCGAGGTGGTTCGGCCGGTCAGCGCGGCGCGCAGGGGCTGCGCAACCTTGCCGAGACCCAGGCCGGCATTTTCGGCGATGGCCTTGACCAAGGGTTCGAGCGTTTCGGCGGTCCAATCGACGGCGCCGGCGATCGCTTCGCGGACCTGGGCAACCAGCGCGAGGCCGGCATCGTCGAGCAGCGCCGCCGCCTTTTCCTCAAGCGGCAGCGGGCGGCGCGCGAAGAGGAAAGCCGACGCTTCGGTCAATTCGTTGAGCGATTTGGCGCGCACCTTGAGGAACGGCATCGCGCGGGCGAGGATGCTTGCAGCGCCGCCGCCCTGCGCCGCGACCAATTCGGCCAAGCGCAGGTCATCCGCTTCGCGCAAATAATGGCCGTTCATATTCTCGAGCTTCTTGACGTCGAAGCGCGACGGCGAGCGGCCGACATCGGCGATATCGAACCATGCAATGGCCTGTTCACGGCTGATGAATTCGTCGTCGCCGTGCCCCCAGCCGAGACGGAGGAGATAGTTCGACAGCGCTTCGGGCAGGATGCCCATCTCGTCGCGATACGCCTCGATGCCCAAAGCGCCGTGGCGCTTGCTGAGCTTGGCGCCGTCCGACCCATGGATCAGCGGGACGTGCGCGTAGACCGGCTCGGCCCAACCCATCGCGGTTATCAGGGCCAATTGGCGGAAGGCGTTGTTGAGGTGGTCGTCACCGCGGATGACATGCGTCACGCCCATGTCGTGATCGTCGACCACCACCGACAGCATGTAGGTCGGTGTCCCGTCCGAGCGCAGCAGGACCATGTCGTCCAGTTCGGCATTGGCCACGGTGACTTCGCCCTGGACCAGATCCCGGATCGTCGTTTCCCCGGTCTGCGGCGCCTTGAGGCGAATGACGTAAGGCAGGTCGGGCGTTTCGGTGCGGTCACGCCAGCGGCCATCGTAGCGCAGCGGCTGCCTGCTGGCGCGCTGCTCGGCGCGCATCGCCTCGAGCTCCCCGGCGGTGGCGTAGCAGCGATAGGCATGCCCTGCCGCCAGCAGCTGGTTGGCCACCTCCGCATGGCGCTCGGCGCGCGCGAACTGATAGATTTCGGGGCCGTCCCAATCGAGCGCGAGCCAGCGCATCCCATCCAGGATTGCCGCGATCGCCGCATCGGTCGACCGCGCGCGGTCGGTATCCTCGATCCGCAGCAGGAATTCGCCGCCGTGACGGCGCGCGAACAGCCAGTTGAACAACGCCGTGCGCGCGCCGCCGATATGCAGGAACCCGGTGGGCGACGGCGCAAAACGGGTCACGACCTTGGCATGGGCGCCTGCTGGCGCCGGAACGGTTGCGCTCAAGCGCCAAGTCTCCATGAATGTGGCGATGGCCACGATGATCGGCAGACGCCCTAGCATGGCGCAATGGGGGCTTCAAATGCACCCCCGCCGATGGGGCGCGCGTGTGGAGACGTGGCTGGAGGCGGAGCGTGACCAGCTGTTCCTGTGGACGCCGGTCGCATTGGGGCTGGGAATTGCGGCCTGGTTCGTCCTGCGGTCGCCGGCCGAGTGGCTGGCGTTTCTAGCCGGGTGCGCGGGAGCCGCGCTGTCCGCGGCGGTGGCAAGCACGGGGACACGATTGCGGCGGGCGCTGCTATGGGGCGCGGCGCTGGCGGCGGCCGGCTGCGGGTTGATCTGGTGGCGCGCCGAAGGTGTCGCCGCACCGGTGATCGCGCGACCGATGGTGGCGACGCTCGCGGGGCGTGTCGAACGCGTCGAGTTGCTGCCTGCGCGTGACATCGAGCGGCTGATGCTGACCGAATTGGGCGCGGCCATGCCCCGACGGGTGCGGGTGTCGGTCGCGCTCGACCCCGCGCCGCCCGCTATCCATGAAGGGGATGCCGTCCGCCTGCGCGCGCGGATCGTGCCGCCACAAGAAGCAGCGGTGCCCGGCGGCTACGACTTCCAGCGGATCGCTTGGTTCCAGCAGTTGGGCGGCGTCGGCAAGGCACTGGGGCCGATCGCCGTCACGCCGGCCGAGCGCGGCGGCCCGTCCCTGCGCGAGCGGCTGTCGGCGCACATCCGCCCCCAGATCGAGGGCAGCGCGGGCGGGATCGCCTCGGCCTTTGCCAGCGGCGACCGCGGCGGCATCGCCGCGGAGGACGAGGAGGCGATGCGCGCCAGCGGACTCACCCACCTGCTCTCGGTCAGCGGGCTGCACATTTCGGCGGTAGTCGGCGCGACGTTCTTCCTGACACTTCGCTTGCTCGCCTTATGGCCACGATTGGCGCTGCGCTGGCCGCTGGTGGCGATTGCCGCAGGCGGGGGCGCCGCGGCGGGGGTCGGCTACACCCTGCTCACCGGCGCCGAGGTGCCGACGATCCGCAGTTGCGTGGCGGCGGTGCTGGTCTGCGTCGGGATCGTGCTGGGGCGCGAAGCCTTCACGCTGCGGCTGGTTGCGGCGGGCGCGCTGGTGGTGTTGCTGGCCTGGCCCGAAAGCCTGGTCGGGCCGAGCTTTCAGCTGAGCTTCGCGGCCATCGCGACGATCGTCGCGCTGCATGAGCAACCGCACGTCAAGGCGTGGTTCGCCAAGCGTGACGAGCCGCTATGGGCGCGACTGGCGCGCGAGATCGGCGCCTTGCTGCTGACGGGCCTGGCGGTCGAGATCGCGCTGGCCCCCATCGCCCTGTTCCATTTCCACAAGCAGGGACTGTTCGGCGCGCTGGCCAATATCGTCGCGATCCCGCTGACCACCTTCGTCACCATGCCGCTCGAGGCGCTGGCCCTGCTGTTCGACCTGGTCGGCCTCGGCGGGCCGTTCTGGTGGGCGACGGGCAAATCGCTCCAGCTGCTGTTGTCGATCGCGCATGCGGTCGCGAACTGGCCAGGGGCACGGGCGGCGCTGGCGGATATGCCGGTCGGCGCGTTCGCGCTGATGATCAGCGGCGGGCTGTGGCTGGTGCTGTGGCGGACGCGCGCGCGCCTCGCCGGCCTCGTGCTCATTGCCATCGGCGCCGTGATGGCCGCCGCGGTGCTCCCGCCCGATCTGATCATCACCGGTGACGGCAAGCATCTCGCGGTCCGGCAAGGCGATGGCAGCTATGCGATCCTGCGCGACCGGGCGGGCGATTATGTCCGCCAGGTGCTGGCCGAACGGGGCGGGACGCTGAGCGCATTGGCCGATCTCGACGGCAGCGACGGCGCGTCGTGCAGCGCCGATCTGTGCCGCGCCACGCTGGCGGCCGACGGACGCGAGTGGCGGGTGATGGCCACGCGTTCGCCGTATCTCGTCGACCGGCCGCTGTTCGAGCGCGAGTGCGCCGGTGCCGACATCGCCGTCAGCGACCGGCGGCTGCCCTATTGGTGCCGCCCGCGCTGGCTCAAGGCCGATGCAGCGTTTCTCGTGCGCACCGGCGGACTGGCGATCACCCTGTCCGGGCCATCGGTCGACGCCGTCAAGAAACCCGGCGACGCGCACCCATGGGTCCGCGCCGCCGAGGCCAATGCTAATAGCGCCGGAGCAGGCCGGCGAGGCGGCCCTGCACGCGGACGCGATCGGCGCGATAACGCTGCGCCTCGTAACGCGCATTCGCCGGATCGAGGCGGACATTCCCGCCCCCTTCCGCGTGGAAATATTTGAGCGTCGCTTCGCTGTCGTCGACCAAGGCGACGACGATGTCACCTTCGCGACCGACCTCGGTCTTGCGGATCAGCGCGAAGTCGCCGTCGAGAATGCCGGCCTCGACCATCGAATCCCCGGACACTTCGAGCGCATAATGTTCGCCCGGGCCGAGCAAGGCGGCCGGCACCTGCAGCATGGATTGACCCTCGATCGCCTCGATCGGCGCGCCGGCGGCAATGCGGCCGTGCAGCGGCACGTCGATCACATCATTGGCCGGCGTCGGCAGCTTGGGCGCGGGTGCCGCGGCCTTGGCACGCGCCTTGGCGATCTGGGGGCCACGCTCGGGCGAACGCACCACTTCCAATGCGCGCGCGCGGTTGGGCAGACGCTTGAGAAACCCGCGTTCCTCAAGCGCCGATATCAGCCGGTGGACGCCCGATTTCGACTTGAGCGTCAGCGCCTCCTTCATCTCCTCAAACGATGGCGAGATGCCGGTCTCGGCGAGCTTGTCTTCGATGAAGCAGATCAGCTGGTGCTGTTTGCGCGTCAGCATTTGGCGAACTCCATAGTCGCGAACGTTCCTGACACGTTATGTTCGCTTTTGTTCCCCGTCAAGTGCCAGCAGCGCGCGCGTCGCGGCGGCGATGTCGGCCTGCCGCATCAGGCTTTCGCCGACCAGGAAACAGCGGATGCCGTGCGCCGCCATGGCCGCGAGATCGGCATTGCTGGCGAGACCGCTTTCGGCCACGAAGGTGCAGCCCGGCGGCGCCCGGCCGACCAGTTCGTAGGTGCGATCGAAGCTGACCGAAAAGTCGCGCAGGTCGCGGTTGTTGACGCCGATCAGCCGCGATCGGAGGGTGACGGCCCGCGCCAGTTCCTCGGCATCATGGACTTCGACCAGCACGTCCATGCCGCGTTCGATCGCCGCCGCCTCGATCTCCGCCATCGCGCCGTCGTCGAGCGCCGCGACGATGATCAGGATCGCATCGGCGCCGATCGCGCGCGCTTCGGCGACCTGCCACGGGTCAATCATGAAGTCCTTGCGGATCACCGGCAGCGCACAGGCGGCGCGCGCGGCGATCAGATCGTCTTCATGTCCCCGGAAATAGTCGGCGTCGGTCAGCACCGAGAGGCATGCCGCGCCGCCCGCGGCATAAGCGCGGGCATGCGCCGCCGGATCGAAATCGGCGCGGATCAGCCCCTTGGAGGGCGAAGCCTTCTTGATCTCGGCGATCAGGCCAAAGCCCGGCGCCTGGTCCAGCGCGGCGCGGAACCCGCGCGGGGAAGTCTGCGCGGCGGCGGCGCGATCGAGATCGGCGAGCGAATGGCGCAGGCGGCGCGCGGCCACTTCATCGCGCTTGGTTTCGAGAATGCGGTCGAGGATCGTCGCCATCAGTAAGCGATCCAGCAATCGAGCAGCGCCTTGGCCAGACCCTTGTCGATCGCCTCCGCGGCTTCCTCGACGCCGTCCTGCCAGTCGCGCGCATGACCCGCGACGATCAATGCCGCCGCGGCGTTGAGCAGCACTGCGTCGCGATAGGCGCCATGGTCTCCCGCCAGCAGCAGGCGCAGGGCACCGGCATTGTAGGCGGCGTCGCCGCCGCGGATGGCATCTTGCGAATGGCGGCCGAGACCGGCGGCTTCGGGCGTCAGCGCGCCGCTCTCCCCGCCCAGGCGCCACCAACGGCTGCGCGCCGCGACCGACAATTCGTCAAGCGGTTCCTCGCCCGCCACCAGCAGCGCATCGTCCGCACCGAGCAGGGTCAGCGCCTCCCCGACGATCGGCAGATAATCGGGCCGGGCAATGCCGATCAGCTGCCGCCGCACGCCCGCCGGGTTGGCGAGCGGGCCGATCAGGTTGAAGATCGTCCGCCGCCCGATCGCGCGCCGCACCGGCGCCAGCTTGGCCAGCGCGGGGTGGTGTTTCTGCGCGAACAGGAAGGCGATGCCGAGATCGGCGAGGCTGTGTTCGGCGCGGTCGCTGGCCCGGTCGAGATCGAGGCCGAGCGCTTCGAGCGTGTCCGCCGCGCCGGCCTTGGACGAGGCGGCGCGGTTGCCGTGCTTGGCAACGGGCACGTCGCAGGCGGCGGCGACGATGGCGACCGCGGTCGAGACGTTGAGACTATGGCTGCCGTCGCCGCCCGTGCCGCAGACGTCGATCGCGCCTGCGGGGGCCTTGACCGGCACCATCCGTGCGCGCAGCGCCTGTGCCGCGGCGGCGATCTCGACTGCCGTCTCGTCCCGCTCGGCCATGTCGGTGAGGAAGCGCGCGGCGTCGGCATCCTCGATCGCGCCGTCGAGCAGCGCGTCGAACGCGGCGCGCGCCTCATCGGCGCCGAGCGGCCTGGTGCCGTCAGGCAGCACGAGCGAGCGTCCTGGGTGCCAGTCCTGCGATCCGCATGAAGTTCGCCAGCAGCGCGTGGCCGTGTTCGGTGGCGATGCTTTCGGGGTGGAACTGGACGCCGTGGATCGGCAGCGTCGCGTGGCGCAGGCCCATCACGCTGGCATCGGGCGCGGAGGCGTTGACGACCAGCTCGGCAGGCGCGTTCTCGACGATCAGCGAGTGGTAGCGCGTCGCCGTAAAGGGCGAGGGCAGCCCGGCGAACAGCCCGCTGCCGTCGTGCGTCACGGGGCTGGTCTTGCCGTGCATCAGCCCGCCGCGAACGACCTGCCCACCGAAATGCTGCCCGATCGCCTGATGACCGAGGCAGACGCCGAGCAGCGGCTTGCCCGCATCGGCACAGGCGGCGACGAGATCGAGGCTGACGCCGGCCTCGTTCGGCGTTTTGGGGCCGGGCGAGATGAGGAACGCCGCAGCCCCGCTCGACAGGGCCTGCCCCGCCGAGATCGCGTCGTTTCTCACGACCTCCACCTTACTGCCCAATTCCAGCAGATAATGGACGAGGTTGAAGGTGAAGCTGTCGTAATTGTCGATGACGAGGATCATTGGAATCACCGTCCGCAGCATAGGTTCGTGCGCCCTGAGCCTGCCAAGGACGGGGCTTCGACAAGCTCAGCCCGAACGGGATTGAGGTGACTGATCATGGGCTGGGCGTCGCGAGCAGTTTCGCCAGATCGGCCTTCCAGAACTTGCCCCAGGTGTGCGTGCCGTGGCCCTTGGTGTCGGCGCTGGCGGGGATCAGGCGGAAGGTGGCGCGGGGCATCTGACCGACCAGGCGTTCGGCGATGCCCAGTTCGGGCGGGTTGATGAAATCGTCGGCGGAATTGATCCACAACACGGGCACGGTGATCTTCGACAGGCCCGCCGCGGAGGGATCGTAATTGCGCGAGGCATCGTACCAATAGATCGAGTCGTTGGCATCGACGCCCTTGCCGCGGCTGGCGAAGGCGGCGGCGAGCGCGGCTTCGGCGCCCTCGCGCGTCGGGAATTGCGCCTGTAGCGCGACCGGGTTGCCGCCGGCGATGATCGACAAGTCGGTGACCGTGCGCATCGCCTGCGCCGGCTGTTCCTTATATTCGCCGTCCAGCCACGCCGGATCGCCCTTGATCGCGTCGATCGCCATCTTGCGCCACATCCGGTTGCGCCCGGCGATGGCGACCGGCTGGCAGGCGAACGGCGCGAGGCGCTTGGCGAAGCCCGCCTGGGTCGTGCCCCAGACGAACGCATGCATGCAGCCCATCGAGGTGCCCAGGATCAATTGCAGCGACTGGACGCCCAGCCCCTCGACAAGCATCCGCCGCTGCGCCGCGACCATGTCGTCATAATCGTAGCGCGGGAATTTCATGTGCAGCCCGTCGCTCGGCTTGGACGAGCCGCCATGCCCCAGATTGTCGGGCAGGATGACGAACCATTTGGTGATGTCGAGCGGCTCGCCAGGGCCGTACAATTGGTCGGCGAATTGGGGCGCGAGGAATTGCTTGCCGGTGCCGCCGGTGCCGTGCAGCACCATGATCGCGTTGTCGATCCGCCCCTTGGCATCGCGGTGCGGCGTGCCGAGCGTGGTATAGTGCATCCGCACGTCCATCAGATCGCCAATGCCGAACCGGAAGTTGCGGAGCGTGACGTCACCTTCGCTGGTCGGCCAGACCCTGGTTTGGGGCGCGGCGGGTGAAGTGACCGGCTGGGCTGGCTGCGCGAGCGCGGGGGTAGCCGCGAAAAGGAGTGCCGCGACGCCCAGGTTCACACGATTCACAAGTGCCAATATCGTCTCCTTCGCGGGTCGATTCACACGATTCACATGTGCCAAGGCGGTGTTCGCGCGGCTGGATTCGCGGGCAATTTTCACAGGCCGGCCAAACCACAAGCGGGCGGGTGGAGGACAGCGTAAAATCACTGGCCGAATCCGGCCTCGCCCGCCAGCCGCTGCGCCTCGCGCGCCGCGGCGAACAGCGCGCCGGCCTTGGCCTCGCATTCCCGCTGTTCGTTTTCGGGCACACTGTCGGCGACGATCCCCGCGCCCGCCTGCACGTGCATCACGCCGTCCTTGACCACCGCGGTGCGCAGGACGATGCAGCTGTCCATGCTGCCGTCGGGGGAGAAATAGCCGACCCCCCCGGCATAGGCCTCGCGTGTTTCGGGTTCGAGTTCGGCAATGATCTCGCACGCCCGCACCTTGGGCGCGCCGCTCACCGTCCCCGCCGGGAAACCCGCGAACAGCGCGTCGAGCGCATCCTTGCCCGCCGCCAGCCGGCCAGTGACGTTGGAGACGATGTGCATCACATGGCTGTAGAATTCGACCATGTAGCTGTCGGTCACGGCGACGCTGCCGCCCTCCGTCACCCGCCCGACATCGTTGCGGCCGAGATCGAGCAGCATGAGGTGCTCGGCGCGCTCCTTGGGGTCGGCGAGCAATTCGGCGCGGTTGTCCGCATCCTCGCGCTCCGAACGCCCGCGCGGACGGGTGCCGGCGATCGGGCGGATCGTCACCTCCTTGCCGTCTGGCCCGTCGCGCACGCGGACGAGGATCTCGGGGCTCGAGCCGATCAGCGCGAAGCCGGGCAGGTCTAGATGGTAGAGGAAGGGCGACGGATTGATCCGCCGCAGCGCACGGTAGAGATCGAAGGGCGGCAGCGCGAACGGCGCGGTGAAGCGCTGGGCCAGCACGACCTGGAAAATGTCGCCCGCGGCGATGTAATTCTTGGCGGCGGCGACCATGGCGGCGTATCTCGCCGGGTCCATAACCGGAACCAGATCTCCGTTCGTGCCGAGCGAAGTCGAGGCACCGCTCGCGCCGAGGCCCCTCGACTTCGCTCGGGGCGAACGGAGGTTTCCAGTCTCAAGTTTCGCCATCGCCGCTTCGATCCGCTCGACGGCGCGGTCCGCATCGCCACCCGGCCATACCGGCGCGACGAAGAACAACTGGTCCGCCAGCCGGTCGAACACCAGGATCAGCGTCGGCCGGGCAAAGATCATCTCGGGCAGGCCGATGGGATTGGCGGGCGGGCGCGGCAGGCGTTCGATCAGGCCGACGGTTTCGTAAGCGAAATAACCGACCAGGACCGCCAATGCCGGCGGCAGTTCGGGCGGCACGTCGAGCCGGCATTCCGCGACCAGCGCGCGCAAGGCGGCAATCGGCTCGCCGGCCTCTTCGAACGCATTGCGATCCAGCGCCCAATCGCGGTTGATCTCGGCGCGCATCCGGTCGGCGCGGAACAGCAAATCGGGCGCCAGGCCGAGCAGGCTGTAGCGTCCGCGCGACCGTCCGCCCTCGACCGATTCGAGCAGGAAATCGCCGCGCCCCGGCTCGATCAGCTTGAGCGCCGCGGAAACGGGCGTCTCGGTGTCCGCCACGATGCTGCGCCAGACGAGCGCACCGCGCCCGTCGCGCAGCGCATCGCGCGCGGCGGCGCCGGTCACTGACCCCCCGCCAGGCTCCGCTTGACCGCCGCAACCTTCGACGCGTCGCGCTTGACGCCGACCTGGCTGCGCACGGCGTTCATGAATTGCTGGACATATTCGTCGCGCGCGCTGCCCGACAGCGCCTGCTGGACGGTGCCGATCAGCCCGGGCGCCGCGGCGAGATTGCCCGGCTCGACCTTGTCCACCGTCACGACCAGCCAGCCGCCGTTGCCCGGCGCCTGGAGCAGCCTGGCGCGGCCCTTGTTCATCGCGAACATCAGCGCGAGCGGCGGCGGCGCCTTGCCCTGATCGCGCAGGATTTCGAGGCGGCGGCCGCCCATCACCTGCACCGGCGGCAGCTTGACGCCCGCGGCGGCGACCGCCTGGGCCAGCGGCGTGCCGCGATTGACCGCGTTGACGATCGCTTCGGCCGCCCGCTTCGCCGCCGCCTTGGCGCGATCGATCTTGAGATCGTTGAGCACGCCTTCGCGGATCTGCGCCAACGGGCGCGCCGCCGAAGCGACCACCCGGTCGAGCTTCCACAAGGCGAACTTGCCATCGGCGATGGTCGCGACCTGCGCGTCGTCATCGGGCTCGGCGCCGAACGCATCGCGCACCATCGCGGTGAATTCGGGCGGCAATTTATAGGCGATGTTGTCCGGATCGCCGCCCGTGGCCGTCAGCGGCGGCGACTGCGACACGGTGAGGCCGTTGGCCTTGGCGACGTCATCGAAGGTCGAGCCGCCGTCAATGGCATCCTGCATCTTGGCCACGCGGTCGGCGAGGATATCGCTCGACTTCTTCTCGGTCAGCCGCGTGACGATCTCGCCGCGCGCCTGCGCCAGCGTCTTGCCCGGCTTGTCGACGACCTGGTCGATGCGGAAGACGATAAAGCCGAGCGGTGAGCGGACCGGGCCGGCGATATCGCCCTTTTTGCCAAGAAAGGCGGCATTGGCGACGCCTTCGCCGGCGGTGCGGCCAAGCGCGGCACGATCCGATGGCGCGATCGTCAGCGGCTCGAGGCCGAGCGGCTTGAGCGCATCGGCGAACGACTGCCCGCCCTTGACCCGGGCGAGCACGGCATTGGCGCTGGCCTGGTCGGCGATCACCGCCTGGGTCAGGCCGCGCACCTGACTGCCCTGATAGAGCGTCGCGTTGGACCTGTAGTCGGCGGCGATCTCGGCCTCGGTCGGCACGGCCTGCGCGGCGGTCGAGGCGCGGTCGAACACCGCATAGCGGATCACGCGCCGCTCGGGCACGGTATAGGTTTTGACATTGGCCTGGTAGAAAGCGGCAATCTCCGCATCGGTCGGCGCGGCGCCCATCGCGAAGGCGGCGGCCGGGACCGGCGCGACATGGCCGTCGCGGCGCTCCACCAGCAAGGCGGCATAGGGCGTGACCAGATTGACCGGCATGCGCGTCGCGCCGCTGATCGGCACCAGCAGCTGGCGGGTCAGCGCCTCGCGCGCGAAATCCTGGCGCAGCTCGCCTTCGTTGATCTTGCGCTGGGCCAGCACGTTGAGGAACACATTGCGGTCGAAGGTGCCAGTCGGCCCGTTGAATGCCGGGATCGAGGCGATCTGGCCATCGACCAGCCGCTTCGACGCGACAAGGCCATTCTCCCCGGCAAAGGCTTCGGCAGCGCGCCCGTTGATCAGTTGATCGACCACCGACTCGACGCCGCCTTGCGCGACGAAGCCCGCCATATCGAGCGTCGGAATGTCCTGCCGTTGCGCATCGAGCGCGACCTTCGCGCGGCGATCCACCTCGATTTCGGAAATCGCATGCGGCCCGACCTTGGCAACGCCGCCGCCCGTGGCGCTGCCCAGATTGGCGATGCCGCCGCTGCCACCGACGCCCGTGACGATGAACGCGAGCATGATCAGCGCGAAAAGGCCGAGCACGAACGGCGAGGTCAGATATTTGCGAAAGAAGGAGAGCATCGGACAGCCTTGAGCGAACTTTGCTTCGCCCATAGGGCGGCGCGATGCACACGCGCAAGCTGATCGCCGGAAACTGGAAGATGCACGGCAGCCGCGCCGCGCTCGCCGAACTCGAAGCCATTGCCGCCGCGGTGCCGCCGCATGTCGATGTGGCGATCTGCCCGCCCTTTACGCTGATCGCTCCCGCCGCCGCCAAGGCCGGAACGGTGCGGATCGGCGCGCAGGATTGCGCGTCCGAACCCCAGGGCGCGCATACCGGCGACGTGTCTTGCGCGATGCTCGTCGAGGCCGGGGCGACCCTTGTCATCGTCGGCCACAGCGAGCGCCGCGCCGACCATGGCGAAACCGACGCGGTGGTCCGTGCCAAGGCCCAGGCCGCGCTTGATGCCGGGCTGCAGCCGATCGTCTGTGTCGGCGAAACGCTCGAGCAGCGCGATGCGGGAGAGGCGGTGGCGGTGGTCGAAGGCCAGCTCGATGGCTCACTGCCCGATGCGTTCGAACGCTGCGTGGTTGCCTATGAGCCGGTCTGGGCGATCGGCACCGGGCGCACGCCGTCGGCGGACGATGTCGCGGCGATGCATGCCGCGATCCGCACCAAGGTCGGTCCCGATGTGCGCATCCTCTATGGCGGGTCGGTCAAGCCATCGAACGCCGCCGAACTGCTCGATGTCGCCAATGTCGATGGCGCCTTGGTCGGCGGGGCGAGCCTGACCGCGGCCGATTTCGTGCCGATCATCCGCGCCGCCTAGCCCTCCCTGCGCAGCGGGGAGGGACAGGCGCGGAGCGCCAGGGAGAGGTCGGTGCGTGAACTCACGCCACGCACCTCTCCCTCGCTCGCTTCGCTCGCGTTTCCCTCCCCGCCTTCGGCAGGGAGGGTATGATTGCGATTCGCCGCCCGCGCTCCTATGTGGCGCGGCATGTTGACCTTCCTCCTCGTCGTTCAGGCGATCGTCGCCGCCGCCCTTGTCGGCGTGATCCTCATGCAGCGCAGCGAAGGCGGCGGGCTGGGCATGGGCGGCAGCCCGTCGGGGCTGATGTCGGCGCGCGGCGCGGCGGACTTCCTGACGCGCGCGACGACGATCCTCGCCAGCATGTTCGTCATTCTGTGCATCACCATGGCGGTGATTTCAGCGCATCGCGCGGCGCCCGGTACGGTCGACACGTCGCTCAAGGGCGCGGTTTCGACGCAGCGCGCCCCGGCGCCGCAGGCCCCGGCCAACTCGCCCGTCCCCCTTGGCGGTCAAGCGCAGCCGACCACGCCAGACACGGTTCCGGCGCCCGCCAACGGCAACTAATCGCGGCCCTTGGGTTGCGCGGACGGGGTCCGCGCGGCTAAGCCCATTCTCCCATGGCGCGGTTCATTTTCATAACCGGCGGCGTGGTTTCGTCGCTTGGCAAGGGTCTTATGGCGGCGTCGCTGGCGGCGCTGCTCCAGGCGCGCGGCTACAGCGTGCGCATCCGCAAATTCGACCCCTATCTCAACGTCGATCCGGGCACGATGAGCCCGTATCAGCACGGTGAGGTCTACGTCACCGACGACGGGGCGGAGACCGATCTCGACCTCGGCCATTACGAGCGCTTCACCGGCGTCGCGTCGCGCCAGTCGGACAATGTGACCAGCGGACGGATCTATCAGCAGATCATCCAGCGCGAGCGGCGCGGCGATTATCTCGGCGCGACGGTGCAGGTCATCCCGCACGTCACCGACGCGATCAAGGCGTTCGCGCAGGCAGAGGTGGACGATCTTGATTTCGTGCTGTGCGAGATCGGCGGGACCGTCGGCGACATCGAATCGCTGCCGTTCATCGAGGCGATCCGCCAGCTGCGCAACGATCTGGGCCGCGGCAATTCGGTCTCAATCCATCTGACCCTGGTCCCCTATATCGCCGCGGCGGGCGAGCTGAAGACCAAGCCCACCCAGCACAGCGTGCGCGAACTGGCGGCCTTGGGCGTCCAGCCCGACGTGCTGGTGTGCCGCTGCGAGCATCCGCTGCCCGAGAGCGAGCGCGCCAAGATCGCCCAATTCTGCAACGTGCGGAAGGAAGCGGTGATCCCCGCGCTCGACGCCAAGTCGATCTATGGCGTGCCGCTGCAATACCATGCCGAGGGGCTCGATTCGGAAGTGCTGCTCGCGTTCGGCGAGGAGGCTGGAGACGCGCCGCCCCTCGGACGCTGGACCGACATCATGGACCGGCTGCAAAATCCCGAAGGCGAAGTGACGATCGGCGTCGTCGGCAAATATGTCGGGCTGCAGGACGCTTATAAATCACTGACCGAGGCGCTGGTCCATGGCGGCATCGCCAACCGCGTCAAGGTGCGGATCAACTGGCTCGATGCCGAATTGTTCGCCGAAAACCCGGCCGACGTAGCGGCGATGCTCGAGCCGGTCCACGGCATCCTCGTCCCCGGCGGGTTCGGCGAGCGCGGTTCCGAAGGCAAGATTTCGAGCGTCCGGTTCGCCCGCGAACGCGGCGTGCCGTTCTTCGGCATCTGCCTCGGCATGCAGATGGCGTGCATCGAAGGCGCGCGGAACCTGGCCGGGATCGCGGCGGCCTCGACCACCGAATTCGGCCCGACCGACGAGCCGGTGGTCGGCCTGATCACCGAATGGATGAGCCGCGAGGGGCTGGAGAAGCGCCACGCCGAGGGCGATCTGGGCGGCACCATGCGCCTCGGCGCCTATGCGGCGAAGCTCGGCGGCAACAGCCGCGCGGCAACGATCTATGGCGGCACCGCGATCAGCGAGCGCCATCGCCACCGCTACGAAGTCAACGTCCATTACCGCGACGCGCTGGAACAGCAGGGGCTGATCTTCTCGGGCCTGTCACCCGATGGCGAGCTGCCCGAAATCGTCGAGCGGCCCGATCATCCCTGGTTCGTCGGCGTGCAGTTTCATCCGGAATTGAAGTCCAAGCCGTTTGCGCCGCATCCGCTGTTCGCCAGCTTCATCGAAGCGGCGGTGGCGCAGTCGCGCCTGGTCTGATGGCGGCACAGTGCCGCCGCGTCAAAGTTGATTCCGAGGCCAGATTATGATCCATGGCGGCAACAGCAACCTGGGGTCGCAACATGAAACGCCTGATCGTCAGCATGGTCATCGCCGCCGCGGCGATGGCCAGTTCCGCATCTGCCGCCACGCGATACCGCGTTGACGCCATCGGCGGGCTGGTCGTCAATCCCAACCAGCCCAATCCGATTCCGGGACTCACCTTCCAGAACGGCGCGGCCGTCATCGGCAGCTGGGTTATCGATTTCGGCAATGCGACGATCACCGATCTCTCGCCATTAGGCGGGTTTGGTCAGGCGCGGCTGTTCGGCGGGGTGGTGCGACAGGGAACGCTGATTGTGTCGGGCAGCGGCATCAACGATTTCGCGGCCCTGCAAAATGCCAACAGCCTCGGCAACATCGTGGCGATCAACGACGCCGGGGCAAATCCAGCGCAGCCGAACGCCCGGCTGGATCAGGTCACGATCTCCGATGGCGCGCGCTACAGCGGTGGACTGATCACGCCCTACACTGTGCAATACGGACTGGCGTCGGATATTTTCGTGCGCAGCCTGACCTTCGGTCGATCGCAGAGCGGCACCAATCTTGCGCCGCCCACGCTGATCAATTCGGTCAACCAGCCCGACTTCGCGTCGCTCCTGTCGCCGACGGGCGCGCCCTATGTCTTTGCCTTTTCACTGGCTCAAGGGAGTCCGGCCAACCAGGCGGGCATCGCGGCGCTGCCTTTTCTCAACATCAATGCAACGAATGTGAACGTGCTCGTGACGCAGCTCGCCGTTCCCGAACCCATGACCTGGACAATGATCATTGTCGGTTTTGCGATCGCCGGGACGGGCCTCCGCCTAAGGCGCCCGATGCGCGCACCGGTGGCTAAAGCGGGGCTTTAGCGCGGCGAAACATTCTTGGTTTCGCAAATCCTACCGATCTGGTGGACGATGCCCCAACACTAAAGGGGCGATCGATGACGCGTGCTTTCAAACTGGCTTTGCTGTTCTCGGCGGCGGTCCCCTCTCTCGCCGCCGCCGAGGACGCCCCGCAAGGCGCCGCCACGCCGAACAACATCGTCGGCGCGGCGGACATCATCGTCACCGCGCGCCGCCGCGAGGAAACCGCGCAGGCCGTGCCCCTCGCCATCTCGGTCGTCGGCGGCGACAAGATCGACAATACCGGCAGCTTCAATGTCGGCCGGCTCCAGCAATTGACGCCGACGCTGCAATATTATTCGTCCAACCCGCGCAACACCTCGCTCAGCATCCGCGGCATCGGCGCGCCGTTCGGCCTGACCAATGACGGGTTCGATCAGGGCGTCGGCATCTATGTCGACGACGTCTACTATTCGCGCGTCGCCTCCTCGACCTTCGACTTCCTCGACGTGGCGCAGATCGAGGTGCTGCGCGGGCCGCAGGGCACGCTTTACGGCAAGAACACCACCGCGGGCGCGATCAACATCACCACGCGGCAACCGACCTTCGATCTGGAAGGCCGCGCCGAGGTGTCGCTGGGCAATTACGATTTCAAGCAGGCCAAAGCGGCGGTGTCCGTCCCGCTGTCGGACCAGTTCGCGCTGCGCGTCGCCGGGTCGGTCACCGGGCGCAGCGGCACAATCTACAATGCCGCCTCGCGCCGGCATATCCAGGAACAGGACAATCAGGGCTTTCGCGCGCAACTGCTGTTCAGGCCGAATGACGATCTCGATATCACGCTCGCGGGCGATTATTCGCTGCAGGACCCCGAATGCTGCGGCACCGTGTTCGTCCGCACCGGCGCGACGCAGCGGCCGTTGAACCGTCAATATGATGCGCTCGCCGCCGCGCAGGGTTATAACGTCGTCAGCCGCAATCCGTTCGACCGGCTGACCGACATCGACGCGGCATTGAACGCGAGCAACAAGATCGGCGGCGCGTCGCTACGCGTCAAATGGGATATCGGCGCCGGCACGCTGACCTCGGTCACCGCGTGGCGCTTCTGGGACTGGAAACCGGCCAACGACCGCGATTTCACCGGCCTGCCGATCACCACCAAATCGCAAAACCCGTCGCAGCAGAACCAGTATACCCAGGAGCTGCGCTATAATGGCAAGGCCGGGCCGGTGGACTTCGTCGCGGGCGCGTTCGGCTATTACCAGACGGTCCGCACGCAGGGTGTCGAGCAGCTCGGCGCCTCGGCCAGCCGCTGGCTGCTCAACCCCGGCAACGTCGCCCCCGGCGCGTCGGGCTGCGGCCCCAGCGCGTCGAACCAGCTCGCCTGCGATCCCAGCGTGCTCAACGGGCTGGTCGCGAACAACAACATCTTCCTCAACAACACCAGCGCGGCCATCTTCGGTCAGGCCAGCTGGCACGTCACCGATGCGCTGACCATCCAGCCGGGCGTCCGCGTCAATTACGACAAGAAGGACGGCGGCTATGCGCGGCGCGTGTTCAACGGCGCGGGCACCGAATTGTTCACGCGCGATGCGAACGGCAACGTCATCACCGCCGCCAACAACGCGCGCGTCTTCGCGCAGATCGATCAGCTGACCCCGCAGGTCTTCACGGTGAGGGACAGCGACTGGAATTTTTCGTACGATCTGAACGTCAGCTACAAGGCCACGCCCGGCGTGCTGGTCTATGCGACCTACGCCAAGACCTTCAAATCGCTCGGCATCAATCTCAACGGCGTGCCCAATGGCGCCGACGGCCTGCCGCGCATCGACGTGGCGGCGATCCGGCCCGAATCGGTCAATCATTTCGAGATCGGATTGAAAACCGAATTCCTCGACCGGCGCGTGACGCTTAACCTCGCCGCGTTCCGCACCAATATCCGCGATTTCCAGGCGCTGGTGAACAGCGGCGCGGTCTCCACCACGCGTGGCTACATCGCCAATGCCGAAAAGGTCCGCACGCAGGGCTTCGAAGCCGAATTCTCCGCGCGCCCCAGCGAACGTTTCAACCTCTACGCCAATGGCAGCTATGTCGACGCCAAATATGTCCGCTTCCGCGGCGCGCCATGCCCGCCCGAACTGTCGGGCGGCACCGCGCTGGGGATCGACGCCAATGGCAACATCATCGGCACCCCCAGCGCGGCGGGGACACCCGGCGGCAACAGCCCGCCCTTCTGCGACATTTCGGGCCAGCGGCTGCCGGGCGTGTCCAAATTCTCCTTCTCGTTCGGCGCGGAGGGCAATCTGCCTGCCCGGCTGCTCGGGCAGGACGGGCAGGTCTATCTCGGCTATGACGGCAACGCGCGGACGCATTTCTCGTCCAACCCCAGCCCTTCCGCTTATACCGAAGTCCGCGGCTATTCGCTCAGCAACTTCCGCCTCGGCTTCCGCACCGAGGGTCTGGACGCCTTTGCCTGGGTCAGGAACGCGTTCGACGCGCATTATTTCGAACTGCTGCAGGTCGCGCCCGGTTCGACCGGCCTGATCGCCGGCAACCCCGGCGATCCGCGCACCTTCGGGGGCACGGTCAAGGTGACGTTCTGAAGGCCTTAATCCGATGCTAACCACGCCGTGGCGCAGGCTCTTAACCCCATTTTAGCGCCTCCTGTGCCACCTAACTGCGGACCGAACACGGAGCGGACAGGTAGATGCGCGTACTCGCAATGGCGTCGCAAAAAGGCGGATCGGGCAAGACGACCCTGTCCGGCCATATCGCGGTGCAGGCCCAATTGGCGGGGGCCGGCCCCGTCGTCCTGATCGATATCGATCCGCAAGGCTCGCTTGCCGATTGGTGGAACGAGCGTGAGGCGGAACTGCCCGCTTTCGCCCAGACCACCGTGGCGCGCCTCGCATCGGACCTGGAAATGCTGCGCCAGCAGGGCTTCCGCCTCGCCGTCATCGACACGCCTCCCGCCATCACCATGGCGATCCAGAGCGTCATCACCGTCGCCGAACTGATCGTCATCCCGACGCGCCCCTCCCCGCACGATCTGCGCGCGGTCGGCGCGACCGTCGATCTGTGCGACCGCGCGGGCAAGCCGCTGCTGTTCGTCGTCAACGGCGCGACGCCCAAGGCCAAGATCACTTATGAAGCCGCGGTCGCATTGTCGCAGCACGGGACCGTCGCGCCCGTCACCATCCACCACCGCACCGATTTCGCCGCCTCGATGATCGACGGGCGCACGGTGATGGAGGTCGATCCGCGCAGCAAATCGGCCGCCGAAGTCACCGAATTATGGTCCTATATCTCGGACCGCCTCGAAAAGAATTTTCGCCGCACCGTGTTCGCCGCGCCGCAAATGGGTGGGGGTCCGGTCCCGGCAATGGCCGCCCGGCCCGCCCCGGGCGGCTTCGGCCGCCGCGTGGTCGGCCAGTGAGCGGCATAGCCATGAACGAGCCCAAACCCTTTGCCTCGCTGTCCTCGGGCCTGCTCGCCCGCAAGGGTCAGGCCAAGCCGGCGATGCGCCCCCAAGGCTTCGCCAGCTTCGGCACGCCCGCCGCGGCGGCCGGGATCGACGATCTCGGCTGGAACGACATGGGTCATGACCGGCCGGTCCAGCAGGTCGGCCTCACGCCGATGGACGGCGACATCGTGCCGTTCCACGGCGAAGCCAGGCTCGAGACTTTCGAGCCGGTCGAGCCGGCGGTGTTCCAGCAGCGCGAGGACATCGAGCGCAGCTTCGAACCCGAGCCGGTCGAAGAGGAAGAGCGCGTCGGCCCGGTGCTGATGACCAAGCGCAAGGCCCAGCCTGCGCCGGTCGTCGAACCCATTGCCGAAGCGATCGTCGCGCCCGCCGCCACGCCGGTTTCCGAAACGCCCACGCCCGTATTCCGCGCGGCCCCGGGCAGCAAGGCGCGCGCTGCCTTCACGCTGCGCCTCGATCAGGAACGCCATTTGAAGCTGCGGCTTGCTTCGGCGGTAACGCACCGCTCGGCACAGCTGCTGGTGGTCGAAGCCCTCGATGCTTTCCTTGCCAACAATCCGGCGCTCGCAGGAATCAGCCTGCCCGCCACGCAATAGGACCAGTCCATGAACGCCCAGCGCTTCGCCCGCCTCGCCGCCACCACGCTGTCGCTGACGGCGCTCGTCATCGCCACTACCGGCGCCAAGGCGCCGAGCCCGGCGAAGATCGAAAAGCTGCTGGCCAAGGGCGAGACTGCCGACGCGGTCACCGCCGCCGAAGCCAGCGTCGCCGTGCAGCCGAACGTTTCGGCGAGCCGCGCGCAATTGGGCCGCGCTTATCTTCAGGCGGGTCGCTTCGCTTCGGCCGAAGCGGCATTCGCCGACGTCCTGGCGATCGACCCGAGCGATGGCGCCAGTGCGCTCAAGCTTGCTTTGGTCAAGATTGCGCAGGGCAAGACCCAATCAGCGCGCGACACGCTCCAGGCCAATCGCGATCGCATCGGCGGAGCCGATTATGGCCTCGCCATTGCGCTTTCGGGCGACGTCGACACTGCGGTCGGCGTGCTCGAAGCCGTTACCCGCGGGCCCGGCGCGGACGCCAAAGCGAGGCAGAATCTCGCACTGGCTTATGCGCTCCAGGGCAAGTGGCTCAACGCACGCGTCATGGCGGTGCAGGATCTATCCCCCGCCGAAGCCGATGCGCGGATCGTGCAGTGGATGAGTTTCGTCCGCCCCGCCGCTCAGCACGACCAGGTCGCCAGCCTGCTCGGCGTGACGCCGGCGGCGGCCGATGCCGGCCAGCCCGTTGCGCTCGCCTTTACCCGGCCAACCACCGCGCCGGTCGCGCTGGCACAGGTCAGCAAGACCGCCGAACCCGCGCCTATCGCCGTCGCCGCGTTTACCCCGGCCCCGGTGCTGGCCGCCGAACCCGCTCCGGCTCCGGTCGCCGTGGCGGTCGCCGCATTCACCCCGCCCCCGGCACCCGCGCCCGTCATCGGCCAGCCCGAAGCGGCCGTGCCGACCGCCGCGCAGCTCACCACCGCCTTTGCCGAGGCGCGCCGGGTCAGCTTCGCGCCCGCCAGGGAGTTGGCGCAGCCGGTGCCCGCCGCCGCCTTCGCGACCAAGGCGCCGCTGGTGTTCGCCGCCAGGCCCAAGCGCGCCGCGCCGGCGATCCGCGCCGCGTCGGGCGGCCGCTATGTCGTCCAGCTCGGCGCGTTCGGCAGCGACGCGCAGGCCGAACAGGCGTGGCGCCGCAGCAGCGGCCGCCTGGGCGTCGCCAGCTACACGCCGTCGACCATGCGCTTCCGGCTCAACAACGCGACCTTCGTGCGGCTGTCGGTCGGCGGCTTCCCGACGCGCGCGCCGGCGGTGCAGGTCTGTGAGCGCGTGCGCCGCGCCCATGGCCGCTGCTTCGTGCGCGGCAGCGCGGGCGACCAGATCGCCGCCTGGGTCCGTCCGGGTGCGGCGGCGCGCTTCGCCAGCCGTTGAGCCGACCCCGTTAGGCTGCGCCGAGTCGCCCCTTCCCGAAGGAAGGGATCAGGAAATGGTTCGCCCGCCCTTGATCGTCCGCACCGCGCGGCCCTGCACGGGCAGGCCCTGAAACGGCGTGTTGCCCGCCGACGCGCGGAATTTGCCGCCATCGACGATCCAGAAGGCATCGGGATCGACCAGAGCGAGGTCGGCCGGAGCGCCTGCGCCGAGATGCCCGGCATCGATGCCGAGCAGCCGCGCCGGATTGGCACTGGTCAGTGCGGCCAGCCGGGCCATGGTGATCGTCCCGTCGCGGACCAGCCCGAGCGCGAGCGGCAGCAGCGTTTCGGCACCGCTGGCCCCCGCATCGGCATCGGCAAAGGGCAGGCGCTTGGCTTCGGGCCCGCGCGGGTCGTGACCCGAGCACAGCAGGTCGATCGTCCCGTCGGCCAGCGCAGCAAGGCAGGCCTGCCGGTCGCCCTCCCCGCGCAGCGGCGGCGACAGGCGGGCGAAGGTGCGGAAATCGCTGATCGCGATATCCGACAGCAGCAGATGCGCGGGGGTGATGCCGCAGGTCACTGGCAACCCGCGCGCCTTGGCGTCGCGCACCAGCGCCAGCCCGCGCGCGGTGGTCACCTGATCGAAATGCAGCCGCGCCCCAGTGTCCTCGACCAGCAGCAGGTCGCGGGCGATCGCCAGCGCCTCGGCGATGGCCGGGGCGGCGGGCAAGCCATGCCGCGTCGCCGTTTCCCCAGCCGTCGCCACCGCGCCCGCGGTCAGCCCGCCGTCCTCGGCATGCGCGATCACCGTCAGGTCCAGCGCCGCCGCATATTGCAGCACCCGGCGCATCACGCCGGCATCGCCGATCCAGCGGCGTCCGGTCGCCACCGCCTTGGCCCCGGCGCGCGCCATCAGCGCATATTCGGCCAGCTCGCGGCCCTCCAGCGCCTTGGTCGCGGCGGCGAGCGGATGGACCCATAAATGCGGCTTGGCGGCAAGCGCGGCGCGCTGCACCAGCCCGGGACTGTCGAGCGGCGTGCCGCCGTCGGGCATCGGCGCCACGCGGGTGATTCCACCCGCGGCGCAGGCGGCGATCTCGACCGCCCGGGCGCCGATATCGATCAGCCCGGGGAGGACGATCAGCCCCGTCGCATCGACCGTCTCCGCCCCGGCGGGACTGTCGAACGCGCCGGCCGCGCCGATCCGGTCGCCATCGATCAGCAGGTCGCCGGGCGCACCGATCAGCGTGCCGCCGACGATCGCGATCCGGCTGGGCGGCAGATGCGTCATGAGCGTTTCCCGGTCGTTCGCATTCCATCGCGTCCGTTGGTGCCGGGCGTCGTCGAGGGATCCGGCGCGGGGTGAGGGCGTCCCTCGACTTCGCTCGGGCCGAACGGCGGGGAGGTTAGCGGGACGGATACGATTGTGGGACGAAGGGGGGACCGAGGGACGGAGGGTGCCAGGAACGTCATCGCCGCCCCCGGGTCAGCACGTCGAGGCAGGCCATGCGCACCGCCACGCCCATTTCGACCTGTTCGGCGATGGTCGAGCGGTCGATATCGTCGGCGAGGCCCGAGGTGATCTCGACGCCCCGGTTCATCGGCCCCGGGTGCATAACCAGCGCATGGGGCCTGGCGCGCGCCAGCCGCTCCGGGGTCAGGCCATAGAGCAGGTGGAATTCGCGCAGGGACGGGATGTAGCCCGCCGCCATCCGCTCGGTCTGCAGGCGCAGCATCATCACCGCGTCGCAGCCCGCCAGCCCGGCATCCATGTCCGTGAACGCGGTCACGCCCAGCCGCTCGATCGCCGGCGGCATCAGCGTCGCGGGCGCAACGACGCGCACTTCGGCGGCGAGCGCGGTCAGCGCCAGGATGTTCGACCGCGCGACGCGGCTGTGCAGGATATCGCCGCAGATCGCGATGCGCTTGCCGGCGATGCCGCCCAGCCGCCGGCGGATGGTCAGCGCATCGAGCAGCGCCTGGGTGGGGTGTTCGTGGCTGCCATCCCCCGCATTGAGCACGGGACAAGCGACCTTGTCGGCGATCAGCGCCACCGCACCCGAGCTGGCGTGGCGGATGACGATCACGTCGGCGCGCATCGCGTTGAGGGTGATCGCGGTGTCGATCAGCGTTTCGCCCTTCTTCACGCTCGATTGCGCGGCATGCATGTTGACGACATCGGCGCCGAGCCGCTTTCCCGCGATCTCAAAACTCAGCAACGTACGCGTCGAATTCTCGAAAAACGCATTGATCTGCGTCAACCCCGTCAGCCGCGTGTCGCGCCCGTGCGCGCGGTTGTGATCGACCCAGCGGTCGGCCTCGTCGAGCAGGAACAGAATCTCGTGCGGCTGGAGCTGCGCGATCCCGAGCAGGTCGCGGTGCGGGAAGTCCGGCGGCGTCACTAAAGGGAGTGCGTTAGGGTGAGGGGCTGGCGCTGTCCAGCCGCGCGCGGCATGCTGACGCCGAAAGGGGAGAGGCGGATGCGGCTGTTACTGGCGATGATCGGCGCGGTTCTGCTGGCGATTATGGCAACGACGCCGCCCCGGCCACGCGGCGCCGATGCTCCCGCCACCGAATTTCAGCCGGGCGCGCGATGGTCGACCTGCGCCAGATCGCCCGTGCGCCGCACTCCACCGGCACGCCCGAAAACACCCGCGTGCGCGCTCTGCTGGTCGCCAAATTGCGCGCGCTGGGCCTGCAGGTCCGCGAAACGCAGAGCGCGATGGACGAAAAATCGGCCAAACGTCTCGCCAACTGGACGCATTACACCGGGCCGACCCCGCCGCTGACCAACATCATCGCCATCCTGCCCGGCACCGACCCGAAATTGCCCGCGGTGTTGCTGATGGCGCATCACGACACCGTCGGCGGCTCGCCCGGCGCGGCGGACGACGGCGCGGGCGTCGTCTCGATCCTCGAAACGCTGCGTGCGCTCAAAGCAGGTGGCAAGCCGTTCAGGCGCGACGTCATCGCGCTGATCACCGATGGCGAGGAACTGGGCCTGAGCGGCGCCACGAATTTCTTCGCCGGCGATCCGCTGCGCAGCCATGTCGGCCCGATTGTCAACATGGAGACGCGCGGCGGTGGCGGGCGCGCGTCGATGTTCGAAACCGGCGACAACAACGACGCGGCGGTGCGCCTGCTCGCGGGTGCGGTGCGGCGGCCGGTCGGCACCTCGCTGAGCGTCTTCATCTACAAGAAGCTGCCCAATTCGACCGACCTGACGCCCGCCAAGGCCGCCGGGCATTACGGCTATAACTACGCGTTCGTCGGGCGGCCCGGCCTGTACCATTCGCCGCTGGCGACGCCCGACAATCTCGATCACGGCGCGCTGCAGGACATGGGCGGGCAGGTGCTCGATCTCGCTCGTGCCTTGGCCGATGCGCCGGTCGAGCCGATCGCCCGGAGCGACCGCGTGTTCTTCGATGCGTTCGGACTGGCGCTGGTGCATTATCCGCCCTGGTTCGGCTGGGCACTCCTCGCCGGTGCAGCGCTGGCGTGGGGACTGGCGGGCCGGCGTGGCGACGCCGCGCGCGATGTCGGACGCGGTGCCGCCGTGACGGTCCTATTGCCGCTGGTCGCCGGGGTGCTGCTTTACGCGATCAACCTCGTTTCCGGCGCGGACGGGCCGGTCAATTATTACGACCGCCTCGCCGCCATTCCGCGCCTACAGGTGCAGGCACTGCTGGCGTGCATCGGCGCGGTCGCGCTTGTCCGCGCGTTGTTGATGCGCGAACGGCCGAGCCTGGCGGGGAGTTTCGGCGCGGCCATTCCGCTGCTGCTGCTCGCCGCCTGCGCCCAAGCTGTCGCGCCGACCGCGGCGTTCCTCGTTACCGTCCCAATACTGATCGGCGGCGTTGTCGCGCTGATCGTCGACCGCAGGCCGATCGCCACCGGGGCCGCGATGACCCTCGCGGCGCTCGGCATCGGTCAGCAGCTCGCGCTCGGCTTCTTCCTGCTGCAAGCCGTCGGTCCGACGACGCCGATAGCTGCCGCGCTGCCTTTGGTCCTGACAACCGTGATGGCGTGGCCGCTGGCGTCGTCCGTGACGCAACGAACGGCACTTATTGCGGCAACCGCGGCGATCGCCGCAGCGCTCGCGATCGCCTCATGGGTGCGGTTCGATCCGCTCGCGCCGAGTGTCGCCGTCTACAGCAAGACAGGCGCGCCGCACTGAGTCTCTAGCGGCGTCCGCGCAGCGTATTGAGCACCGCCAGCCCGGCCACGCCGAGTAAAGCAGCGCTGGCCCACGGGCGCGCCTTCACGAAACCCCTGGCCTTGTCGGCGATCGGTGCGTCGCCCGAAAAATGTGTGCGGATGTCGTCGGTTAGCGCGGTCTTGCTGTTATGAACTTCCGCGGTGTCGGTTGCAGTCGGGATTTCGACCATGAGGATCTCCTTGTCAGATAGCTCAACGCGCTACCAACTGAAAACGCTCCCTACTTTACGCCGCGGCATCGGCGCTTTTCCCAAGCGCCGGCCAACGCCTTGACATTATAGCGCCGGCTCGCTCGCGACGCAGCGCGCGATGACCTGCGCGACCAAGCCATCCATGACGTCATAGCCGTCCCAGGTCAGCCGTGCGCGGTCGCTGGTATTTGTCTGTATCGCGATGCCGATGCCGGCGCGGTCGTAATAACGGACCCAGCTGACATAGCCGGGGATGTACCCGCTATGCCCATAGGCCGTCCCGAGAGAGGTGCGGTCGATATGGATGCCGAGACCGTAGGTATTGCCCTTCGCATCGGCGGGATGGGTCGGAGTTGCGGCTTGCCGCCAGATCGCGGGGCCATAGGCATTGGCGGTCGCGAGGCGGACGATCCAGCGCGACAGATCGGGGGCAGTTGAAACGTAGCCGCCACCGCCACTTTCGAACTGCGGGTTGTAGATCAAGGTGCCGCGCTCCATCATCGCGTCGCGGCCGAAGAAATTATCGCCGGCATAAGCGGGGGTCAGCCCCACAATCCGCGGCGACAGCGCGGCGCGTGTATCCGCCAGTCCGAACGGACGCAGGAAAGTGCGCTCGATGTAGTCCGACCATGCTTCGCCCGAAAGCCGGTCGATCACGGCGGCGATCAGAACGTAGTTGATGTCACTGTAGCGAAAGGTCCCGGGTGCGGCAGGCGGATTGCGGCGGAGGGAGCCGATCCAATCATCCAGCCGCCGCGCGCGGAGGGGCTGCTTGATCAGGTCCTGCATGAACGCGCCATCATATTCGCCATATCCGCTGGTATGCGACAATAGCATGCGGGTGGTGACCTTGGTGCCGTTTGGAATGTCGATATTGGCCAGAATGGAGCCGATCGGCTGGTCGAGATCGAGTTTGCCCTGCTCGGCCAAATGAAGCGCGGCGGCTGCGAAGAAGGTCTTGCCGACGCTGCCGGCCAGCATCGGCGAGTCGGGCTTGAGCGAAGTCTTGCGCGCATAGTCCGCATAGCCCGACGCAACCGCAACCGGCTTGCTCCAGCGGGTGGGGTAATACAGCGCCAGCGTAACCCCGGGCTCAGGCTTGCCCCGCGTCACCTTCGCCAGCGCGGCGCGCGCGAGTTGGGCCGTGGCGTCGGCGTTACACGCCGGGGCAGAGGCGGCCGCGATCGGGGCGGCGCGCGATAGCAGCAGTGGGATGAGCAATAGCAGCCGGCGGAACCGGAATGCCTGCGTTGCCATCCGGCGTCTCCCTATTGATCCAGGAACGACCGCATCTTGCGGCTGCGCGATGGATGCTTCAATTTGCGCAGCGCCTTGGCCTCGATCTGGCGGATGCGTTCGCGGGTCACGCTGAACTGCTGGCCGACTTCCTCGAGCGTGTGATCGGTGTTCATGCCGATGCCGAAGCGCATGCGCAGCACGCGTTCCTCGCGCGGGGTCAGGCTGGCGAGGACGCGCGTGACGGTTTCCTTCAGATTGGCCTGGATCGCCGCGTCGACCGGGATGACGGCGTTCTTGTCCTCGATGAAGTCGCCGAGGTGCGAATCCTCCTCGTCGCCGATCGGGGTTTCGAGGGAGATCGGCTCCTTGGCGATCTTCATCACCTTGCGGACCTTTTCGAGCGGCATCGACAGGCGCTCGGCCATTTCCTCGGGCGTCGGCTCGCGGCCGCTTTCGTGGAGGAACTGGCGGCTGGTGCGGACCAGCTTGTTGATCGTCTCGATCATGTGCACCGGGATGCGGATGGTGCGCGCCTGATCGGCGATCGACCGCGTGATCGCTTGGCGGATCCACCACGTCGCGTAGGTCGAGAATTTGTAGCCGCGGCGGTATTCAAATTTGTCGACCGCCTTCATCAGGCCGATATTCCCCTCCTGGATCAGGTCGAGGAACTGCAGCCCGCGGTTGGTGTATTTCTTGGCGATCGAGATGACCAGGCGCAGGTTCGCCTCGACCATTTCCTTCTTGGCGATGCGCGCCTCGCGCTCGGCCTTCTGCACCGTGTTGACGATGCGGCGGAACTCGGCGAGCGCCATGCCCGTGGCGGTGGCGATCTCGCTCAGCTCGGCACGGATGCGGTCCGCCGCGTCGCGCTCATTGGCCGCGAACGCCGCCCATTTCTTGTCGACGCCAGCCACCGAATCAACGAAGCCCTCGTCGAGTTCGTGATCCATATACGCGTCGAGGAAATTCTTGCGCGGCACCTTGTGGCGTTCGGCCAGGCGCAGCATCTGCCCGCCCAAGGCGGTCAGGCGGCGGTTGTACGAATAAAGCTGGTCGACCAGCGATTCGATCTTGGCCTGGTGGAACTGGACGCTTTCGACTTCGCCGGTCAGCTCCTCGCGCAGCTTCTGATATTTCTTTTCCTCCGCCGCCGGAAATTCCTGACCGCTCGACACCGCGGCGACGCGCGCCTGCTGCACCTTGGAGAATTTCTTGTAAACCGCGGTGATCGCCGCAAATTTCTCCAGCGCGGCGGGCTTCAGCGTCTCTTCCATCTGCGCGAGACTGAGCGTGTTGTCCTCGTCCTCGTCATCGACCGGGGTGGGCGCGCGGTGTTCGGTCAGCGCCGATTCGTCATGCTCGTCGTCGGAAGCCGCAACCTCTTCCTGGACTTCGTCGTCTTCCTTGAAGGTCGCGCCGACATTCTTGGCGCTGATCTCGCCATCGCCCTCGGCATCGTCGGTCAGCGATTCGGGCGCGGGATCCTTGTTGAGCATCGCGTCGAGATCGATGATCTCGCGCAGCTGCATCGTGCCTTCGTTGAGCGCGGTCGACCAGCCGATGATCGCCTCGAAGGTGATCGGGCTTTCGCACAGCCCGAGGATCATCGTGTCGCGGCCGGCCTCGATGCGCTTGGCGATGGCGATCTCGCCTTCGCGGCTGAGCAGTTCGACCGCGCCCATTTCGCGCAGGTACATGCGCACCGGATCGTCGGTGCGGTCGGTGGTCTTGGTAATTTTCTCGGCGACATTGCCGCCATCGCTGCCGTCCTCGCCATCGACGGCGGGGATGTCCTCCTCGGGCTCGGCGTCGTCGCCGTCTTCGCCCGCCTCGTCATTCTCGACGACCTGCACGCCCATTTCATTGAGCGCGGACATGACGTCCTCGATCTGCTCGCTAGACATCTGGTCCTGCGGCAATGCAGCGTTGAGCTGATCGACAGTGATGTAACCGCGCTTCTTGGCGCGGGCGAGCATCTTCTTGATATCGGCATCGTTGAGATCGATCAGGGGGGCATCGCCCGCCTTGTCGTCCTCGTCCTTTACCTCTGCCAAATTCGCTTTTGCCATAAAGCCGATCAATTCCCGTCGTCCTGTCCGAGCAGCAGGCGCATCTGCTGCTCGTTCTCGTGTTTCGCGCGGAGCAGCCGGAGCTGTTCCTCAAAGCAATCCTCGCCGCCGCCCATGCCGACCCGGCCCGTCGCCGCCTGCAGCGCCTGATCGATTTCAGGTCGCGCAGCCACCGCCTCGATCGTCATGGCCAGGTCGCGTCGTGCGGCTTCCTCGGGCGTCGAACGCTTGAGGAAGGAAAACGCCACTCCCCGCCGCCCGTTCATCGCGCGCAAGTCCGCCAACATGTCCGTGAGGCCAGCAGCAGCGCATATAGGGTCAAGTTGCGCCGAATCAACGAGGTCGCCGTCATAGGCCGCGTCGACCAACGCGGCGCGCAGCGCGTCGAGCCGCCGATCGGTGAAGCGCAGGATGCCGAGCGTCTCCGTGCAAGCGAGCACGATCGACGGATGGCGGACCAGCCCGGCCATGATCGGACGTTCGTAGACCGGCTCGATGCCGCGCCCGTGGATCGCCTGGGCGGAGGGCGAGGCCGGTCCGGCGGGGGCGCCTCGACTTCGCTCGGCCCGAACGGACGGGTCGTCGCGCTTGAAGGGCACGTATTCCCGGCGGGCGAAGAAGCGCTCGTCAAAGCGCTCCTTGAGCTGGCGCTGATAGTGCCGCCGCACTTCGGCGTCGCCGATCGTCTCGACCAGTGCGTCGAGGCGCTGCTTGAGCCCCGCGCGCGCCTCGGGCGTGGCGACCGATGCCGCTGCCTGCTCGCTCGCCCAGAGCCGGTCGATCATCGGCTCGGCCCCGGCGAGAATCGGCTCGAACGCGGCGGCGCCGCCCGCGCGGACCAGATCGTCGGGGTCCTGCCCGGGCGGCAATGTCGCGAAATCGAGGCTGCAGCCCGGACGCAAGATCGGCAGCGCGCGATGCGCCGCGCGGGCCGCCGCCTTCTGCCCCGCGGCATCGCCGTCGAAACACACCACCGGCACGTCGGTCACCCGCCACAGCCGTTCGATCTGATGTTCGGTCAGCGCGGTGCCATTGGGCGCGACGACCTCCTCTATCCCCGCCCCCGCCAGCGCGATTGCATCCATATAGCCTTCGACGACGATCAGCCGTCCGGCCTTGCGCGCCGCCCCCGCCGCCTTGTCGAGATTCCACAGCGTCCGCCCCTTGTCGAACAGCGGCGTATCGGGGGAGTTGAGATATTTGGGTTCGCCCGCGCCCAGGATACGCCCGCCAAAGCCGATCGTCCGTCCGCGCGGATCGCAGATTGGGATCATCAGCCGGCCGCGGAAACGGTCGTACGGCTCCTTGTCGTCGACCGCGATCAACAGTCCCGCCTCGACCAGCATCGGATCGCCGAACCTACTCAGTGCCGACCTCAATCGGCCGCGGCTGTCGGGCGCCAGCCCCAGTCCGAATTTCCGCGCCAATTCGGGGGAGATGCCGCGCTTGTTGAGGTAAGCGCGTGCCTCGCCGCCCTCGACGCCGTTCAATTGCTCGGTGAACCAAGCCTCGGCCGCGGCCATTGCCTCATGCAGCCCGGCGGCACGCTCCTGCTTCCTCGCTTCGCGGGGGTCGGGCGCGGGCAATTCCAGGCTCGCCGCATTGGCCAATTCCCTGACCGCGTCCATGAACGGCAGGCCGCGCTGATCGGTCAGCCAGCGGATCGCATCGCCATGCGCCGAACAGCCGAAGCAATGGTAAAAGCCCTTGGCGTCGTTGACGTAGAAGCTCGGGGTCTTCTCGTCATGGAACGGGCAACAGGCCCGCCATTCGCGCCCCGCGCGCTGCAATTTGACGGTCTTGCCGACCAGCGCGGACAGCAAGGTGCGGGCGCGGAGTTCGTCCAGGAAGGCGGGGGAGAGAGACACTCTAAGCCCCTCCCTTCCAAGGGAGGGGTTGGGGTGGGTCTGTCACCACTTTATAGCGACGTTCCGGCAGACGCGTGGCCACTCTTAGAATTGCTTGGAGCACCCCATCGATATTGCCCATCACATCCGCATTCGTGAAGCGGGTTACGTGATAGCCTAAATTATTGAGAACCGTATCGCGGTGCAAATCGTCCTCTGCGACGTGTGTGTGGCCATCAATCTCGATAACCAGCCCGTTATGCGAACACGAAAAGTCGCAGATGAATGGTCCAATCACCGTTTGTCGGCGAAATTTGAATCCACCCAGTTGAGAATTTGAGAGGTGCCGCCACAACCGCGCTTCGGGCTCGGTTGGCTCGCGGCGCATCCGGTGCGCGTGCTCGCCTTTCACCTTCTCAATTCGTCTGGCCACTCACCCACCCCAACCCCTCCCTTGGAAGGGAGGGGCTATAAATTGTCACACGAGCGCCGCCCTCACCGCCGCGCTTGCCTTGCTCATGTCGAGCTGCGCGCCGTGGCGTTCCTTGAGCAGCGTCATGACGCGGCCCATGTCCTTGACCGACGAGGCGCCGGTTTCGGTCTTGATGGCGTCGATCGCCGCCCGCGTTTCGTCGTCGCCCAGCATCGCGGGCAGGAAGCGCTCGATCACCGCGACTTCGGCGGCTTCGACGTCCGCCAGTTCCTGCCGGCCGCCCTTCACATACATATCGATCGACTCGCGGCGCTGCTTGACCATTTTCTGCAGCACTTCGACGATGAGCGTGTCGTCGTCGGCCGGCGCCTTGCCGGTGCGGGCTTCGATGTCGCGATTCTTGATGGCGGCGAGCATCAGCCGCACCGCGCCGAGCGTGGCCTTGTCGCCCGCCTTCATCGCCGCGGTCTGGGCGGCCTGGATCGTGTCTCGAATCATCTGCCGCCCCTAACCGAGCGGGGCGCATGAAAAAAGGCCGCCGCCCGTGGGCGACGGCCTGTTTCAGATCAAGGTGCCGGCCCGGTTTAGAAGCCGACCTGCAGCGAGACCACGACGGCGCGCGGCGCACCCGGCTGGAAGAACGGATTCGATCCACCCGACAGTGCCGCCGTGGTCGCCAATCCGGGGACCAGGCCAGCGAAGTTCTGCGTCAGCGACTGGGTCGAGCTGATCGAACCCAGATACTGCGTGTTGAACAGGTTATCGACATTGACCTGGATGAACGTCTTGCTGAGGCCGTAATCGGCCAGGCTGAACCGCGCGTCGATATTGAACGTGCTGTAGCCGGGCACGATCAGATCGTTGAGGTCGGTCGCCGCGCGCGATGTCCGCTGCTTGAAATCAAGCCCGAGCGTCGCCGGCCCGTAATTGACTTGGGCACGATAGCCATATTGCCATTTCGGCGTTTCGACCAGCCGCTTGCCGGCAATGGGCAACGTCAGGGTCGAGGAGACGAACAGATTGTCCTGATATTTCGCGTCCAGGTACGAGCCATAGCCGCGGAAGCTCAACCATGGGAAAGGCTGCACGTTCAGCGTGGCTTCCAGACCCTTGATCTCCACGGTGCCGACATTGCGATCGATCGACAGGCCGAAGGTCGGGCTGGACGTATCGTTGTCGGTGGTCTGCTGAATGCGGTTCTTGAACCGATTGTAGAAGCCACCGAACGAGGCCTGGATCGTCGCGCTCGAATAGCGGACGCCCAGATCGAAGTTCGAGCTGGTTTCCGGCGTCACATTGACCCGCGGCGCGCGATACAGATTGTCGGTACGCGGCACCGACAACCCCTTGGCGTACGCGCCGAACACCTGCACCTGATCCATCGGGCGGAAGGTGAAGCCCAGATTGGGCAGCAGCTTGTCGTACTTGTACGTCGTCTGGAACGGCGCGTAGACGGCGTTCGTCGGCAGGCCCGCGACCGTCACATTGTTCGGCACGACGAAATAACCCGCCGTTGTCGGGATCGCCGTGGTGCCCAGCGTGGCCGACGTGCACAGCGGGTTCGACGTGCTGACGATCGTGTAGCAGTACTGGTTCAGGTTGCGCTTGAAGAACGGCGCACGGACACCGAGCACGATTTCAAGCGAGTCGAAGAAATTGCCGCGGTATTCGCCCGACACTTGGTTCAGTTCGGCGATCGAGAAGCGATCGCGCGTGCGCAGCTGATAGCCGTTCGCGTCGCGCGGTCCGACACCGTAGCGGCCGCCGAACACGTTCTGCGGATTGCCCACCGCATCGAGGAAACCGTATTGCCCGGTCTGGCGATGCCGGCCCTTGTCGAAGGCGTAGGCGATGCGCAGCGACTGCGTGTCGCTGAAATCGTAACGCAGCGACGACAGCACGGTGAACCGGTGCGTCCGCGTGTTGTTGGGGGTGTAGAAGGCCAGCGTGTCGGCCGTATCGCCGTCGCCGCTGAAATCGACGCCCGGACCTGCGGCGTTGAACGCCTTGACCCGCAGCGACGATTCGCCAGTGCTGTTGTCCGCGGTCGCCGACGCCTGCGACGTGAAACCGCCACCATTGGCCAGCGTGTACTGATAGCCCCCGTCAAGCGTGAACGTCAGCGCATCAGTGATGCTGAATTTCGAATTGTAACGGACGTTGCCGGTGTTCGACGGGTTGATGCGCACGCCGTAATAGTTGGTGCAGCTCGTATCGAGGCCCGACGGTGCGGGCGCGTTGAACGTCACGCCCTGGTTCGACGGGATCACCGTTGACGGCTGCGGCGTTGCCGCCTCGCTCTGAGGGCCAGGACCGAAGGTCGGCCGGGCGCAAAACGGATTGTTGTCGAACTTGAAACGGCCGTTGGTGCGGATGTCGAGCGCCGCCTGGGCGAGCGTGATCGAGCGATAGCTGTTGTTGCGGTTCTGATTGTAGTGGCCGCCAAGCGAAACGAAGTCGCCATTGGCGAACGCCTTGTATAGCCGCGCATTATATTGCTGCTTGTAGATGTCGCCCGAGCCCCGGAACTTGTCGTTGCGCGCCGACGAGGCCGAGATGAACCCGCGCACCCCGGTGCCGAAAATGTCGCCCGTCTCCAGTTTGCCGAAGAAACGGTAGAAACGGCGGCCGCCCGGCGTCTCGCCATAGGATCCGACGACCATCCCGCCGTAATTTTCCTGCGGCAGGATGGTGCGGTAGTTGATCGTGCCGCCCGACGACGCGGCGGTCGGCGAATCGACGTCTGTCGTGCCCTGGTTGACGTTGACCGAGCCGATGATTTCGGGATCGAGCTGCTGGTTCGAGAAAATCGCGTAATTGCCGGTATCGTTGAGCGGCAGACCATCGAAGGTCAGCGACACGCGGTTGCCGTCGAAGCCGCGGATGCGGACGTTGCCGCCCGAGGATCCGAAGGCGTCGTTGTTGGTGAAGTTGACGCTGGGAACGACGTTGATGACCTGCAGCACGGACTGGCCCGGCGCGGCCTGGCGCAACACCTGATTATCCAGCACGGTCTGCGCCTTGGGGGTATCGGGAACCTTGACGCCAAGAATGCCGGTCGTGTTGCGCGAGCCGGTGACGACGATGGTTTCTTCAGCGTCGATGGTGCCGGTCGATTGCGCGAACGCGACGCCGGGAATGACGAGCGCAACGAGCGCCGCGCCGCTGAACAGCTGCTTCTTCATGTTGCCCAAACCCCTAGAGTTTTCGAGAATTTCGATGTTGTTGCGGCGAATCGAGCCGCCCTGCCGGTCCCCTGCGGACGCTATGTTTCATCGGCGTGACAGCTTCAACCGCGGTGCGGAAGACCCCGCTTTTTGCCGATGCTGCGTTGCAAAAAGGTCACTTAAATCAGCCCGTGGCGACGGTACCAGGCGGTGGTAGCGGCAAGGCCATCGGGGGTTGCGATAAGCGGTTTCCACAGCGCAGCGGGCGGGCGGCGGGCGGGGTCGATCGTCCAGTCG
>CAXTPT010000024.1:0-39904 GCA_964246315.1 uncultured Sphingomonadaceae bacterium | reverse complement strand
GGCCAGAATTTTCTGCTCGACAGCCAGTTGCTCGCGCGGATCGCGGCAATTCCGGGCGATTTGCGCGACGGCGCGGTCTATGAGGTCGGCCCGGGCCCGGGCGGGCTCACGCGGGCGTTGATCGATGCGGGGGCGCGGGTGACGGTCGTCGAGCGCGACCGCCGCTGCCTGCCCGCGCTCGCCGAATTGGGTGACGCCCGGCTTAGGGTCGTCGAAGGCGATGCGCTGGCGATCCCGCTGCCTGAGGTGCTGCCCCCGGGCGGGCATATCATTTCAAACCTGCCTTATAATGTCGGCACGGCATTGCTCGTTCAATGGCTATCGGGAGAGGATTGGCCCCCTCGTTGGGCGTCGCTGACACTGATGTTCCAGCAGGAAGTGGCGGAGCGTATCGTCGCGGCACCGGGCAGCAGTGCTTATGGCCGCCTGGCGGTGCTGGCGGGTTGGCGATCGGAAGCGCGGATCGCGATGCGGGTGCATCGCTCGGCCTTCACCCCGCCGCCCAAGGTGATGTCGGCCGTGGTGCATGTCGTGCCCGGCGTGCAGCCGGAAGGCGTGCGCTTCGCCGATCTGGAAGCGCTCACGGCGGCGGCGTTCGGCCAGCGGCGCAAGATGTTGCGGCAATCGCTCAAGGGCCTGGCGGGCGCGCTCGACGCGTTGGCGATTGCCGGCATTGACGCCTCACGGCGCGCCGAGACCCTATCGATCGGCGAATTCGTCACGGTCGCGCGCGCGATGCGGCGCTGATTACTGCTTGGCGGCGGTTTGCGCGGCCCCTGCGCGGTTGACCGCATTGGCCAGCGCCAATTGTTCCGGGCACGCCCCACGGCAGAGCCTGGCCAGCCTGTCGAGATTTTCGCGCGCCTTGGCGACCGCACCCTTGTCGATCAACGCTTGGCCCTGCCCCGCCAGCGCGGCACGGTCGTTGGGATCGAGCGCCAGTGCCTGACGGTAAAGACGGATCGACTTGCCGGGCAGGCCTTGCTTGCGGGCGATATCGGCGAGCGTGAGATAGGCGGTGCGATTGCGCGGATCGGCGGCGAGCGCACTTTCGAGCAGATCGGTCGCGGTGTCATATTGTCCGGCGGCAGAGGCGGCCTGCCCTTGAGCGGACAGCGGCACCGGCGCGGTCGCCGGCGGCAATGGCGCGGGTGCGGCCGAAACCAGCATCAGGGCTCCGAGGGTCACAACCAGCCGCATCACCATCTCCTCACGGGCGATGACGGCTAACACGGCTTTGCGAGCCGTGCGACGAAAAATCCATCGGTGCCGTCCCGTTTCGGGGTGAGATGGACGCCAGGGGCCATTGGGGTGCCAAAAGACAATGGCTGAAAGGCCCAGCCGGGATGGCCCCGGAGGAAAGCGGCGGCCTGGGCCGGGCCTTCCTCGTCGAGAAGGGAGCAGACCGCATAGACCAGGGCGCCGCCGGGTCTGACGAGGGGGGCGGCAAGGTTAAGCACATGATTTTGCAGCGAGATCAGGGCCGCGACGCGATCGGGAGTGAGACGCCAGCGGGCTTCGGGATTGCGGCGAAGGGTGCCCGTGCCCGAGCATGGGGCATCGACCAGCACCACATCTGCTTGTCCCCGCAGATCAATAAGTTGGGCAGCTTCGTTGCCACCGTCCAGTAAGCGGATTTCGGCCTGCGCCCCGGCACGCCCGGCGCGGGGCTGGAGGCGGCGGAGGCGGTCGCGGTTGGTGTCGCAGGCGATCAGACGGCCCTGGTTCCGCATCGCGGCAGCAAGCGCCAGGGTCTTGCCGCCGGCGCCGGCGCAGAGGTCGATAACGGTCATGCCCGGGGCGGCCTGGCAGGCCTCGACGATCAGCTGGCTGCCATGATCCTGCACCTCGACCAGGCCGGTGCGATAGGCCTCGGTGGCTTCGACATTGGCAGGCTCGGCGAGGCGTAAGCCATGGACGCCGATCGAGTCCGCGCCGGGAAACAGCGGCGCGACCTCGTCGCGTTGAGCTTTCAAACTGTTGACGCGCAGGTCGAGCGGGGCGCGGCCGAGCAGCTCTTCGGGCAGGCGATCCGCCAGCCAGGCGGGCATGGGGCCACCGGCGGCGCGCGGTTCGCCGGGCTGGATTCGCGCGGGCCCATAAGCACTGCCGTCGAAGGTGGCGGCAAGCGCATCGTCATCGTCGGACAGCGCCACCAGTGCCATCCGGCCGCCTTTTGGCGCGTCTCCGAAGCGTCTGATGGCGCGATAGACGAGTTCGCGCACCGCCTTGCGGTCTTTCGAGCCGGCATAACGGCGGGTCTTGAACCAGTTCGCGATGACGGTGTCGGCGCTGGCTTGCGCGGCGAGGATAAGGTCGAGAAGCTCGATGGCGGCCTGGGTACGGGCGGAGGGGGTCATCGCCCTCTTCCTGCAAGGGGGAGAGACAGCCGCGCAGCGGCAGGGTGAGGGCCTTGCCGCCCCCTCACCCCGCTCGGCTTCGCCGAGCCGACCCTCTCCCCTCTAGGGAGAGGGAAATTACTGCGTCGGGTAATTGGGCGCCTCGCGGGTGATGCTCACGTCGTGGACGTGGCTTTCGCGCAGGCCGGCATTGGTGATGCGCACGAAATTGCCGCGGTCCTTGAGGTCGGCGATCGTCGCCGCGCCGGTATAGCCCATCGCCGCCTTCACGCCGCCGACGAGCTGGTGGATGACGTCCTTGGCCTGGCCCTTGTAAGCGACCTGACCCTCGATGCCTTCGGGAACCAGCTTGAGCTGGTCCTTGATGTCCCCTTGGAAATAGCGGTCGGCCGAGCCGCGGCCCATCGCGCCGACACTGCCCATGCCGCGATAGGATTTGTACGCACGCCCTTGATAAAGAAAGGTTTCGCCGGGCGCTTCCTCGGTTCCCGCGAGTAGCGAGCCGACCATCACCGCCCCCGCCCCGCCGGCCAGCGCCTTGGCGATATCGCCCGACGTGCGCAGTCCGCCATCGGCGACCACCGGCACGTCCGATTTGGCGGCTTCCTCGGCCGATTCCATCACCGCGGTGAGCTGCGGCACGCCGACGCCGGCAACGACGCGGGTGGTGCAGATGGACCCCGGGCCGATGCCGACCTTGACGGCGTCCGCGCCGGCCTCGATCAGCGCGCGGGTCGCCTCGCCGGTGGCGACATTGCCCGCCATGATCTGCACTTCGTTGCTCAGCTTGCGCACGCGCGCGACAGCCTCCCCGACCATTTTTGAATGGCCGTGCGCGGTGTCGATGACGATCAGGTCGCAGCCCGCATCGATCAGCGCCTCGGTCCGCGCGAAGCCGCCATCGCCGGTGGTCGTCGCGGCGGCGACGCGCAGGCGGCCGCTATCGTCCTTGGTCGCATGCGGATAGGCGACCGCCTTTTCGATGTCCTTGACCGTGACCAGGCCGGTGCAGCGGTAATCCCGGTCGACCACGATCAGTTTCTCGATGCGGCGCTGATGCAGCAGGCGCTGCGCCTCCTGGCGGCTGACGCCCTCCTGCACGGTGGCGAGATTGTCGCGGGTCATCAGCTCGCTGACCGGCTGCCCGGCATTCTCGGCAAAGCGCACGTCGCGGTTGGTCAGGATGCCGACGAGCCTGCCCGACGCCTCGACCACCGGAATGCCCGAAATGTGATGCGCGGCCATCAGCGCGCGCGCCTCGGCCAGCGTCTGGTGTGGCTGGATGGTGATCGGGTTGACGACCATGCCGCTTTCGAAGCGCTTGACCGCGCGGACCGCATCGGCCTGTTCGGCGACGGTCAGATTGCGGTGCAGTACGCCGAGCCCGCCGAGCTGCGCCATGACGATCGCCATGCGCGCCTCGGTCACGGTGTCCATCGCGGCGCTGAGGATCGGGATGTTGAGATCGATGTTGCGCGTCAGCCGGGTGCGGGTGTCGGCCTCGCCCGGAAGCACTTCGCTGGCGCCGGGGCGGAGCAGGACGTCGTCGAAGGTTAGACCAAGGGGGATATCGGCAATGCGAGTCATGTCCCGCCGTAGCGAAGGTCGGGCACGTTCGCCAGCCGGCGGTTGGTGCGAATTCACCGTCCTCGCCTCTCGCGAATGGGCTCTTCGATTAAGGCGAACCGGCAGCTTTGGGGTCGAGCTCGGCCCCTGCCTGCGCAGGGGCGACTGTTGGACTTGCCTTACAATTGTCCGTGGCAGTGCTTGTACTTACTGCCCGATCCGCACGGGCACGGGGCGTTGCGGCTGACCACGCCTGCCCAATTCGCCGGATCCTCGCCAATGTCCGCCGCGTTCGGCTGGACCATTTGCAGCGGGGGCAAGCGCGTGGTGATCATGCCGCCCTGGCCGATGCCGCGCGCGTCGTCTTCGCCGGTCAGCGGATCGGTGTGACTAAGCATGAATTCGGGCATCCGCGGCAGTTCGGCCTGGGACGGCATCATGAACTGCGCGTTGGCAAGCGTACGCGTGACGTCCTCGCGAATGCTGTCGAGCATGCGCTGGAATAGCGCGAACGCCTCGTGCTTATACTCATTGATCGGCGTCTTCTGCGCGTAAGCGCGGAGGTGGATGACCTGACGCAGCGCATCGAGCGTCGCCAGATGTTCCTTCCAGTGATGATCCAGATTCTGCAGCAGCACCGATTTTTCGACCTGCGGCCACACGTCCGGATCGAGCGTCGCGACCTTGTCCGCGATCACCTTGTCCGCTTCGGCCTGAAGTCGTTCGTCGATCGCTTCGGGGTCGATGCCCTCCTCGGCCGCCCAGGCTGCAACCGGCGCGTCGACGCCGAGCACATCGGCCGACCGCTCGACCAGCCCCGCCACATCCCAGGTTTCGGGATAGGAATTGGGCGGGCAGGCATCGCCGACCAGCGCGTTGACCGTCTCGGCGCGCATGTCCTGCACCACCTCGTCGACGGTTTCCGAGTCCATGATGTCGCCGCGCTGCTCGTAGATCACCTTGCGCTGGTCGTTCATCACGTCGTCATATTCGACGACCTGCTTGCGGACGTCGTAATTGCGCGCTTCGACCTTCTTCTGCGCGGTTTCGATCGCCTTGGAGAGCCAGCGCGAACCGATCGCCTCGCCGTCGGCCAGATTGTTGTTCATCATCTTGGCGAACATCGTGTCCGGCCCGAAGATGCGCAGCAGATCGTCGTCGAGGCTGAGGTAGAATTTGCTGAGGCCCGGATCGCCCTGACGCCCCGAACGCCCACGCAGCTGATTGTCGATGCGGCGGCTTTCGTGGCGCTCGGTGGCGAGCACAAACAACCCCCCGGCGGCAAGCACCTGCTGCTTTTCCGCCTCCATCTCGGCGCGGATCGCGGCTTCGGCGGCATCGCGCTGCGGCCCCGGCGCCATGTCCTTCAACTCGTCGGCAATGCGGAAATCTGCATTGCCGCCAAGCTGAATGTCGGTGCCGCGGCCGGCCATGTTGGTCGAGACGGTCACTGCCCCGAGGCGGCCGGCCTGCGCCACGATATGCGCTTCCTGTTCATGGAAGCGCGCGTTGAGGACGTTGTGCGTGACGCCCTCGGCGTTGAGGAATTCGCTCAGCAACTCCGACTTTTCGATGCTCACGGTGCCGACCAGCACGGGTTGCCCGGCGAGCGACTTTTCGCGGATCGACTTGGCGATCGCGCCGAATTTGTCCTGCGTATTCTTGTAGAACTCGTCTTCCTCGTCGATGCGCTTGACGGGGACGTTGGTCGGGATGGTCACTACGTTCATTTTGTAGATGTCGTGAAATTCGGCGGCCTCGGTCGCCGCGGTGCCGGTCATGCCGCCGAGTTTCGGATACATGCGGAAATAGTTCTGGAAGGTGATCGAGGCGAGCGTCTGGTTCTCGGCCTCGATTTCCACCCCTTCTTTGGCCTCGACTGCCTGATGCAGCCCGTCGGACCAGCGGCGCCCGTCCATCATGCGGCCAGTGAATTCGTCGATGATGACGACCTTGCCGTCCTTCACGATATAATCGGTGTCGCGCTTGAACATCACGTTGGCCCGCAGCGCCTGGTTGGTGTGATGGACGACCTGAGTGTTCTCGAAATCGTAGAGGTTGGCGCCTTCGAGCAGGCCCGCCGCCTCGAGCAGCCGCTCCATCTTTTCGGTGCCGTCCTCGGTGAGGATGATCGACTTCTGCTTCTCGTCCTTGTCGTAATCCTCGGGCTCGAGCTGCTTCACCAGCTTGTCGACCTGCATGTACAGCTCGGACTTGTCGTCGGTCGGGCCCGAGATAATTAGCGGCGTGCGTGCCTCATCAATAAGGATCGAGTCGACTTCGTCGACGATGGCGAACGAGAATGGTCGCTGGACCATCTGGCCGCGCTCATACTTCATATTGTCGCGCAGGTAATCAAAGCCGAATTCGTTGTTGGTGCCATAAGTGATGTCCGCGGCATAGGCCTCCCGGCGTTCGGCATCGCTGAGATTGGGGACGATCACGCCCACGGTCAGGCCCAGGAATTTGTAGACCTGACCCATCCAGCCGGCGTCGCGGCGCGCGAGGTAATCGTTGACCGTAACGACATGGACGCCGTTGCCGTCGAGCGCGTTGAGATAGCAAGCGAGCGTGGCGACGAGCGTCTTGCCCTCGCCCGTGCGCATTTCGGCGATTTCGCCGCGGTGGAGGACGATGCCGCCGATCATCTGAACATCGTAGTGGCGCTGGCCAAGCACGCGCTTGGCGGCCTCGCGCACCGTTGCAAAGGCTTCGGGCAGGATCGCGTCAAGCATCTCGCCCTCCGCGAGCCGCGCGCGGAACTTGACGGTCTGACCCGCGAGCTCCTCGTCGGTCAAAGCCGCGATGTTGGTTTCGAAGCCGTTGATCTTGGCGACCGTGCCGCCGAGCGACTTGACGTAGCGGTCGTTGGACGAGCCGAAAATGGCCTTGGCGATGGTGCCGAGCATGGAAGTGTCCTGAAATACGAGATGCGCGCATAAGCGCGGGACTTGGCTGAAACGGGAAGCGCGCAGGCGCTAGATCAGCAGGCGGTCGGCATAAAGCGGACGGCTCGCCAAGGCTGGCGCGCCATCGTCCAGCGCGATTTGCGCGGCAGGCGTGGCCTCATTCGCGGGGCGCGCGGCGACCGCCAGGGCGGCCGGTTCGACGATGCGCAGGACCTGCCCTGCCTCGACCGGGCGCGCAGCCGCCGCGGGCGTATACCCAGCAATGGCGCTGAGCAGCGCGCTGAGGAGGAGGATCAACCGCATGAGCTTCGCCACATAGGTATGAAATGCTTTCGCGTCCATGAGTCAGCGGGAATGGACTTGTTAACCATGCCGCCTTAACAAAGCGGCATGAACCGCGCCCCATCGCGCCTGCTTCGACTTACGCGCCCTTAGGCGCAACCGTTCGGCGTGCCGGCCACGCCTCGCCGCCTAAGGGCCCTGACCGACCCGCAACCGAAGCGACGAGACCAGACCATGCTGCGCGACCCCTCCGTCAAATACCGCCCCTTCCCCCCCATCGACTTGCCCGACCGGCAATGGCCATCGCGAACGATCACGCGGGCGCCGCGCTGGCTGAGCACCGACATGCGCGACGGCAATCAGGCGCTGATCGACCCGATGGACGGGGAACGGAAGGCGCGTTTCTTCGACTTGCTGGTGCGGCTCGGATTGAAGGAAATCGAGGTCGGCTTTCCCAGCGCTGGCGCCACCGAGTTCGACTTCATCCAGGGGTTGGTACGCGGCGGGACGGTCCCCGATGACGTGACGATCCAGGTGCTGACGCAGTCGCGCCGCGATCTGATCGAGACGAGCTTTGCGAGCCTTCAAGGTGCGCCAAGGGCGATCGTCCATCTCTACAATGCCGTCAGCCCGGCGTGGCGGCGGATCGTCTTCGGCATGGAGCGCGCCGACATCAAGCAGATCGCCATCGACGGCGCCAAGGTGCTGCGCGATCAGGCAGCGAGATATCCCGATACCGAATGGCATTTCGAATATTCGCCCGAGACGTTTTCGACCGCCGAGCTGGAGTTTTCGGTCGAGGTCTGCGCGGCGGTGATGGACGTGCTGCAGCCGACGGCGGAGCAGCCGATCATCCTCAACCTGCCGGCGACGGTCGAGGCGGCAACGCCCAACGTCTATGCCGATCAGATCGAGTGGTTCGGGCGCCACATCCCGCACCGCGACCGCGTGGTTATCTCGCTGCACACGCATAACGACCGCGGCACCGGCGTGGCGGCGACCGAATTGGGGCTGCTGGCGGGCGCGGACCGGGTGGAGGGTTGCCTACTCGGCAATGGCGAGCGGACCGGCAATGTCGACCTAGTCACCGTCGCGATGAACATGTATTCGCAGGGCGTCGCCACGGGGCTCGACTTTTCGGACATCGACGAGGTGGTCGGCACCGTCGAATACTGCACCGGCATCAAGACGCATCCGCGCAGCCCCTATGCCGGCGAACTGGTGTTTACAGCCTTTTCGGGCAGCCATCAGGACGCGATCAAGAAGGGCTTTGCCGCGCAGGGCGCTCGCAATGACCAGTTTTGGGATGTGCCGTATCTGCCGATCGACCCGGTGGATGTCGGGCGCAACTATGAAGCGGTGATCCGCGTCAATTCGCAGTCGGGCAAAGGCGGCGTCGCCTGGGTGCTGGAACAGGATAAGGGCCTCAAGCTGCCCAAGCGTCTTCAGGCCGATTTCTCGCGTCACGTGCAGCGGCTGGCCGATGAGAGCAGCCGCGAATTGGGGGCAGCGGATATCTGGGCGGCGTTCGAGGCGACCTATCTGGCACCAGGGCGGCTGCGCCTGCTCGATTACACCGAGACGCGCGCCGCCGATGGCGATCGCATCTTTGCCGGCACGGTGAGCGATGGCGACCACCGGATGAGCCTGACCGGGCGCGGCAATGGCCTGATCTCCTCGATCGTTGCAGCGTTGGCGGAAACTGGCGCTACGTTGGAAATCGCCGATTACGCTGAGCATGCCCTTGGCCACGGCACCGACGCGCAAGCGGCGGCCTATGTCGAGGCACGCACGCCCGACGGTCGCACAGTGTTCGGCGTCGGCATCGATGCCGACGTGGCCACCGCGAGCGTTCGCGCCGTGCTGAGCGTCGCCAACGCCGCGCTCACCCCCTGAAGCGGTAGCGCGCCAAGGGCTCCCACGGCCCGCCGCGATACCAATGTGCGGCAAGACCAGCGATCGTGAGCGGACCTGGAGCGAAGCCGGCCGAAAGTTCGGCGAGCAACAGCCGCGCCTGTTCAGGTGCGACCTTGTTCTGCACGGTGATGTGCGGCCTCCACGGCGCGGCATCCTGCGGCGTGAGCAGGCCGGCCAGGCGATCCGCCAAACGCGCGCGGATATCGGCCAGCTCGGGGCTGTCGACACGATAGGCCACGCCACGCCCGAGATTGACCAAGGCGCTGAGGCGCGCCGATGGCGCCGCTGAGCGCACTTCGCTTTTTAAAGTATCCAGCAACTGGCGCTCGCATGACGGCGGCAGGTGATGGAACATCGTCAGATGGGCACGCAAATGATTGCGTTCGGGCGGGAAATGAGCGCGCCGCTGCGCGTCTAGCCAGCCGAAGTCCGCATCGCCCAGCAATGCCGTGACGATGATCGGTGCGACAATCATGTCACAGCCATGACATAAGGCGCTTCCCGGCTTATCCTGCCCATGCAACATCTCGGCTTTTCATGCGTCTCTGGCGACAAGCCTGAACAAATAAGGGGAACAATATGTTCAATTCGTCTCGCGTTCTGCTCGGCTTCGCGCTGGCCTCGATCGCTACCGTCTCGGCAGCGCAGGACAAGGAGCCGTGGCGCTATCGCGTGACGCTGGGCGCCGCTCTCGTGCCGGCCTATCCCGGCGCTGACAAGCCCGGCGTGGCGCCGCTGATCATCGTCAATCGCGCGCGCGGCGACAAACCCTTCGCCTTCGCCGCTCCCGATGACGGGGCCGGCTTTTCGCTGACCAGTCCGGGCGGCTGGTTTCAGTTCGGTCCGGTCGTCGGCTTCGAAGGCAAGCGCAAGCTCAAAGACACCAATGGCCTGGCGCCCGAAGTAAAGTTCTCGATCGAAGCCGGCGCTTATGCCGCGATCACACCTATCCCGTCGCTGCGCTTTCGTATCGAGGGCCGCAAGGGTGTAACCGGTCACAAGGGACTAACCGGCTCCATCGGTGCCGATTACATTGCGCGCGACGCGGACAAATGGCTGTTCTCAATCGGACCGCGCCTGACTTGGTCCGACGGTAAATATCAGCGTGCCTATTTCGGCGTGCCTGCGGGCAGCGCCCTGCCCGCTTACCGCCCCGGCAGCGGGCTGCAGGCGGTCGGCGGCACAAGCAGTGTGAGGTTCGCGCTGAACGAACGGTTCGGTGTTTACGGCTATGGCAAATACGACCGGCTGATCGACGACGCGGGCCGCTCGCAGCTGGTGCGCGCCGTCGGCTCGCGTAACCAATATTCGGGCGGTCTCGGCCTGTCCTACACCTTCGGCGGCTAGACTATTTCCGACCGAACAGCCGCTCAATGTCGCTATGCGCCAGCTTCACCCAGGTGGGGCGGCCATGGTTGCATTGGCCGGAATTCGGCGTGATCTCCATCTCGCGCAGCAGCGCGTCCATTTCGGCAAGCGAAAGCACGCGCCCAGCACGGACACTGTGGTGACAGGCGAAGGTGCCGGCGACGTGATCGAGACGCTCGGCAAGCGATAACGCTTGTCCGTGACTGGCGAGTTCATCGGCGAGATCGAGGATCAGCGGACCGACCGCCGCGCCCGCGAGCGCAGCGGGCAAGCTGCGGACAAGCACCGCGGCGGCCCCGAAGCGTTCGAGTTCGAGTCCGAACTCGGCGAGGTCTGCGGCAGCATCTTCCAGGCGGTCACACGCGGTCTCGTCGAGTTCGACGACTTCGGGCATCAGCAAGGGCTGGCTCGGCACCGCGCCGTCAGCGCGAGCGGCACGCATCCGTTCGAGGACAAGGCGTTCGTGTGCCGCATGCTGATCAACGAGGATCAGGCCGTCCGCTGCTTCGGCAACGATATAGGTCGCAGCGATCTGGGCGCGTGCCCGGCCGAGTGGCTGGTGGGATGTGAGGGGAGCCGGTTCGGGCACGGGCGTCCGGAAAGCTGTACCGGGATCGGCTAACATCTCTTCCGTCACCCCCGCGAAGGCGGGGGCCCAGCTGCTGATCCCGCCAAGCGCGGGTCGGACAGCAGATGGATTCCCGTGTACGCGGGAATGACGAAGGTTGAATTGAGAGAGTGATTCAGCGGTCCACCCGCGCATCGCCGCGTTGCTCGGCAGCGGCGCGCGCTGGACGCCCGCCCCGTCGAGCGCGCGCTGCAGCCCGCCGACGATCAACGCGCGGACGTTGGCGGCGTCGCGGAAGCGCACTTCGGTCTTGGCCGGATGGACGTTCACATCGACCTCGCCCGGCGGCACGTCGATGAACAGCGCGACGACCGCGTGCCGGTCGCGCGCCAGACGGTCGGAATAGGCGCCACGGATCGCGCCGGCGAGCGTGCGATCTTTCACCGGCCGGCCGTTGACGAACAGATATTGGTGATCGGCGACTCCGCGATTGTAGGTTGGCAATCCGGCCACGCCAGCCAAGGTTACTCCGCCGCGCTCGTGCGACAACGGCACGCCAGCATCGGCAAGCTGTCGGTCGATCAGCGCCGCAACGCGGGCCGCGCGCTCCTCCGCCTGTACCGCGAGCACACGGCGCCCGTCATGGCTAACCTGAAAGGCGACGTCGCTCCGTGCCATCGCCAGCCGTCGGAGGACATCCATGCAGGCCGCGAACTCGCTCCGCGCGGTGCGCAGGAATTTGCGCCGCGCCGGGACAGCGGCGAACAAGGCTTCGACCCGAACGCGCGTGCCCGGCGGCATGGCAACGGGCCCGTCCGCGATGACCTCCCCGTTGTCGACGGTCCGCGCCCAGCCCTCGCCCTCACGCGTGCGACTTTCGATGATCAACCGCGCGACGCTGGCGATCGACGGCAAGGCCTCGCCGCGAAAGCCCATCGTGGCGACCGCTTCGATCGCATCGTCGGGCAATTTCGACGTGGCGTGGCGTTCGAGCGCCAGGGCGATGTCGCCACGGGCCATGCCGCAGCCGTCGTCGGTAACCGTGATCCCGTCGATCCCGCCACCCGCGAGATCAACCGCAATCCGTGTCGCTCCTGCGTCGAGCGCGTTCTCGACCAGTTCCTTGAGCGCCGAAGCCGGACGTTCGACCACCTCGCCCGCGGCAATGCGGTTGATCAGGTTCTGCGGGAGCCGTCGTATTGACACTTTTGCCTCCCTAGCCCAAGCCGCGCGTCACCGCGAGCCGCGCGAAATCCCCGCCCGGCCGCCCCGCTAAAAGGCATTTCGGCTCCCCCCCATGGCAAATCCCCTGTTCCGATTTTTCAAGTTCATGTCGAACGACATGGCGATCGACCTCGGCACCGCCAACACTGTCGTTTACGTCCGCGGGCGCGGCATCGTGCTCAACGAGCCTTCGGTCGTGGCGATCGAGACCAATGGCGGAGTGTCGCGGGTCAAGGCCGTGGGCGACGACGCCAAGCTGATGATGGGCAAGACGCCCGAAAGCATCCAGGCGATCCGCCCATTACGCGACGGGGTGATCGCCGACATCGACGTCGCCGAGGACATGATCAAGCACTTTATCCGCAAGGTCCATGGCGGCAAGAAACCCAGCCCGTTCCGTTCGCCCGAAATCGTCATCTGCGTCCCGTCGGGATCGACCAAGGTCGAGCGCCGCGCGATCCGCGACGCCGCCTCGAACGCGGGTGCCAGCCAGGTGTGGCTGATCGAGGAGCCTATGGCCGCGGCGATCGGCGCGGGCATGCCGGTGACCGAGCCGATCGGCAGCATGGTGGTTGATATTGGCGGTGGCACCACCGAGGTCGCGGTGCTGTCGCTGCGCGGCGTCGCTTATTCGACCAGCGTGCGCGTCGGCGGCGACAAGATGGATGATGCGATCGTCTCCTACGTCCGCCGTAACCATAATCTCCTCATCGGCGAAGCGACCGCCGAGCGAATCAAGTTCGATATCGGCATCGCCAAGCCGCCCGAGGACGGTGTGGGCAAGACGATTCACATCAAGGGCCGCGACCTCGTCAATGGCGTGCCCAAGGAAATCACGATCAACCAGGGGCAGATCGCCGAAGCACTCAGCGAACCCGTCGGTACGATCGTCGAAGGCGTGCGCATCGCGCTGGAGAACACCGCGCCCGAATTGGCGGCAGACATTGTCGATCAGGGGATCGTGCTGACCGGCGGCGGCGCGCTGCTCGAAGGGCTCGACGAAGTGCTGCGCGACGAGACCGGCCTGCCCGTCTCGGTTGCCGACGATCCGCTGACCTGCGTCGCGCTCGGCACCGGCCGTGCCTTGGAGGACCCGATCTTCCGCGGCGTCCTCCAGACCGGCTGAGGCATCGGCCTTGGCGCCGCCGCAACGAGCGCGGCCCGGATTTTCGCGCCGCGCGCAATATACGCTGTTCGTCGGCTATGTCGTCGCGGTCGCCGGCGTGCTGGCAGGTCTCCTGCTTGCGGTCACCGCGCGCTTTGATCCGCAGGGCCATGCGGCGATCCAGAGCGTGTTCGCCGATCTGACCGCGCCGGTGGCGATCACCGGACGCCAAGTCTCGCGCGGGGTGACCGATGCTTATGAGGGCGTGATGGCCTATATCGACGCGGGTTCGAAGAATCGCGCGCTTGACGCAGAACTGCGCGGCGCGCGGGCCAAATTGATCGAAACACAGGCCATTGAACACGAGAATCATCGGCTCAAGCGGCTGGCGCGGATCGTCGAAGGATCGCGTGCGCCAGTGGTCGCGGCGCGGCTGATCGCTTCCACCGGCGCTAATGTGCATCGTTACGCAACGCTTTCCGCCGGCAGCCGAGACGGTGTTGCCAGCGGGCAGCCGGTGCGCTCGTCCGAAGGCTTGGTCGGGCGCATCGTCGCGGCGGGCCGGATCACCGCGCGCGTCTTGCTGATCATCGACAGCGGCAATGTCGTGCCCGTGCAGCGGCTGAGCGATGGGCTGCCCGCGCTCGCGACCGGGCGCGGCGACGGCGCCTTAGTCGTGCGCGCGCTGCAGGCGGGCGGCAATCCGTTTAGAGTCGACGATCTGCTGGTGACTTCGGGCGCGGGGGGAATCTACCCGCCCGGAGTCCCGGTGGCGGTGGTCCGCGTGCTGGCCAATGACGCGGCGGTGGCGCGGCCGCTGGCCGATCCTTCCCGGCTGGACCTTGCGATCGTCGAGCGGCCATTTCAGCCCCAGGGCGATCTGCCGCCGGCGCCGGACGCGCCATGATGCGCATCTCGATCATTCGTTCCTATCGACCTGCGCCGCCAGTCGCTCGCCTAGCACTGCCCGTGGCATCGATCATATTTGGATCGCTGCTAGTGCTACTTCCGCTCATCGCCACTGTGCCGATACTGCCGCCATTCGGCTTGCTCATGCTGATCGCCTGGCGACTGCTGCGCGCCGATCTGATCGCGCCTTGGGCAGGAATTCCACTGGGACTGATCGACGACCTGTTCAGCGGTGCCCCGCTCGGCACGGGCGTGGCCGGCTGGACCGCGGCCCTGTTGGTGATCGAGGCACTCGACCAGCGCGTGCTGTTCCGCGATCTGTGGCAGGACTGGGCGATCGCGGCGGGCCTAGTCGCGTTCCAGCTGGTACTCGGCTGGGCGCTGGCTGGTTTGGTCGGCGGGGTGCCCGCGCCATGGTTGCTGGTGCCGCAATGGCTTTGCGCGGTGCTGTGCTATCCTCTGGCGATGCGCAGCGTGGCCTGGCTCAATCGACGGCGACCGGCGCAGTGAACCTGCTCGGCAAGCGCAGCGTCACCGACGCGCAAGCCCATCTGGTATTTACTCGGCGGCGTATCGTGTTGGGCGGCACGCAACTGGCGCTGGGCGGATTGCTCGCCGCGCGGATGGCATGGCTGTCGATCTTCGACCAGGAACGCTACAAGCTGCTCGCCGAGAGCAACCGGGTGAATCTGTCACTGATCCCGCCCCGTCGCGGCTGGATCGTCGATCGCTTCGGACGTCCTCTGGCGCTCAACCGCACGGTATTCCGCGTCGACGTGATCCCAGACCGGCTGCAGGACATGCCCGCGACTCTTGACGCGCTGCAAAAGCTGATCGGCCTGCGCGACGACGACCGCGACCGCATCGAACGCGACATCACGGCGGCGGCGGGGTTTCAGCCGGTGCAGGTCGCCGAAAATCTGGACTGGGAGACCTACGCCGCGCTTTCGATCCGCGCGCCCGATCTGCCTGGCGTAGCACCAAGCCAAGGGTTTGCGCGGCATTATCCGCTCGGTGCCGGTGTCGGCCATCTGCTCGGCTATGTCGGCGCGGCATCGGCGGACGATTACAAGACGACCAAGGACCCGCTGCTGATCACCCCGGGCTATAAGGTCGGCAAGGATGCGCTCGAACGCGTCATGGAGCCGTATCTCAAGGGCAAGCCTGGCGCGCGACGCAGCGAGGTGACCGCACGGGGCAAGCTGGTCCGCGAATTGACCACGCGGCCCGACGTGCCGGGGAATAACCTGCATTTGACCATCGATGCCGCGCTGCAGGATTACGCCGCGCGGCGGATGGGGGGAAATAGCGGCGCGCTGACCGTGATCGACTGCGAGACGGGCGAGATCCGCGCGCTCGTTTCAATGCCGGCCTACGATCCGAACAGCTTTTCCGACGGCATCGGCCGCCGCGAGTATGCAGGGCTCGCGGGCGACGACCACCTGCCGCTGCGCAACAAGGCGCTGCAGGGGCTTTACCCGCCCGGATCAACGGTCAAGCCAATGAATGCAGTGGCGCTGCTTGGCGTTGGCGTTGATCCCAATGCAACGGTCAATTGCTCGGGGGCGTACCGCGTCGGCAGCGGCGTGTTCCACTGCTGGCGGCGCAGCGGGCATGGCGCGGTCAACATGCACCGCGCAGTCGAGCAGAGTTGCGACGTCTATTTCTACACTATGGCGCAGCGCCTGGGCTACCAGCCCTTTGCCGATGCGGCACGGATGCTCGGCTTGGGCGAGAAATACGATCTGCCCTATGGCTCGCAAAGCTTTGGCACGGTGCCCGATCCGGCGTGGAAGTTGCAGAAGTACAAGCAGGAGTGGCGGGTCACCGACAGCATAAACGCGTCGATCGGTCAGGGCTATGTGCTCGCCAATCCGTTCCAACTGGCGGTGATGGCGGCGCGCATTGCCAGCGGCCGTGCGCTGGTGCCGACGCTGATCAAGCGCAACAATCCGCCCTCGGCGCCGCTGCTGCCGGTCACGCCCGAACATCTCGCCTTCGTCCACGAAGCGATGAGCGCGGTGGTCAATGGCAATGGTACCGCGGGCAGTGCCAGACTCGGCTTGCCGGGGGTGCTGCTGGCAGGCAAGACCGGCACCGCGCAGGTGCGGCGCATCACCATGGCCGAACGCAGCCGCGGGGTGCTGGGGGACAGTGCCCTTCCCTTCAAGCTGCGCGACCATTCGCTGTTCGTCGGCTTCGCGCCGTTCGACAAGCCAAAATACGCGGTGGCCTGCATCCTCGAACATAGCGGCCATATCGTCGTTGCGGCACCGATCGCCAGCGACACGCTCAAATTCCTGTTCGATCCGCCCGCGGCAATGAAGAAGCTGCAGGCGCTCGAAGCGGACTGGGGTGGCGATCTGCAGACGCGGATGGCGGCGCGCGCGGCGACATACAGGGCACCGCCGCCACCGGTCGTGCCCACGGTCTCGGGCGACACGGACGTGCCCGACACGCCGCCCGCGGCAGGCAATGTGAGCGATCCCGAATGAGCGTGATCCCCCGCCCCGTGGCGCAACTGCCCTGGGGCATGCTCGCCCTGGTGTTCGCGCTGACCGGATTCGGCCTTGTCGTGCTATACTCGGCGGCCGGCGGGCATCTCAGCCCCTGGGCCGGCTCGCAAGGCGCCAAGTTCGCGATGTTCGTGGGCCTCGCGCTCGCCATGTCGCGCGTGCCCGAAGAGGCGTATCGCAAGGCGGCCTACCCGGCCTATGCTGCCGTCCTGCTGGCCCTGTTCGGGGTCGAGCTGATCGGCGGCATCAGCGGCGGATCGCAGCGCTGGCTCGATCTGGTGGTGATCCGGCTGCAGCCGTCCGAGCTCATGAAGCTGACCATCGTGCTGGCGCTGGCGCAGTTCTATGACCGCCTGCCCGCCGGCGAATTGCGCGGCTGGAACGCCTTGTGGCCGCCGGCGATCCTCATCGGCTTGCCGTTCCTGCTGGTGCTGGCGCAGCCCGACCTGGGAACCGCGACGATGATCGTGGCGGGCGGGACGGTTGTCGTCTTTCTCGCCGGCGTGCCATTGCGATTGTTCATGGCCGCTGCGGCGCTCGCCGCGGCTGCCCTGCCCGCCGCCTTTGCGCTGATGCACGATTACCAGCGCAAGCGCGTGCTGATTTTCCTCGATCCCGAAAGCGATCCGCTGGGCGCGGGCTATCACATCACCCAGTCCAAGATCGCGATCGGGTCGGGCGGCGTGTTCGGCAAGGGCTTCCTGCAGGGGACGCAGAGCCACCTCGACTATCTGCCCGAAGGGCATACCGATTTTGTGTTCGCGACAATGGCGGAGGAATGGGGCTTGTTGGGCGGCGTGGCGATTATCGTCGGTTTCCTGCTGCTGATTCGCTGGGCGATGAAGGTGTCGTCGCGTGCGCCGACCCGGTTCGGACGGCTGGCAGCGGCGGGGCTCGCCACGACGATCTTCTTCTATGTGGCGATCAACCTGATGATGGTCATGGGCCTTGCGCCGGTGGTCGGCATTCCATTGCCGCTGATCAGCTTTGGCGGCACGGCGATGATGACCGTGCTGCTCTCGCTCGGCATCCTGATGTCGATCGACCGCGCGGGGCGAAAGCGCCCTTGATCGGCAATTCAGGCGACTGGCGGGTTGCGGGGCAGCGCGGAGGTTGCTACGGGCGCCCCTCCTTGCGGGGACGCATAGCTCAGTTGGTAGAGCAGCTGACTCTTAATCAGCGGGTCCTAGGTTCGAGCCCTAGTGCGTCCACCATCGCCGATCATGCATAGGCATAAGGGCCACCCGCGGCGAGCGCGCGCTGATAGGCGGGGCGCGCGTGGACCTTGGCGAGCCAGGCGATGGTCGCCGGGCGGCTGTCGCCGAGGCCGGCGCGGGCACGCGCGGCTTCGAGCGGGAAGCTCATCATGACGTCGGCGGCGGTCATGTCCTCGCCCGCGAACCAGGGGCGCTGGCCAAGCTCGGATTCGATATAATCGAGGTGGTTGTCGATCATCGGCTGAATGCGCCTTTGCGCCGTCTTGCCGAAGATCGGCACGCGCGAAAGCACCAGCTTGACCAGCAGCGGCGGCATCAGCGAGCCTTCTGCATAATGCTGCCAGAAGCCGTAGCGCAGCGCGGCGGCGGTATCGACCGGGGCGCCGAGCTGGCCGGTCCTGGCGACGAGATAGTCGACGATCGCACCGGTTTCGGCGACAGTCAGGCCGGTATCGCGGTCCTCGATCACCGGCGATTTGCCGAGCGGGTGGACCGCCTTGAGTTCGGGCGGGGCAAGCATGGTCCGCCTGTTCCGCTCGTAGCGCTTGACCTGATAGGGCAGGCCGAGCTCCTCGAGCAGCCACAGGATGCGTTGCGAACGCGAATTTTCGAGGTGGTGGACGGTGATCATGCCGCGAGCCTCACATGAGTTTCGTCCTTGGACAAGCCAGTTCGATACCCACCCCCGCCGCCGCCGAGGTGGCGGCGAGTCGCCCCCCGAAAACCGGGAGGGGAAAAGCGTTCGACCTTATCCCGCATCCGGCTGCATCACGGCGATTTCGCTGCCGCCGGGATCGCGGGCGTGGAAGCGGCGGCCGCCGGGAAAGGCGAAGCTGGCGAGCGGGCCCATGCCGCCCGCGGCTTCGACGCGGGCTTGCGCTGCCTCGAGATCGGCGACCGCGATCACCGCGAGCGGCGCGGCGGTCCGCTGGCCGGGATCGCCATTGAGGCCGAGATCGACATCGCCGGTCACCGTCGCGGCATAATCTTCGCCGAAGGGCGTCAGCGACCAGCCAAAGGCGGCTTCGTAGAAGGCCCGCGCGGCCGGCACATCGGTGCAGGGCAGTTCGACATAATTGAGACGCCCGTCAGCCATATCGGTCTCCCTGGCTCGTCATAAGGTGACAAAGGTGACGCACCGTCCCTGCGGAAATGCACCCCGCCCCGCCCGCTTTACGCGGGCGGGGTTAGGGAAGCTTACAGATCGTCGTCGGCATCGGGGCCGGTCATCAGCGCTTCGGCGACATCTTCGGTCTTGCCGCGGATCGCCTTTTCGAGACGGTCGGCGAGTTCGGGATTGTCCTTGAGATATTGTTTCGAATTCTCGCGGCCCTGGCCGATGCGGATCGAATCATAGCTGAACCAGGCACCCGACTTCTCGACGATGCCGGCCTTGACGCCCAAGTCGAGCACCTCGCCCATCTTGGAAATGCCCTCGCCGTACATGATGTCGAATTCGACCTGCTTGAACGGCGGCGCGACCTTGTTCTTGACGACCTTCACGCGCGTGGTGTTGCCGACCACGTCGTCGCGTTCCTTGATCTGACCGGTGCGGCGGATGTCGAGGCGGACGCTCGCGTAGAATTTGAGCGCGTTGCCGCCCGTCGTGGTTTCGGGCGAGCCGTACATCACGCCGATCTTCATGCGGATCTGGTTGATGAAGATGACAGTGCAGCGCGAACGGCTGATCGAACCGGTGATCTTGCGCAGCGCCTGCGACATGAGGCGCGCCTGCAGGCCGACATGGCTGTCGCCCATTTCGCCCTCGATCTCGGCGCGCGGGACAAGTGCGGCAACCGAATCGACGACAAGGATGTCGACCGCGTTCGAACGGATCAGCGTGTCGGCGATTTCGAGCGCCTGTTCGCCGGTGTCGGGCTGCGAGACGATCAAATTATCGACATCGACACCGAGCTTCTTGGCGTAGGCCGGGTCGAGCGCGTGTTCGGCGTCGATGAACGCCGCGGTGCCGCCGGCCTTTTGCGCTTCGGCGATCGCATGCAGCGTCAGCGTGGTCTTGCCCGAGCTTTCGGGCCCGTAAATCTCCACGACGCGGCCGCGCGGCAGGCCGCCGATGCCGAGCGCGATGTCGAGCCCGAGCGAACCGGTCGAGACCGCCTCGATCTCGACCTTTTCCTTCGAGCCCAGCTTCATCGCCGAGCCCTTGCCAAAGGCGCGGTCGATTTGCGCCAGCGCCGCTTCGAGTGCGCGCGCACGTTCCGAAGTATCCACCGCCTTGGTCGCCATAGTGTCGCCGATCACTTTCAACTGAACCGCCATTCGGGCCTCCCTGCTAGCCCAATGATGGGCTGGGTCAACGTGTTGCTGGAACGGCACATAAACGGAACAAAAACCGCTGACAAGAACAAATAGGAACCCCATAGGAAATAAATGTCATTAGTAAGCGATCGCGGTCACCTCCCAAGACTTCTCGCCGGCCGGCAGGATGACGTGGCGGACATCGCCGACCCGGGCGCCCTGCAAGGCCCGCGCCATCGGCGATCCCCAGCCGATGCGGCCCTGTCCAGCCTCGGCCTCGTCATCGCCGACCAAGGTCACGCGCCGTTCGTCGCCGTCCTCGTCGGCGATAGTCACGATGGCGCCAAAACGTACCGCGTCGCGCTGGCCTTCGCCGGGCTTGACGATGGTGACCGCCTTCATCCGCCGGGCGAGGAAGCCCGCACGCCGATCAATCGCGCGCAGCTTCTGGCGGCCATAGATGTAATCGCCATTCTCCGAGCGATCGCCATTGCCGGCGGCCCAGGACACGGTCTCGACGATCGCGGGGCGTTCGACCGACATGAGCTGCTCATATTCGGCGCGCAGCGCGGCGAAGCCCGCGGCGGTGATCGGCTCGATGGTCATAATCTGCTAGAATCAAACAAACTATGTCGCCCCTGCGCAGGCAGGGGCCCAGATGGACTCTTCACCCGATGGTTCGCCTCGAATGAAAAACTTATCTAGGCCCCTGCCTGCGCAGGGCGACATCGTCCGAATCAGCCCGGTGAAGATTTGCCCAGATAGGCGCTGAGCGGATTCGGCCCCTTGTATGGCGCGTGCTCGGGCGCGAGCAGGCCGTAGACCACCGCGTTTTCGAGGACGTGCTGGACATAAGCGCGGGTCTCGCTGAACGGGATCGCCTCGATCCAGCGCAGCGTATCGGCGCCGGCGCGCGGGTCGCCATTGCTGGCGAGCCATTTGTTCACATTGCCGGCGCCAGCGTTGTACGCGGCCACCGCCAGCACGAAATTGCCGCCATAGCGTTCGAGCAGCCGCGAAAAATACCAGCTGCCGAGGCGCATATTATATTGCGGATCGGTGAGATTGCCGGGAACCCAGCCGATGCCGCTGCGCTCGGCGGTCTCCCTGGCGGTGGGGGTCATCAGCTGCATCACCCCGGTGGCGCCCGCGCGGCTGACGATCCTGCGGTCGAACTGGCTTTCCTGGCGCGCGATGGCGTGGACCATGATCCAGCTGCCGCGTGCATCCTCGGGGATCGGCACGGTGGGGAAGCCGGGACGAAGCTGGTCGCGATAGCCGTTCACGCCGGCGCTGCGCCCGATCATCACCGCCAGGTCGGGGCGGCCGATGCGCGCGGCGAAATCATAGCCCAGCGCATGGTCCTGATCACTGTCCGCCGCCTGGGCGATGGCGCGGAGGAACAGCGATTGCGTCGCCCAGTCCCCGCTCTGGCCAAGATAGCGCGCGGCGGCGGGAAGGTCGGCGCGGTCATAGGCGGCGCGCTGTTCGGGCGTGAGGCGCGCGGCGGCACGCTCCTCGGGCAGCAGCAGCGGCTTGCCGAGGCGTTCGAGCGCGAGCTGGCCGTGAAACTGGTCGAAATAGTCGGCGGCCTGCTCGAAATATTGGCGCGAGGCGAAGCGGTCCCCTGCCCGCTCGGCGGCGCGGCCGGCCCAATACAGGCCTTTCGAGCGCGTCGAAGGGGTCTTCGCGGCATTGGCGTATAGATCGAACATCCGCATCGCGTCCCCCGGACGGCCGAGGCGATCCATCGCGGTCGTGCCCGCCAGCCAGGCGAGGCTGGTATAATCGTCGCGCTCCGCAAGCGAACGGTCGCGGACCGAAACGCCATCGGGATAGGCGTCGGTCAACCTGGAGGCGATGGCGTAAGCGGCCGACCAATCGCCCTGCCCCGCCGCTTCCTTCGCCAACGACAGCATCAGATTCAGCCAGCGCGCTGCATCGTAAGGCGGCACGTCGAGCCTGGTCCGATTGGCAAACAGGCTGCGCGAGGCGCTCGTCTGGCCGGTTGCGCGCAACCACGTCGCCTGATCGACGAGGAAGCCCGCATTGCTGCGTGCATCGGCGGGCGCGAGGCCGAGTTGTTCGGCAGCGTCGGGCGCGCTGCGCTGAAACGCGAGCCGGATGGCATAGACCGGCTGGCGGACCGGGCTGGCGCCGGTCAGCTGGCGCGCGGCGGAGGCGGCGTTGCGCGTCCACAACAGACGCTCCATCCGGCTGTCCTGATCGGACTGCGTCAGCGCGGACCCGAAGCGCGATTGCAGCCGCGCTTCGTCATCGGGACCCATCGCCCCCGCGATCCAGGCCTTGCGCGCGGCGGCCCGGGCCGCGTCGCGGCGCCCGGCGCTGTCGAGCGCCTCGGCATAGCGCAGTCCCGCGCTCGCGGTCTGGGGCGCGTAGCGGCTGAAGAAATTGATCACCGTGCTGGCGCCGGACGCATCGGGACGGAGCATGCGTTCGGCATTGGCGCGCAGCGCGCTTTCGCCCGGCCAGCCGGGGTGCGCGACGAGGAAAGCGGCATAGCGTTCGAAGGGCAGCGTGTTGGACGCGCGCAACGCCCGCCATTCGAGGACGGCCCCGGCAATCGCCGGATTGGCCGATTGGATCGGAACCGCTTCCTGAGCGAGTGCCGGTGCGGCCAAAATCATCCCGAAGGCGGCGAGCGCGTGCTTCGTCGTCATGCTGGACAAAATGGCGGCCCCCTCCTTATCAGGCAATGAATATTGCGCCGCTTGGTCGATAGCCGCGCGTGGAGACTGGTCCCATGTTTTCCGGCTCGATTCCGGCACTTGTCACCCCGTTTCGGGATGGCGCGGTGGACGAGGCGGCGTTCCGCCAATTAGTCGACTGGCAGGTCCGGGAGGGCTCGTCGGCGCTGGTGCCATGCGGCACGACCGGCGAAAGCGCGACGCTAAGCTATGACGAACATTACCGCGTGATCGAATTGTGCGTCGAGGCGGCGGATGGGCGCGTGCCGGTGATTGCCGGCTGCGGATCGAACGACACCGCCGTGGCCAAGAAGCATATGGCGTTTTCGGCCAGCGTCGGGTGCGCCGCCGCGCTGATCGTCGCGCCTTACTATAACCGCCCGAGCCAGGCGGGGATCGAAGCGCATTATCGCGCGCTGGCCGAGGCCAGCGACCTGCCGATCATCCTCTACAACGTGCCGGGGCGGACGGTGACCGACATCCTGCCCGCGACGATCGCCCGGCTCGCCGACGTGCCGACCATCGTCGGGATCAAGGACGCCAGCGGCAATCTTGCCCGCGTGGCCGATCACCGGCTGTCGAACGGCGACGATTTCTGCCAGCTGTCGGGCAATGACGACATGGCGCTGGCGTTCGATGCTGCGGGCGGGGTCGGCTGCATCTCGGTCACCGCCAATGTCGCGCCGCGGCTGTGCGCCGAATTGCAGGCGGCCTGTCTGACCGGCGATTATGCCAGGGCGCGCGAGATCAACGACCGGCTCCACCCGCTGCATGGCGCGCTGTTCGCCGATGCTTCGCCGGGACCCGCCAAATACGCGCTGGCCAGGCTGCACGGCTGGCTGACCGACGAGCTGCGCCTGCCGCTGACCCCGCCATCCCCGGCCGCTTGCGCCCAGATCGACGCGGCGCTCGTTCATGCTGGATTGTAATGCCACGTCCCAAGCCCCCCACCTTCGACAAAGTGAAAACCGTCGCCGAAAACCGGCGCGCCCGGTTCGATTACGCCATCGACACGGTCTATGAGGCGGGCATCGCGCTGACCGGCACCGAGGTGAAGTCGCTGCGTTTCGGCGAGGGTTCGATCGCCGAAAGCTATGCCGAGGTGAACGACGCGGGGGTGTTCCTGGTCAACGCCAACATCCCCGAATTCAGCCATGGCAACCGCCACAATCACGAACCCAAGCGGCCGCGCAAACTGCTGCTGCACGAGCGCGAGATCGCCAAGCTGCACGGGGCGGTGTCGCGGCAAGGCATGACGCTGGTGCCGCTGTCGGTCTATTTCAACGCACGCGGGCGGGCCAAGGTCGAACTGGCGCTGGCCAAGGGGCGCAAGGCGCACGACAAGCGCGAGTATCAAGCCGAAAAGGACTGGAAGCGCGAGGCCGCGCGGCTGCTCAGGGATCGCGGCTGAATGGGCGCCGGCGGCGAACGGCTGCTGATCGCCGGCGTCGCGGTGTTCGCCGCGGCCTCGGCCCTGGTGATCGGCCTTGTGGCCGAGCTCCCGCTTTCCGGCATCGCCGCGGCGATCGCCGCCATCGCGGCGGCGAGCGCGCTCGGCCTGATCCGGATGCGCGACACGCAGCCCGTCGCCCGCGCCGCGGCAACCGACTGGACGCTGGTCCGCACGGTCGCCGACGCCGAGGGCGTGCCGGTCCTGTTGATCGATCGCGACGGCCATGCCTGCTGCGCCAACCAGGAATTCGAAGCGCGTTTCGGCACCGCCGGGCTCGATGCCGTGCCGTTCGGGCCGCAGGACCGCGCGGACCTTGCCGATCTGACGCGTTCGGCGTGGCAGAACGGCGTGGCGCGCCTGCAGACCCGCCTGAGCGACGGCACATGCTATAGCGTCGCGGCGACGCGTGCCGGCTGGGAAGAACCGGTGCTGGTGTGGCGCTTCACCCCGGACGAGAATTACGACCGCGCCGCCGACATGATCGGCGCGGTGGCGGGCGATATGGGCGAGCGGCTGGGCCATGCCGGGATCATGGCCGCGGTGATCGACGAACAGGCCGGCCTGCTCGCAACCAATGCCGCACTGGCATTGCGCGCGAGCGGCGGGGCGCGGCGCGAGCTGACGTCGAACGAGCTGGATGAGCTGCTGGCGCTCGACGACAATGGCCGGCTGCGGTTCGTCGCCGAGGGACCGGGCGCCGCGCCGCTGCGATTGTTTCAAATACCGCTTGCCGACGAAGGTCAGCCGGGTCCGAGCCTGGCGGCGATCGTCGACGACGACAGTGCGATCGTCAGCGCGGGGGGCGACGAGGCTTTGCACACCCTCCTGTCGATGCTGCCGTTCGGGCTGGCGCTGGCGGACCGGGACGGACGGTTTCTCTATATCAACCAGGCGTTCATGCGCGCCGGCGGGGTACCGGCGGGATCGATGCCGGTCTATCCCAGCGACCTCGTCATCACCGAGGACAAGGCGGCGGTGGCGGACGCCGTACGCCGTTTCGCGCTGGGGCGATCGAGCCAGGGCGATATCGCCATCCGGCTGAAGGCGCGGCCCGACGACCCGATCGCACTGACCATCGCCGGCACGCGCGGGCTGGGTGAGGCGGCGGTGCTGCTCAGCCTTAAGGACAATAGCGAGGAAACCCGCCTCCAACGCGAAGTCGCGCAGGCGACCAAGATGCAGGCTGTGGGCCAGCTCGCAGGCGGCGTGGCGCATGATTTCAACAACATCCTGACCGGTATCATCGGCCATTGCGACCTGATGCTGATGCGCCATTCGCCGGGCGACAGCGACTATGACGACATCCAGCAGGTCCGGCTCAATTCGAACCGCGCCGCCAGCCTGACGCGGCAATTGCTCGCCTTTTCGCGCCAGCAGACGCTGCGCCCGCAGGTGCTGCAACTCCCCGACGTGGTCAGCGAGGTGTCGAACCTGCTCAAGCGGCTGCTGGGCGAAACCGTCGATCTGGTCATCCAGCACGGCCGCGGCATGGCGCCGGTGCGCGCGGATCCCGGGCAGCTCGAGCAGGTCATCGTCAACCTCGCAGTCAATGCGCGCGACGCCATTGGCGGTCGCGGCACGCTGACCTTGCAGACCTATGCCATGTCGGCGGCGGACGTGCGGCGGCTGGGATCGGACGTGCTGCCGATCGCCGATTACGTCGCGCTGCGCATGACCGACACGGGCACGGGCATCCCCGAAGACCTTATCATCAAGATCTTCGAGCCATTTTTCACGACCAAGGAAGTCGGCAAGGGCACCGGGCTAGGGCTGTCGACCGTCTATGGCATCGTCAAGCAATCGGGGGGCTTCATCTTCGCCGAGAACATGCCCGAGGGCGGCGCGAGCTTCGTGATTTATCTGCCGATCCACACCGGCGTCGGCGATCAGCCGGCGACACCGTTGGCGAGCGAAAAGCCGCTCGAGTTATGGGGTCAGGGCAATGTGTTGCTGGTCGAAGACGAGGATATCGTTCGCGCGGTGGCGGAACGGGCACTGGCGCGGCACGGCTATACCGTGACGACCGCGGCCAATGGCGAGGAGGCGGTCGAACTGCTTGACGGCGAAGCGTTCGACCTGCTGATTTCGGATGTCGTCATGCCGAGCATGGACGGGCCGACGCTCGTCCGTCACGCCCGCGAGAAATTTCCCGATCTGCCGGTGCTATTCATGTCCGGCTATGCCGAGGAACAGTTGCGGCGCTCGATCGACATCGACCGGGTGCATTTCCTGCCCAAGCCGTTCAGCGTGAAACAGATCGCCGAAGCGGCGCAAAAGGTCTTGGCCGAGGCTAGCGCTTGACCAGGGTGACCTGCGCGACGTCGATCCCGCCGCCGCGAAAGCCGCCCTCGCAATACATCAGATAGTAACGCCACAAGCGGACGAAGCGGTCGTCAAAACCCGCGGGTAGCCGCTGTTCGGCCACCGCGGCCTCGAAGCGTTCGCGCCATGCTTTCAGCGTTTTGGCATAATCCAGCCCGAAGCACTTCTGATCCTGCCAGGCGAGCCCGCGTGCCTCGGCAAGCGCACGAAAGCGGCTTTCGGAAATCAACAGTCCGCCCGGAAAGATATAGGTCTGGATAAAATCGGCATTGGCGGCATAATTCTCAAAGATATCGTCGGCGATCGAGATGAACTGGATCGCCGCGCGGCCGCCGGGCTTGAGGCAGCGCGAGATGGTGTCCATCCAGGCCGGCCAAAATTCCTGCCCGACCGCTTCGACCATCTCGACCGATGTGACCGCGTCGAACTCGTCGCGCATGTCGCGGTAGTCGGTCAGCGAAAAGCGTGCTGACGGAACACGTTCGGCAGCATGGGCCAGCTGTTCTTTCGACAAGGTGATGCCGGTCACGTCGAACCCGCGCGCCGACGCAGCCTCAGCGACCGCCCCCCAGCCGCAGCCGATGTCGAGCAGAGTCCGGCCCTGAACCCGGCCGAGCAGCGCGGCGATCTTGTGAGCCTGGGCGATCTCCAACGTGTCGTCATCGGCCCAGATCGCGCTCGAATAGCTCATTCCGGCGTCGAGCCAAGGGCGGTAGAACTCGTTGCCCAGGTCGTAATGCGCCTCGATATTCCTTCGCGAACCGGCCTGTGTATTCGCGCGCAGGCGATGCAGCAGGCGATTGGCGAGCTTGCTCAGTCCCCCTGCCCGCGCGGTCTGCCCGAGCGGCATGCGATTGCGCATGAACAGATCGAACAAGGGAACGGGATCGGGCGAGGCCCATTCGCCGCGTTCCCAGGCGACATACCAGCCTATCGATCCGCCGCGCCACAGCCGCACCAGCGCGCGCCAGCTGCGCAGATCGACGATGGCGACCGGTCCGGCTGCGCGACTGCCGAGCACGCGTTGGACGCCATTCGGCAAGGTCGCCTCGATTCGTCCTTCATGAAGTCCGGCATCGACGTGATCGAGCACGTACCGGAACAGCGGCGCGAACAGGCGGGCGATGAGGCCGCCGCCGGTGAACGGGCGGCGGGGCATTTTCGTCAGCGCAAATATCGTCACCGCTTCATCAATCCGTCCGGGCTGAGCTGGTCGAAGCCCTGTCCCCTTCTCTGTGCGACGCGAGCGTGGATAGCGAGAAGGACAGCCCTTCGACAAGCTCAGGGCGGACGGCTCTCTCCTTGTCAGATTATGTGCGGCTGCTTTTCGACCTGCCAGGTCTGGCCCTTGGCGATCAGGGCCTGGAGATCGTGCACCTTGCCCGCGGCGGCCTTGGCATTTTGCGCGACGACGGCGCTTTCGAAGGTCGAGCGCGGGTCGTCGTACAGCACGCCGAGCGCCACCGGCATGCCTTCACCCACCATCTCGATCAGCATGTGCGCCACCGAACGGTTGGTGACGTCGTGGATCAGTGCCTGCGACACGTCCTCGGTGACCACCAGTTCCAGCCGGTCGCGGTCGACCGCAATGCCCTTCTTGCCGCCGTCGAACAGCATCGGTTGGCCATGTTCGAGCCACAGCTGCATCGTCGCAGCGTTTTCGCGCGCAGTGAAGGGGGCGAACACATCGTCATTATAGACGATGCAGTTCTGGAAGATCTCGACGAAGGCCATCCCCTTGTGCGCGTGCGCCGCCTTGAGCACTTCGGGCAGCTTCTTCGAGACATCGATGCCGCGCGCGACGAAGCGCGCGCCGCTGCCGAGTGCGAAGGCGCAGGGGCGGACGGGCCGGTCGACCGAGCCAAACGGGGTTGAGGGGCTGCGCGTGCCGACGCGGCTGGTCGGCGAATATTGGCCCTTGGTCAGGCCGTAAATCTCGTTGTTGAACAGCAGGAACTGGCAATCGAGGTTGCGGCGGATGAGGTGCATCGTGTGATTGCCGCCGATCGACAGCGCGTCGCCGTCGCCGGTGATGATCCACACGTCCAGCTCCGGATTGGCGAGCTTGACCCCCGTCGCCACCGCCGGCGCGCGGCCGTGGATGGTGTGAAAGCCATAGGTCTCCATGTAATAAGGGAAGCGCGACGAGCAGCCGATGCCGCTGACGAACACCGTGTTTTCGGGCGCCACGCCCAATTCGGGCATGGTGCGCTGCACAGCCTTGAGGATGGCATAGTCGCCACAGCCGGGGCACCAGCGGACTTCCTGATCGGTTTCCCAGTCCTTGGGCGTGGTCGTGCGGATGGGGGTCATGTCGTTCATGGTCAGGCGCGCTTCCGATATCGCTCAAGTTCGTGTTCAACCGCGTCTTCGATAAATTGCCCCGTGCTCAAACGTAGCGCGGTCACGCGCGAGTCCTCCACGATTCGACGCACGAGATCTGCTTTCAAACTCACGGCAACCCGATCGGCGCTTCCTTCGGTATCGATCTCCACGGGTACGATTTTCAGCCAAGTCTCATCGATTGGATCGTCCGGATCATCGAACATCCTAGCGACCTCTTCCAGAGCGTAACGTCTTGGCGCTGGCATCGCGTCGTTATCGCTCAACATTCCTTCGACGTGCAGTTGCAAGGCCTCATGCGCCATCGCAGTCGCCTCATCGAGCGTGTCTCCCGCCGACACGCAGCCGATGAAATCGGGAAAAACCACGCCGTAATTGCCCGGCACCCCGCAAATCGCGGCGTCATACGTCACCTTCATGACCGGTTCCTCAAATTCACGCCCGACTGGCGTTCAATAGATAGCACGGTTCCGATCCGGACGTCCTTTTTCGGATGCGGCACGGTGGGCCTGGCCGTTGCCCATGCTTGAATTGAGCATGACTGCCTCGCTGCGTCACAAACTCCCAACCTTCCGCTTCGATCAAGCGTATGATGGTCCTGCTGTCCACTACCCCGAGTGGCCCTCGATGGCCGCTTCGATCTCGGCGATGCGGAAGGGTTGACCGCTGACTTTGGAAAGCGGCCGCGCATCGACGAGATACTGGTCGCGCAGGACGGTCTTAAGCTGACCCGAGTTCATTTCGGGGACGATGACGCGGTCATAGCCTTTGAGCAACTCGCCCAGATTGGGCGGCAACGGCCAGATGTGGCGGATGTGGATGTGGTGGACATCGCGGCCCCTGGCGCGCTGGCGGCGCACCGCCTGATGAATCGGGCCGTAGGTCGAACCCCAGCCGACGATCGCGAGACGCCCCCGCTCCTCGCCCAACGTCACCTCCTGCAGCGGAATGTCGTCGGCAATGCCGTCGATCTTCATGCGGCGGAATTTGGTCATCGCCTGATGGTTGGCGGGCGAATAGTCGATATGGCCGGTCTCGACCGCCTTCTCGATCCCGCCGATGCGGTGGATCAGGCCCGGCGTGCCGGGCTTGACCCACGGCCGCGCGAGCTTTTCGTCGCGGCCGTATGGCAGGAAGCGCTCGCCTTCGCGTACCTCAGCGAACGTGACGGGGAAGGGTTCGAAGCTTGCGGTGTCAGGCACTTTCCACGGCTCGGCGGCGTTGGCGATATAGCCGTCGGTCAGGAGCATGACGGGCGTCATATAGCGCACCGCCAGCCGCACCGCCTCGATCGCGCAGTCGAAGGTATCGGCGGGCGAGCGCGCGGCGATGACGGGCATCGGCGCGTCGCCGTTGCGGCCATAGACCGCCTGATACAGGTCGGACTGCTCGGTCTTGGTCGGCAGGCCGGTCGAGGGGCCGCCGCGCTGCGAATTGACGACGACCAGCGGCAGTTCGGTCATGATCGCCAGGCCGATCGCCTCGCCCTTCAAGGCGATGCCAGGGCCGGATGAGGATGTGACGCCGAGCTGGCCGGCATAGCTGGCGCCGATCGCCGAAGCGATCGCGGCGATCTCGTCCTCCGCCTGGAAGGTCGTGACGCCGAACTCCTTGAGCCGCGACAGATAATGCAGGATCGCCGAGGCGGGCGTGATCGGATAGCCGCCGAAGAACATCTGCAATCCGGCGAGCTGCGCGCCCGCGACCAGCCCCATCGCGATCCCCTCGGCACCCGTGACGGTGCGGTACAGCCCCGGCTCGGCGGGCGCGGCGGGCATCGAATGCTGCTTGACGCTCGGGCCGAGCTCCGCCGTCTCGCCATAGGCATGGCCGGCGTTCAGCGCGGCGACATTGGCATCGGCGAGCACTGGCGCTTTCGAGAATTTGGTCTTGAGCCAATCGATCAGCGGCTCACGCGGCCGGTCGAACATCCAGCACGCCAGCCCCAGCGTCCACATGTTCTTGCAGCGCAGCGCTTCCTTGTTGCCGAGCCCGAACGGCTTGACCGCGTCGAGCGTCAACTGGCTGATGTTGAAGGCGATGACCTGCCATTTGGCGAGGCTGCCGTCGGTCAGCGGCGAGACTTCATATGCTGCCTTGGCAAGGTTGCGCGCGGTGAACTCGCCCTCGTCGGCGATGATCAGCCCGCCGGGCTTCAAGCTCTGCGCATTCACCTTGAGCGCGGCGGGGTTCATCGCCACGAGCACGTCGGGGGCATCGCCCGCGGTCTCGATCGCGGTCGAGCCGAAATTGATCTGGAAGGCGGAGACGCCGAACAGCGTCCCCTGCGGCGCGCGGATTTCGGCCGGAAAATCAGGGAAGGTCGCCAGGTCGTTGCCCGCCAGCGCGGTAGCCAGCGTGAACTGCCCGCCGGTCAGCTGCATCCCGTCGCCGGAGTCGCCGGCAAAGCGGACCACCAGATTTTCGGGCGCGGGGAGCGCTTCGGCCTCTTCGGGAGTCAGTTCATGAACGGCAGAAGCCATCGATCTTTCCGTGGTTGTGCATCCAGCCCCTAGCGGTGCATCTCCGCGCTGCAACCAAGGAAATCAAGGGGTGGCCATGGTCAGGCCTTTAGCCGCGATGGCGGCGAATGTCCGATCCGCTCATCGCCGCGATCCGCAAACAAGGCGGACAGCAGCGCAAAAGCCGTGCATATCGCCACCAATCTCGGCTGGCTCAGGTCGCTGCCGCATTAAGCGAGCGTGGTGGCGAGCGTCCGGATCACCGCCGCGTGGCGCGCGGCGACCGCCGCGGTGTCGCCATAGCCGCCACCCATCGCGCTCGCGAGCGGGACGCCCAAGCGCTTGGCTCGTGCGGCGACCAGCGTGTCGCGCGCGGCAATGCCCTGGTCGGATAGCGCGAGGCGGCCAAGCTTGTCGTCGGCATGCACATCGACGCCTGCCTGATACAGGATCAGTTCGGGCCGGACGCGATCGAGCATCGTGTCGAGCGCCGGAGCCAGTGCGCCGAGATAGGCGTCGTCGCCGAGACCATCGGCCAGCGGCACATCGAGCGTCGAGCGCGCCTTTCGCGCCGGGAAATTCTTCTCGGCATGAAGCGACAGCGTCATGACGTCGTCGCGCCCCGCCAGGATCGTCGCGGTGCCATCGCCCTGATGCACGTCGAGGTCGACGATCAGGATGCGGCGCACCGTTCCCTCACCCAGCAGCCGGAGCGCCGCGACGGCGAGGTCGTTGAACACGCAATAGCCCGCTCCGCCGGCGGGCAGCGCATGATGGCTGCCGCCCGCGGCATTGGCGGCATAGCCATGCTCGAGCGCCAGCCTTGCCGCGAGCCACGTGCCGCCGGGACTCAGCGCCGCGCGGCGCGAGACGTCGCCCGTCACCTTGAAGCCGATCCGCCGTTCGATCGCGGGCTCGACAGTGCAGTTCAACACCGCCTCCACGTAAATTGGCTCATGCGCCGCTTCGAGCCAGCGTTGCGGCATTGGCTCGGGCCGATGTTCGACCAGCGCGGCGTCCTGCCGCAGGATGTCCATCACGCGCGCATATTTGCTGAAGCTGTGCTGGCCCGGCTGCGGACGGGCGACATAATCGGGATGATGGACGACGTGCATCGTGCCGGTTAGCTAGGTTGCAAAGCGAAACCCCGCCAGTGGAGAGCTGTCGATGACCGATTATGTCCGCCCCGACGTGCAGGCGTTCCTCGCCTTCCTGAACAATCTGCCCGGGCCGAAGATGCATGAGCTCGGCGCCCCCACCGCGCGGCAGATGTATGTCGGGATGCGCCCGGTGGCGGACGCCGATGTCGGCGAGCTGGCGGTGATCGCGAACATGGCCATCCCCGGTCCCGGCGGCAGCACGATCCCCGCGCGCCTTTATGATGCCAGGGACAAGCGCGCGCCGGGACCGATCATGGTGTTCTTTCATGGCGGCGGGTTCGTGATCGGCGATCTCGACAGTCACGAGCCCTATTGCGCGGAAGCGGCGCGGCAGCTCGACCTGCCGGTGATCGCGATCGATTACCGCTTGGCGCCCGAACACCCCTTTCCCGCCGCGCCCGACGATTGCGAGGCCGCGGCGCGGTGGATTGCGTCCGGCCCCGCGGAGCTTGGCCGCGCGGTGACGTCACTCGTGCTGTCCGGCGACAGCGCGGGCGGCAACCTGACCATCGTCACCACGCAGGCGCTGCGCGACAAGCCGGCGGCGGTGCCGGTGATCGCGCAATTCCCGATCTATCCCGCGGTCGACGACCACGAGCTGTTCGCCTCCTACGAGCGGCACAAGCACGGCAAATTGCTGACCGAGGACAGCTTGACCTGGTTTTTCACCAGCTATGCCGCGCCCGCCGGGCACCTCCGCGCCGCGCCGCTGCGCCATGACCATGAGGGCACGCCGCCAACGCTGATCCTGACCGCCGGTCTCGATCCGATCCGCGATCAAGGCCGCGCTTATGCCGCCGCGCTGGCGCAGGCGGGCGTGACCGTGAGCTATCGCGAGGCCGAAGGGAATATTCACGGTTTTATCGGGCTGCGCAGAGCGGTGCCCTCCTCCACCGGCGACATTCTCGGCGCTTTCGCGGTGCTGCGGCCGATGATCGCCGAGGCGGAGGCCGACCGCGTGATGCGTCAGGCGGCGAAGGCGGCATGACCGATCCCGCTTACCGTCCCGCCGCCGCGGTGATGCTGCTCAACGCCGATAACAAGGTGTTCGTGGCGCAACGCCTCGATAGCTCGCTCGACGCCTGGCAGATGCCGCAGGGCGGGCTCGACCCGGGCGAGGATGCGCAAACCGGCGCGCTGCGCGAACTGGAAGAGGAAACCGGCATCTCGGCGGACAAGGTCGAGATCGTCGCCCGGGCCTCGCGGCAATTGCTTTACGACGTCCCGCCCGAGATCGGCGCGACGCTATGGGGCGGCAAGTATAGGGGCCAATGCCAAAGCTGGTTCCTGATGCGCTTCCTTGGCACCGCGGCCGATATCGACCTCGAAACCGAGCATCCCGAATTCCGTGCCTATCAATGGGTCGATCCGTGGCACCTGCCCGATCTGATCGTCGCCTTTAAGAAGCGGCTGTATGAACAGGTGCTCCAGGAATTCGCCAGCCATTTGCCGCCAAGGCCGGCCTAGACCGCCACGCGATCGTCGTCGCGGCGCGTGCGCAGCGTCGCCCCGGCAATCAGCGACAGGAGAAGGCCGACCGGCGCGATTTCGAGGAAGGTCATCGGCAAGCGGAGCAGCGGGTTGGCATAGTGCGCCTTGAAAGCCGTCATCTCCGCTTCGACCTGCGCCAGCTCGGCGGGCGACGCCCCTTCGGCAACCTTGCCGGCCACCGTCTGCGACGCGAATTGATCGGCAAAGCTGTAATGCGTCGCGGCGAGATAGGCCTCCCACCCGAATGTGTAGATCAGGCCGGCGACCGTGAAGATGCCGAACGCCAGCCCGAACGCCAGGCCAAAGCTCATCGGTCCGCGGTTCATGCCATAGCGCCGCACGCCGATGAACATCAGGCTGAGCCCGACAAACATCGAGGCAAAGCCCCAGAGCATTCCTTCCACGCCGTGATCGAAGCCGATGACGCCCATGCCGATACCGACCAGCATCAGCGTCAGCACGCCTGCGGTCAGCCCATAGATCAAGATGGTCCGCGCCATCGTCCCCCTCCCCTGTTTCTGGGCATCATGCCGAGAAGCACCGGGGAGTCCAGACCCCGGTCCGGATCAGCGGGGCCTGGACGAGTCCGCGTTGAACACCCCGAAGATCGGATCCCATCGGGCTATCGCGATTTCGCCGATCAGGCCGTGTTCGGCGAACGGATCGGCGGCGATGACCGCATCCAGCGCCGCGCGGTCGGGCGCGGCGATGATCAGCATCGCCTTGCGGTCCGCCTCGCCCGGCATCGGACCGGAGGCACGCAAGACGCCCTGGTCGATCAGCTGCCGCAGATAATCGACATGGGGCATGAGCTGCGCCTGCCACCCCGCCTCGTCCGGATGCGTGAAGGTGACCACCCACAGGCTCATGCGCGTGCCTTGGCGGTTTGCCGAAAACGGTGCAGCAACGGCTCGGTATAGCCATTGGGCTGGTCGACGCCTGCGAACACCAGTGCCCGCGCCGCCTGCCAGGCGAGGCCGTCGGGCGTCAGCGTCCGATAGAGCGGGTCGCCGGCATTCTGCGCATCGACCTTCGCCGCCATGCGCGCGAAGGCGGCATCGACCTGTTGTGCGGTGCACACGCCGTGAAGCAGCCAATTGGCCAGCGCCTGCGACGAGATGCGGAGCGTCGCGCGGTCCTCCATCAGGCCGACATCGTCAATGTCAGGCACTTTCGAACAGCCAACGCCCTGGTCGATCCAGCGTACGACATAGCCGAGGATGCCCTGCGCATTATTGTCGAGCTCACGTGCGATTTCGGCCTCGGACCAATTGCGGCCCTGCGCCAGCGGCACCGTCAGCAGGTCGTCGAGCGGCGGGATCGTGGTTTTGCCCGCCTGTTCGGCGAACACATCGACCTGGTGGTAGTGCAGCGCGTGGAGCGTCGCGGCGGTCGGCGACGGGACCCAAGCGGTGTTGGCGCCCGATTGGGGGTGGCCGATCTTTTGCACGAGCATGTCCGCCATCCGGTCGGGCGCGGCCCACATCCCCTTGCCGATCTGCGCCCGGCCGCTGAGCCCGCAGGCCAGGCCGATGGCGACGTTGCGCGCCTCATAGGCCTTGATCCACGGCTGCAGCTTCATCTCCGCCTTGGGCAGCATCGCGCCCGCCTGCATCGCGGTGTGGATCTCGTCCCCGGTACGATCGAGGAATCCGGTGTTGATGAACGCGATGCGGCCGCGCACGGCATGGATGCAGGCGGCAAGATTGGCGGATGTCCGCCGTTCCTCGTCCATCACCCCGACCTTGATGGTATGGCGCGAGAGTCCGAGCAAGTCCTCGACCGCGTCGAACAGGTCGTTGGTCAACCGGGCCTCGTCGGGGCCGTGCATCTTCGGTTTGACGATATAGATGCTGCCCGCGCGGCTGTTCTTGAACTTTCCGCTGTCGATCAGGTCATGCTTGGCGATGGTTGCCGTCACGATCGCGTCGAGAATGCCCTCGGGCGCCTCGCTGCCGTCCGCGAGCAGGACAGCGGGCGTGGTCATCAAATGCCCGACATTGCGGACGAACAATAGGCTACGGCCCGGCAGCGTCAGATCGCCCCACTCGCGGTCGCCCTCAAGCGCGCGGGTCAGCGTCCTGCCGCCCTTGTCGAAGCTGGCGCTGAGATCGCCCTTCATCAGCCCGAGCCAGTTGCGATAGCCGACAACCTTGTCTTCGCCGTCGACCGCCGCGACCGAGTCTTCGAGGTCGACGATCGCCGTCAGCGCGGATTCGAGGATGACATCGGCGATGCCGTCTGGATCCTTCTTGCCGATCGGATGCTCGCGGTCGATCACCAGTTCGATGTGCAGACCGTTGTGTTTGAAGAGTTTTCCATTCGCGCGCTCGGCGATCAGGAACGCGCCGTCGTGCCACCCGGGGATCGCGTCGTCGAGGAACGCCTTGGCCCGCGCGACCACGGCGGCCCCGCGCTCGGCATCGTAACCGCCACCCTTTGCCGCCGGGGCATCGAGCGCATCGGTGCCGTAAAGCGCGTCGTACAGGCTGCCCCAGCGAGCGTTCGCCGCGTTGAGCAGGAAGCGGCTGTTGAGCGCCGGGACGACCAGTTGCGGCCCCGCCATTGTCGCGACCTCGGCATCGACACTGGCGGTGTCGACCGTGAACGGCGCCGGTTCGGGCACGAGATAGCCGATTTCCGTGAGAAACGCGCGATAGTCCGCCGCGTCGATCGCCTGGCCCTTGCGCGCGGCATGCCAGGCATCGATCTCCGCCTGCAGATCGTCGCGCCTGGCGAGCAAGGCGCGGTTGACCGGCACGAACCGCGCGAAGATTGCGGCTGCGCCTTGCCAGAACCGCGCGGCTGGCAGGTCGAGGCCGGGCAGCACTTCGTGTTCGATAAATTCGGCCAGTTCGGGCGCAACCTGCAACCCGGCGCGATCCACCACCATGGGAACTCCTTCCACTCGCAAATCCTGTCGCCCTGGGGAGGAGGCCTGGTTCCCATGCCGATGATTCGGTCCTTCGACAAGCGCCGCGCCGGCGGTTATGGGGGCGGCATGACGGGGATGACGGCGCGGGAAGCGCTGCTCTGCGACCGGGCCGCCGCGGCACCGATGGAAACTCAGCTGCGCGCCTGGGCGGCGATCAACAGCGGCACCGGCAATCTGGCCGGCCTTGCCCGGATGTCCGCGCGATTGGCCGATGCGTTCGCGGTCCTCCCGGGTGATATCGAACTGGCCGAGCCCGCGCGCGTCACCGCGGTGGATCGCGAGGGGCGGGAGACCGAGGTGGCGCATGGCCGGCACCTCCTTGTCCGGGTCCGGCGTGATGCGGCGCGGCGCATATTGCTGACCGGGCATATGGACACGGTGTTCGCGGCGGATCATCCCTTCCAGACGCTGACCGATCTGCCCGATGGCGTGCTCAACGGCCCCGGCACGGCCGACATGAAGGGCGGCATCGCGGTGATGCTCGCGGCGCTGCACGCGCTGGAAGCCGGGGGCACGGCGCTCGGCTATGACGTGATGATCAACAGCGACGAGGAGACCGGCTCGGCTTCGTCCGCCGCGCTGATCGCCGAGCTGGCGCGGGGAAAGGCGGCGGCGCTGACCTATGAACCCGCCGCGCTGCCCGACGGCACCCTCGCCGGCGCACGGCCGGGCAGCGGCAATTTCAGTTTCGCGGTGGCCGGCCGCGCCGCCCATGCCGGGCGCAATCCGCGCGACGGGCGCAACGCCATCGTCGCGGCGGCGGACCTGGTGCTGCGCCTGGCCGCCCTGCGCCGCGACGGACTGAGCGTGAACCCGGCGCGGATCGATGGCGGCGGGCCCAACAATGTCGTGCCCGACCGCGCCATCGTCCGCGTCAACCTTCGGCCCGCGACGCCCGAACTGGAGCGCGAGGCCAAGACCGCGCTGCAAGCCGCCGTTGCCGCCGTCAGCGCCGACCATGACGTCACGATCCACGCTTATGGCGGCTTCGGCCGTCCGCCCAAGCCGCTCACCGCCGCCGCCGAGGCACTTTTCGGACTGGTCCGCGACTCCGGGCGCGACCTGGGCCAGGCCATTGCGTGGAAAGCCACCGGCGGGGTCTGCGACGGCAACAACATCGCCGCCTGCGGCGTGCCCGTGGTCGACACGATGGGCGTGCGCGGCGGGGCGATCCATTCGGACCAGGAGTATCTGATCCTGGCGAGCTTGGCGGAGCGAGCGGCGTTGTCGGCGCTCACTTTGTCACGGCTGGCGGAGGGGCGGCTGTGAACTTGTCCCGGCAAATAGACTTCGTCACCCCGGCCCCCGAACCGGGGTCCACCCCGCCACATGTGCCGTCGTTCCCATTGATAAGTGGACCCCGGATCAAGTCCGGGGTGACGGGCTTATTTCTCCGTGAAGAACGATGACCTACCGCATCCGCGCCGCCCGCGATTCCGACCTCCCCGCCCTCTACGAAATGGCCAAGCTGACCGGCGGCGGCTTCACCAACCTGCCGCCCGACCGCAAGTCGCTGCGCGCCAAGCTGGCGCGGTCGGCGGAGGCGTTCGCGCGCGACGACGATGTCCTGCGCGACGATTTGTTCGTGCTGGTGCTCGAGAACACCGCAACGGGCGAGGTGCGCGGGACGTGCCAGCTGTTCGGGCAGGTCGGCCAGATCGCGCCATTCTACTCCTACCGCATCGGTGCGCTGACCCAATATAGCAAGGAGCTGAACCGCACGTTCCGCGCCGATATGCTGACCTTGTCGACCGATCTCGAAGGGTCGAGCGAGGTCGGCGGGCTGTTCCTTCATCCCGGCGAACGCGCCGGCGGGCTCGGGCTGCTCATCGCGCGGAGCCGCTATCTGTTCATTCGCCGCCACCGCGCGCGCTTTGCCGACCGGATCTTGGCCGAACTGCGCGGCATCATCGACGAGGCGGGCGGATCGCCCTTCTGGGATGGGGTGGCCGGGCGTTTCTTCGGGATGAATTTCCAGGAAGCCGACCAGTTCAATGCGATCAACGGCAACCAATTCATCGCCGACCTGATGCCCAAGCATCCGGTCTATACCGCGATGCTCCCCGACACCGCGCGCGCGGTCATCGGGCTGCCGCATCCGAGCGGTCGTGCGGCAATGAGAATGCTGGAAAACGAAGGGTTTAGCTGGGAAAGTTACATCGATATCTTCGATGGCGGCCCGACCATGACCGCACGCACCGACCAGGTCCGCTCGGTCCGCGACGCGCGCGAAGTGAAACTTGGTAAGGTCGAGGTCGCGAGTTCGATCGTCTCTTACGGCCGCCTCGCCGATTTTACCGCCTGCTACGCCGGACCGGGCGCGGCCGACGCGCTGGGGGTCACCGACGATACGCTGGTGCTGGCGATCGGCCGCGATTGATGCCGCTCGCCGAAGTCAACTTCGACGGCATCGTCGGACCGAGCCATAATTATGCCGGGCTGAGCCTCGGCAACCTGGCGGCGACCGGAAACGCCGGAAGGACTTCGCACCCACGCGCCGCGGCGCTGCAGGGTGTCGCCAAGATGCGGCACAATCTCGCACTCGGCCTGCCGCAAGGGCTGCTGCTGCCGCATCCGCGCCCCAATCGGCGCTGGCTGGCGGGCCTGGCCATCGGCCTGCCGCGCGCCGAGCCGCATCTGCGCGCGCAATCGCTCAGTGCCTCGGCGATGTGGGCGGCGAATGCGGCGACCGTCTCCCCCGCCCCCGACACCGCCGACGGCAAATGCCATCTGACGGCGGCAAACCTCCTCACCATGCCGCACCGCAGCCACGAATGGCCCGAAACGCTGCGGCAATTGCGACTGGCGTTCGGCTCCACGGCTTTCACCG
>CAXTPT010000023.1:0-41284 GCA_964246315.1 uncultured Sphingomonadaceae bacterium | reverse complement strand
CACCATCCTCTATTCGATGGCGCAGGGCGGCAACACCGACATCTACGCTATCCCGTCGGGTGGCGGCGCCGCGCGGCGGCTGCCCAATTCGCCGGGCATCGATGTCGGCGGCAGCTTCTCGCCCGATGGCCGCCGCATCGTCTTCGAAAGCGACCGCTCGGGGAAGCAGCAGCTCTACACGATGAACGCCGACGGCACGGACCAGCAGCGCATCAGCTTCGCCGGCGGCAGCTATGCCACCCCCGAATGGAGCCCGCGCGGGGATCTGATCGCCTTCACCCGCGTCGGGTCGTTCCGCATCGGCGTGATGACCCCGGACGGGAAGGGCGAGCGCCTGCTCACCGACAGCTGGCAGGACGAATCGCCCAGCTGGTCGCCCAACGGCCGCATCATCCAGTTCTTCCGCACCAGCCAGGGCGCGGGCGGCAAGTCCTCGCTGTGGCAAGTCGACCTGACCGGCCGCAACGAGCGCAAACTGCCCACGCCGGCGGACGGCTCGGATCCCACCTGGGGCCCGGTGCTGCCATGAGCGTCCCTAGTCCCCCACCTCGTCATCCCGGACTTGATCCGGGGTCCACCTCTCCGCCGGCGGCTGCCCATCGGCGAAAGAATGGATGCTGAAACGAGCCAGCATGACGATGCTTATTCGAAGGAGACCGACCTTGACCAAGCCCATCCTCACCGCCGCGTTGCTGGCTCTCGCTCTCGCCGCCTGCGCCAAGAAGCCGCCCAAGGACCTGCCGCCCGCCCCGTCGAACGGCAGCGATGCCGCCGCGGACGCGCCCGCCGATAACGGCGCCGCCGCCCCCGGCAGCCAGGACGATTTCGTCGCCCGGGTCACCAGCGACCGCATCTTCTTCGATACCGACAGTTCCGACGTCGACGCCGAGGATCAGGCGACGCTCCGCTCGCAAGCGCAATGGCTCGCGCAATATCCGCGCGTCCGCGCGACGATCGAGGGCCATGCCGACGAACGCGGCACGCGCGAATATAATATCGCGCTCGGCGAACGCCGCGCCAACGCCGCCAAGAACGCGCTCGCCGCGTTGGGGGTCGACGCCGGCCGCTTGACCGTCATCAGCTACGGCAAGGAACGCCCGGACGCGACCGGCAGCGACGAGGCCGCCTGGGCCAGGAACCGCCGCGCGGTGACTGTTACCGTGCAGTAACGGGCGGGGCCGTCGCCCCGGCCCGCCCTTCACTGTGCGTCAACCGCACCGCGTCGCGGCGTGGGTTAGGCGAAGGTGATGCGCATCGTCTCGCGGCGGCGGCGCAGCCCGGTGCCGATCAGGCCGAAGCCGCCGAACATCAGCGCCCAGGCGGCCGGTTCCGGAACACCGGTGGTCGCCTGCGTGAATTCGAAATTGCCCTGATAGTCGTCGCCATCGTCGGTCCGCGGCGTCGCCTGATAGCGGCCGACCACGTCCGCCAGGCTGCGCGTGAACGAAAATTCGGTCAGCGTCAGCCGGGTGCGGCCGACCACCGCCGCCGCGTCGGGAACGAACGCATTGGGCGAACCCGGCATGTAATTGCCGGACAGCACCGCGCCATTGTCGAAATTGAGCACCAGGCGGTAGGACGGATCGGAATTCAGCGTCGTTCCCGGCGCAAAGCCATCGCCTGCGAGGAAAGCGTAATTGCTGCCGTCTTGCGCGGCGTAGTTGATCGCCTCGTCCTGCGGGTTGAGGAAGTTGCCAAGCCCCGGATTCTGCAGGAACAGCGTATAATTTTGCGGGTTGGTGTTGGGCGCATTGGCCGTCGCCCAGACGGTCGTGCCGTTGCTGCCGAACACCGCGGCGCTGATCAAGGTGGCCGCATTTGCGGCAGATACGGGCAATGCCGCGGCGCAGGCCGCGAACAAATAGATTTTTTTCATTTTTGCGACCCTTATTAGGTACCCGCTGAACGGCAACCGGTCCGCTAAGTTCCAGCGCCTGCAGGCTTTTTTCCGCTAGCATGTCCCAGAGCGGGACAGCTCTCAAGGGACCGGTTGACACGGCTACTGCCCAGTCATACTAAGATGATATCATGATAATACAGGGAATCGGATCATGACGGACAGCTTGACCACCAGCCGCGAAGTCCGGGCAAGGACGTTCAGCGGCTATCTCCTGCTGATCATCGCGCTCGCCGCGCTGCTGTTCGGGATTGGCCGCACCGTCGTGCTTGCTCAGGATCGCGGCTCGCTCCCGCTCGACGTGGTCCTGGCGTTGCTCAGCGCCTTCGTCGTCGCCTTGATCGCGCGCGGTTTCTACATGCTTCAGCCCAATCAGGCGGCGGCGATCACGCTGTTCGGCAGTTACCGCGGCACCGATCGCCAGACCGGCCTGCGCTGGGTCTGGCCCTGGCTGTTGCGCAAGCAGATCAGCGTGCGCGCCAACAACGTCATTTCCGACCGCATCAAGGTCAACGACCTGCGCGGCAACCCGATCGAGATGGCGGCGCAGGTCGTCTGGCGCGTGGTCGATACGGCCCAGGCGCTATTCGATGTCGATGATTATCGCGCCTTTGTGCTCGTGCAGGTCGAAGCCGCGGTGCGCGCCATCGGCTCGCGCTACCCTTATGACGATTTCGCGCATCAGGAAGTCACGCTGCGCGGCAATCACGATCAGGTCAGCGGCGAATTGCGTACCGAATTGATCGCCCGCCTGTCGATGGCCGGGATCACCGTCGATGAGTGCGGCTTCACGCATCTGGCCTATGCGCAGGAGATTGCCGGCGCGATGTTGCGGCGGCAGCAGGCACAGGCGGTCGTGGCCGCGCGCCAGACCCTGGTCGAAGGCGCCGTCGGCATGGTGGAAATGGCGCTCGACCAATTGTCGGCGAAGAACGTCGTCGAACTTGATGACGAACGCCGCGCCGCGATGGTCAGCAACTTGATGGTCGTGCTCTGCGGCGAACGCGATACGCAGCCCGTGGTCAATACCGGCTCGCTGTACCAGTAACATGGCGGCGGGCCGCAAAGCCTTTGCGTTGCGGCTGGACCCGGCGCTGTACGATGCGCTCGAACGTCTGGCCGCCAGCGAATTCCGCAGCGTCAATGCTCAGATCGAATGCCTGCTGCGCGAGGCGCTGTCGCGCCGCGGCGTCGCCGTCAAACTCTCGCCCAAGCCGAAGCGCGGACGGCCCGTGGCGGATTAATCGGCCTCGAATGCGAACGGGCTGATGCCGCGCTCGCGCTCGTTGAACTGCAGCGCGCGATGCTCGGGCGGGGCGCTGCGCTGCGGGCAATCGGGGCGGCTGCACGCGCGGCAGCCAAGGCCGATCGGCGTGCCTTGTCCGCCCAGATCGAGGCCGCGGGCCGCCGCCAGCACCCCTGCCTGCGCCGCCGCGACGCCCAGCACGATCGCGAATTCGGCGCGTACGCCGCCCTGGCGCGACATCGCCGGCTGCACCGTCCGCGCGATCGTCAGCCAGCGCGATCCGTCGACCAGCTCGACCAGGTTGCGCACCAGCCGTCCCGGCCGGTCGAGCGCGGTCAGCGCCCCCCATAACGGGCACAGCCCTGGCGCTTCGGCCAGCGGCGCGGCGCTGAGGCCCGCATAGCGCTTCGACACCTGCCCGGCGCGATCGATGCGCAGCAGGAAGAAGGGCAGGCCGCGCGCGCCGACGCGCCCCAGCGTGGTCAGCCGGTGCGCCACCTGCTCGAAGCCGCTGCCGAAGCGGCGCTGGAGCAATTCGACATCATATCCCGTCGCTTCGCACGCGCGCAGAAAACGCGCATAGGGCATCATCACCGCCGCGGCGAAATAGCCGAACAGATGGCGGCGGAACATCCGTTCGGCAGGGCGCGTCAGGGCGGCGGGGCGGGCGATAGTCTCGATCACCTCGCGCGCCTCGATCTGCGCGAGGTGATAAGCGGCGGCAAAGGTCCGGCTGGCGGGATCGAGCAATTCGCTCAACTGCAATTGCCGCGCGTGCAGATCCAGCCGCCGCAACAGATCGGGCATCACCTCCACCGGCATGATGCGGACATGCAGGCTGTGCCTGACGCGCAACCGCTCGGCCAGCGCGGCGTACAGATCGCCGCCCGTCAGCCGCAGTTCGTCGGCGAGCGTTTCGGCGGCTTCGTCCAGTTCCGCGAAATGATTCTTCCATCGTTCGATGGCCGCGCGCACCTCCGCCACCGGATCGGCGGCGGCCGGCACGGCACCGCCGGCGCCGATCGCATCGAACGCGCGCGCAAAGGCCTCGGCCCCGCGCGGTGCGGCGGCGAGCCATTCGCCCATCTCGTCGCGGTCGATCTCCAGGTCGGCGAAGCGCGCATCGCCCAACCGTCGCCGCAATCCCTCGATCCCCCCCGCCGGGTCCGCGCTCAGCTCGCGCGTGTCGAAGCCGAATTCCTGCGTCAGCCGCAACAGCAGTGTCCCGGTCAGCGCGCGCTGGTTGCGTTCGATTAGGTTGAGATAGGACGGACTGATCGCCAGCTGTTCGGCCATGCCCAGCTGCGACAGCCCCAGCCGCCGCCGCAGCCGCCGAACCGCGTGCCCGGCGAACAGCTTTTGCGATGGGCGTCCGGTGGCCATGTCGGCGTCGTGTCGCACAGGAGGTTCCCTGTCAATATTTTACAAATCAACAGAGATGCACTGCTGATGGTCGACCTGCACACACCTAAGTTTGACGAAACACCGTGTAACGTAGGCGATACTTTCGATACTTCCGGCGCATCACGACATCGAATCTGTAAAGGATTAACCATGACCTACGCCGCCCGGTCCCGCGAATTCGCCGAACTGATCCGCGAACAGGGTGCGCCCTGGGCGGCGATCGACGGCGAGGCGGCCGCGCGCTTCGCCTTGCAGAACCGCTTCCAGACCGGGCTCGACATCGCCCGCTACACCGCCGGGGAGATGCGCGCGGACATGGCCGCCTATGACGCTGACCCGGCCGACTACACCCAGTCGCTCGGCTGCTGGCACGGCTTCGTCGCGCAGCAGAAGATGATCGCGGTCAAGAAGCATTTCGGCACCACCCGGCGCCGCTACATCTACCTCTCGGGCTGGATGATCGCCGCGTTGCGCTCCGATTTCGGACCGCTGCCCGACCAGTCGATGCATGAGAAGACCAGCGTCCCCGCGCTGATCGAGGAGATCTACACCTTCCTGCGCCAGGCCGACGCCCGCGAGCTCAACCTCCTCTTCCGCCAGCTCGACAAGGCGGAAGGGCCGGAGCGCGCCGCGATCCAGGACAAGATCGACAATTTCGAAACGCACGTCGTGCCGATCATCGCGGATATCGACGCCGGCTTCGGCAATGCCGAGGCGACCTACCTCCTCGCCAGGAAGATGATCGAGGCGGGTGCCTGCGCGCTGCAGATCGAGAACCAGGTGTCCGACGAAAAGCAATGCGGTCACCAGGACGGCAAGGTCACCGTCCCGCACGAGGACTTCCACCAAAAGATCCGCGCGATCCGCTATGCCTTCCTCGAATTGGGCGTGCCCGACGGCATCATCGTCGCGCGCACCGACTCGCTCGGCGCCGGCCTGACCAAGCAGATCGCCTTCTCGAAAGAGCCCGGCGACCTGGCCGATCAATATAACGGCTTCCTCGACTGCGAGGACGTCACCGCGGAAAACCTGACCCATTCGGACGTGCTGATCAGCCGCGACGGCAAGCTGATGCGCCCCAGGCGCCTGCCTTCGAATCTCTATCAATTCCGCGCCGGAACCGGCGAGGACCGCTGCGTGCTCGATTGCATCGCGGCGATCGATGCCGGCGCCGACCTGCTATGGATCGAGACCGAAAAGCCGCACATCGAACAGATTGCCGGCATGGTCGACCGCATCCGCGCGGTCCATCCGACCGCCAAGCTCGCCTACAACAATTCGCCCAGTTTCAACTGGACGCTCAATTTCCGCCAGCAGGTGTTCGACGCGATGGCCGCCGAGGGGCTCGACACTTCGGCCTATGACCGTGCCCAGCTGATGGACGCGAAGTATGACGAGACCGAGCTCGGCATTGCCGCCGACAAGCGCATCCGCACCTTCCAGGCGGACGGCGCTAAGCGCGCCGGCATCTTCCACCACCTGATCACCCTGCCGACCTATCACACCGCGGCGCTGTCGACCGACAATCTGGCCAGGGACTATTTCGGCGAGATGGGCATGCTCGGCTATGTCGCCGGCGTGCAGCGCAAGGAGATCCGCCAGGGCATCGCCTGCGTTCGCCACCAGAACATGTCGGGCTCCGACATCGGTGACGATCACAAGGAAGCCTTTGCCGGCGAGGCCGCGCTCAAGGCCGGTGGCATTCACAACACGATGGGCCAGTTCGCGTAACTGTCCCCCCACGACTGCAAGACTTCCTGGGGAGGAAGCACGCCCGTCCGGTGTTCGTCACCGGGCGGGCGTTTACATGCTTGCGGGGCTCCGCCGCGGCGATAGAGCTAAGGCGTGACCGACCGCCCGACGCGCCTGCACTTGTCCGATTGCCGCGACAGCGAGATGGCGCGGATGTTCGATGCGTTCGATTGGGCCGGCCATTCCTTCGGCACGCCCGACACCTGGCCGCGCCAGCTGCAGAGCGCCTTCACGCTGCTGATCGATGCCGCTTTCCCCGCGGCGATGTGGCTCGGGCCCAGTCTCAACCTGTTCTACAACGATGCCTATGTCGATGCGCTCGGACCACGCCATCCCTGGGCGTTCGGGCGGCCGGGGCGGGAGGTGTGGGGCGAGCTGTGGGACGTGATCGGCCCGCAATTCGCCGAGGTCATGGCCAGCCGCAAGGGCCTGTCGCTGCGCAACCAGCGCCTGATCATGACGCGTCATGGCTATGAAGAAGAGACCTTCTGGGATTACACGATCAGCCCGCTGACCGACGCCGACGGCAACGTCTCGGGCATCCTCAACGAAGCCTATGATGCCAGCGACCGCGAGTTCCAGGCGCGGCTGTACCGTTCGATCATCGCGCTCGACACCGCGCTTATCGCCAGCGACGATGCCGATACCGTCCTCGCGACCGCGCTGCGCACGATCGGCGAAGCCGTCGGCGCCGAACGCGCAGGTTATGGCGAGATCGACCCGGGTGGCACCACGCTCGATATCACGCGCTGCTGGGTCAGCGGGGACATGCCCGATATTCGCGGTCGTTACCCGTTGGGCGCCTTTGGCGCGATCGGCGGCGATCTGGCGGCGGGGCGCAGTGTGGTGATCGAGGATAATCGTCTCGATCCGCGCACCGCCGATCCCGAAACGCTGGCGCGGCACGACGCGATCCGCCTGCGCGCCGGGATCATCGTGCCGCTGATCGAACGCGGGCGTTACGCGGGCGGGGTGTTCATGCAGGCGCCCCATCCGCGCAGATGGCTGCCGCACGAAATCGCCTTCGCCGAAGCCGCGACGCAGCGGCTGCAACAGGCGCTGATCCGGACGCGCGCCGAAACCGCGTTGCGCGACAGCGAGGAGCGCTACCGGCTGATCTTCGAACAGGCCAACGACATCATCTTCACCGCCGATCTCGACCAGACGATCACCGACGCCAATGCCGCGAGCGCGATCGCGCTGGGCCTGCCGCGCGATCAGCTCATCGGCCGCAACATCGCCGATTTCGTCAAGGCCGACGATTTCGCGCAGACCACCGCGATGCTGCGCCAGAAGATCGAACGGGGCGGCCATACCCGCCACGAAGTCGGCGTGATCCGCCCGGACGGCCGGGAAGTGCGTTGGGAAAACGATTCGACGCTGGTCATCGACCGCGATGGCTTTCCGATGGGCCTGCTGTCGATTTCACGCGACGTCACCGAACAGCGCGCGTTCGAGGACCGCCGCGAATTGCTGATCCACGAACTCAATCACCGCGTTAAGAATACCCTGTCGCTGGTTCAGGCGCTGGCGCATCAAAGTTTTCGCGGGCGCGAGGAATCGGCGGTGTTCGCCGCCCGCCTGACCGCACTGGCAGGCGCGCATGATCTCCTGACGAAGGAGCATTGGGAAGGCGTCTCGATAGCCGAAGTTGCGGAGCAGGCCGTTCGGGCCTTCGCCGCAGGCCGCGTGATGATCGAAGGCGGTCCGCCAGTGGCGCTTCAGCCCAAACAGGCCATCGCGATTACCATGGCCCTGCACGAACTCGCCACCAACGCCACCAAATATGGCGCGCTGTGTTGCGACGGCGGTGCAGCGGAACTGGCTTGGCTCGTCGACGGCAATCGCTTCCGCTTGTCGTGGGCAGAACGCGGCGGTCCGCCGGTGAAAGCCCCTGAACACAAGGGCTTCGGCCTGCGCATGATCGAACGTGCCCTTGCCAGCGACCTGTCCGGTCGCGTAACGATGGCGTTCGAAGAATCGGGTCTACGCTGTACGATCGACGCGCCGCTGCCCGGTGGGGGTCACTAAAGGTTCATGAGCGAAGTCAGTGGATTGCGCGTGCTCGTCGTCGAGGACGAAGCGATGATCGCAATGCTTGCCGAAGACATGCTCGAAATGGCGGGTTGTCAGCTGGCCGGCATCGCCTCGACGCTGACCGAAGGGCTCGCGGCGGCGGCGCGGGACGATTTCGACATCGCCATGCTGGACGTCAATCTGGACGGGGAGAATTCGGGACCGATCGCCGATGCGCTGAAGACGCGCGGCAAGCCGTTCATCTTCACCACCGGCTACGGCTCGGACGGCGTTCCCAATCAGCATAACGACCGGCCGGTCTGTGCCAAACCCTATGTGCTTGCCGATCTGCAAGCGACGTTGGTTCAGGCCGCCGGCACCAATTCGAGCACGTCGACCAGCGATTCGTAACGCGGATAGGGCATCACCAGCCGCCAGCGATTGGGACCGATCCGTTCGACCGCACCGATGATGTCGCGCTCGGGATCGACGCCGTATGGCCGCTGCATCGTCTCGTCGCCCAACGCTAGCGTGCCGATAAAGATCATCCGCCGCGCGCTATCGAGATAAAGCGTGCCCGCCTGCCGCTGCGATCCAGTCAGCTTGGCCAGATGATTGCCTGCAACCGAGCAATCGAACGCCGGATAGGCGACGTACGGCAGCAGGCCCGCGGTTTTGGCGCCCAGCTTGGTCGCGCGGCACTTGTAGCGCCCCTCGGGCAATGTCGGCCCGTCGAGCGCGGCATCGGGCTGGAGCAGCGCGCCTGCGGCGTCGATTTCGGCGCCATGGCCCGCCGCCCGGGCCTGCGCCAGCCCGCGGGTGAAGGCGGTGCGCCAGCCATAAGCCCTGCCGGCATCGGCCGGGGTGACGATGCCGGCCCAACCTTGCGGCGCCGGGGCGGGGCGGGGAGTCGTGGCGCAGGCGGCGAGCAGGGCACAACAAGCGAACGATCCCCATGACAAAACGCTGGCGTCGTTCCCGCGAAGGCAGGAATCCATCTTCCAAGCTTCACGCATGCCGGAGAGCGCAGGAGATGGACTCCCGCCTGCGCGGGGGTGACGAAGCTTTGGCAGCGGCTTCAGGATCACTGCGCCGTCCACCCGCCATCGACCGAAAGGTTCGCGCCGGTAATCCCCGCCGCCTCGTCGCGGCACAGGAACAGGGCCAAGGCCGCGACCTGCTCGGGCGTGACGAACTGCTTGGTCGGCTGCTTTTCGAGCAACACGTCGTTGATCACCTGTTCCCGCGTCAAGCCGCGCGCCTTCATCGTGTCGGGGATCTGCCCTTCAACCAGCGTGGTCCAGACATAGCCGGGCGAGATCGCATTGGCGGTGATGCCCAGTTGCGCGACTTCAAGCGCGACCGCTTTCTGAAACCCCGCCACCGCATGCTTGGTCGCGACGTAAGGCGCCTTGAACGGGCTCGCGGTCAGCGAGTGGGCGGACGCGGTGGCGATCAGCCGGCCCCAGCCCTTGGCCTTCATGTGGGGCAGCACCAGCCGCGTCGTATGGAACACGCTCGACAGGTTGAGCGCGATGATCAGGTCCCATTTGGCGACGGGGAATTCGTCGACCGGCGCAACATGCTGGGTGCCCGCATTGTTGATCAGGATGTCGATCCCGCCGAACCTATCGGTAGTGTCGCCGATCATCCGCTCGACCGCCTTCGTGTCGGTCAGGTCGGCGTCGCTGTACGCCGCCACCGCGCCCGAACTTTCGGCCAAGGCAGCGCGCTGGGCTTCGATCGCGTCCCCGTCTCCGAACCCGTTGATGATGACGTTGGCGCCAGCGCCCGCCAGCGCCGCCGCATAAGCCGCGCCGATGCCCGATGTCGAACCGGTGATCAGCGCCGTCTTGCCCCGCAAGAACCGGTCCCCGCCCGTTTGCGGCAGGGGCGGTTCGCCACGGGGCGAGCGAGGCAGGGGGTCGATGTTCTGCGCCGAATTCACCGCGCCGCCCACGCTCCGATCGCCGCCGCCTGACGTTGGCGCAGCGCCGCGCGGTAATTGATCACCGCCATAGTCGCCACCGCCGCCTGGCGGCTGCCCTCGGGCAGATTGGCCTTGGCATAGGCGTCGACACGCGCGGCCACCGCCGGATCGCCCGACGAGGCCGGCAGCCCGACGACGAAGCGCGACGCCGTGCTCGCCTCGAGCGCGGCATTGATCTGCTCCTTGTGCGCGACGGCATAGTCGAACGCCATGTCCGGATGGTACGCCGCCACCGATTGCAACACCGATCCCTTGAGCGCCAAGGGCACTTCGTCGGTCAGCGCCAGGTCGAGCGCGCGCTGCGCCAGCGCATCGTCCTTCGCCGCGCCGAGGAGGCCGTAATAACGCTGCTTGGAGACCGGATTGGTTTCGGCGCGCGCCCTGGCGTGCAGATAATCCCAATCGTCGGGCGTCGCATTATAGGCGAACGCGCGCAGGGCGGGCAGGCGCTGCGCCGCGGGGACGGCATCGGGCCGCTCGAACGTCAGCCGCGCCAGCCGCCGCGCTTCGCTTTCCGCCGCGGTGTCGCCGAAATTGGCCAGCGCCGGCGCCAGCGCTTCGCGCAGCTGCGTGGTCGACGGGCTTTCGCCGGCGCGGGCTGTCGCGCCGATCCGCGCATAGACCGGCGCCAGCAAGCGCGCCGCCTTGGCTTCGAACGCTGCCTGTTCGGGCGCGCCGCGCAGCATCGTGTCCATCCCGCTCAGCTGGCCGAGCGCCAGCTGCCACACCAGCGGATCGTTGTTCGGCGTCAGCGTGTCGAGCAACGCCAGATAGCGTTCGACCGGCGCATCCGCCGAATTGGCGAGGCCATAGCTGTCGGCCAGCACGCCCAACTGATCGTCGAGCTTCAGCTCGCCATAGGCACCGCGCAGTCTCTCGAAATGCGCGTCGGTATACAGCGTGCGGAAATAGGCGCTCTGCCCGGCGTTGACGATCGGCGTGCCGCAGCCCGCGACCGTCGCGGTCACCGGCTTGGCGCCCGATACCTGCAGCTTGGTCAGCGCGTTCGATCCGACCACGCCGACATTGACCGGCACCACCCAGGTTTGCGGCTTCTTGGACGGCGCGTCGAGCCCGAAACGCGCCTGCGTCAGGTTGACCGCGGTCTGCCCGCCGCCGCCGCACACCGGCTCCGACACCACGATCATCGGCACGCCCGCCTGCAGCGTGTAGCTGTGCATATAGGTCGACACGTCGTTGCCGGCGGAAGCCGAGATCGCCGACCACAGCTGATCGGTGACGGTGTTGCCGTATTTATGCTCGGCCATGTAGCGCCGCACGCCGCCGCGGAACACGTCCGGCCCCACCGCGCCTTCGAGCATGCGGATCACCGCCTCGCCCTTGCGATAGGTGATGTCGTCGAACGCCTGGTTAATCTGGTCTGGCGTCTCGACATGCTGGACGATCGGGTGCGTGCCGACGCGCGCATCGCGGCTGATCGCGCCCTGCCGGTCGAACGCGTAGGTCTGGCTCAACGCGTGCCAGTCGGGATTGAGGTCGTTCGAGATCTTCGACGCCATCCAGCTGGCATAGCCTTCGTTCAGCCACAGATCGTCCCACCAGCTCATCGTGACGAGGTCGCCGAACCATTGGTGCGCCATTTCATGCGCCACGGTGTTGAACACGTCCTGCTTCTGGTTTTCGGTGGCGAATTTCGGATCGAGCAGCAGGACCGGCTCGAAATAGAAGATCGCGCCCCAATTTTCCATTGCGCCGAAGAACTGGCTGCTGCCCGGACCGGCAATCATGTCCAGCTTGGGCAGCGGATAGGGCGTGCCGAAATAATTGTTATAGGCGGCAAGGATGCGCTTGGCCGAGGCCAGCGCGTAATCGCCCTGATTGACTACACCGCGCCGCGTGATCACGCCGATCTCGGTCTTACCCGCCATGATCGTTTTGCGCTCGACATCGCCGACGCCGAGGAACATCAGATAGCTCGACATTTTCGGCGTCGGCTGGAACCGATATAGCGTCTTGCCGCCGGCATACGGCGTCTTCGCCGCCACTGGCATGTTTGAAAACGCGGTCTGGCCGGCGGGCGCGGTGACGGACAGCGTGAACGGCGTCTTGAACCCCGGCTCGTCCCACATCGGCGCCAGCCGGCGCGCATCGGCCGCCTCGAACTGGGTGACAAGCATGCGTTGCTGCTTGCCGGCATTGGCGTAATCGATCGCGAACATGCCGGTCGCCGCCTGGTAGATTTTGCCGCCGTAATCGAAGCTCAGCGTGTGCCGTCCCGCCTGTACCGGCGCGGCAAAGGTCAGCGTCGCGGTCTGCGCCGTCGCGTCGACCGCCACCTGGGCGGGGATCGTTCCGTCGAGCTTGGCCGAACGGATGCTCAGTTCGGCGGCGTTGAGTGTGATCGTCCGTGTCGCGCGCGTCACCTGCACCGTAGCGCTGGAGGACCCCTCAAACGTCAGCGCGCTCGCATTCGGGTCGACGCGGATCGCGTAGGATAGGGGCACGACCCCGCCGGGCAGGCGCCCGTTCTCGGCAAGGGCCGGGGCGGCCAGGGCGGTGGTCAAGGCGAGCGCGGCGGCGAGCTTCATGCGGCGGAATCCTCCTGCGATTATTCAGCTCGCCTAACGGGCTGGGAAGCACGCTACAACCGCCCTTCGACTCGCTTGGGAAATCACCCCTTCTTTTGCACGCGCCTCGCCAACCGTTCGGGCTGGGCCCGGCGCAGCCCGGTGCTGACGCGCTGCCGTTGCAACGGTCCGGGCGCCCAAGCATTTAGCGTCCGTAACGAACAGGGGATGGCACGATGCGGCTCGACGATTTCGGCAATGACGTGAACGTCGAGAACCAGGGCCGCGGGTCGGGCGGCGGCTTCGGGTTTCCGCTGGGCGGCGGCGGGATGGGGCTTGGCCGCGGCGGCCTGGGCTGCGGCGGTATCGTCCTGCTGATCGTCGTGTCGCTGGTGTTCGGGATCAATCCGCTCAGCCTGCTCGGCGGCGTCGGCGGTGGGGGCGGCGGCGTGCAGCAATCCACGCCGGTGTCGACCGATGCGGAAACGGTGTGCCGCGGCGACGCCGACAAGCTGCTCAGCTGCAACGTCCTTGCCAGCCTCAACCGCACTTGGCCACGCCTGATCAACAATTACCAGCCGCCCCAACTCAGCTTCTTCTCGCAAAACGGCCAATCGGGCTGCGGCGCGGCGCAATCGGCGATGGGGCCTTTCTACTGCCCGAGCGATTCGAAGGTCTATATCGACACCGATTTCTACAACGAGCTGAAAAGCAAGTTCGGCGCGGCGGGGGACTTCGCCCAGGGCTATGTGATCGCGCATGAGGTCGGCCACCATATCCAGAATTTGCTCGGCACCTCCGAACAGGTCCAGCGCGCGCAGCAAGGCTCGAGCCGCGCCCAGGGCAATGCGCTGTCGGTCAAGCTCGAACTCCAGGCCGATTGCTATGCCGGCGTCTGGGCCGCCACCGCGCGCAACAAGGACGGCTCGGCAGTGCTCGAGTCCGGCGACGTCGAGGAAGGCCTGCGCGCGGCGCAAGCGATCGGCGACGATACGCTGCAAAAGGCCGGGCAGGGCGTCGTCGTCCCCGAAAGCTTCACCCACGGAACCAGCGCGCAACGCCAATATTGGCTCAAGCGCGGGCTGGAGACCGGCGATCCGGGGCGGTGCGACACGTTCAGCGAAGGTGCCCCAGCCTAACCAAGCGGCGCGAGCAGGCGCGGCTTGGGCGACGAGACTCCACCCGCCAGCGACATGTCGCCCCTGCGTAGGCAGGGGCCCAGATGGACCCGCAAACCGAACCTGTGCCGCGAGCGGAAAGGTCATCAAGACCCAAGCCCGCGCAGGGGCGGCGCGGTGATGCCTAAATCTTGACCAGCATCTTCCCCGTATTCGCTCCCGAAAACAGCCCGAGAAACGCGTCGAGAGTGCTTTCCACTCCCTCATGCACCGTCTCGCGCGCTTTCAGTTGCCCGCTGGCGACCATCGCCCCGGCATCCTGCATGAACGCGCCGATATCGGCGATATAGTCGGTGTAAATGAAGCCCTGCGTCCGGATCCGCGCCGGGATCGTCCGCATGAAATAGCGTAATTCCAACGGCTTGCCATCATTATAGGCATCGATCATGCCGCAGATCGCGAAGCGCGCATTGTCCCGCGCCATCGCATAAGCCGCGTCGAGATGTTCGCCGCCGACATTGTCGAAATAGACGTCGATCCCCTTCGGCGCTGCGGCCTGCAGCTGCTTGAGCACACCGCCGGCCTTATAGTCGATACACGCATCGGCGCCCAATTCCTTGACCCAGGCGCATTTGTCCGGCCCGCCGGCCGAACCGATCACCGTCATGCCTTTGGCCTTGGCGATCTGCACCACCGCCGACCCCACCGCGCCGCCAGCGGCCGAGACGAACACCACGTCGCCCGCTTTGGCCTTGGCGGTCTTGAGCAGCCCGAAATAGGCGGTCGCGCCGGTCAGCCCCAGGCTATGCAGGAACAGCTTGGGGTCGGTGCCGGCGGGCAATTTCTGCGGCGCCATCGGTCCTGCGCCGGTGTCGACCACCGCCTCGTCGCGCCAGCCCATCATGTGCAGGATGTGATCGCCCGGCACGAAGCCCCCGGCCTTGCTCTCGATCACCTCGCCCACCGCGCCGCCCGACAGCGGCTCGCCGATCTGGAACGACGGCACGTAGGATTTCACGTCGTTCATCCGCCCGCGCATATACGGATCGACCGACAGCCAGCTGTTGCGGACGCGGACCTGTCCATCCTTGAGCTCGGCCTGAGGCAGGTCCTTGAATTCGAAATTGTCGGGGGTCGGCAGCCCGGTGGGCCGCGATTTCAGATACCATGCACGCGCCATTTTCGCTCTCCTCGTGTTCCCCCTCTAGGCACAAAAAAACCTCCCTGCGAAGCGGGGAGGGAGATGCGAGCGGTGCGAGCGAGGGAGAGGTGAGCGTGCCGTAGCGTCACTCACCTCTCACTGACCGCTATGCGGTCTATTCTCCCGCTGCGCAGGGAGGGCTAAGTGTCAATACGTGCCCGAAAAGCTCCGGTTGAGCACGTGCGCGCCTTGGCTGCGATTGTCGTCCGAGTCGCCGAACATCGCGCTGTTGGTGTCGAGATCGGTCCACGCCTGCTTGGCCTCGGCGGCGGTCTTGGTGATCGTCACCCGCTCTCCATCGACGCCCTGCAGCCAGTTCGACGGGATCGAGTGGTGGTGGCCACCCGCCGCCGGATCGTTCTTCGCCAGAATGATGCGGTCGCCGCGCACCTTGTCGACCTTGCCAACATGCTCGCCGTCGCTGCCCAGGACTTCGAAATGCTCCTTGACCTGGTTCAGCGACGCGCGCTGCGTCTGGCGGCGGTTGCGGAACTCGCCGAATTCGTCTTCAAAGCGCTTGCGGTTCTCCTGGCGGTATTCGTGATAGTCGCGGTCGAGATCGGCAATCTGGCGCGTGCGCCAGCCGTGATAGTCATTATGGTCGTCATCCCGGGCCGCGCTGCCGCCGCCGCGCGGCGCCTCGCCCTCGAACCACCGGCCGACGCGATCAAAAAAGCCGTCCTCATGCTCGCCGCGCGACCGCTCGACATCCCGCGCATAGCCGCGTGAATAGTCCTGCCGGCTGCGCTCGCCATAGCCGCCGCGCGCGCCTTGGGCGCCATAATTGTCCCGGTCGTCGCGCTCGCGGCGTCGCTCGGCATCGTCATTGCCGAACCAGCTGCGCACTTCGTCGCCAGCGCGGTCGAAGAAACCGCGCTCGTCGCTGCCGCCCTGACGCTGGAAATCGCGCTGGCCGCCATAGGCATAGCCCTTGTCGTCATAACGCTCCTCGCGGCGGCCATATTCGTTGCCATATCCGCCGCGGCCATCGTTTCCGCGGCTGCGATAATCGTCCCGGTCGTAACCCATCTTTGCTCTCCTTTGGGGGCTGATGGCGGTAGAACGAGCAGCCAAAATCGGCGTTCCGAATGGAGTGGAAAAATGCGGCGAAGCGCGTTGCATCGGCGGGGAAGCGCCGCTATTGGGCCACCTCTTCGCGGCGCCGGAAGCGGTGTCGCGGCCCGGGCGAGGGGCTGTAGCTCAGTTGGGAGAGCGCGTCGTTCGCAATGACGAGGTCAGCGGTTCGATCCCGCTCAGCTCCACCAGCCCGCAGGAACTTCAGGAACGATGATGAGCGACCAAATTCCCGACCGTCTATCGGTCGACCCCGCGAGCCCTTATCACGATGCCGAGCTGCTGCAGCGGGGCGTTGGCATCACCTTCAAGGGCCAGGAGCGTTTCGACGTTGAGGAATATTCGATCTCGGAAGGCTGGGTTCGCGTCGCGCTCGGCAAGAAGGTCGATCGCCGCGGCCGTCCGCTGACGATCAAGCTGACGGGTCCTGTTGAGGTGAAGCTGAATGAGGCGGGCGCGCCGGACGAGACCGAAGCGTCGGTCTAACGCACGCCGATGCCGACGATCACGGCAAAGGCAACGATCACCAGCACCAGCGAAATCACTAGCACATAGCGCGCGATATGCGGCGTGGAGCCGCCGCGCGCCTCGGTTTTCGTGACTTCGATTTGTTCGTCCGGTTGGACAGACATGCCCTGGCTCCTCAGTGTCATCGCACCTAACGCCGTGTCTGGCAGCGTGTTCCGGATCAGCCGCGCTGCGCCGCCGTTTTGATGAAGCCGTACAGCGCGTTGACGCGCGTGCCGAGGCCGCCGGCCTGGGCGTAGAAGACGCGCACCGCCGACCAGTCGCCCTTGGCCGACACGTCGACCGCGCGCACGCCGCGCTCGACCTGGCCGGGGCGTGACCAATTGGCGTGATCGAGCAGGACTTCGCGCGCCGAGATCACCTGCCGCACAACCGCGACATGCCCCTGCGGCATCGATCCGGTCGGCTTGAACGCCATCACCGATCCGGCGCTGGGCAGCGCATCGCGCAAATAGCGCCCCGCCGCCTGCGCCCACCACGTCCGGGCATTGCCGCGCAGGTCGATCGCCGAGATGGTCCGCGCAAAGGTCACGCACTGCCAGAACTGCGCCTGCACCGGTGTGACCGGCACCATCGTCAAGGCAAGCGCCATCGCTGCGCGAACCGCGCCGAATCGTGTCATTTAGAGAGTGTCCCCGCCCTCGCTGCTGTAGGATCAGTGGCGAATCGAGCCGACACGTGAAAGCCCGTTGCGGCAAGGCGGCGGAGTCGTGCGGTGAATCGATTTGCCTGCTAGGGGCGCGATATTATGCTCAGTTTCAACGACGTTACCGTGCGCCTCGGCGGCCGCACGATCCTCGACGGCGCAACCGCCGCGCTGCCCCCCAAAAGCCGTGTCGGGCTGATCGGCCGCAACGGCGCGGGCAAGACAACGCTGGTGCGCGTCGTCGCCGGGATGCTCGAACCAGACGGCGGCTCAGCGGACATGCCGCGCGGCAGCAAGCTCGGCTATATCGCGCAGGAAGCGCCCGGCGGCTCAGCCACGCCGCTCGAGGAAGTGCTCGCGGCTGACACCGAGCGTGCCGCGCTGCTACACGAAAGCGAGACCAGCCACGATCCTGACCGGCTTGGGGAGATCCACGAACGCCTCAACGCCATCGCCGCGCATTCCGCGCCCGCGCGCGCCTCGCGCATCCTCGCCGGGCTGGGCTTCGACGATGCGGCGCAAGGCTGCCCGCTCGACAGCTTTTCGGGCGGCTGGCGGATGCGGGTCGCGCTCGCGGCGCTTCTCTTTTCACAGCCCGACGTGCTGCTGCTCGACGAACCTTCGAACCATCTCGATCTCGAAGCGGTGCTGTGGCTCGAAGACTTCCTGCAAAGCTATCCCGCGACGATCCTGGTGGTCAGCCACGAGCGCGACTTTCTCAACAATGTCGTCGACCATATCCTCCACCTCGAGCGCGGCAAGCTGACACTGTATCCCGGTGGCTATGACGCGTTCGAACGCCAGCGCGCCGAGCGCCAGGCGCAGCTCGCCTCGGCGCGCCAGAAGCAGCAGGCCGAGCGCGAGAAATTGCAGGATTATGTCGCGCGCAATTCCGCCCGCGCCTCGACCGCCAAGCAGGCGCAGTCGCGCGCCAAGGCGCTCGCCCGGATGCAGCCGATCGCCGAGCTGATCGACGATCCGTCGTTGGCCTTCGACTTCCCCCCGCCCGACGAATTGCGCCCGCCGCTGATCACCATGGACCATGCCGAGGTCGGCTATGACGGCGTGCCGATCCTGCGCAAGCTCGACCTGCGGCTCGATCCCGACGAGCGCATCGCGCTGCTTGGCCGCAACGGCAATGGCAAGACCACGCTAGCGCGGCTGCTGGCGGCGCAGCTCAAGCCGCTGGCGGGCGACATCGCCATGTCGGGCAAGATGCGCGTCGGCTATTTCACCCAGTATCAGGTCGAGGAACTCGACCGCGATGATACCCCGCTCGAACACATGACCCGCACGATGCGCGGGAGCAGCTCCGGCGCGGTGCGCGCGCAGCTGGGGCGGTTTGGCTTCTCTGGCTCTAAAGCAACGACCGCGGTCGGCAAGCTGTCGGGCGGCGAGCGCGCTCGTCTGGCGCTCGCGCTGATCACCCGCGATGCGCCGCACCTGCTGATACTCGACGAACCGACCAACCATCTGGACGTCGATGCGCGCGAAGCGCTGGTTCAGGCGCTCAATGCCTATACCGGCGCGGTGGTCATCGTCAGCCATGACCGGCACATGCTGGAAATGACCGCCGACCGGCTGGTACTGGTCGATAACGGCATGGCCAGGGACTTTGACGGCTCGCTCGACGATTACATCGCGCTGGTGCTGGCCGGTAATGGCGGCCCGGCGGGGAAGGGCGCCGCCAAGGTCAACAAGAAGGAAGCCCGCCGCGCTGCCGCCGAAGCCCGCGAAAAGGAACAGGCCGCACGCAAGAAGGCCCAGGCGGCCGAGGCCGAGATCGCCAGGCTCACCGCCGAACGCAGCGATGTGGAACGCGCGATGTTCGACCCCGCCTCGGCCCCACCCGCGCTCGCCAGGCTAACGATGACCGAAATCATGAAACGCCGCGCCGATTTGACGACACGGATCGAATTGGCCGAAGCCGAGTGGCTCGAATTCAGCGAAGCGCTCGAAACGGCGTAGACCTGGCGCGCCCGGCAGGATTCGAACCTGCGACTACGCGCTTAGAAGGCGCGTGCTCTATCCAGCTGAGCTACGGGCGCGGCGCTCGCTGCGCTAGCGCGAACGCACCGCGCTGGCTAGGCTGGCCGGGAAGGGAGCGCGATGTCCGAGCCGATCACCCGTGTCGATGCCGCGCGCGTGCGCGGCTTTCGCTATTTCGATTTCGTCATGGTGGCGTTCGTTGCGATCCTGCTTTTGTCCAACGTAATCGGCGCCGCGAAGCGCGCGGAACTGGGCGGGTTCGTGTTCGGCGCGGGCATCCTGTTTTTTCCGATCAGCTATGTGCTCGGAGACGTTCTCACTGAGGTCTATGGCTACGCCCGCGCGCGGCGTTGCGTATGGGCAGGGTTCGCCGCGGTGATCTTCATGGCGGGAATGAGCTGGGTGGTCGTCACGCTGCCGCCCGCACCGGGATGGACCGGGCAATCAGCCTATGAAACGGTATTCGGGCAAGTGCCGCGCATCGTCTTCGCGTCGGTCGTCGCGTTTTGGGCGGGGGAATTGGTCAACGCCTATGTCATGGCGCGGATGAAATTGTGGACCCAAGGGCGGCATCTGTGGACGCGCACGATCGGGTCGACGGTGTTCGGCCAGGCGGTCGACAGCATCCTGTTTTACCCGCTCGCCTTTCTGCTCGCCGATGGCTGGACCCCGGCGCAGGTGGCACAGGTGGCGGCGACCAATTGGGCCTTGAAGGTCGGCTGGGAAGTGCTGTTGACGCCGGTCACCTACGCGGTGGTGGGCTGGCTCAAGCGCGCCGAGGGGGTCGACGTGTACGACCAGGGCACAAACTTCTCGCCCTTCAGCACGGGCGTTTAGGCCGCCGCCAACAATCCCTCGAACAGCCGCAATCCGTCCGTCCGGCCATGCGCCGCCTCAAGCGCCCGCTCCGGGTGTGGCATCATGCCGATGACGTTGCCCGCATCATTGACGATGCCGGCGATCTGCCGCTCCGATCCGTTGACGCTCTCCGCGTAACGCAGCGCAACCCGGCCTTCGCCTTCGAGACGGTCGAGCGTTTCGGCATCGGCGGTGTAGCGCCCGTCATGGTGCGCGACGGGGAAGGTCACGCCTTCGTCCGCGTCATAGCGGCTAGTGAACGCGGTCTGGCTGTTGGCAACCGTCAGCGCGACATCGCGGCCGACGAAACGAATTCCTTCGTTGCGGACCAGTGCGCCGGGCAGCAGTCCGGCCTCGGTCAACACCTGGAATCCGTTGCAGATGCCCAGCACCATGCGTCCCTGGCGGGCAGCCTGCGCGACCGCCTGCATGATCGGCGACCGCGCGGCCATCGCGCCCGACCGCAGATAATCGCCATAGGAAAAGCCGCCGGGCACGCCGATCACGTCGATGCCGTCGGGCAGGCTGGTTTCGCGGTGCCACACCATCGCTGTCGGCTTGCCGGTGACCTGCTCGAACGCGGTTGCCAGGTCGCGGTCGCAGTTCGACCCCGGGAAGACGATGACCGCGGCGTTCACGGCTGCCCGGCCCTGTTCGCCGAATCAGCCTCAGGCGGCTCGACCCTGAAATTCTCGATCACCGTGTTGGCGAGGAGCTTGCGGCACATCTCTTCGAGCCGTTCGGGGGGTGTACCGTCCGCCAGGTCGAGTTCGATCAGCTTACCCTGACGCACATCGTTGACGCCGTCAAAGCCAAGGCCCTCCAGCGCATGGTGGATCGCCTTGCCCTGCGCATCGAGCACGCCGGGCTTTAGGGTGACAATGACGCGGGCTTTCATGCCCCGGCCCTATGGCGGCACCAGCCGCCGCGGGCAACGTCAGAAATAGCGGGCGAGCGTGAAGGAGAAGCGCGAGCGGCTCGATTTATAGAGTGTCAGGTTCGAATCGTTGCGGCTGTAATTGTATGTCGCGCTGGGCGAGAAGCCGAGGACGCGCACGCTGCGCACGCCGACATAGGCGCGGCCGGCATAACGCCAGTCGGTCCGCGGATCGGGCGAAAAGATCAGCATCGGCGCGAAATAGCGTGCGCGACTGACCGTCGCCGAAACGCCCGCGTTGATGCCGTGCGGCAATTCGCCGCCAATGCCCAGCGATACGCCATATTCATTGTCCGAATAGGCGCGTTGCCGCAGCCGGTCGGTGCGGGCGAAGGCGCTGCCGCTGACGATGAAGCTCTTGGCGACGACGCGTTCGTAAGTTGCGAAAACGCCCCCGGTCCAGCCATCATAATCGCGGTTGATCATCGACTTGCTATGCCGCGCGTCGATGCTGAAGCCGATCCGGTCGCCCTTGTCGCGCGTCATCTGCACCGCGGCGCGCGCGCCCGCCTGCTTGGTGGCGAGGGTGCCGCCGTACCAGCGGAATGCGGTCACGCCCTGCAGATAGGCGACGGTCGACTTTGTGCGGATGTCCGGCCCGAACGCCAATTGCGCGCCGTAATCGTCGACCGATTTGCCCTTGTAGTTGATCCCCGAAATCTCGGCATCGGTGACAAAGCCATGCGTAGCGGTGCCGGTGCGATAAGCGCCGACCGCGCGCGCCGATTCGCCTAGCCCCGACCGCGCCACGGCATTGCCGCCGAGCGTGAAGGGCAGCTTGCCGCCGCCGACATCGATGTCGACGGTCGGCGAGCGCGTGCCGCCGGTGATGTTGCTGTCGGGCACCAGCGCCACCTCGACGTTGAGGGCCCAGGGTTTGCGGTCGCGCAGCGTCGCCAGCGACGAATTGACCGTCGCGCGGATTTCGGGCGGCAGATCGTCGGCGCGTTGGGCAAGGCGGTAGTGATAGCTCGCCGCGGCATCCTTGCCCTGCAATTGGAGCGCGCGGGCGAGTTCCAGGCGCACACGCGTCGCGCCCGGCTGGCTGACCAAAGCGGCGCGAAATTCCCTGACCGCAGTCTTCAGGTCGCCGCTCTCGACCGCGATGTAGCCGAGCAGGAACTGCGATCGGAACCTATACGCCGGGTCTTCGCCCAAAGCGATCGCCAGCGTCTTCGCCAGGGCCCATTCCTTGGCGTCGATCAGCCGCTCGGTGCGGCTGAGCAGCTGCGCGGGCGTATAGGTCAGCGTCTCGGTGGCGCCGACCGGCGCCTGCGGAGTCGCGACCGCCGCCAGCGCCGCCCCAAAGGCGAGCGCGGCGCTCAATCACTTCCCGCCGGTGAACGCGCCGATGATGTCGACGCGCTGATCGGGGATGCCGCCGACGATCCGGAAGCTCGCGCCGATTTGCTGCGCTGCGGGGCCGTAGAATGCGCCATCGAGCGAGCTGCCGACAATGTCGACCGGCCGCACGGCGGGCAGCCCGCCGCCACTGAACTGCGCGGAGCTGAACGTGCCGGTGAAGCCGCCCTTGTTGACAAGGTCGATCGTGCCGGTGCCCGCCGCGGTGAACGTGGCGCCCGCCGGGATGTAGCCGCTGGTCGGGAAATTGACCGCGCTGATGTCGCCAGGACGCAGCAGGGGGCCGCCAGGATAGGCGCTCGTCGCATTGTCGAACAGCGGCGCGAGCGTGGTGCCGGTCAGGCTGGTGGTCACCGCGCCGCTGGCAAAGTTGATCGCTACCGCAGCCGTACCCTGCATCCACTGGAACCAGGTACTGGCGTTTGGATTGACGTCGAAATTGGGGTTGTTGACCATCGAGGCGATCATGCCGCCGGTATAGTTGGCGCTGCCGGTCGTCGGGACGGCAGAATTGGGCGTCACTTCGCCGAACACGAAGGCCGCGCGCTCGTAGCGCGTCTGGCGTGACGTCAGCGTGGTGCGGCTTGACGACGTTTCGGACAGCGTTTCTTCGACCGGCTTATCATATTGGTTCCGGACGAATCCGCCCCAGGTGACATATTGATGGGTCGAGTCGTTGGGCAAGTCGTAGAAGAAGGTCGACACGTCATACTTGCCGCCGATGCTGCCGGTATCGGCTTCGAGATACTGCACGCCCTTCAGACGCCATTGCGAGACCATGCCGGTCTCGAGATTGGGCACGCCTTGTTGCGGCGTCTTCAGGCCGCTGAAGTCGGTGCGGTGCGCCGGATCCTGGAAGGTAATATTGTCGCTCAGGCCATTCTGGCTGATCTGGAGCGTGAATTGCGCGTTGCGCGGGTCATAGGTCACCGTCACGCCGGGGCTGCGCACCGTGCTGGCATTGGCGGTATATAGCTCGTTATTCTGGCCGGCGCCGTAAAGCCGGCGGCTGCCTTCATCGACCTGGATAATCGGCCGGCCGGCGGCATCGACGCCGGTCTGGACCTTGTCGTAAACATAGCCTTCCTGATAATCGTACTTGTACATCTGCACCGCCGACTGGCCGGTATACGTCTTGGTCACTGTCGGGGCGACGAAGGTGCTTGCCGAGGCCGATGGCGTTGGGGTTGGCGTCGCGCTACCGGTGACGGCCGTCGTGCCCGCGCTCTGCGCGCCCATGCCGCCGCCGCATGCGGCCAGCGCCGCTGTCGACATCAAAACGATCAGATTACGCATGTCTTGCCACTCCGCTCGGCGCTTGGCCTGTCCAGCGGATTGGTAATCGGCGATGGTAAAATACTGGTGAAGCCTAGTTAATATCGAGCCTTAACGCAGTCGCACTTTCGGCACGCGGCAACACGTGGCGCGTGAAGTCCTTCTCAGCTTTGTCGCCTGCGCACGATGTGGCTCGCCGCCGACCGTCAGGCCTGGCTCAACGGCCCCGCTTCTTGCGGTGCGATTCCATGTCGAGCACGGCATGGCCCTCGCCCTCGGGCATCAGGCCCAAGCGGCGGGCGACCTCCTGATAGGCTTCCATCTCGCCGCCCAGGTCGCGCCGGAAACGATCCTTGTCCAGCTTCTCGTTGGATTTCATGTCCCACAAGCGGCAGCCGTCGGGGCTGATTTCGTCCGCCAGGATGACGCGCGAATAGTCATTGTCCCAGATGCGCCCGAACTCGAGCTTGAAGTCGATCAGGCGGATGCCGACCGCGGCGAACAGCCCGCACATGAAATCGTTCACGCGGATCGCCATGTCGGCGATGTCGTGCATCTCCTCCTGGCTGGCCCAGCCGAACGCGGCGATATGCTCGTCAGTGATCATCGGATCGCCGAGCGCGTCGTCCTTGTAGAAATATTCGATGATCGTGCGCGGCAGCTGCTCGCCTTCCTCGATGCCGAGACGTTTCGAAAGCGTGCCGGCCGCGACATTGCGGACCACGACCTCGATCGGGATGATCTCGACCTGGCGGATCAGTTGCTCGCGCATGTTGAGGCGCCGGATGAAGTGATGCGGCACGCCAATCTGGCCGAGCAACGTGAAGATATGCTCGGAAATCCGGTTGTTGAGCACCCCCTTGCCGTTGATCGTGCCCTTTTTCTGCGCGTTGAACGCGGTCGCATCGTCCTTGAAATACTGGATCAGCGTGCCGGGCTCGGGACCTTCGTAAAGGATCTTGGCCTTGCCCTCATAGATTTGGCGGCGACGGGACATGGCGGCTCCTAAACGCAAAACGCAGGCGCCCCGGCAAGCCTGGAGGCGGCCGGGGCGTGCTAAGGACCTAGCGAGTCGCACAAAATCGCGCAACGTCGGAGAGAAGCCGGACACGAAAGAGGCCGCCCAACTTGCGTTCGACGGCCTCAATCAAAACTCATCTAAGCGAAAGGACTTAGGCGTCCTTCGCGCCGCCGCCACCGCGGCCAAAAATCCAGTCCCACATACGCTAACTCCCGTTGCTCGCTTTTTATCGAGCTGACACGGGTGTTAAGCAGTTTTCGTAACGTTAACAAGTGGTAAAGTTTTGAGATGGTAAAGTTTTGAGCGTCTTAACTTGAGACACTGGTCACATCGGGCGTGCAGAGCTGCATTAATTGCACTAGTTTCATTGGCTTACCGATGAGGTAGCCTTGCGCAACGTCGCAGCCAAGGGCGGCCAGCGTCGTCCGGGTTACTTCGTCCTCGATCCCTTCTGCAACGACTGTGCGGCCAAGCGAATGCGCCAGTTGAATGGTCGATTCGACCAGCAGCCGATCATTCGTATCGCGCGCCACGTTGGCGATGAAACCGCGATCGATCTTGATCTCGTCAGACGGGATCGCGCGCAGATATTCCAGGGTCGAATGGCCGGTGCCATAATCGTCGACCGAGATTTTTACGCCCGCCGCACGCAGCGCCTCAAGCGTCTTCATGCTTTCGGCCCCGGGATGCATCGCTGCCGATTCGGTCACTTCGAGCGTCAGCAATTCTGACCGCAGCTTGTAGCGGTTGAGGAGCAGCTGGACCGTCGCGACAATGCGCTGGTCGTCAAGCAGCGTGGTTGAAAGGTTGACCGCCACGCCGAACGACACGCCGATCGCGTTGACACCGGCGGCACTGCGGATCGCCGATTCGAGCACGAAGTCGGTGAGGCGGTCGATGCGGCCGTGTTGTTCGGCGGCGCGGATGAATTCGTCGGGCGCAATCACGCCCTTTTCGGGGTGCGACCAGCGAACCAGCGCTTCGGCGCCGATGATCCGGTTGGAACGCAGATCGAGCTTCGGCTGATAGGCAACCCAGATGTCGCCCCGGCCGATCGCCGAATCGAGTTGGCCGAGCAGCGACAGGCGCCATTCGGCATCGACGAGGTGCGCCGGGTCGAACGCCTTCCACTTGCTACCGTCGGCTGAGGCATCGTCGGCGGCGAGGAGCGCGCTCGACAAGCGGTTCGGTACGGCACGGCCATCCGCCGCCACGACACCGAACGAAATAGCGAGGTCGATGGTGCGCTGACCAACAATCAGCGCGCTGCGGAAAAGTGCATGAAGCGCTTCGAGCTGGCCGCCGATGCCCCCCAAATCTTGTGCGGGGACGAGCCAGGCGAAAACGCCTTCGTCGCCTTGGAATACGCGGCTGGCCCCTCCAATTTCGAGACGAGAAGCGATCTGACGGACGAGCTGTTCTTCGTCATCGGCCGGAAGCGTCGCAGCGACTTCGGAAAAATTGCGGATGCGGGCGACGATCAGACCGCTGTCGTTTGACTCTGCCTCGTGGCGCAATGCGGTAAGGTTCGGTAGGCCGGAGACGGCATTTGATCGCGAGCGTTCATCTGACGATCGACGGTACATCCACCATTGGTAACGCACCGCGGCAAGGCACAAGACGAGGATCGCCGGCATCGTCGACAGGAAATAGCTGCGAAACTGGAGCAGGGTCGGCAACGCGACAAGCAAAGCCAACATCGCGGCGAGCGTCGCGTTACGAGGCAATCGCAGCCCTTCGGACATGAAATAGCCGAGCGCCAGCACAACGGCGATAACCGCACCAAACCAACCAAATTCGATAGGGGATCCGGCCAATAGCGTTTCGGCACCCATTACATGAACTATGACGCCAGGCACGGTTCCCGCACCCGGAACCCGAAACGGATCGGTCAACAGGCTCGACGTCAGGCCGATGACCACATTTTTATCGTGCACCATCCGGGGGTCGATGCGTCCGTTCATTACATCTGCCGCACTGATCATGGGGATCGTGCGAACGCTCGTTGCGTAGCTGATCGGGTAGCTGGTGGCGACGATTGGAGGTTTGTTGGCCAACGCAAAGGAGAGCGCCGGCCGCGGCTGTGTTCCTACCCAGCGAAACGTCGACACGCGATCGGCTTGATTGAGGGCATTCATTGGCAGGAACGCGTCCACCAGCTCGGCACGTTTTGCAAAGGTCGCAGCCGGGGTGATCTCGGTAACACCATGGGTAACCGGGTCGATGGTCTTGTACGTGATAAGCGAGACTTTACCGCGCGCGCGATCCAACGCGTCGGCGAATTCCTTGTCGTCCCGCGGTGTCGAAACGCTGCGGAATGTCATGTCGAAATAGACATGCCTGGCCCCGGCATTGAACAAGCGATTAAGCAAGCGGGCATGGGCACTGCGTGGCCAGGGCCATTGGCCGATTTCGGCAATACTTTTGTCGTCCACCGCGACCACGACGATTTGCCCGCTGGCTTCACGATTGACAAATCGATTACGCAGCGACCACAGCCCGCTGTCCAACGGCGCGCCGATATCCGACCATCCCGCGAACAGCCCGATCGCCAGGGCCCAAACGAGCATGCGCCGGCGGGGGTCCAACCCCGCCCAAAACTCCCTGAGTTGGCGCACCCGTTCCATGTCGCTGCGGTCCTCGCATGCCAATGGTAAACAAAATGGTAACGATCTTATCGTTCGCGCGGATGTGCGCTGATATTGCCGTCGGCGGGGCGGCTGCTAATCGGCTCGGGTGAGTGATGCCGCCGACCCCTTCGACCAGATTGTCGACGCCCCGTTCGATGCCGCGCTGAGCGAGCGTTACCTCGTCTACGCGCTGTCGACGATCACCGCGCGCTCGCTGCCCGATTTGCGCGACGGGCTGAAGCCGGTGCACCGCCGCCTGCTCTGGGCAATGCGGCTGCTGCGGCTCGATCCGGCTTCGGCTTACAAGAAATGCGCGCGCGTCGTCGGCGATACGATCGGCAAATATCATCCGCATGGCGACCAATCGGTGTACGATGCGATGGTTCGCCTCGCGCAGGATTTTTCGCTGCGTTATCCGCTGGTCGACGGGCAGGGCAATTTCGGCAACGTCGATGGCGATAACGCCGCGGCCTATCGCTACACCGAAGCGCGCCTGACCCCCGCGGCGCTCGATCTGATGGCCGGGCTCGACGACGGCACGGTCGATTTCCGCGCGACGTACAACGGCGAAGAACAGGAGCCGGAGATTTTTCCCGGCCTGTTCCCCAACCTCCTCGCCAATGGCGCCAGCGGCATCGCCGTCGGCATGGCGACGAGCATCCCGCCGCACAATGTCGCTGAGATCGTCGCTGCGGCGACGCTGCTGATCGACCAGCCCGATGCGCCGGGCGAAACCCTACTCGAACACATCAAGGGTCCCGACCTGCCGACGGGCGGCCTGATCGTCGATCCGCCGGCGATGATCGCGCAGGCCTATGCCACCGGCCGCGGCTCGTTCCGCGTCCGTGCACGCTGGTCGGTGGAGCGCGAAAAGGGCGGCGGCTGGACGGCGGTGGTTACCGAGATTCCCTACGGCGTGCAGAAGGGCAAGCTGATCGAGCAGATCGCCGAGATCATCGCCGCCAAGAGGCTGCCGATCCTCGCCGATGTGCGCGATGAATCCGATTCCGCGATCCGCCTGGTGATCGAACCGCGCAGCCGCACGGTCGATGCCGATGTGCTGATGGAAAGCCTGTTCCGGCTGAGCGACCTCGAAGTGAAGGTTCCGCTCAATCTCAACGTGCTCGACCATGACCGCACCCCCCGGGTCATGTCGCTGCATGCGGTGCTGACGGCGTGGCTGCGTCACCAGTTCGAAGTCATGCTGCGCCGCGCGCGGCATCGCATCGCCAAGATCGATGACCGCGCGGAACTGGTCGCGGGCTTTATCATCGCCTTCCTCAACCTCGATCGCGTGATCGAGATCATCCGGACGGAAGACGAGCCCAAGGTTGTGATGATCGGCGAGTTCTCGCTCACCGATCGTCAGGCCGAGGCAATCCTCAACATGCGCCTGCGCCAGTTGCGCAAGCTTGAGGAAATGGAACTCAACGCCGAACGGGGCGCGCTGGCGAAAGAGCGCGAGGGCCTGGTCGCGCTGATCGACAGCCCGGCGCGCCAGCGGACCAAGCTCAAAAAGGATTTGGCGGCGCTGCGCACGCGCTACGCCCCCGAGACCAAGCTCGGCGCGCGGCGCACGACGGTGGCCGAAGCCGCGCCAGCGCGCGACATCCCGCTCGAAGCGATGATCGACCGTGAACCGATCACCATCCTGCTGTCGCAGCGCGGCTGGATTCGCGCGATGAAAGGGCATTTCGACGGTCCGGTCGGCGATGCGGCGAAGTATAAGGAGGGCGACGGCCCGGCCTTCACGCTGCCGGCCTACACCACCGATCGCATCCTGCTCGGCGCCGCGGACGGGCGGTTCTACACGCTGGCGGCGGACAGATTGCCGGGGGGGCGTGGTTTTGGCGAGCCGGTGCGCCTGCTCATCGATTTGCCCGGCGAGGTGGACATTCTGCTGCTCGGCGTCGCGCGGCTCGAACAGAAGTTATTGCTCGCAACCAGCGAAGGCCGCGGTTTCGTCGCCAAGATCGGGGAGATCGTTGCCGAAACGCGCAAGGGCAAGCAGGTCGTCAATCTCAAGGACAAGGCGCGGCTCGCCGTCATCGCGCCGGTCGGCCTGGGGCATGACAGCGTCGCGGTGGTCGGCGACAACCGCAAGCTGGTGATCTTCCCGCTCGCCGAGCTGCCCGAATTGTCGCGCGGGTCGGGCGTGACGCTGCAGCGCTACCGCGACGGCCGCTTGTCCGACGCGACGACGCTGACTTATGCCGAAGGGCTGAGCTGGCCGATGGGCGGCGAAAGCGGGCGCAGCCGGACCGAGACCGACTTGTCGCCTTGGCGTGTCGCGCGCGGAGCTGCCGGGCGGATGGCGCCGGTCGGTTTTCCGCGGGACAACCGGTTCGCAAATCAATCGCTTAAGGCGGATTTAACCTAACAAACCTAGGGCGGAGGAGATGACCGCCACCGCGCGACTGCCGACCGACTGGATCGACGCGCTGCCCGGCGCGGCGGCGCTGGTCGAAAGCCGTGGCAAATCGCTCGTTGCCAAGGGCAATTCGGCCTTTGGCGACGTGCTCGTCGCTGAAAATTGGCTCGATCCGGACGACGCGCTCGGCGCCGCGTGCCGCCGTGTGATCGCCAGCGGCACGGCCGAACGCGCGCTGACCATCGGCATCGGTCAGGACTTCGATCAGAAAAGCTATTCGATCGACATCACCCCGGTGGACCGGCGCGCCTTGGTCAGTTTCACCGACACCACCGCCATCGCCACCGCCACACGCCTGCTAAGACGGCAGATGATCGACGATCCCCTGACCGGGCTGCCGAACCGCACCGGCTTCGTCGAGGCGCTTGAGACGCGCATGGAGGCCGGCGAGCATCCGGCGGTGGTGGCGATCAACCTCGCGCATTTCTCGCGAGTCAACGACTGCATCGGTCCGCTGGGCGGCGACGAGTTGCTGGTGACGGTCGCGCGGCGGCTCAAATCGGGGCTGCGTGATGGAGATCTCCTTGCGCGGACCGGTGGGGACGAATTCGCCGTGATCGTCTCGGGCGCGCCGGACGAGGACGGCTTGCGGCGGATTGCCGCGCGGGTCGGTGCGGCGCTGGAGACGCCTTTTCGCCTCAGCGATTTCGAGCTCAAGGTCGATTGTGCGATCGGCTGTGCGGGCGCGAGCGATGGCGGCGATGCCGAGCAGGTCATCCGCCGCGCGCAACTCGCGCTCAAGCTTGCCAAGCGCACGCGCCGGGTCGAATGCTATCGTGCGGCTGCGCTGCAGGACGCGCGGCGGCGGTTCATCGTCGAGACCGAACTGCGACACGATCTGAGCACGGGCGCGCTGCGCGTCGCGCTGCAGCCGCTGATCGACCTGTCGACCAACCGCATCCGCGGTTTCGAGGCGCTGGCGCGGTGGAGCCATTGGCGGCTGGGCGCGGTCAGCCCGGCCGAGTTCATCGGCGTGGCCGAGGATAGCGGGCTGATCAACGCGCTCGATTGCCAGGTGATGGACGGCGCGCTGGCGACGCTCGCCGAATGGGACAGGCGCGCCGGGCGGTCGCTCGATATCGGCATCTCGATCAACCTGTCAGCGGTGGAACTGGCCGATGAGGATTTGTCCGCGCGGGTGGCTGCCGCGCTTGGCCGTCACGGCATTGTGGGACAGCGCCTGACCGTCGAACTGACCGAAAGCGCCGTCCTCGCCGATCCCGCCAAGGCCGCCGAAGTGCTCGACCGGATCAAGGCCACCGGCGCGCGGATCGCGATGGACGATTTCGGGACGGGCTATTCGAACCTGGCATTGCTCCGCCGTCTGCCGATCGACATCCTGAAGATCGACCGCAGCCTGATCGCCGACATGCCGACCGATCCGGACAAGGCGGCCATCGTCCGCGCCATCCTGTCGCTCGCCCAGGCGCTCGGCTTGCGCGTAACCGCCGAAGGCATCGAGACCGCCGAAACCGCGCGGCTATTGGCGATGCTCGGTTGCGCCACGGGGCAGGGCTATCATTTCGCCCGCCCGCTGGAAGGCGACGCGGCTTACGAGTTCGCGCTCGCCCGCGGCGGCTGAGTCTCCCGCGCCGCCGCGATCGCGGCCTTGAGCGCGTCATAGCCGACCGCACCCGACAGCACCTGATCGCCGATCACCCAGGAGGGCGTGCCGGTCAGGTTCAACGGCCGGGCCAGCCCGCGATTGGCTTCGATCTCCCGGGCAATCGCCGCGTCCTCGGCGGGCTTCACGCCAAATCTTGCCGCGATCCTGTCGATCTCCGCCTGCGTCAGCTCCTTCGCCGCGTACATCGCGCGGTGAAAGGCTGGGTAATTGCCGCCGCGCGCCGCCGCCAGCGACACCTTCGCCGCGGCTTCGCTGCCCGGGCCGAGCACGGGAAACTCGCGGTAGACGATGCGCAGCCGCTTGTCCTCGCGCAGCAGGCGCTCGATGTCCGGCAGCGAGCGGCGGCAATACCCGCAATCGTAATCGAAGAACTGGACGATGGTGACGTCGGCATCGGCGGCGCCTTCCCAGGCCTTGGCAAAGGGCGTGAAGATCGCCGGGCGGTTGGCGGCGATGGCCTTGGCGGTCTCCCGCGCCTGCAGCTTGCTCATCGCTTCGGGCAGGATCTCGGGATGGGCGAGAAGATAGTCGCGGACGATCGCTTCGATCGCCGCGCGGTCGGGGGCCGGGGCGGGCGCCGCCGCGGCGAGGAGCAGGGAGGTCAGGATCATCCGCCGCGCTTACGGTTCTTTTTGTCTTTGTCCCACTCGGTTCTGGAGGTCATCGCAATGTCCTGCGCGCGAAGATAATCGGCGGACGCCGGCGGCAGGCCCTTCATCGCCATCTCGGCATTGCGCATCGCCGTGCCATATTGGGCTTCGAGCACCGAGCGCTCGGCGCTGGCCAGCGCGGCGCGTGCCTGGTCGCCTTCCTGCGTGTAGATCACGCCCAGTTGATACCAGGCGAAGGGGTTTTCGCGGTCGCGCTGGATGGCATTCCTCAGCACCGTCTTGGCCTCGGCATAATTGGCCCGGTCGCCGCTTTCGATCAGCGCATGGCCGAACAGCGCCGCGATCAGCGGCTGGTAATTGGTCCGGTTGACCGCTTCGCGCAGCACCGGAATGGCCTCTTTGGGCTTACCCGATTCGAGCAGGATCTGGCCCTTGATCTCGAGGAAATACGGGTCATGCGGGCTGGCGGCGAGCAAAGCGTCGGTCTCGGTGATCGCCCGCTCGGGGTAGGCGCCGCGATGATAGGCGTAGGCACGCGCCAGGTGCGCCGGCACCGAATTGTCGCTCAGCGGAAAGCGGTACACCACGTCCTTGGGATCGAGGATGAAGCCGGTCAGCTTGGCCTTCACCCGCTGGAAGCGCATCTCGATGTCGGGCGGGGTGGGGGTATTCCACGCCGGGTCTTCGGGCAGCTTGTCGGACAGCACGGCGATGCGGTCCGACGTCACCGGGTGATCGTTGCCGAAGCCATCGCTATTGTCGTTCAGGCGCAGGCGGTATTCCTGGTTCTGCAGCGTCTTGAAGAACGAGATCATGCCCTTGCCGCTGACCCCGGCGCCGCGCATGAACCGCCGCGCGCTCTCGTCCGCGCCGGCTTCCTGCACGCGGGTGAAGGCGATGAACTTGCCCATCGCCGCCTGCTGCCCGGCGGCGAAGATGCCCGCTCCCGCCTCGCCGCCGCCCGCGGCCAGCGCCACGGCGCCGAGCAGCATCGATAGGAGCATGATGCCGGTCGCCTGCTTGGCGCCTTCCGCCCCGCGCAACACGTCGCCCGCCGCGACATGGCCCAATTCGTGGGCGATCACGCCCTGCACTTCATTGGCGTTCTTCGCCGCCATGATCAGCCCGGCGTTGAGATAAACGTCTTGCCCCTGCGTCGCGAAGGCGTTGATCGTCTCGTCATTGACCACGACGACACGGACATTGTTCGGGTCGAGCCCCGCCGCCTTGATCATCGGCAGCGAAATGTCGTGAAACAGCGTCTCGGTCTCCGCATCGCGCAGCACCGATTGGGCCAGGGCAGGTTGCGCGACGAGGACGCTCGCGAGCAACAGGGCGATCAGGCGGTGGAGCAAACGCATCGTCGCGCGGTGATATGGACGCGATGAACCGCCGGTGAAAGGCCGATGGTAAAATGTCCGACGATCCACGCCAACCTTCGCCCCTGACCTGTCAGGTGTCACGAACGGCAAGCTTTAAGCCTGGTTCGATCATGTCGCCCCTGCGCAGGCAGGGGCCTGGATGAACTCGAAACGAAAGGTAACATCTCGATTGCGAGCTTGTCTGGGCCCCTGCCTATGCAGGGACGACACAATTGTTTTTCGCTGAAGCCTAACCCAGCGTGTCGAGCGTGCGCTGCCACCAGCCGCGGCGGCGCGGACCGGCTTCGGCGGGCTCCGCATCGTCATTGGCCGGGGCAGCCTCGGCAGGCGCGGCCTCTGGCGGAGCGGCCTCGGCTGCCGGGTCGGCAGCGGCCTTGGGCTTGCGCGTCCGCTTGGGCTTGGCGTCCGGCTCGGCAACCGGCTCGGCGGCAGGCGCCGGGCTGACAGGCTCGGCCGCCGCCTTGGGCTTGCGCGTGCGCTTCGCCTTGGGGGCCTCGTCCGGGATTTCGGGCGCGGCCTCGGCCAGCTCGACGGCTTCGGGCTCAGCGATGTCGGCCGTCTTGCGGCCGCGGCGCGCGCGCGGTTTGGGCGCCGTCGCCTCGCTTTCCGGAGCATCGGCAATCACCTCGGCAGCAACCGCCGCCTCGTCGACTGCCGGCGCCTCGAGCGCGTCTGCCTGGACGTCGGCACCGCCCTCGCGTCCTCCGCGCCGGCGGCGGCCTCCACGACGGCCGCGACGGCCCCCGCGGCGTTCCTCGCCCTCGGCCACGGCCGCGGCCTCGTCATCGGGCGCCTCGCGCGCTTCACGGGGCTCGCGGGGCTCTCGCGGCTCGCGTGCTTCGCCCTCGGCACCCTCGCTGCGTCCGCCCCCACGGCGGCGGCGGCGGCGGCGCGGACGGCGGCCGCCCTCGCCATCGCTCTCATCGTCGCGGCGCGGACGCTGTTCGCGCGCTTCGGCTTCGGTCTCTTCCTCGTCTTCCTCCTCGGGAATATCCTCGTCGAGATCGTCTTCGAGCAGCGGGATGGCCTCGACGCGCGGCGCATGGCTCGGCGGCGGGCCGGAACCCTCGACGCTCATATGCGCCCCTTCGACCTCGCTATCGGCCTGGACGTCGATGCGCACGCCGAAGCGGTCCTCGATCTCGGCGAGTTCGGCGCGCTTGCGGTTGAGGATGTAGAACGCCGCCTCCTGGCTCGCGCGCAGCGTCAGGACGCTCGAGCGGCCACGGCCGGCCTCGTCCTCGAGTAGGCGCAACGCCGATAGCGCGGCGGAGGAGGCGGTGCGGACCAGCCCGGTGCCTTCGCAATGCGGGCATTGGCGGGTCGAGGCTTCCAGCACGCCGGTGCGCAGGCGCTGGCGGCTCATCTCCATCAGGCCAAAGCTCGAAATGCGCCCGACCTGGATGCGCGCGCGATCGTCGGCCAGCGCCGCCTTCATCGCCTTTTCGACCTTGCGGATATTGCCGTTCGATTCCATGTCGATGAAGTCGATCACGACCAGCCCGGCCATATCGCGTAGGCGGAGCTGGCGGGCGATTTCATACGCCGCTTCGAGGTTCGTGCCGATCGCGGTCGCCTCGATGCCATGCTCGCGCGTCGAGCGCCCCGAATTGATGTCGATCGACACCAAAGCCTCGGTCGGGTTGATCACCAGATAGCCGCCCGATTTCAGCTGGACGACCGGATTGTACATCGCCGCCAATTGGTCTTCGACCCCGGCGCGCTGGAACAGCGGCACCGCGTCGGCATAGGGCTTCACGCGGCGGGCATGGCTCGGCATCAGCAGCTTCATGAACTGCTTGGCGTGGGCATAGCCCTCCGCGCCCTCGACGATCACCTCGTCGATGTCCTTGTTGTAGATGTCGCGGATCGCGCGCTTGATCAGGTCGCTGTCCTGATAGATCAGCGCCGGCGCGGCGGACTTGAGCGTGTTCTCGCGCACTTCGTCCCACAGCCGGGCGAGGTAATCGAAGTCGCGGCGGATCTCGACCTTGGTGCGCGAGAGGCCGGCGGTGCGGACGATGCAGCCCATCGTCTTGGGCAGGTTCATGTCCGCCATGATCGTCTTCAGGCGCTTGCGGTCGCCCGCGTTCGAAATCTTGCGGCTGATCCCGCCGCCATGCGACGTGTTGGGCATCAGCACGCAATAGCGACCGGCGAGCGAGAGGTAGGTGGTCAGCGCCGCGCCCTTATTGCCGCGCTCTTCCTTGACGACCTGGACCAGCAGCACCTGCCGCCTGTGGATCACGTCCTGGATCTTGTAGCGGCGGCGCAGGTTCATCCGCTTCTCGCGGACGGCCTCGGCCTTGGCATTGCCGCGCGGGCGGCGCTGCGGCGCGCCTTCGTCGTCATGCTCGTCGCCGTCATTGCCGCTGTCGCCCATCGCTTCGGGCTCTTCGGGCCGGTCATCCTCGCCATCGTCGAGCAGATGTTCCTCGCCGACGATGCCGTCCTCGGCCTCATCGGCTTCGGCGCGGAGGCGCTCTTCTTCCTCGGCATGCTCGGCTTCTTCGCGCAGCAAGGCCTCGCGGTCCTCGCGCGGGATCTGGTAATAATCGGGGTGGATTTCGCTGAAGGCGAGGAAGCCGTGGCGGTTGCCGCCATAATCGATGAACGCGGCCTGGAGCGACGGCTCGACGCGCGTCACCTTGGCCAGATAGATATTCCCCTTGAGCTGTTTGTGCTCGGCCGATTCGAAGTCGAACTCCTCGATCCGGTTACCCTTGACCACCGCCACACGGGTCTCTTCCCGGTGGCGCGCATCGATCAGCATGCGCATTGTCATTTATGATTCCTTGTAGGCGCGGCAGCACCGCCTGCGGTGCGCGCGTCCGTTTGAAGTGAAGTTTGAATGCCTCTGCTCGCGATGCACGCCGGGCGTATGCGGCCGGGCCTGCGCCTCGCGCGGCGGCCGGACCTTGTGCGGGTCGGCCGGGGAGCGAGGAATGCATCATGCGAACGTCAACCTGTTTGGTCCGGCAAATCGCCGGAAATCCGCCGGGCCTTGAAGCCGGCAGGCAGACGTCGCCTAGCACCACTGTCACGGTGCAGCAACATGTGGCGTGCGGCGGCGTTTCGCGCCATGAACGCAAGGATGGGGATGAGGGGCGCTGTTGCAACCGCGGGGGCCGTGCTGATGCTCGCGCTGGCGGCGCTGGTGATGAGCTTCGCCAGCCTTCCACCCGCACGTGTCGAAACGGTTTTGTCGCCGCCTTTGCCCGTGCTGCCGCTCCCCGCGGTCGCGGGCCGGGCGGGCCGCCCGCTGCTGGTGATCGACGCCGGGCATGGCGGTCACGATCCCGGGGCCTCGGGCGACGGCGTGCGCGAAAAGGATGTCACGCTGGCGGTGGCGCTGGCCGTCCGCGACGCGGCGCTGGCCCAGGGGCGGTTGCGCGTCGCGCTGACCCGCGACGGCGACCGCTATCTGCTGCTGGGCGAGCGGCCCGAAATGGCGCGCGCCCTGGGCGCGTCTCTGTTCGTCTCGATCCATGCCGACAGCGGCGGCGGAGCGGGGGCGACGGTGTACACGCTGTCGGCGACCGCCTCCGATCCCGTCGCGGCCAAGGTCGCGGCGCGGGAGAACGGCGTCGGCACGGCCGGCGACGACGCGGAAGTCGCCGCGATCCTGGGTGCTTTGGCGCGCGACGAACGGCTGGGCGCTTCGCTTGCCTTCGCGGCGCGGCTGCACGACGCGGGCGGGCTACCGTTCAAGAGCGAATACCGCCGTTCGGCCAATTTCGTCGTGTTGCGCGGCACCAACATGCCCGCGGTGCTGCTCGAACTGGGCTATCTCAGCGACCCGGCGGACGTCGCGCGCCTGCAATCGCCGGCAGGGCGCGCGGCGATCGGGGCGGCGGTGGCCAAGGCGGCCGATCTGTTTCTCGCGACGCGCAAGTGACTGGCGCGCAGCGCCGCCCCTGCTAAAGCCCGGCCGTGGACGCCACCCTAGCGAAACTCTGGTTCGAGCGTGCCCGCGCGGATGTGCGCGCCGGCTGGTCGCGGCGCTGGTTCCGCTGGATCAGCTACGCCGCGGGGCTGCTGATCGTCGCCTGGGCGGTCATCTGGTTCGGCGTCGCCCGCGCGCTGCCCGATGCCAGCCAGTTGCTCAGCTACGAACCGCAATTGCCGACCAACGTGCGCGGCCTCGATGGCGCGCCGATCCATAGCTATGTCCGCGAACGGCGTGTCGAGATCGCCTTTGACGAGATTCCCAAGCCGGTGCTCGCAGCCTTCCTTTCCGCCGAGGACAAGAACTTCTTCAAGCATGGCGGCGTCGATTATTTCGGCGTGGTCCGCGCCGCATTCAACAACATCACTTCGGACGGGCGCGCGCAGGGCGCCTCGACGATCACGCAGCAATTGGCGAAGAACCTGCTGGTCGGCAACGAGCGCAGCTATGTCCGCAAGGCCAAGGAAGCGCTTCTCGCCTACCGCATCGAGCATGTGCTGACCAAGCAGCAGATCCTCGAACTGTACCTCAACCAGATCCCGCTCGGCCGGACCAGCTTCGGCGTGCAGGCCGCGTCGCGTGCCTATTTCGACAAGGATCTGGGGGAGCTGTCGCTGTCCCAGGCCGCGTTCCTTGCCACGCTGCCCAAGGCGCCGGAAACCTATGGCCGCGCCAAATTCGCCGGCCGCGCGCTGGGCCGGCGCAATTACGTGCTCAACGAGATGCTGGCCAACGGCTACATCAATCAGCTGCAGCACGACGCGGCGATGGCGCAGCCGCTCGGCATCCTGCCGCGCATCGTCCGCCGCCAATCGGACGCCACCGGCTATTTCGTCGAGGAGGTCCGCCGCTCGCTGATCGCCAAATATGGCGAGACCGCGGAGGCGGGGCCGAATTCGGTCTATGCCGGCGGCCTGTGGGTGCGCACCTCGTTCGATCCCCGGCTGCAGACCTATGCCCAGGAAGCGCTGCGCGACGGCCTGCTGCGCTACGCCCGCGGGCAGGGCTGGGCGGGGCCGGTCGGCCATGTCGAGGCCGACGACCGGACGCTGTCGCGCTTCATCGGCGCCAATGTCGGCATCGCCTACGACGATTGGCGCACCGCCGTCGTGCTGTCGAAGAACGGCGGCGCGGCGCAGCTCGGCTTGCAGAACGGCCAGACCGGTACGCTCCCCGCCAGCTCGGCACGGGCGCCCCGCAAGGGCACCGGCACGCCCGCGTTCAATGTCCTGAAAGCCGGGGACATCATCGCCGTCGCCCCCGAAGGCGATCACTTCGCGCTGCGCTCGGTGCCAGAGATCGCCGGCGCGTTCGTCGTGCAGAACCCGCATACCGGCCAGGTCCTCGCCATGCAGGGCGGGTTCGACAGCCGCCTCGCCGCGTTCAACCGCGCGACGCAGGCGCAGCGCCAACCGGGCTCGAGCTTCAAGCCGGTGGTCTATTCCGCCGCGCTCGATCACGGCTTCACCCCGGCGACATTGATCGTCGACGGGCCGTTCTGCGTCTATCAGGGCGCCAATCTCGGCAACAAATGCTTCCGCAATTTCGGCAATATGCGTGGCGCGGGACCGCAGACGATGCGCTGGGGCGTCGAACAATCGCGCAATTTGATGACCGTCCGCGCCGCGAGCCAGACCGGCATGCAGGCCGTCGTCCAGCGCGCCGCCGATCTGGGCATTTCGCCCCCTGGCAAACCCTATCCGCCCTATCTGTCGATCGCGCTCGGCGCGGGCGAGACGACGGTGCTCAAGATGGTCAACGCCTATTCGATCCTCGCCAATAACGGCCGCGCGCTGCGCCCGACCTTGGTCGATTACGTCCAGGACCGCCACGGCAAGACGATCTACCGCGCCGACACGCGGCCCTGCGACCGCTGCAACATGCCCGATTGGGACGGCAAGGCGATGCCGCGCCCGCCGGTGCGGAGGAAGCAGGTGCTCGACCCGATGACCGCCTACCAGATGGTCCACATCATGGAGGGCGTCGTCGAACGCGGCACCGCCACGGTGCTGCGCGATCTCAAGCGCCCATTGTTCGGCAAGACCGGCACCACTTCGGGCCCGACCAATGTCTGGTTCGTCGGCGGCTCGCCCGATCTCGTCGGCGGGCTGTACCTCGGCTATGACGTGCCGCGCTCGATGGGCGGCTATGCGCAGGGCGGGACGATCGCCGCGCCGGTGTTCCGCCAATTCGCCGCGCAGGCGATGAAGGACATGCCGCCGGTGCCGTTCCGCGCCGCGGGCGGGGTGCGCATGGTGCGCATCGACCGCCGCTCGGGCCAGCGCGTCTACGGCACCTTCCCGCTCGACGACAGCGATCCCAAGGCCGCCGTCATCTGGGAAGCGTTCAAGCCCGAAAGCGAGCCGCGCCGCTCGGTCCGCCGCGAGGATCTGCCCAAGGTCGCGGCGAAGCAGGCCAAGGCCGCCGCCGCCGCCGAAACCGGCCGCGACGACGATTTCTTGCAAAGGCAGGGCGGGATTTACTAGGGCTAACCCACGACACCGCGGGTTGCCCATCCTATCCTCGTCATTCCCGCGAAAGCGGGAATCCATCTCCCGGCCTCACCGGCCTAGCTGGATCCCCGCTTTCGCGGGGATGACGAACGGGAGTGATAAGATGATCGCCGAGAAAGACTAGGAACGAACGATGCGCGCCGAAGCGCAGGCCCATGCCGATCAGATCAACGCCGCGCTCGCGCTGCTCCGCCGCTTCCTCGATTGGGACCGCGCGCTCAGGCGGCTCGACGAACTCAACGCGCAGGTCGAGGACCAGTCGCTATGGGACGATCCCAAGGCGGCGCAGGCGGTGATGCGCGAACGCCGCCGGCTGGAGGAAGCGATCGGCGCGACGCGCAAGATCCAGAGCGAGCTCGACGACACGCTCGAACTGATGGACATGGCCGATGCCGAGGGCGACCAGGCGATGTCCGACGAAGCGCTGGCCAGTCTCGCCGATCTGGCCGAGCGGTCCGAGCGCGACAAGGTCGCCGCGCTCCTCGCGGGCGAGGCCGACGGCAACAATGCCTATGTCGAGGTCAATTCGGGCGCGGGCGGCACCGAAAGCCAGGACTGGGCCGAAATGCTCAGCCGGATGTACACGCGCTGGGCCGAACGCCACGGCATGAAGGTCGAGCTGATCGACTATCACGCCGGCGAACAGGCGGGCATCAAGTCCGCCACCTATCTGCTCAAGGGCGAGAATGCCTATGGCTATGCCAAGACCGAGAGCGGCGTCCACCGCCTCGTCCGCATCAGCCCGTACGATAGCAACGCGCGCCGCCACACCAGCTTTTCGAGCGTGTGGGTCTATCCCGAGGTCGACGACGATATCGATATCGAGATCGCCGAAAGCGACCTGCGCATCGACACCTACCGCGCGAGCGGCGCCGGCGGGCAGCACATCAACACCACCGATTCGGCGGTGCGCATCACGCACATCCCGACCAACATCGTCGTCGCCTGCCAGAACCAGCGCAGCCAGCACAAGAACCGCGCCGAGGCGTATAAACAGCTTCGCGCGCGCCTCTACGAACACGAATTGCAGAAGCGCGAGGCCGAGGCCAACGCGCAGAACGCCGCCAAGACCGATATCGGCTGGGGGCACCAGATCCGGTCTTACGTGTTGCAACCCTATCAGCTGGTCAAGGATCTGCGGACGGGCGTGACCTCGACTTCGCCGTCGGACGTGCTCGACGGCGATCTCGACCGCTTCATGGCGGCGGCGCTCAGCCAGCGGGTGACCGGCGAAAAGGTCGATGTGGAGGATGTGGAATGAGTGCTGAGACATCTCCCCCGCCCCTTTGGGGCGGGGGT
>CAXTPT010000022.1:0-41824 GCA_964246315.1 uncultured Sphingomonadaceae bacterium | reverse complement strand
GCGTCGAACGTCAACGTCGTCGAGGAGCTCGTCGACATGATCGAGACGCAGCGTGCTTATGAGGTCAATTCGAAGATGATCCAGGCCACCGACGAGATGCTGCGCAATGCCAACCAGCAGCTCTAGCGCGATCGCGCTGGCCGCGCTGGCGCTCTGCGGAGCGGCCGAGGCGCGCCGGCGTCCGCTGCCCGATTACAGCCCGGCCTTGCCGCCGCTGGTCGCGCCGCAGGCCAGCCCGGGGGCGATCTTTCCCGGCGCGGGCTATGTCGCGCTGACCAACGGCGCGCGCGCCGGCGGCGTCGGCGACGTCCTGACCATCGTGCTCGCCGAACGCACCCAGGCGGTCAAAGCCAATTCGGCGCAGACCGCGCGCGACGGCAGCATCGGGCTGACCCCGCCGACCACCGGTCCATTGTCGCTGTTCAAGCCGAGCGACATCGGCGCGGGCGGCAACCAGGCGTTCAAGGGTTCGGGCACCGCGGCGCAATCCAATGCACTGACCGGCGAAATCACCGTGACGATCGTCGCGGTGCAGCCCAACGGCACCGCCCTGGTGCGCGGCGAGAAGCAGGTCACGCTCAACCGCGGCGACGAGCTGATCCAGCTGTCGGGCATCGTCCGCCTGGCCGATATCGGCCCCGATAACCGCATCTTATCGACACGCATCGCTGACGCGCGTATCGGTTATACCGGCCGCGGCGAGATCGCCCGCGGCAGCCGCCAGGGCTGGCTCCAGCGCTTCTTCTCCGCCGTGAGCCCATTTTGATGCGTCTGCTTGTACTTCTTGGCCTTTCGCTTCTCGCCAGCGTCCCGGCCCATGCCGAACGCCTCAAGGATCTCGGCAGCTTTGCCGGCGTCCGGGGCAACCAGCTGACCGGCTATGGCATCGTCGTGGGCTTGGCCGGGACGGGCGACGACAGCCTCGATTATTCGACCTTGGGGATTCGCGGGGCGCTGCAGCGCTTCGGCATGACGCTGCCCGCGACGTCCAACCCCAGCCTCAAGAATTCGGCGGCGGTGATCGTCACCGCCGACCTGCCGGCCTTCGCCAAGCCGGGCACACGGCTCGACGTAACGGTGTCGGCGCTGGGCAAGGCCAAGTCGCTGCGCGGCGGCACGCTGGTGATGGCGCCGTTGCAGGGTGCGGATGGCCAGGTCTATGCGATGGCGCAGGGCAACCTTGTCGTCGGCGGGCTCGGCGTCGACGCGGCGGACGGCTCCAAGGTCACGGTCAACGTGCCGAGCGTCGGCCGCATCGACGGCGGCGCGACGATCGAGCGCGCGGTGGAGACGGGCTTCGCCTCCTCCCCCACCCTCACTTTCAACCTGGCCACCGCCGACCTGACCAATGCCGGGCTGGTCGCCGAATCGATCAACCGCGCGATCGGCGGCGGCATCGCCCGCGCGGTCGACGGCGTATCGGTGACAATCGCCGCACCCGAGGGCGCCGAAGCGCGCACCGCGCTGATGAGCCGGATCGAAAATCTGCTGATCACCCCCGCCGCCGCCCCGGCCAAAGTCATCGTCAATTCGCGTACCGGCACGGTCGTGATCAACGGCGCGGTGCGGATCATGCCCGCCGCCGTGACGCACGGCAAACTGACCGTGCGGATCGACGAGAAGCCGCGCATCGTCCAGCCCGAAGCGTTCAGCCGCGGCGTCACCGCGGCCGAACCCAACAGTCAGATCGTGGTCGAGGAAAAGACCGCTTCGTCCTTCGTCATGAAAGGCGCCTCGCTTTCCGAAATCGTCGCGGCGATCAACCGCCTGGGCGTCGGATCGGGCGACCTCGTCGCGATCCTCGAGGCGCTTAAGCAGGCCGGTGCGCTGCAAGGGGAACTGGTGATCCTATGATCCGGAATGTCTCCTCGGTAATCTCCACTGTCGCCAAGACAGTCGACCCGGAGCTCAAAAAGGCGGCGGAAAAATTCGAAGCCGTGTTCGTGCGCCAGGTGCTGGGCGAGATGCGCAAGGCCAAGCTGGGCGACGAATTGTTCGGGTCCAGCGCCACCGACAATTTCCGCGAAATGGCCGACGCGAAAACCGCCGACGCCATGGCCAGGCAGGGCGTCTTCGGCATCGGCGAGATGCTCGCCCGGCAGCTTAACAAGGCGGTCGTCAAATGAGCGATCTGCTGAACATCGGTGCGTCGAGCGTCCGCGCCTATTCCAAGGCGCTGCAGACCGTCGGCGACAACATCTCGAACGCCAACACCAAGGGCTATGTCCGCCGCGACATCAACCTGACGGAGATGCCGTCGGGCGCGAACAGCCTGCTCTACACCGGCACCGTGCTGCCCAACGGCGTCCGCGTCGCGGGCGTGACGCGGGCGACCGATCAATGGCTGGTCGCGGACGCGCGCACCGCAGGCAGCGAGTCCGGCCGGTCATCGGCGCGGCTCAGCGCGCTTGAGGCCACCGAGCGGGCCTTGAACGATGGCGGGGCGGGCGTCAGCAAGGCGCTGACCGCGATGTTCAACGCGCTCGACAGCCTCGCGGCCGATCCAGGCAACACGACGCTGCGCCAAAGCTTTCTCGCCTCGGCCGACGATGTCGCCGCGACGTTTCGCCGCACCGCGACGGCGCTCGACCAGGTCGCCATCGCGGCCGGCCAGAGCGCCTCGCTGGGCGTCGACGCGGTCAACGGCGACGTGACCGCGCTCGCCCGCGTCAATGACGGGCTGCTGCGCGCACGCGAGGGTTCGACCAACGAGGCGCAATTGCTGGATGAGCGCGACAAATTGCTCGACCGGATTTCGGCGGCGCTGCCCGTGTCGATCAGTTTCGATGCCAAGGGCGCGGCGACGCTGACCGCGGGCAGCGCGACGCTGCTCGGCGGGGCGACGCGGACGACGATTACCGTGGCGCAGGCGGCCGACGGCGCCCTGAGTTATGGCGGCGTTCCCGTCTCGGGCGGCAGGCTGGGCGGACTGGCCGAGGCGGCGGACCATGCGAAAGCGCAGAAGGCCGCGCTCGATGCGCTAGCCGGGCAAGTCGCGGCGCAGTTCAACGCGCAGCACGCCGCGGGGCAGGACAATGCGGGCGCCGCGGGCGTGCCCTTGTTCGGCGGCACCACCGCCGCGAGCCTGACCATGCTGATCACCGATCCGGCCAAGGTCGCCGCTGCGAACGCCATGGCGGTCAACGGCAACGCGCTGGCCTTTGCCGGCCTTCGCGGGGCGACCGGCACCGAGGCGGGCTGGACCCAGCTGGTCGCCAGCCAGTCGCAGACCGTGACCAATGCGCAGGCGCTTGATGCCGCCGCCACCGCGCGGGCGACCGGGGCGGGCCAAGCGCGCGACAATCTCAGCGCGGTCGACCTCGACCGCGAGGCGGGCGACCTGATCCGCTACCAGCAAGCCTATGATGCCGCCGCGCGCATCCTCCAGGTCGCGCGCGAGACCATGCAATCGATCTTCAACGCCATTTAGGACCGCTTCTTCATGATCGCAGCGACGGGCAACCGCATGATTTACGAGATCGCGCGCCAGAGCAGCCTGGCGTCCGAGCTGAACAAGACGCAGACGCAGATTTCGACGGGCAAGCGGATCAATCTGCCGTCGGACGACGTCGCCGGCGCCACGCGCGTGTCGCGGCTGGTGCGTGACACGGCGGATAGCAGCGTATGGTCGAAGAACCTCAATCTGGCGCAGTCGCTGGCGTCGCAGGCCGATACCGCGCTGCAGAGCATGTCCGACATCACCGTCCGGGCACGCGGGACGATGGTCGCGGCGAGCAACGGGACGCTGACCGCCTCCGACCGCAAGACCCAGGCGCTGGCGCTGCGCGCGATGGCCAGCGACGTTCGCGCGCTGCGCGGCACGCAATCCTCGCTCGGCCAACCGCTGTTCGCGGCGACCGACGCGGTGGCGATCCCGATCGGCGCGGGCGAGGCGGTCAGGCCGGTGGCCACCGCCGCGGCCAGCTTCGGCACGCTCGACGCGCGGCTCGAGGCCGCCGCCGCCGCGGTCGAGGCGGGCGACACCGCCGCGATGGGCGTGGCGCTGGGCGACATGAAGGCCGCGGTGGACGAGGCTTCGACCATCGTCGCCGATCACGGCCTGCGCGCCGCAAGCATCGACAAGGCGCTCGACCGGCTGGCGACGCGCCAAACCGATGTGAGCGCCGAGCAGAGCGCGCTGGAGGACACCGACATCACCTCCGCGGTGGCCAGGCTCAACGCGCAGACCATCACGCTGGAAGCGGCGCAGGCCGCGTTCGCCCGGATCAACCGCCGCACCTTGTTCGATATTTTGGGCTGATTGGCCCTCAAGCCGGCGCGAGGCCGGCCGTTAACGTTACCAGCAGCCCCAGCCATCGAGGTCGACCGCCCCAATGTTCCCAGTCATCGGCCTTTTTGTCCTGATCGCGCTGGTGTTCGGCGGCTTCGCGTTCACCGGCGGCAATCTGGGGCCGGTGCTCGAGGCGATGCCGCACGAGATGCTGATCATCGGCGGCGCCGCGGTCGGATCGCTGATCATCGCCAATTCGGGGGCGGACCTGAAAGTGCTGCTCGGCGGCCTGGCCAAGGTGTTTAAGGGCCCGAAATACAAGAAGCAGGATTATCTCGACGCGATCTTCCTCGTCTCGCGACTGATGAAGCTGCTGCGCACCGACGGCCCCGTCGCGGTCGAGCCGCATATCGAGGAGCCGAAATCCTCCGCCATCTTCGCCGATTATCCACGCTTGCTGAACGACAGCACGTTGATCCATCTGATCTGCGACACGCTGCGGCTGGTCGTCGTGTCGTCGGGCAACCTCGATCCGCACGCGGTGGAGGATGTGATGGACAATGTCGTGAAAACGCACAACCACCACGCGCTGAAGCCCGCCGAACAGCTGCAAGGGCTGTCCGACGCGCTGCCGGCCTTGGGCATCGTCGCCGCCGTGCTCGGCGTCGTCAAGACGATGGGCTCGATCGACAAACCTCCGGCGATCCTCGGCGCGATGATCGGATCGGCGCTGGTCGGCACGTTCCTGGGCGTGTTGCTCGCTTACGGCATGGTCGGTCCGTTCGCCGCGAAGGCCAAGACCGTGGTGGAGGAGGACAATGCGATCTATCAGGTGGTCAAGCAGCTGATCGTCGCGTCGCTGCACGGGCATCCGCAGCCGCTGGTCATCGAAGCCGCCCGCTCGGGCATCGCGCATCACAACCAGCCTAGCTTTTCCGACGTCTTCGAAGGTCTGAGGGTGGCGACGAAGTGAAGCCCAACGCCAAACAGCAAGCGCGACCGATCATCGTCAAGAAGATCTATGCCGAGGCGCATGGCGGCCATCATGGCGGCGCCTGGAAGGTCGCCTATGCCGATTTCGTGACGGCGATGATGGCGTTCTTCCTCCTGATGTGGCTGCTGGGCGCCACCAACGAGAAGCAGCGCAAGGCGCTGGCCGATTATTTTGCACCGACGCTGGTTCCCAGCAAGCAGGAGACGGCGGGGTCGAACAGCTTCTTCGGCGGCGATTCAATCACCTCGGTCGACAAATATCCGGCGCGCGCCGGCCAGACCGGCACGCGCGCGATGACGCTGCCGATGGATGCCAAAGGCGGCCCTAAAGAAGGCGGCGGCCGCACCGAGGACATGGCCCGCTTCCAATCGATGCAGCACGGCATGATGGATCGCCTAAAGCGCGACCCCGGCCTGCGCAAGATCGCGTCGAGCGTGCACTTTACCGAGACGCGCGACGGGCTGCGCATCGACCTGGTCGACGATGCCGATTTTGCGATGTTCGCCATCGGCACCGACCAGCTGACCGGGCCGGCCGCGGCGTTGCTGCGCACCGTCGGCGAAAGCATCGCGCCGCTGCCCAATGGCGTGACGATCCGCGGGCACACCGACGCGACGCCGTGGACCAGGGACCCGTCGATGAACAATTGGCGGCTGTCGAGCGCGCGCAGCGAGATGACCCGCCAGATGCTGGCGATGCAGAATGTCGCCCCCTACCGGTTCGTGCGGATCGAAGGCGTCGCCGACCGCGAGCCCTACGACGGCAAGGACCGCTACAGCCCGCATAACCGGCGCATCTCGATCACCCTGACGTGGAGCGATGCGAACCCCGCATCGGGGGCGTCGTGAAGGATTGAGCAATACCGTTAACTGGCAAGTAACCCTAAGCCGCCATGCATAGCCCCTACAAACGGGGTTACGGGTCACATGGCGAGTACGGCACGACGGGTCGAAAAGACGCAGGCGGATGGCACGATCATCGGCGTCAGCCCGGCGATCGAGCTGGTCCGCGACCGCGTGCGCCGCGTTGGGCCCAGCGCCGCGCCGGTGATGATTTCCGGCCCCTCCGGCGCCGGCAAGGAAATGGTCGCCCGCGCCATCCATCAGGCGAGCGACCGGGCGGACAAGCCGTTCGTCGCGCTCAATTGCGGCGCGATCCCGGCGGACCTGATCGAATCCGAGCTTTTCGGCCATGAGCGCGGCGCATTCACCGGCGCGGCGCAGCGCCGCATCGGCCGTTTCGAGGAGGCATCGGGCGGCACGCTGTTCCTCGACGAGATCGGCGACATGCGCTTCGACATGCAGGTCAAGCTGCTGCGCGTGCTGGAAGACGGCATGGTCCAGCGCGTCGGCGGCGCCAGCCCGGTCAAGGTCGACGTCCGCATCGTCTGCGCGACGCATCGCGACGTGCGCGACGAGATCGACGCCGGGCGGTTCCGCGAAGACCTGTATTTCCGCCTCAGCGTCATTCCGATCCATACGCCGGCGCTGAGCGAGCGCCCCGAAGACATCGCGCCGATCCTCGACCATTTCCAGCGCAAGCTGGGCGAGCGCGACCGCGTGCAGTTCGACCGTTTCGCGATGGCGCGGCTCGAGGCGCATGACTGGCCAGGCAATGTCCGCGAATTGCGCAACGTGCTCGAGCGCGCGCGCGTGCTGTTTCCCGGCGCGTCGATCAGCGGCGCGGAGATGGATGAACTGCTCGGACGGCCCCGCGCGAGCAACGTCACCTATATCCGCGATGTCCGCCCCGAAGCGCCGCTGGCCGCGATGCCGGTCGATAATGGCGACGGGCCGATCAATCTGCGCGAACTGATCGAGACGCTCGAGACCGAGCGGATTCAGCATGCGCTCGACGCGGCGGACGGGGTGGTGTCGGAAGCGGCGCGGCTGCTGACGCTGAAGCGCACCACGCTGATCGAGAAGATGCGGAAATACCGCGTCGCCTGAACGCTAGACCTTAATCGCCTTCCACGCGGCGGCGAGATTGCGCACGCCTTCGGCGACTTCATTGACCGCCGCCAGGTTGCCGTCGCGCGCCGAGGCGAGACGCCGCTGCATCTGGCGATAAATTTGCGCGAGGCTGTGGGCGAGCCCGCCGGCCTTGAGATCGAGCCCGCTTTCGAGCGCGCCGAGCAGCGCCAGCGCGCGGCTGTGCCGCGCCAGATCGATGCGGCCGCCCTGGGCGATGCTGCGCGCGATGATGTCGAGGCTGGCGATCAGTTCGTCGTACAGCAGCACGACGAGCGTATGCGGATCGGCCGAGCCGACACGCCCGCCCAGATCGATTTCCTGATAGCGCGACAGCGCGGCCGACGACCTCACGAGGATTTGGTCCACAGGGCGACCTGCTGGGTCAGATAGCTTTGCGTCGCCTTATACGCGCCGACCTTGGCGTCGAGCCCGCCGAACTGCTTTTCGAGGCGCGCCTTATAGGCTTTTTCACGGGCCTCCATCGTCGTGCGGTCGTCCTCCACGGTCTTCTGCTCGCGCGTCAGCCGGTTGCTGGTGCCGGTCAGCACTCCGGCAGTTGCCAACGCCGACGATTTGATCGCCGCGAGCGCCCCGCCGATGCCCGGATCGGTCATGCTGCTGTGCGTCGCATCGCGCCGAGGCAGGAAGACGGAGACGACCGCATCGGCGTTGGCGGCGTAAGCGGTCTCGAAGGTCGCTGCGTTGAATTGCAGCGTGCCATCCTTGAGCGTCTGGACGCCGATCGAGCCGAGCGAGTCATAGGGTCCGCTGCTTACCGTTTTCGAGACGAGGCCGGCCAGCTGCTGTGACAGCGAGCGCAGGCCGCTATCATTTTTGGTCGCGGTCATTGCGGCGGCGAGATCGGTCTTGAGCGCATTGTAGGCAGCGATGAAATCCTGCAGCGACGACGCATAGCTGTCCTTGTTGCTTTGCGCGATCAGGCGCGTGGTGCCTTCGTCCTTGAGATTGAGCGTGACGCCGTAGACGACATCCTCGAGCTTGTTGGTCGGACGGGTGTAGGTCACGCCGTCGATGACCACTTCGGCGTCCTGTGCGGACTGCGTGACCGTCATGCCTGCGGCGAGGTCGCTCAGGCCGGTGTCCGTCGAACCGAGGCTGAAATTGCCCGCCGCGCCGGTCGCGCCGCGCAGGACCAGGCGGAAGCCGGCGCCGTCGTTGACGACGCGGGCAGCGACGCCGGTGCCGGTGTCGTTGATCGCGCTGGCAATGCCATCGAGGGTGTCATTGCCGGCGGTGACGGGAACCGACGTCGCCACGCCATTGACCGTCAGGGTGAAGCTGCCCGTGCCGAGATTGTCGGTGCGCGAGGTAAAACGCGCCGACATGCTGTTCTGGGCCTGAGCGAGGCGATTGACCGTCACCGCCGTGTCGATACCGAGACCGGCCGAACCTCGGACCGCTGCCGCATCGAGCACCGTCGCGTTGCTGAGCGATAACGGCGCCGACAGCGTGCCGCCGGCCACGACCTGGTCGAGCGAGGTGGAAAAGGCTTCGAGATCCGACCGCACCTGGCCCACCGCGCTGATGCTTGCCTTAACGGCGGTGGCGCGCGCCTCGATCTTTTCGACCTTGGGATCGCGCGAGGCCGCGGCAAGATCGCTGACGATCTGCGTCACGTTGAGGCCCGAGCCGAAGCCCAGGCTGTTCACGATGTTGGAGGTCGTCGCCATAATTTCTGTAACGTCCGGTGATGCGGTGTCTTAAGCCTCAGGGCGGCCGCGTTCGTCGAAACGCTTGCCTTGCGGCACGGTGACCACGGGCTGGCCGCGGCCCTCCTCGATCGCCTTGTCGAGGTTGAACACGAAGGCGAGGATCGTCGCAACGGCGAGATACAGGTCCGCCGGGATCGCGCGGCCGGAGCGCGTCGTAAAATAGATCGCGCGCGCCAATTGTGGATATTCGAGCAGCGGCACGCTGGCGTCCCTGGCCAGCGCCTTGATCGCCTGCGCGGTCTCGCCGCGGCCGCGCGCGACGACGGTCGGCGCGGCGTCCTGGCCGGGGCGGTAGCGCAACGCGACGGCGAAGTGCGTCGGGTTGGTCAGGATGACATTGGCCTCAGTCACCGCGCGGCGCGCCGAACTGTTGAGGAGGTCGTGGCGGCGCTGTTTCTGCGCGCCCTTGGCTTCGGGGCTGCCCTCGGCCTCCTTATGCTCCTGCTTGACCTGTTCCTTGGTCATGCGCAGGCGGGCGAGGCGCTGGCGCCACTGGATCACGGCGTCGAGCCCGCCGATCAGCGCAAGCGCCAGCGTCAGCGCCATCAGCAGGCGAATCAGCGTCTTGCCGGTTACTGCCGAAGCAGCGGCGGGATCGAGGCTGGCAAGGCCGAGCAGCGTGTCGAGCTCGCTCTTGAGCGCCCACCATGCCGCCGCGCCGAGCAGCGTGACCTTGAGGATCGACTTGCCGAGCTCGATCAGCCCCTGCATGCCGAAAATGCGCTTGAGCCCGGAAAGCGGGTTGAGCTTGCCCGGCTTGACCGCCAGCGCGCCCGAGCGGAAGCCGAGCGAGCCCAGCATCGCCGGCCCGGCGACCGCCGCGACGGTGGTCAGCGCGAACAGCGCGCTCAGGGGCGCCAAAGCGAAGGAGGTGATCGTCAACGCGCGGCCGCCAGGGGCGAAATCCTCGATATCCGCCGACGAGAAGCTGAGGCCCGCGCGGACGACGTCCTGCAGGTGCGTCATCGTCCAGCCGCCGCCGATCGCGACCCAGCCGACACAGGCGACCATGATCAAGGCAGTGGCGAGGTCGCGGGACTGGAGGACGTCGCCATCGCGCGACGCCTCCATCAGGCGCTTGCCTGTCGGTGCCTCGGTCTGGCTGTCGCGATCGACGTCCGACATTTACAGCCCCGCGATCAGCCGCGCCTGATCGATGCCGAGATCGAGCGCGTGCTGGATCGCCATCGGCAGCACCGGCACGGCGATAGCCATCAGCGCCAGGCCGGCGAGGATCGTCACCGGAATGCCGACCGCGAACAGATTGAGCGCGGGCGCGGCGCGGGTGACCACCGCCATGGCGATCTGGGTGAGGATCAGCACCGAAACCACCGGCAGCGCGACGGTCGCGCCCGCGGCAAACATCAGCCCGCCGAACTCGACCAGGCCGCGCAGCGCCTCGGGGGTCAGCCACGAAACGCCGGGCGGCAGGGTGCGGTAGCTGCCCATGACGATCTCGATCAGCGCGAGATGCCCGCCCGCGGCGAGAAACAACACGCCGGCGAGGAGATTGAGGAACTGGCCGATGGCGGTTGAGCTGTGTCCCGACGCCGGATCGTTCATCGAGGCGAAGCCGAGGCCCATGGCCTGGCCGATCGACTCACCCGCGATCAGCGCGACGGCGAACCCGATCTGCAGCGCGAAGCCGAGCGCGAGGCCGAGCACCACCTCTCCCATGATCAGCACGATGCCGGCGAGCGACAGCACCGAATCCATCGATCCGTCGAAAGACGTCGCGCTGCTGGCGGGCACGCCGACGGCGAGCGCGAGGATCACCCGCACCTGCACCGGGATCGCCGTCGCGCCGAAGATGGGAGCCGCGAGCAGCGCCGCGCCGGGCCGGATCATCGCGAGCATCAGCGCCAGCAGCATCGGCTGCAGCGCAGTGAGCGACGTGATGATCACCGCACCAGTTCGGGGATGCGCGCGAAGATGTCCTGCGTGAAGTCCGTTAGCAGCACGAGGATCGCGCTGCCGAACAGGATGATGACCAGCGCGAAGACGATCAGCTTGGGCACGAAGGTCAGCGTCGCTTCGTTGATCGAGGTCGCCGCCTGGACCATGCCGATGAGCACGCCGACAATCAGCGTCGGGATGAGCAGAGGCGCGCAGGCGAGCATCAGAATCCACATCGTGTGCGACGCGGATTCGACGAAGAAATCGGCTTCCATCGAAACTACCTGACGAATGAGCTGGCGAGGCTGCCCATCGTCAGCGCCCAGCCATCGACCAGAACGAAGAGAAGCAGCTTGAAGGGCATCGAGATGATTGTCGGCGACAGCATCATCATGCCGAGCGACATCAATGACGACGCGACGATCAGGTCGATGATCAGGAACGGCAGGAAGATCAGGAAGCCGATCTGGAACGACGTCTTGAGTTCGCTGGTGACGAACGCGGGCAGCAAGATCGAGAAGGGAATGTCCTCGGCCTTGGCCACCGGCTGCGCCTTGGCCAGCTTGGTGAACATCGTCACGTCGGCCTTGCGCGTCTGCGCCGCCATGAAATGGTGGAACTGCACGCCGGCGCGCGAAACGCCTTCGTCGAGCGTGATCTGGTTGGCGTTATAGGGTTTCAACGCGGTTTCGTTGACCTGCGTCAGCACCGGCTGCATCACGAACAGCGACAGGAACATCGCCAGCCCGACCAGCACCTGGTTCGGCGGCGTCTGCTGGAGGCCCAGCGCCTGCCGCAAAATCGACAGCACGATGATGATGCGGGTGAAGCTGGTCATCATCAGGATGAGTGACGGCAGCACCGTCAACAGGCTCATCAGGATGAGGATCTGCAGCGACAGCGACAGCTGCTGCGTGCCCGCGATCTTGCCGAGCGCTGAAGCCGGGCCCGGCCGGCCGATCGGCGCCGGCGCGGCGGCTGTCGGGCCAATCACTTGGGCGACGATCGGAACCTGCGTCTGCGCGGGCGCGGCGGCGGGCGGCGCGGCCTGCGCAAAGGCAGGCGCTGCCGGCACCGCCAGCATCAGCGCCAGCACTGCAACACGAACCAGCTTAAACATTAGCGAAGTCACCATCGCCTTCGGCGACCAGCGTCACGCCGTTGCGCGAAGCGGAGACGAGCAGCGTGCGACCGGCGAATTCGACGACCGCGAGCTTGGTGCCCTGCGCCATCGGGATGGCGTCGATGATTTTCACCGCGCGTTCCTGTGCGCGCAAATTCATCAGCATGCCGCCCTGGGTCTTCTTCCAGAACCACAGGCAACCGTATGCGATGCCACCGATCAACGGCACCATGATCAGCAGGCGAACGATATATTCGGTCATGTCAGCCGCGCCGGTCGAGACCGAGCGCCGCCGCGTCGGGCGCCGCCACCTCGACACAGCGCACGCCGTAGCGGCCGTCGACGGTGACGATTTCGCCCCGGCCGATCAGCGTGCCATTGGCGTAGATGTCGAGCAGGTCGTTGGCCTGGCGATCGAGTTCGACCACCGAGCCTTCGCCGAGTTCGAGCAAATCGGCGAGGCGCAGCGACGCACCGCCGACCTCCACTGACACGCGCACCTTGACGCCGCCGAGCAGCGCGAGGTTGCGATCAGCGGGCCGTCCACGCGGCAGATCGGCTTCGATCGACAAGTCACTCACTGTCCAAATCCTCCTTCCATCCGCTCCAGCCTGATGGCGGCGCGGCCATTTTCCTCACCGATCGTGCCGTGACCGATTACTCGTCCGCCGACACTCAGCGGGACAAAGGCAGGGAGCAGCACGGGAATCACATCGCCCGGCGCGAGCGTCAGCAGACGCTCAAGCGACAAATCGGGGCGCGACAGCACGGTGTGCACGGGAAAGCGCACATCCATCACCGCGCCCTGCAGATTGCGCGACCAGACCGGGGAGATGTCATGCGCCGGAGCGGCATCGGCGCGCAGACCGGGCAGGCGGTGCAGCGGTTCCTGCGCCATCGCAAAAGTCATCATCCAATTCTTGCCGGCGGCATCGGTCAGCGTGAATTCCTGCACTGCCAGCGTCTCGTCGAGCTTGGCGGTGGCGGGACGCGGTACGGCATGGCCGGCATCTTCGAGCACGGGGGCGAACGCGGTGACTTCGCCCCAGGCCCCCGTGATCACCGGCGCCAGCGCCTTGCCCAGCGAACGCAGGCTGCGCGTTTCGGCGGGGGTCAGCTCGCGCGGATCGGTGGCGCAGACGCCCTCACCGCCATAATAGCGATCGATTGCCGAGACGATCAGCGCAAACGGGAAGGTGACCGTGGCGTGCGACGAAATTTCGGGGATGGCGAAACGCAGCCAGGCGTCACCCGCCACCTGATCGTGCCAGCTTTCGTAACGCGCCGGGCGGACCGTCGCGCCGGCAATACGCGCATCGAGACCATAACCGGGCAATGTCATCGCCAGGCCGCGCGCGAAGCGCTGCGCCACGCGGTCGAGACCCGGGACTTCACCCGGCGGCAGGCGCGGCGCATCGAGCACGGCCGGTTCGACCTTGCGTGCGGCAATTGCCGTCATTGCACCACCAGATTGTTGAAATAGACGTTGTCGATGCCGCCAAAGCCTTCCTTTTCGCGCAGCACGCCGTTGATCGCCTGAGTCAGGCGGCGCTGGAGCATCTGCTTGCCGGATGGCGTGGAGAGAACTTCCGCCTGCTGATCCGACAGGACCATCAGCACCGCCGAGCGGATCGGCACCATCTGGCGTTCGATATTGTCGCCGACGCGGCTGTCAAAATAGGTCGACAGACTTATGCCGATCTGCGCGAACCCGCCGCCATCGGCCAAGTTGGCGGTAAACGACTGCTCGATCGGATAATAAGCGACCTCGTACTTCCTGGGATCGGGCTTGATCGTGTCGCTGGCCGCCGCGACAGTGCCGACGCGGCGCGGCGGGCCCTTGTCCGCGTCATGACCGCCGCCTTCGTCCTCAACCGCCGCCTCATGCGTTTCGCCGCGCAGGACGAGCTTGGGGCGGTTGGGGTCCTCATGGCTGGCTTCGACGGCCGAACCGCCGAAATACATGCCCGCGCCCGCGCCCCCGCCCGCGAGGATCAGCGCGCCGCCGCCGATGATCAGGAGTTTCTTGCCCTTCTTCTTGGGCTTCGCTGCGGTTTCGTCTTCTTTGTCTGCCATCATTCGCCCGTTCAGGCGAAGCGGCCCACCCGCTCCGCCATTGTTGGTTCAACGGCCCGTGCAGCAAGATGCGTGCCAGACAGCGGAGCGGCCTCGATCAAAGGGTTGAAAAATGTGGGCGGGCGGTGGCCCGCCTGCTCTTCGCCCGCGGTTTGCAGGCTGAGCTGGACCAACGGCACGCCTTGGGCTTTCAGGCTGTCGACCATTTGCTGGCGCGAGTCCGCGATCAGGTTTCGCGCATCAATGGTGTGCGTCGTCATGCTGACGTTCATCCCCGCCGCCCGGCGTTCGACCGAGACGTCGAGCGCGCCGAGATTGGGCGGGATCATGCGAAAACGCATCTTGTCCCCCGCGCCCGCGCTGGCGGCGATGTCTTGGCTCAGCCGGTCGAGCCAGGCGGCATCGCGCGCGGTATCGAGCAGGCGATCGAGTTGCGCGGCAGCGGGCGCCGCAGCATCGGATGGTTTGATTCCGGCTGTACCGCTCAGCGCGGCGAGATCGACCGACGGCGGCAGCGGCACCGGCGCAGGTACAGCATCGCCGAGACCGGCCGGCGCTGCACCGGCTCCGGACTTGCCCAGCAGGTCGTCAGCCGCTTGCCGCGTCTGGCCGACAAAATCCTTCGCGGCCGCTGGCGCACATTGCGACGGAACAAGCAGCGCGGCGAGTAAGGCCGCAGCGGGGTCTTCCTGCGCGTCGTCCTCGGCCGTTTGGTCCTTGGTGACGGCGGCCTTTCCGCTATCGCCTGCCTTCCCAGGCGTCGGCATCAGCAGCGCGGCGCCCGGCGTCAGCGCGAGTTTAAGGGCCGACAGCAAGGCCTCAAGCGACGGGTCGGCCGGTTGCCCCGCCAAAGCTGTCGGCGCTTCAAGCGTCGTTTCGGCCGGGTCGCCCGGAACATCGGCGCTGTCGATCAGCTTGCCGAATTCGACATTGCTTTCTTGTATGTGCGCAGTAGCGTCGCTGCTCACGAGTTTGGCTGGCGAAGCGGTGTTGAGCGAGATGGTCATCGTGCGCGGACCCTTCGCGGCGTCGCCATCAAGCGCAGGTCACGCAGCCGCTCTTCGTCTGCCGTGCGCCTTTCGTCGAGGCGCGCGATCCGGCGCTCGGCCAGTGCGGCGTGGATCGTCCTGGCGCGGGCGATTTCGGCCGCCTGTTGCGCCGCTTGTTGATGCGGCACGAGCGATTTTTGCGCGCGTTCGAGGCGCGTGGCGAGCTCGCCCATCACCACTAGGTCCTGCGCGCGTGCAAAGCCGCGGTTGGCTGACAAGCCCTGGCGCAGCCCGGCGATGCGGCTGGCAATGCCGTGGAGATGCTGTTCCTTTTGCTCGGCCGTGGCGCTGGCGGCGGCGGCCATCATATGCTGGATTTCGCGCGCGCGAATCAGGCGCTGGCGGCGAGCCATGGCGGCGCTCATGCCAAGAACCGCTCGACCAGCGCGTCACGCGACGTCGACAAGTCGACACGGCTGTCGGCCGATTGGCGCATGAGATCCAAGACCTCGCCGCGCCGCGCGATCGCCTCGTCGAGCAGCGCATCCGAGCCGGCGGTATAAGCGCCCATCAGCACCAGATCGCGATTCTCTTCATAGGCCGACCACAGACTGCGCATCCGCGAAGCGGCCTTGGCATGTTCGTCATCGACGATATCGGTCATTACGCGCGAAAGCGAGCGGCCGACGTCGATCGCGGGGAATACCCCCTGCTCCGCCAGCGTGCGCGACAGGACGATATGCCCGTCGACGATCGCGCGGGCGGTGTCGACCACGGGGTCCTCGGTATCGCCGCCATCGGCCAGCACGGTGTAGATGGCGGTGACCGATCCGCCGCTGCGCTTGTCGCCACCGGCACGTTCGATCAGCCGCGGGATCAGCCCGAGTGCCGAAGGCGGATACCCCTTGATCGTCGGTGGTTCGCCCAGCGCCAGCCCGATCTCGCGCTGCGCGTGCGCGACGCGGGTAAGGCTGTCGATCAGCAAGAGGACCTTCTTGCCCTCCGCGCGGAAGAATTCGGCGATCGCGGTCGCGCGCATCGCCGCGCGTAGGCGAAGCAGTGGCGGATGGTCGGCGGGCACCGCGACGACGACCGCCTTGCGCTTCGCCTCGCCGGTCAATTTCGTTTCGAGGAAATCGCTGACCTCACGGCCGCGTTCGCCGATCAGGCCAACGACGATCACGTCGCAATCGGCGCCGCGCAGCATCTGGCCCATCAGCACCGACTTGCCGACGCCCGAGCCCGCGACGATGGCGATGCGCTGGCCTTCGCCGCCGGTGAGCACGGCGTTGACGGCGCGAACGCCAAGATCGAACGGCTTGGTAATCCGCGCCTGATCGAGCGGGTTGCGTGGACGCCCGGCCAACGGCCAGCTCAGCCGCATCGGCGGCAGTGCACGGCCATCGAGCGGCTCGCCGCGCGCGCCGATGACGCGACCCAACAAATGCGAGCCGCATTCAACCTGGCTGGCATGGCCGTCAGGCTCGACGAAACTGCCCGCGCTCAAGGGCACGCCATGATCGAACGGCGCGATCAGGCTATTTTCGCCGCGAAAGCCGACGACTTCGCCCTGGATGCTCTGCCCGTCCGCACCGGTGATCCGCGCCCCGCCGCCGAGCGACTGGCCGAGGCCCGCTGCCTCCAGCACCACCCCGTCATGCGATTTGAGGATGCCGATGCGGCGCGGGCGCGTTTCCACGCTTAGCCCGTCGAGCACTATCGCGGCGCTGCTGGCGAGACGTCCGCTCACGCGACGGACAAGGCGGTGCGCAGCCGCGCAAGATTGACCGGCACGCCCTGTTCGACCCAGCCGGTCGAGCATTCGACGCGAATCTCGCCGCGCCGCAGGCTGGCGTCGGGCACGATCGCGCAACCCGGATTGGTGTCGACGAGCAATGCGGCATCTTCTGGATGCAAGCGCAGGCGACGTTGTGCATCGGTTTCCTGGATCAGTTCGACCGCGCCCGCAACCTGGCCCTGGAGCCACGCAGTGTCGGGCACGATCTGGCCGGTAATCTGCGTGACGAGCCGCTCCACCGCGTTGGCGATGAGCACGGCGAGTTCCTCGCTCGGCTCGGCCTGCAGCGCCGCGGCATTGGCGATCAGCGCGCGCATCTGCGCACGTTCCTGCGCGAACAGCTCGTGCGCCAGCCGCTGGCCTTCGGCAAAGCCTGCCGAAAAATCGTCATGCGCTTCGTGCCGCATCGGGCCGCTATGGGCCGTCGCGGTTTCGAACTGACGCGGCTGAAACCCCCGGCGTGCGGGCAAAATATCGAGCAGATGCAACGGGGTCATATCAGACATAGTCGTCATTGCCCCCGCCGCCGGCGGCGCCGCCGAGCTCGATTTCGCCGTCTTCGGCCAGGCGGCGCGCGATGGCGGCGATCTGGCGGCGGGCATCCTCGACTTCCTCGCGCTTGACCCGGCCTTCGCCCAATTCGTCGCGGATGCCGTCCGCCGCGCGGCCCGAGAGGCTCGCCAGCAGCTGATCGACCGTGCCTTGCGGCGCGCCACGCAGCGCCATGACCAGGATCGGCGTGTCGATGTTCCTGAGCAGTGTGCCCATGCCCTTGGTGTCGAGCGCGAGCAGATCCTCGAAAGTGAGCAGGCTTTCTTCGATCTTCTGCGCGATCTCCCTGTCGCGCTTTTTGATCGCCTTGAGCAGGCGGATGTTCGTCGATCTGGGCAGGCGCGTGACGATCTTCGCAGCGCCGCCGCGCCCGTCGAGGTCGACGCTCACCGGCTTGGCCGGGCCGCTGGCATAATGATCGAGCACCGCTTCCAGATCTTCGAGGGCGCGCGCGTTGATCGATTCGAGGCGGGCGGCGCGGAGGACGAGGTCGCACTGCTTCTCTTCATCGAGCCCTTCGGTGCATTTCGCCGCGACCTCGGGCGTCAAGCAGACAAGGATGATCGCACCGACCTGCGGATGTTCGTCCCGGATCGCGGTGGCGATCGCATCGGGGTCCATCCAGCGCAGCCGTTCGAGCACATTGGCGCAGCCGCTCGGCGCGATCTCGGCCAGCACGCTGTCGGCGCGGACATTGCCGACCGCGGCGGTGAACAGCGAGCGCACGCGCGGTTCGGGGTCGATGCCGAGGCTCGAGGCATTGCGGTTGCGCTCCACGAACACATCGAGCGCGGTGTCGATTTCGGACGATGACGCACTCGCGACATCGAGCATCGCGCTACCGACGCGGCGCATCTGGTCGGGGTCGAAGCCCTGGACGATGTTGGCGGCGTCCTCCTCGCTCAGCAGGGTCAGCAGGATCGCCACCGCGCGGTCGCCTTGAAGGGGTCCAACGCCGGCCAACCGTTCGGCATCAGGCACGCGCGCCATCCTTCAGCAGCTCCTTCACGACACTGGCAGCTTTGGCGGAATCCTGACGGACAAAGGCGCGGACCAGATTGGCCTTGGTTTCATAGCTCGGCGCGGCCTCGATCATCTCAAGCGTGATTTCGCGGGGCAGCCTGGCCGGGGCGCCGGTCGCCTTGAGCAATTCGCCCGCAATCTTTTCGCGCTCTGCCGCGCGTTCGGCGCGGGCCTTGAATATCTTCCTCACCGGACGCCCGACAAGGAAGAAGGCGAGCAACGCGCCGAGGATCGCCAGCACCTGACGGGCGACCGGCATGACCCATGGCGCTTCGTAGAAAGCCGGCTTTTCGACCGGCAGTTCGATGAACGGGCGCGCCGCGATCGCGACCGTATCTCCGCGCGTCGAATCGAAGCCGACCGCGCCCTTCACCAAGCTATCGAGCTGGGCGGTCTCGGCGGCGGTGCGCGGCTTGGCGCCGGCCTTGATCGCCACCGCGACCGACAGTCGCTTGAGGCGGCCGACCGGCTGATGCGTCACCGAGATTTCGCGGCCGACATCGAACGAGCGGTTGTAGTTTTCTTCGGTTGGCGCCGGTTGCGCGGCAGCGGCGGCCGCTGCCGGAGCACCAGCCGCCGAGCGCGGCGGAACCGGCGTGGCGGTGGCGGCGGGCGGCGGAGTGTTCGACAGCGCCCCGGGGATGCCACCGGCGGTGGCCGCCGCACCAGCCGCGGCGACGATGCGGACACCGACTTCGCTGCGCAGCGCGCGGTCGTCCTTGGGATAGCTTTCGCGCGTCGACTGGCTTTCCGACAGATCGAGATCGGCATGGACCTCGGCGGTATAGGCGTCGGCGCCCACCAGCGGCGTCAGCAGCGTCGCGAGCGAGCGGCGCGCCCGCGCTTCGATCTCGTTCTGCAGCGTCAAATTACGGTCATCAAGCCCGTCGCTTGACGACACCAGCTTGCCGGCCTGATCAATCACCGAAACATTCTCGGCATTAAGATCGGGCATCGATGATGCGACGAGGTGCTGGATCGCGCGAACCTGCGCCGACGACATGTCGCGGTTCGGCTGCAGCGTCAGCATAACGGATGCGGTGGCCTTGGGTTCGTCGCGCAGGAACGGGCTGGGATCGGCGGCGGCCAGATGGACGCGCGCGGTCTTGACGACATCGATCGCTTCGATCGTACGGCTGAGATCCGCCTCGCGCGCGCTCTTCAACGTTTCGCCTTCGACCGCGCGGCTCGCGCCCATCGGCATCGCGCCGAGCTGCGAGGCGGAAGAGGGCGCCGCCTTGGGTAGACCTTGCCCGGCGAGCAGCATCCGCGCCTTATAATAGTCGCCATCGGCAACCGTGACATTGCCTGTCGAAGAATCGACATGGTTGTCGATGCCGCCGGTCTGCAGCGCTGCGGCAACAGCCGCCCGGTCGCTTTCGGGCAGGCTGTCGAAAACCGGACGCTGCGATGGCGTCTGAAAGGCGAACCAGGCAGCGGCGGCGATGCCCAACGCGCTAAGCCCGCCGATCGCGGGCAGTGCGTTGCGCACCGCCGGCTGATCGAAAAAGGCGCGGAATGGGCGTAGCCGATCGGCGATGCCGGCGGCGGGAACGAGATTAATGCCCGTCGCGGGCACGGGGATAAGGTCAGCCATTTAGGTTATACCGGCATGTTCATGATGTCGCGATAGGCGCCGAGCAGCTTGTTCCTCACTTGCAAGGTCGCTTCGAAGCTGACCGAAGCCTTCTGCCGCGCGAGCATGACACCGACGAGATCGTTGGTCTCGCCGCGTTCATACGCTTCGGATGCCTGCGTCGCCTGGGTCTGCTGCGTGTTTACGGCCTTGACCGCGTCCATCATCGCATCGCCAAAGCTGGTAGCACCCGCTGATTGCGTGCCCGCACGACCCGCCGCGCGTTGCAGCGCGTCGTTCTGCGTCAGGATATTCGCCCGCATCTGCAGGAGCGAGGAGGAAGAGACTGGCGTCATGCCAAACGGGGCAAGCACAAACTGTGCCAACAGGCTGGTAACCAGATTTTTAGGGACGGTGCTTAAACGGGGTTCATGGCGGTCGTTACCGCTGTCGGGCCGCAACTCCATTGTTGGGGGGCCAGTGGCGTTAGCGCCGGAAAGGAAATGTGATGACTGTCATTACCACGAATGTCAGCGCGCTGCGGGCTCAGAACGCGTCGCGCTTGGCCAATGATCAGACGGCGACCGCGATGGCCCGCCTGTCGAGCGGCAAGCGTATCAACAGCGCCAAGGACGATGCGGCGGGGCTCGCCGTGGCCACCCGTATGGAAGCCAATGTGCGTGGCTTCTCCCAGGCGATTCGCAACGCCAACGACGGCATTTCGCTGGCGCAGACCGCGGAAGGCGCGCTGGCGGAAACGTCCAACATCCTGGTTCGCATGCGTGAACTGGCTGTCCAGTCGGCGAACGGCACGCTCACGACAAGCGACCGTACGGCGCTGCAGGCCGAAGTCACCCAGCTGATCGGTCAGATCGGCGACATCGCGACCCGCACCAACTTCAACGGCACTTCGCTGCTGAACAACGCGTCGACCAGCATCAGCATTCAAACGGGCGTGGCGACCGGCGAGACCGTGTCGATCGCGATCGGCGACATGCAGGCCACGGCGCTGGGGGTGAACTCGCTCAGCCTGAGCAGCGCGTCGAGCGCTTCGTCGGCGCTGGCGACCCTCGACACCGCAATCAACACCGTGGCGGCGCAGCGTGCCAACCTCGGCGCGGTGCAGAACCGTCTCAGCAGCACGGTCAACAACCTCAGCTCGTCGGTCGAAAATCTGAACGCTTCGAAGAGCGCGATCGAAGACGCCGATTTCTCGGTGGAAACGACCAAGCTCGCATCGGCACAGATCCTGCAGCAGGCATCGACCGCGATGCTCGCCCAGGCGAACCAGAGCCAGTCGGGGGTGCTCAGCCTGCTCCGCGGCTGATCCCGTCGGGGTTGAGACAAGAAGGCGCCGGGGTTCATCCCCGGCGCCTTTTTCTACGCGTGACAATGGGTAACCGCTTGTAAACCATATGCGCCGAGAACCGGGTTTATGAACGCCCGCCTGCAAATGCGCCAAGCCCAGACCCTGGGGCTAAATCAGCAGCAGCAGCAGTCGTTGCGCCTGTTGCAGATGCCGAGTGCGGAACTCGAAAAGGTGCTGGCCGAGGAAGCCGACCGCAACCCGTTCCTCGCGGTCGATCGCCGCGATGCGGGCAACCGCGTCCGTTTGCGCGAACGGCCGGCGCGCGCCGCCGCGGCGGCGACGGGCGACTGGCTCGAAGGCATCGCCGCGCCGCAGATTTCGCTGGTGGCGCACCTGATCGAACAAGCCGATCTGCAGATCGCGCCGGTCGATCGGGCGATCGCTTATGCCATCATCTCCTTTATCGACGATACGGGCTATCTTTCCGAGCCGGTCGATCAGCTTGCCGACCGTTTGGGGCTCGGCAGCGGCGCGGTCATGCATGTGCTTGACCGGGTACAGGGGTTCGAACCCACCGGCGTCGGTGCGCGAACGCTACATGAATGTCTGCTGCTGCAAGCGATCGATGCCGGCGAGGACAGTCCTGCGATGCGCGCACTGCTCGCCAATCTGCCGCTGTTGGCGGAGGGTAAATTGGGCAAGCTCGAACGCTTGTGCGGCGTCGACAGTGCGGCGCTGGGCGCGTTGGTCCGCCGCCTGCGTCAATTCGATCCCAAGCCGGGCTTGCTCTTTGCGCCCTCGGACCATGGTTGGCTCAACCCCGAAATCCTCGTGGGCGAAGGCGCGTCGGGCTGGCGCATCAGCCTCGCGTCCGGCGCGCTGCCGACAGTGACGCTCGATCGCAACGCGCGCGCGATCTCGGCCAAGTGCCGCGACAGCGATGACAGAACCTGGTTGCGCGATTGCGCCAATGACGCGCGGGCGCTGGTCAAGGCGATCGAGCATCGCCAGCGTACGCTGCTGCTCGTCGCGACCGCAATCCTCAGACATCAAGACGCTTTCTTGTGTGAAGGCGTCGGAGCCCTGCGGCCGCTGACCATGCGCGAAATCGCCGACGAATTGGGCATCCACGAATCGACGGTCAGCCGCGCGGTAGCCAACAAGTCGTTGAATTGCCCGCGCGGAACTTTCGAGCTGCGCTTCTTCTTCGCCTCCGGCATCATGCAACAGGGTGGCGAAGCCGCCTCGGCTGCCGCAATCAAGAACGCGATCAAGGCGCTGATCGCAGGCGAGGCGGCCAATGCGGTGCTCAGCGACGATGCACTGGTCGAACGGCTGCGTGGCCAAGGCTACGACATTGCCCGCCGCACCGTCGCCAAATACCGCGAGGCGCTCGGCTTCGGCAATTCGGGCGAACGCCGCCGGGCGGGTGTGCTGCGTGCGGCGACCTTGAAAGCCGCCTAACGCGCGAGCTACTCGTCCCCGCCCAGCGCGCGATATAGATTGGCGACATTGGCCGCGCGCGCCAGCTCCGTCGTGACCAGGCTCCGCCGCGCCGAATAGAGCGACCGCTGCGCATCGAGACTGGCGAGGAAGGTGTCGATCCCGCCTTTGTATCGCGCCTCGGTAAGATAGGCGTTGTCCGCCGCCGCCGCCGCGAGTTCATGCGCCGCCCGCTCCTCATCGCCCAGGGTGGCGCGGCGGGCGAGCGCATCGGCGACCTCGCGAAAGGCGGTCTGAATTGCATTCTGGTATGTGGCGAGGGCCGCGTCAGCCCCGGCGCGGGTGACAAGCAGATTGCCCTTGTTCGCACCCCAATCGAAAATCGGCAGGCCGAGGCTGCCGGCGGCGGAATAGTTGAAAGCCCCGCCATCGAACAGCGCGCCCAGGCTCGACGACGCAAAGCCGAGCAATCCGGTCAGCGCGATGCGCGGGAAGAACGCCGCGCGTGCCGCTCCGATGCGCGCATTGGCGGCACGCAGGCGGTATTCGGCCTGGATCACGTCCGGACGGCGCAGCAGCACCTCGGACGACAGGCCAACCGGCGGCGGCGTGATCGACGCCAGCGCATTGTCGATCGTCGGCGGCAGCTCGGTTTCGGCCACGGGACCGCCAAGCAGCAGCACCAGCGCGTTTCTATCTTGCGCCACCTGCGCCGTCTGGCGGGCGAAGTCGCTTTCGGCGGTTTTCTGGATCGTCAGCGCCTGATCGAGATCGGTACGCGGGGCGATCCCGCCCTTGCGCCGCGCGTCGGTCAGCTGCACGCTCCGCGCCGCCGCCTTGCGCGTGTCGTCGGCGATCGCCAGCAAGGTCCGGTCGGCGGCATAAGTGAACCAGGCCTCGGCAACGTCCCCCACCAGCGTCACGCGTACCGCCCGCGCGCCTGCATCGCTCGCCAGGTATTCATCGAGTGCCGCGTTGCTCAACGAGCGGACGCGACCGAACAGATCGAGTTCGAAGGCATTGACGCCGAGATCGACGCTGTAATTTCGGCGGACGCCGCCGCCCGCTACGGCCGTCCCGCCGCCATTGGCGAGCTGCGTGCTGCTGGTCCCATTGCGCAGGCCGGCACCGCTGCCCAGTTCCACCGTGGGGAATTGCGCCGCGCGCTGCACACGATACTGCCCGCGCGCGACTTCGACATTGGCCAGCGTCGCGCGCAAATTCTGGTTGTTGGTGATGGCGCGGTCGATCAGCGCGAGCAGGCGCGGATCGCGGAAGATAGCGCGCCGGTCGAGCGGCGCATCGACGGCGTCGGTCACGGGCAAGGTGCCCGGCACAGCCGGCGCGGGCCGCGCATATTTCGGTTCCAGGCTGCAGCCGCCAAGCAGCGCAAGCAGGATCATCGCGCGCTTCACGCCGCGACCTTCTGACCTTGGCGGCGCGTGAACCAGCCGCCGCCGAACAGCTTGCGCACCAGCACGTAGAACAGGGGCACGAGGAAAATGGCGATACCGGTGGCGGTGAGCATGCCGCCGATCACCGCCGTCCCGATCTCGATGCGGCTCTTCGCCCCTGCGCCGGTCGAGATCGCCAGCGGCAGCACGCCGAAGATGAAGGCGAGACTGGTCATCAGGATCGGCCGTAGGCGCAACCGGGCCGCATCGATCGCGGCATCGATGGCGCTCTTGCCGGCCTTTTCCGCCTGTTCGGCAAATTCGATGATCAGGATCGCGTTCTTGGCGCTGAGGCCCATCGTCGTCAGCAGCCCGACCTGGAAATAGACGTCGTTCTCCAGTCCGCGTAGCACCACCGCCAGGGCAGCGCCGACCAATCCGACCGGCACCACCAGCAGCACCGCGATAGGGATCGACCAACTTTCGTATAGCGCGGCGAGACACAGGAATACGACCAGCAGCGACAGTGCGTAGAGATAGGGCGCCTGGCCCCCGGTCAGCCGCTCCTGATAGCTCAATCCAGCCCAGTCGATCGACGTGCCGGGAATCTGCGCCGCCAGCTGAGCGATACGGTTCATCGCATCACCCGAGCTTCGCCCCTCCGCGGCCTGACCGTTGAATTCATAGGACGGCACGCCGTTGAACCGGGCCAGTGTCGACGGGGCGGTCTCCCAGCCGACCCTCGCAAAGGCGGTATAGGGGGTCATCTGCCCGCTGGCGCCTCGCACCGACCACAAGGCCAGATCCTCGGGCCGTGACCGATAAGGCGCGTCGCCCTGGACATAGACGCGCTTGACGCGCCCGCGATCGACGAAATCGTTGACGTAGCGCCCGCCCCAGGCGGTCGCGAGCGTCTCGTCGGCCACACTGGAGGTGATGCCCAGCGCACCAAGCTTTTCGTCATCGACCGTCACGCGCAGATCGGGATTGTCCTCGAGCGTACCCAGGCGCACCGACGCCAGCGCCGGATCGCCTTTCGCTGCGGTGAGCAATTTGTCGCGTGCGGCCTTGAACGCTTCGCGGCTCAGCCCGCCGCTATTGAGCAATTCCATGGTGAAGCCGTTCGACTGGCCCAGCCCGCGCACCGCGGGCGGGGCCAGCGCGAAGAATTCGACATCGCGCAGCTGCCGCCCGATATCGCGCGTGGCCCGCTTGGTCAGCGTATCGACGCTGTTTTCGGCACCCTTGCGCTCACCCCAATCCTTGAGAATGACGAACCCGCGGCCGGCATTCTGGCCGCTGCCCGCCTGGCCTTGCCCGACGACGGTGTAGACGCCTGTGACGATATTGCCGAGCTTGTTGGAGAAGTATTTCTGGATCGTTTCCGCGGCGGCGAGGGTGCGCGGCTGGGTCGCGCCGGGCGGCAGGGTGTATTGCAATTGCGCGCGTCCCTGGTCCTCGACCGGCAGAAAGCTGGTGGGCAGGCGCCAGAAGATGAGGACAAGAAGTACAAGCATTGCCGCGTAACCGGCCAGCGGCCAGCGGGGGCGGCGGATCGTTGTTGCGACTCGGTCGCGATAGCGGTCCGAAGTGCGCGCGAACCAGGCGTTGAAGCGGTCGCCATAGCCGCGCACGCGGCCGCGCCAGCCCCGCCCGGGCGCATGGTCCTCCCGCTTCAGCAAGGTCGCGCACAGCGCCGGCGTCAGGATCAGCGCGACGAACACCGACAGCACCATCGAGGAGACGATGGTGATCGAGAATTGCTTGTAGATCACGCCGACCGAGCCGCCGAAAAAGGCCATTGGCAGGAACACGGCGGACAGCACCAGGGCGATGGCGATCAGCGCGGTCTGGATCTCCGCCATCGACCGGATCGTCGCGTCGCGCGGCGAAATGTCGGGGTCCTCGGCGAGCACGCGCTCGACATTTTCGACGACGACGATCGCATCGTCGACGAGCAGGCCGATCGCCAGCACCATGCCGAACAGGGTCAGCACGTTGATGGTGAAGCCGAACAAGGCGAGGATGCCGAAGGTGCCGAGCAGCACGACCGGCACGGCGATCGCCGGGATCAGCGTCGCGCGCCAGCTCTGCAGGAACACGAACATGACGATGACGACCAGCAGGATCGCCTCGCCCAGCGTCCACACCACTTCCTCGACCGACAATTTGATGAAGCCGGTGCTGTCGACGGGGTAGATGTATTTATAGCCCGGCGGGAAGGACCTGGCCGCCTGCTCGACCACCTTGCGGACCGATTCGGCCGTCTCGAGCGCGTCGGCGCCTGGCGCCAGCGAGATCGCCAGGCCCGATGCCGGATAGCCGTTGAACTTGCTGACGGTCGAATAATTTTCCGCGCCGAGCTCGACCCGCGCCACGTCGCCAAGCAGCACACGCGCGCCGCTGGCCTGCGACTTGAGAACGATGTGCCGGAACTGCTCGGGCGTGGTCAGGCGCGAGCGCGCGGTGACCGTCGCATTGAGCATCTGCTCCGGCCCGGCGGGTTGCGCGCCGATCGAGCCGGCCGCCACCTGCGTATTCTGCGCCTGGATCGCGGTGACGACATCGCCCGGATTGAGCTGCACCGCCGCCAGCTTGATCGGATCGAGCCAGATGCGCATCGCATATTGGGCGCCGAACAGGTTGATGTCGCCCACACCCTGCGTCCGCCCGATCGTGTCCTGCAGATTGGAAACGAGATAATCGCCGACGTCGATCGGATCGCTGCGGCCCGTTTCGTCATAGACGCCGATGATCATCAGGAAGTCCGGATTGGACTTGGTGACCGTCAGCCCCTGTTGCTGGACCTGTTGCGGCAGGCGGGACAGCGCCTGCTGGACCTTGTTCTGCACCTGGACCTGCGCGATGTCGGGATCGGTGCCCTTGCGGAAGGTGGCGGTGATGGTCGCCGATCCCGACGAGGACGATTGCGCCGAAAAATAGATCAGCCCGTCAATGCCGGTCAGCTGCTGCTCGATGATCTGCGTGACGCTGGCTTCGAGCGCTTCGGCCGACGCGCCGGGATAGCTCGCGCGGACATTGACGCTGGTCGGGGCGATATCGGGATATTGCTCGACCGGCAGCGACAGGATGCCGCCGACCCCCGCCATCATCACGATGATCGCCAGCACCCATGCGAAGATCGGGCGATCGATGAAAATGCGCGAGATCATCGCGCGTCAGCATTCCCCGCTTCACCGCGCGGCGCGGCGCGCGGCTTGCTGCCCGCGGGCACCGGCCTGATCGGCTGGCCGGCCTTGATCTTGCCCAGCCCCTCGACGATCACCTTGTCCCCGGGCTGCAGACCGGCGGTGACCAGCCATTTGTCGCCGATCGTGCGCTCGGTGGTGATTTCGCGGAGCACCGGCTTGTTGTCGGGCCCGACGAGCAGGACGGTCGCCCGGCCGCGCGGGCTGCGCGCGACCCCGGCTTGCGGCACGAGGATCGCGTTGGGCATCGCCGCCTGGGTGATCGAGGCGCGGACATACATGCCGGGAAGCAGCAGGCCCTGCGGATTGGGCACCGCCACCCGCAGCGTCACGCTGCCCGTCGCGCTATCGACCATCGCCTCGGTGAATTGCAGCCTGCCGGCATAGGGATAGGCGCTGCCGTCCTCCAGCGCGATCCTGACCGCCGCGGTGGCCGGCACCGCGCCATTGCCGGCGAGCGAGCGGCGCAGCGCGAGCATGTCCGCGCTCGATTGCTGGATGTCGACGAACATCGGGTCGAGCCGCTGAATCGTCGTCAGCGGATCGGCCTGATTGGCGGTGACCAGACCGCCCGTCGTGACCAGCGAGCGCCCGATCCGCCCGGTGATCGGCGCGGGCACGCGGGTGAAGCGCAAATTGACGCGCGCGGTTTCGAGCGCGGCGCGGTTGACCGCGACCTGCGCCGCGGCCTGGCGCGACTGCGCGGCCGCGTCGGTATAATCCTGCTGGCTGACGGCCTCGATCCGGGCCAATGGCGCAAGGCGCCCGGCGCGGACCGCCGCGGCGCTGCGCGTGGCTTCGGCGGCGGCGACGTTGGCGCTCGCCTGATCGGCGGCGGCACGGTAAATGCTCGGATCGATCTGATAAAGCGTCTGCCCCTGACGGACGATCGACCCTTCGGTGAATTGCCGCGCGCGGATCACGCCCGACACTTGCGGGCGGACTTCGGACATTTCGTACGCGGCGGTCCGGCCCGCCAGCATCACCGGCAGCGCGACCGATTGCGCCTGCACCACCACATAGCCGGCCTCCGGCGTGGGCGTGTCACGCTTCTTTTCGCCCGAGCACGCCGCCAAGGCGGCGCACAAGGCGCTGATGATGATTACCCGCATTGACGCCTTAACTGCCCGAGCGGCGAAAAAGTTCGGTTGTCCAATGCGCCAGTAGCGCATGTGTTGCGTCGCACAACCGACTTTGCCGTCCGCTGAACGCGGGCTGCGCGGCGAGCCGAGGATCGGCAACAATCGGAGAGGCAGGCAAATCCGCTCGCCCATTTTCCGTAACGGGCTATTGAGCGTCGAAGGATGCCGATTACAGAGGATCGAGAATGAGCGAGTTCAAGCCCGCGGTCGCCGAACAGCGGTTCGTGCTCGACCATATCGTCAAGCTCGCCGAGCTCGGCGTCGACGACGATATCGTCGAGGCGGTGCTGCACGGTGCCGGCGAGTTCGCGGCGGGCGAATGGGCGCCGCTGGCGCGCGCGGGCGACACCGTCGGGGCGCGATGGACGCCCGAGGGGGTGACGATGCCGCCGGGCTATCGTGACGCCTATCAGGCCTATGTCGCGGGCGGCTGGGGCACGATCGGCAGCCCCGAAGCCTTTGGCGGCCAGGGCATGCCCTTCGTCCTGTCCGCGGCGGTGCTCGAAACGCTGGGCACCGCCAATATGGGCTTCGCGCTCGCGCCGACGCTCACCGTTGGCGCCATCGAGGCGCTGATGCACCATGGCTCGCCCGCGCAGCAGGCGCTTTATCTGCCCAGGCTCGCCACCGGGGAATGGACCGGGACGATGAACCTGACCGAGCCCCAGGCCGGTTCCGATGTCGGCGCGCTGCGCTCCACCGCCACCCCGCGCGGCGACGGCAGTTTCCAGATCCGGGGCACCAAGATCTTCATCTCGTTCGGCGATCACGATCTGGCGGACAATATCGTCCACCTCGTCCTGGCCCGCACGCCCGACGCGCCGGCGGGGACCAAGGGCCTGTCGCTGTTCCTGGTTCCCAAATACCGGCCCGATGCGGACGGCGCGCCGGGCGAGGCCAACGATATCCGCGTCGTTTCGATCGAGCACAAGATGGGGCTGCACGCCTCCCCCACCTGCGTGCTGGCGTTCGGCGAGGAGGGCGATTGTGTCGGCGAGCTGATCGGCCCCGAATATGGCGGCATCCGCGCGATGTTCACGATGATGAACAATGCGCGCCTCAATGTCGGCTTGCAGGGGGTGCAGGTCGCCGAGGCGGCGACGCAGCGCGCGCTGGCCTTTGCCCGCGAGCGCGTTCAATCGCCCCGCGCCTCCGCACCCGGGGCGGGGCCGGTGGCGATCGTCGAGCATCCCGACGTGCGGCGGATGCTGCTGAGGATGCGCGCGCAGACGCAGGCGGCGCGGGCGCTGGTCTATCTCGCCTGCGGCCAGGTCGACCGCGCCAATGGCGGCGACGCCGAGGCGAGGCTGCGGCTCGACCTGCTCACGCCGCTCGCCAAGAGCCACGCGACCGATCTGGGCAACGAGGTCGCCAGCCTCGGCGTGCAGGTGCATGGCGGCATGGGCTATATCGAGGAAACCGGCGCCGCGCAGCATTTCCGCGACGCGCGGATCACGCCGATCTACGAAGGCACCAACGGCATCCAGGCCGCCGATCTGGTGGGCAGGAAGCTCGGGCTCGACAATGGTGGCGCGTTCCGGCGGCTGCTCGCCGACATGCGCGCCGACGCCAAGGCGCCGGCGTTGATCGCGCTGATGCAGGCGTGCGAGGACGCCGCGCGCCGGCTGCTCGCCGCCGACGCCGACGACCGCCTTGCCGCGAGCTCGCCGTTCCAGACCATGTTGGCGGTCGCGGTGTGCGGCTGGCTGATGCAGCGCGCGCACGACGCCGCGGCGGATGGCGACACGCCGTTCCTGCGCGCCAAGGCGAGCGTGGCGCGCTTCTACCTCGAGCAGATCGTGCCCGAGGCGCTGGGGCTTGCCGCCGCCGCCGCGGCGCCCGCGTCGGCGCTGTACGAGCTCGATGCCGAAACGCTCGCCGCCTGATCCCATGGAAATCGTCGCGGCCGATATCGGCGGAACCCATGCCCGCTTCGCGATCGCCGAGGTCGAGGACGGCAAGGTGGTCGATCTCGGCCCCGAGACCACGCTGAGGACGGCGGAGCATGCCAGCTTCGAAACCGCCTGGCAGGCCTTTGCCGGCCATGCGGGCCGGGCGCTGCCGCCGCGTGCCGGGATCGCGATCGCCGGGCCGGTCGATGGCGACACGCTGCGTTTCACCAACAATCCCTGGGTGATCCGCCCCGCCGCGCTGCCCCGTCAGCTGCAGCTCGACCAATTGACGCTGATCAACGATTTCGGCGCGGTGGCGCATGCCGCCGCCCAGCTCGGTCCCGAAAACTACCGGCACATCTGCGGCCCCGACAGACCGTTTCCAAGCGAGGGGATCATCTCGATCATCGGCCCCGGCACCGGCCTCGGCGTCGCGCAGATCCTGCGCCTTGGCGCGGACCGCTATCACGCCATCGAGACCGAGGGCGGGCATGGCGACTATGCCCCGCTCGACGGGATCGAGGACGGCATCCTGCGCCATCTGCGCCAGCGGTATCGCCGCGTGTCGAGCGAGCGCGTGGTCTCCGGACCGGGCCTCGCCAACATCCATGAGGCGCTCGCCAAGCTCGAAGGGCGCGCGATCCAGGTCGGCGACGAGAAGGCGCTCTGGACCGCCGCGCTGGAAGGCTCGGACAGCCTCGCGGTGGCGGCGCTCGAGCGCTTCTGCCTCAGCTTCGGCAGCGTCGCGGGGGACATCGCGCTGGCACAGGGCGGAATTGGCGTGATCATCGCCGGGGGCATCGGGCTGCGGCTGATGGACTATCTGCCCAAATCGGGATTCGCCCAGCGCTTCGTCGCCAAGGGGCGGTTCGAGGCGCGCATGGGCCGGATGCCGGTCAAGCTGATCACCTATCCGCAGCCCGGCCTGTTCGGCGCCGCCGCCGCCGCCGCCCGCGCCCCGGACAAGGATATTTAAGAACGGGCGCGAGCCGCCGAGGGGGCGAAACGTGCGGCTGACGTCCGCAACCCTGCAAGCGTTGCCTTGAAACCCGGCGCGCGATGTGATTGACGCGCGCGGTGCGCACCGCTCCCGCCCGATATCGCCGCCGATCGGGGCAAGGCCGGTGATCCGGGCGGTCAAGCGGCGGCTGTTCCCCGTCGAAGGCGTGCTGCCCGGCTATCGCCAGCCGAAGAACAGGAACTGGATCCGTGCCCGCAACGGGCTGTTCCTGACCGCATTGATCTTCGTCTCGCTGTTTTACGGCCTGCTGTCGGCGATCTTTCCGGTGTCGTTCTACATCTATCTGGCGCTGCCGATCATCGTCATCGGCGCGCTGGTCGTATGGGCGCTGCCCGATGCCGGACGCTTTCCGGCGCGCTGGGTCGAGGCGCTGTTCTGGGGCTTTCTCTACGCGCAGCTGATCTGGCCCAATTATATCGCGCTGGTGCTGCCGGGGCTGCCCTGGATCACGATCAACCGGCTGTTCACCGCCCCGCTTGCCGTCGTTTTTCTTGTCGCACTGGCGCAGTCGGCGGAAACACGCACGCACATCAAGGATGTGCTCGGCAACGCGCGGTTCGTCACGGGATGCTTCATCGTCTTGGCGGCAATCCAGCTGATCACGATCGTGTTCTCCAACGCGCTGGCGTCGTCGGTCAACAAGCTGATCGATGCCGAAATCCAGTGGAATTTGATCTTTGTGATTTCGGCCTTCGTGTTCTCGCGGGACGGTCGGGCACGGAAATTCTTCATCGCCTATCCGTGGCTGATCACCTTCCTGATGGTCATCGCGGTGTTCGAATGGCGCAAGGGCGGCGTGCTGTGGGCCGACAGCATCCCGTCCTTCCTGCGCGCCGACGACGAATCGACCGCACGCATGCTGGCCGGTGCCGCCCGGTCCGCGACCGGCATCTACCGTGTGCAATCGATCTTTTCGACGTCGCTGAATTTCGCGGAGGTGCTGGGACTCGGCACCGCATTCTTCATCTACTGGACCTTCTATGCCAAGCGCGTGCCGATCCGCGTCCTGTGCGTGCTGATGCTCCCGCCGCTGTTCTGGATGATCCTCCGCACCGATTCCCGCCTCGGCGTGGTCGGCTTCTTCGCGTCGTTCATCATCTTCACCGGGATTTACGGCGTTCGCCGCTGGGTGAAGATCAGGGGCGATATCATCGGCCCCGCGATCACCCTGTTCTACCCGTTCATGACCGCCTTGTTTTTCCTCGCCACGTTGGTGTCCAACCGCCTGGGCGCGGTCATTTGGGGCAATGGCGCGCAGAGCGCGAGCAACGAAGGCCGCAAGCTGCAATGGGCCACGGCCTGGCCCAAGCTCGGTTCATGGCCGTTCGGCAAGGGCCCGGGCATGGGCGCCGAAACGCTCGGCACGTTCAACCCCGCCGGCATCCTGACGATCGACAGCTACTATCTCGTCATCCTGCTGGAATATGGCGTGATCGGCTTCATCGCCTGGCTGGGCATGCTGATCGGCTCCGCCGTTCTGGCGACCCGATGGAGCTTTGCGGACGATAGCGACGAGGGGCGGATGCTGCCGATCATGGCCACGTTCATGATCACCTTCGTGATCATCAAGGGTGTGCTGGCGCAGGACGATTCGCACGGCATCATCTATATGATGATGGGCATGATCGTCGGCATGTGCTGGCGCGCGGCGCAGCGCAAGAAACAGATCGAGCGGAAAGCGCTGCCCGCCGCCTAAGCCGTTCCGCGCACTTCCCGGGCGACGGCGCCGATCGTGGCGAAGCGAATATCGCCAAGCGTGTTCAGCCGGGCGGCCAACCCTTCCAGCCACCGGCGCTTGCCGTCTCCCGGCCAAGCCTGATGATGAAACATCAGTCCAACCCACGGCGTCACGCGCCGCGCGGCAGCGATTTCGGCCATGACGCCGTCGAGCTGGCGGTCGACCGGCCTGCCCTCGTCCACCGCGACCGCGATCGACACTTCGGCGAGCGGCGCTTCGGGCCGGACGCCGCCATGGCGCGTCACGCCCGAACCGCGCAGCGTCGTGCGGCCGAAAGCGCGCCCAAGCGCGTAAGCGATGCGATGCTTGCGCGTGACATAGGCCGAGGCCGACATCGTCGTGAAGCCGTTGGCGGCGAGCGCACGCAACGTGTTGCGGTCAAACTTGTGCTGCGGCGGGGTGAACAGCGCGCCGTCCCAGGCCTCGCCCAACCTGGCGTCGAGGATCGCGCGGCCTTCGCCGATAAGCCGTGCCTGTTCGACATAGGCGGTTTCGGGACCGAATTCATGATTGTGTTCGATGCCGCCAATGGTGACCTGATGGGTCAGCCCGTGTTGGCCGAATTCGAAAAGCATTGGATGCGCGGCGCGCCGTTCGCGCAGAAAGGCGGCGCATTCGCCGGTCAGCTTTGCCGGAATGATCTGATAGCTGACCGGCAGGCCCGCTTGTTCGAACACTTCGGCGAACTGCGCCAATTCGGGCGTCAGCGCCCCGACATCGTCGTCGCGCAGGAAGATCGTGGTCACAGTCCGAGCGGCCCGTCGCCGTCGATCGGCATGAAGTGGATGCCGTGCGGCGGCGTCGCCCCGGCATTGGTCAGCAAATCCGCCATGTCTTGCGCTATATACAGCGCGCGGCGTCCGTTGAAGCGAATGAAGCCGTCCGCCGCGAACGCGCCGAGCCAGCGCGCATGCGTGACGTTGCCGGCGATCAGGTGGACGCCTTGCGCGTGCAACATGCGGGTCGCCGCGGCGACCGTCGCGCGCTCTTCGCCGGGCAGGCAGAGGGCGTCGACCAGCGAGCCGACCTTGAGATCGCCGAACCGCTTGTCGCCCTGCATCTGCGTGACCAGCAAGGCCGCCCAGCCGATGGACTTGCCGCCGCGCTCGATGCGGTGGATCTGGACGCCCGGCCAGGGCGCGACGACGCGTTCGAGGGCCGCGCGGTCGCGGACGGCGATGGCGGGATAATGCGCGCGGGCGGCATGCCAAATGTCGTCCGCCCAGTCGCCGAACCCGGTTTCGCGCACTGCCAGCGCGCCGCGTCCTCCCCCGCCATGGCGCAAGCGGAGCGCGGTGCGGGCGAGCCAGCCGCCGGCGGCCGCGGCACCGGTGACCGCCGCGGCATCGAGCATGAGCCGCCGCAATCTGCCGGTGCGCAGGAACGGCGCCGCCCGGGCGGCCCGGCCAGGCCGCACGAATTTCATCAGCAGCGCGGTGGGGTAATAGGCCCAACCCATCGCCGCGAGCAGCGGGTTGAGCTGGTCCGAACCGCCCCAGCCGAACAGCGGCAGCTGCTGATCGCGCAGGTGCATCAGGAATTTGGTGGCGACCCCGGCATGCGCCTTGTCGATCAGTCCCTCGGACACCGGACCCTGCCAGGTCAGCAGCGGCAGTTCGGCGCCACCGAGCTGCCATAATTGCGTCTTGAGGATCAGCCCGCCATGCACGCCGCCTTCGCCGTCCACCGCGAGCACATAGCGCCGCTCGGCGATCCCGCTTTCGCCGCCCAGCCAGCCGGGGGTGGCGCTGTCGTAAAACGCCCAGCCGCTCCCGCCCGCCTTGAGCCGCGCGTTCATCGCCTTGACCGCGGGCACATGCGCTTCGGCGTAAGGCGTGACGCGCGTCTTCATGCCGGCTCGGCGATGATCGACACAATGGTGGCGGCGTTCTTGCGCAGCGCCGAGGTGAGCGACGCGCCTTCGGTGGTGAACACCGCATGCTCGACGATGTTGAAGCCGCCATCGCGGATCATCTGCAGCGCCTCGTCGGGATGCCGCAGCAGGACCAGATGATCGGGATTGGGGGCGTTGGTCGGAATGTTGACGAGCAGCTTGCCGCCCTTGGCGACCGCGCCGCGCATCGATGTGAGCGCGGCGACCGGGTCTTCGAGATGTTCGAGCAGGTGGCTGAGAATGACCAGGTCGAAATCGTCCGCGCCCGGCTCGACGCGGTTCATGTCCTGAATGCGCAGCTGGGCAGCCGCGCCCAGCTGCGCCATGGCCTCCGCCGTCTGGTCGAGCGAGACCTGGCTGACGTCCCAGCCATGCACTTCGCCGGCGTCGAGCCGGGTCAGCGCCAGATAGAGCAGCAGCCCGTGACCCGGCCCGACTTCGAGCACCCGCGCGCCTTTGGGCAGCCGCGCTTCGAGCCGTTGCAGGAAGAAGTGCAGCGAGGCGGCGAAGCCGAACCACAGCACATGGCTGAACAGCAGCCCGTGCATGTAGCGCGCCATCAGCGCCTCGTCCGAATAGACGTATTTGAGCGCGTCCTCGAAGGTCGCGTAGCGATAGGTCCCGGTGCGCGCGAAATTGAGTTCCTCGTCGCGCAGCATGCCGCACAGCCAGCGGTAATCGTCGGCAACCGTGTCCGCATTGCCCGCCGCCAGCTTCATCACCGCGGCGGCGGCAAGCTCGCTCGTCGCCAGTTCCTGCCTGCTGCGGCGGCCGATGCTCTTTTCAAGATAGGCGCGGTGTTCGGGCCAGCGGCCGAGCGTCAGGCCGACCATGCTGTCGAGCGCGGGATAGGCGGCGAGGCCGAGCGCGTCGGTCATGCGGTCTCCAATTCTATCGGCAGGTCGGGGGGCGAATAATCGGCGAGGGCGAGCCGCCAGCGCGTCGTGCCGTCGGCGTCCTCGCCGGTCTTGGTCAAACCCAGCCTGGCCCAATGATCGGCGACGATGACGTTCTTGGCGCTGGGACGATAGACACCCTCCAGCCCGGTTGCCCCCGCCGCGCGCGCCGCTTCCGCAGCGTCGGCGAGCGCCGCTTCCTCGACGCGGCGGCCAAGCACACGACAGCTCATCAGCCAGGTATCGCAAGTCCACACGTCCGGCCCACGGTCCCAGATGACCACCGAGATCATCCCATTGTCGCCGAAGCGGTCGGTCAGCCGGATCTGCCGCGCGTACTTGCCGGGGTCGGCTTCGATCGCCGCGACTTCGGGCTCGCCATAGCGGCGCGTGGTCAGGTTATACTGGTTCGACTTGTTGATCAGCTGGGCAATCCGCGCGCGGCCCGCGGCGTCGAACGGGCGGATCGCCATGCGCATGTCGAGCGAGGTGAGATAAGCGCCGATATCGCTGGCGCTTTCGGCCATCGCCAGCCGCTCGCCATTGGCGCGATACTGCTCCGCGCGGGCAAGGTCTTCGGCGGAAAACCCGACCGCCTCGAACCAGCCGGAGCGCGCGACCAGCCCGGCATAATCGCCCGGGTCCTCGCCCGCCTCGATCACCGCGACTTCGGGCAACTCGCGGCGCACCTGCAGCCGCTCGGCGGGATTGTCGTCGAGGAACACCAAGGCATCGGTGCCGATGTTGAGCTGCTTCGCAATGGCGCGGAGGTTGTCCGCCTTGTTGGTCCAATTGGCGACGAACACCGCGAAATGATCGGCCTTGAGCACCATTTCGGGGTGCCGATCGAAGGGCAGGCGCGCGGCGGCTTCATCGTTCTTCGAACACACCGCGAGAACGACGCCGCGCGTGCGCAGGTCGAGCGCGAGCGTCTGGATCGCGAGATGCGCCTCACCCGCTGCCGTCCCCTGGCCGATGGCGATGCCTTCGACGCCGTCGTCGCCGATGACCCCGCCCCATAACGTGTTGTCGAGATCGAGCACGAGGCATTTGCGCGCGCGGCCGCGCGCCGCGCCGATCACGCGGCAGACATGGTCGGCATAAAGCGGCGTCGCTTCGACCGCGAAGGGCAGCTTGGCGCGGTGCCAGGCGCGCGCATCGTGCCATTGCGCCGTGCCGACGGTTGCCGCGGCGGCGGCGATATCGACGATCAGCGCGCCGGCGATCGGCGCGAGCCGCGCGTTGAACGCGTCGATCATCGCGCGCGGACTGCCGGCGAAACGCGCATCGAACCCGCCGAACAGCGGGTCGGCCGGCGCGGCCAGCGTGGTCACCACCGGCGTTGCCCGGCCCTGCTCGCGGATCGCGCGGACCAGATTGGCGATCTGCTCGACCGCCGCGGCGACCGCCGCCCGCGCCTCACCCTCGTCGAAGCGCGGACGCGACAGGGCCAGAGCGTGCGCATCGAGTGCGATCAGGATGTAATCGGGACAGCTGGCGTTGAGCGCGGATCGCGGGTCGAGCACTTCCTGCGCCACTTGCCCGAACGGCGTGCGCACCACCCCGGCGACGAAGCCGTGGCGGATGGCGGTGCCCTCGACCGCATCGGCGATGAAATCGAGGGTGTGGCTGCCGACCAGGCCGATCTTCACCGCCTGCATGCCCAGCGCCTGCGCCACCCCGGCGGGATCCTCGCGGACCGCTTTCGCGATCCGTCCCAGCCCGGTCATATCGAGCCGGGTCATCGCCAGCCGCCGCAAGTCCAGCCGATCGCCCGATTTCAGCCGCGCGCGCGCATCCGCGGGCGGCTCGGGCAGCCAGGGCAGCAGGTCGGCAGTCGCGAGCATTAGGGTCTAAACTCGATTGGAGCGCGGTCGTGACGGGATCGATTTTGGTGTTGGGCGAGGAGAAAGGAGGGATCGATGCATTCGCATCGTGACCGACGCAGCGACGCCGCCCAGCGCCAAAATCGGCGCGCCGCAAAGCGGTCGCCCGAAAAGGCCCGCTGGACGGCGTCCCTTGCTTGCGCGTAGCTTTGGCTACGCGACTGCGCTGCGCTTCTTGCCAGCGGGCCTCTTCGGGCGATCACGATCCACGCTCCAATCGAGTTTAGACCCTTTAGCCCGTCTTGGCGACGATCAGATCGACCAGTTCGCCCAGGCTTTCGCCATCCTCGATCTCCGCCGTCGTGAAGCGCAGCCCGAATTCCTTTTCCACCGCGACGACGAAGCGGATGTGCGACAGGCTGTCCCATTCCTCGATCCGGTCGGCGCCGAGATCGTCGGCGTACGTCAGGTCGTCCCGGTCGAAAACGTCCTCCATGATCGGCATGAGCCGCGTGATGACGATGTCGCGATCCACTCGAAGACCCCCGATTCCATGTTGCGCCGCACCCTATACCGGCGCGCGTTCGCAAATGGCGATAACAAAACGGCGCCGTCCGGGACAGTCCGCCCGCTCCGGCGGCGGCAGGCAGCCGGTTCCGGAAGCGATGGCGCGGCGCGGCAAGCGCGACTAACAGGCGGCGATGACGCTCACCGGCTTGATGCTTTTCGCGGCGGCCGGTGCCTCGGCCCCCGAGCCCTCCGAGATCGTCGTCACCGGCCGCGGCCTCGACGCGCCGCCGGCGGACCAGGTGCTCGGCGTCGCGGTGATCGGTCGCGACCGCATCACCGCCAATGCCAGCAGCCGGCTCGAAAGCCTGCTCGCCGACATTGCCGGGCTGCAGCAATTCCGGCGCAGCGATTCACGATCGGCCAATCCGACCAGCCAGGGCCTTTCGCTGCGCGGGATCGGCGGCAACGCCTCGAGCCGCGCGCTGCTGATCCTCGACGGCGTGCCGCAGGCCGATCCGTTCGGCGGCTGGGTGGCGTTCCCGGCATACGCCGCCGGGCGGCTGGGCCAGATCCGCGTCACGCGCGGCGGCGGCAGCGGCTATCAGGGCGCGGGCGCGCTGGCGGGAACGGTCGAGCTGGACAGCGCAACGCCCGGGCAGTTGCAGCCGCTGGGCGCGCGCCTGGCCTATGGCAGCCGCCGGTCGTTCGAGGCGCAAGGCGCGGGCGCGCTGGTGCGCGAGGATGGCTTTGCGACACTATCCGCCGCCTATGCCCGCGGGGACGGCTTCACGCCCACCGTGCCCGAAAGCCGGGGCAGCGTCGACCGGCCCGCGGCCTACCGGCAGGCCTCGCTCGCCGCGCGCGCGGTGATCCGCGCCGCGCCGGGGGTCGAGCTGCAGACCAATGTGACGGTGTTCACCGACAGGCGCGACCGCGGTACGCCGTTCACGCGCAACACGAGCGAGGGCGCCGACGCCAGCCTGCGGCTGGTCGGGCGCGGGCGGTGGGGCTGGTCGGCGCTGGCCTATCTCCAGACGCGCGCCTTTGCCTCGAGCTTTGCCGCCATCGACGCGGCGCGGACGACGGCGACGCAGACGCTCGACCAGTATAACACGCCTGCGACCGGCATTGGCGGGCGGATCGAGGTGGCGCCGCCGCTGGGCGAGCGTGCCTCGCTGCGGCTGGGCGCCGACCTGCGCACGGTATCGGGGCGGACGCAGGAGCTGTTCACCTTCGTCGCCGGCGCGCCGACGCGGCGGCGGCAGGCGGGCGGATCGAGCCGGACCTATGGCCTGTTCGCCGATGGCCGCTGGGATGCCGGGCCGGTGACGCTGGCGGCGGGCGCGCGGCTCGATCGCTGGCGCATCGCCCGCGGCTATCTGAGCGAAGTCGCGCTGGCGACGGGGGCGCCGCTAACCGACCTGCGCTTCGCCGACCGCTCCGGGGACGAAGCGACCGGCCGGGTGGGGCTGGCGTGGCGCGCCGCCCGGTCCGTGACGCTGCGCGCCGCGGCCTATCGCGGCTGGCGGCTGCCGACGCTCAACGAGCTGTACCGGCCGTTCCGCGTCGGCGCCGATGCGACCGCGGCCAATGCCGCGCTGCGGCCCGAATGGCTGGGGGGCTATGAGTTCGGGGCGAGCATTGCGCCGGCTCCGGAGCTCAACCTGTCTGCCACCTGGTTCGACAACCGGCTGCGCGATGCGGTGGCCAACGTCACCGCCGGGACCGGCCCCGGGACGTTTCCCGGCGTGGGCTTCGTGGCGGCGGGCGGGGTGTACCGCGTGCGGCAAAATGTGCGCGAAATCGCCGCGAGAGGCGTGGAAGTGGACGCCGATGGACGCTTCGGCGACGGCTTTGCCCGCATCTCGTGGAGCCATGTCGCGTCGCACGTCCGCGATGGCGGCGTGCTCGACGGCCTGGTGCCGGCGCAGACCCCGCGCGATCAGGCGTCGGGCACGCTCGGCTGGCATCACGATCATGCGGTGGTTTCGGGCACCGTGCGCCATGTCGGGCGGCAGTTCGACGATGACCAGAACAGCCGCGCGCTCAGGGCGGCGACGACGTTCGACGCCTATGCCAGCGTCAACCTGACGCCGACCCTGGCGATCGAATTGCGCGGCGAGAATATCGGCAACGAGCGGGTCGAAGCCGGGATCAGCGGCGCCAATATCGTCGAGCGCGCGACCCCGCGCACGCTGTGGATCGGGCTACGCTATGGCGGTTAGCCGTACCGCCGCGGGGCGCCGTCGCGCAGATGCTTGCCGCCATAGCGCTGACCGATATAGGCGCTGATCCGGTGCATGTCGGCGGAGGCCGCCTTGGCGGTTTCCGCGCAGCAATCGAGCGGGCCGCTCTTCGCGTCCGCCACCCGCTTGCCGACGGCATGGCACAGCTCCTCGATGTCCGCGCGCGACAGCACGTTCTTTTCGCGCAACAGGCACAACAGGCTCTGCAGGATGATCATGCTCTCATCGCCGGCGTCGACGACGGGGCGGTCAGGCTCCTCCACTCAACCTCTCCTCATTATATTTTGGGGAGGAAGCTACGCCGCTTTAGCGGCTTGGCAAGCCCGTCTCGCCAATTCCGCCGCCGAGCGTGCGGTACAGCGTCACCAGATTGGTCGCGCGCGCGAGCCGCGTCGTCACGAGCTGCTGCCGCGCGGCATAAGCGGTGCGCTGGGCATCGAGCGTGTTGAGAAACGAATCGACGCCGACGCGGAAGCGCGCATCGGACAAGCGGGCGGCGACGGTCGCCGACTCGGCGCGCTGCGCCTGCGCCGCGATCTGCCGGTCGATCGTGCCGCGCTGGGCGAGCTGATCGGCGACTTCGCGAAAGGCGGTCTGGATCGCCCGGTCGTAAGTCGCGACGGCGATGTCGCGGTCGGCTTCGGACAGGCGGGCATTGGCCAGCCCCCGGCCGCCGTCGAAAATCGGCAAACTCACCGACGGGCCGGCCGAATAGGTCCAGCTGCCGCCGCCGAACAGGCCCGACAGCGCCGTGCTGATCGTCCCCAGGGTGGCGGTCAGCGAGATCCGCGGGAAACGTGCGGCGCGCGCGGCGCCGATATTGGCGTTGGCGGCGATCAGCTGATGCTCGGCCTGCAGCACGTCGGGGCGGCGCAGCAGCAGGTCGGAGGACAGGCCCGCCTGGAGCGTGTCGAGCGTCGCATGCCCCTCCCCCAGCGTTTCGGGCAATTGCGCGTCGGCCACCGGCGCCCCGACGAGCAGATCGAGCGCGTTGCGATCCTGGGCGATGCGCGTTTCGAGCACGGCGATGTCGTTGAGCGCGCTATGATATTGCGTGTCGGCCTGACGCGCCTCGAGCTCGCTGGCCACGCCGATGCGGAATTGCGCCTGGGTCAGCGTGCGCGTTTCCTCGAACGCCTTGAGCGTCTGGCGGGACAGCGCCAGCTGATCGCGGTCCGCCGCCAGCGTCAGCCAGGCGTTGGCGATCTCGGCGATCAGGCTGATGCGGGTGGCGCGCTGCGCTTCCTCGGTGGCGAAATATTGCTCGAGCGCCGCGCGGCTCAGATTGCGGACGCGGCCGAACAGGTCAAGCTCGAACGCCGAGAAGCCGATATTGGCGG
>CAXTPT010000021.1:0-42862 GCA_964246315.1 uncultured Sphingomonadaceae bacterium | reverse complement strand
GTTAGAGGTCGCGTACATCACTCAAGCGCCCGGTCACCGCCGCCGCCGCCGCCATCGCCGGTTCATGCCGAAGCAGGCGCCGCCGCCGCGTTTGCGCCAGGATCACCGATCGCCCTCCGCAACACCTCGTTCATGCGCGACTGCCAGCCGGGTCCCGCCGCACGGAACGCCGCGATCACGTCATTATCGAGGCGGAGGCTGACCTGGGTCTTGGCCGAGCCGGGCGGGCGGCCGCGGCGGATGACGGTGCGGCCGACCTTGAGCGTGGCCTTGGCGAACCATTCGTCGTCCAGCTCGGGCGCGTCGTCGGGGTCAATCCAGACCGGCTTTGAAGCGGCGCTGTTCCTTGGCATTGGCCTTCCTCATCGAAATGACGTGACGATCCGCGCCACGTTCGGTCCACGCGATCACCACCAACCGTTCGCGCAAGAAGCCGATCGTGGTGATCCGTTGCTCGCCATAATCGAACCGCTGATCCTCAAACTCCAATATCGCGCCATCGATCACGGCATCAGCGTCCGCGAAGTCGAGCCCGCGTTCGGCGAGGCAGCGGTCGCGCTTCTGCGGATCGTAGCTTATCGGCATTTTATGTAGATGCGTTTAATGGCCGTTGCAAGAGGGGCGCTCCGTTGCGGGGTCCTCTCCCCCACCCCCGCTCGCGCTGAGGGCGCGAGTCGCCCCTCCCAAGGGGAGGGGACAGGTTAGAGGTCGCGTACATCACTCAAGCGCCCGGTCACCGCCGCCGCCGCCGCCATGGCGGGGCTCATCAGGTGGGTGCGCGCGCCGGGGCCTTGGCGCCCGACGAAATTGCGGTTGCTGGTGCTGGCGCAGCGTTCGCCGGGGGGGACCTTGTCGGGGTTCATGCCGAGGCAGGCGCTGCAGCCGGGTTCGCGCCACTCGAGGCCGGCGTCAGTGAACACGCGGTCGAGGCCTTCGGCCTCCGCCTGGCGCTTTACCAGGCCCGAGCCGGGGACAACGATCGCCCATTTGACGTTCGCGGCCTTGTGCCGGCCGCGCAGAACGTCCGCCGCGGCGCGCAGATCCTCGATGCGCGAGTTGGTGCAGCTGCCGATGAAGATGTTCTCGACCGCGACATCCTGCAGCCGCTGCCCCGCGGTCAGCCCCATATAATCGAGCGATTTCCGCGCCGCCTCGCGCTTGGCGGGGTCGGCGAAGGATTCGGGATCAGGGACCGTGCCCGTCACCGCGACGACATCTTCCGGGCTGGTGCCCCAGGTGACGTTGGGGGCGATCTGGGCGGCGTCGAGGATGACGGTCTTGTCATAGGCGGCGCCCGGATCGGTCGCGAGGGTGCGCCACCAGGCGACGGCCTGGTCCCATGCCGCGCCCTGCGGGGCCATCGGGCGGTCCTTCAAATAGGCGAAGGTCTTGTCGTCGGGCGCGATCAGCCCCGAGCGCGCGCCGCCTTCGATCGCCATGTTGGCGACGGTCAGCCGCCCTTCGATGCTGAGGTCGCGGATCGCCTGGCCGGTATATTCGATGACATAGCCGGTGCCGCCCGCCGCGCCCGTTTTGGCGACGATGGCGAGGACGAGGTCCTTGGCGCTGATGCCGGGGCCGAGCGCGCCTTCGACGCGGACTTCCATCGTCTTGCTCGGCGCCAGCTGGAGCGTCTGCGTGGCGAGGACGTGTTCGACCTCGCTGGTGCCGATGCCGAAGGCGAGCGCGCCGAGCGCGCCGTGCGCCGCGGTGTGGCTGTCGCCGCAGACCAAGGTGGTGCCGGGGAGCGTGAAGCCCTGTTCGGGGCCGACGACATGGACGATGCCCTGATTGGCCGAGACCGCATCGATATAGGGCACGCGGAATTCGGCGACATTGGCTTCGAGCGCGGCGAGTTGCTGCGCGCTTTCGGGGTCGGCAATGGGCAGGCGGTGGCCGCTCGCGTCGAGGCGCGGGGTGGTGGGGAGGTTATGGTCGGGGACGGCGAGCGTCAGGTCCGGGCGGCGGACCGTGCGGCCGGTCAGGCGCAGGCCTTCGAACGCCTGGGGGCTGGTGACTTCGTGGACCAGATGGCGGTCGATATAGATCAGGCAGGTGCCGTCATCGCGGCGCTCGACGACGTGCGCGTCCCAGATTTTTTCGTAGAGCGTGCGGGGGGTGGACATGGTCGATATGCCTTAAGCTGCGTCACGCGCCGCAGGCAAAGAAGTTTTTGTTCACGCGAAGCCGCGAAGCCGCGAAGGGGATCGCTCTGCTCCGCGGCTTCGCGTGAGATTTTTGGTTTCTCGCAGAGGGCGCTGAGATCGCAGAGAGATGATCCCTCTGCGTCCTCTGCGCTCTCTGCGAGAACCAATAAACTGCCTGCGGCGCTTATTCGCTTTCGGCGGTGACGGTGCTCACCGGGGCGTCGAGGCCGAGCCAGTCCTTGCGGGGGAGGTTGTAGAGGCGGTCGAGATATTCGAGCTGGATGCCCGGGGGGCGCGCGCTTTGCGAGTTCCACAGCAGCGCGATGCCGCTGCGGCGCTGCGGATCGAGCAGGATCGTCGCGCGATAGCCGCGCACCGCGCCCTGATGGCCGACCAGATGGTGGCCGAGATAGGTGTAATCGCGCCAGCCGAGCGAATAGCGGCTGGGACCCATCGCCTTGTTGAACAGGCCGAGATGGCGATCGGTGAGGATGCGCGGGCGGTGGATTTCGCTGAGCACGCTGTCGGGCACGACCTGCGGGCTGACGCCGACCTGCGCCTGCATCCAGCGCGCCATGTCGATGATCGAGGAGTTGACCCCGCCCGCCGCGGGGACGCGGTAGTAATTGTCGTTGACCTCCACCGTGGTGCGCCCGACATGCGGCCGCGCCCAGCTCTGCGCCGACATCAGCCCGGCGCGGCTGAGGCTGGCGTCGGTCATGCCCAGAGGCTGGAACAGGCGCTGGGTGACGACCAGGCTGTACGGCCGGCCGGTGATGTTCTGGACGATCTCCGACGCGGTATCGTACGACACGTTCTGATAGGCGTGGCACGCGCCGGGCGCGCATTGCCGGGCGAGCGTGGCGTACATCGCCCGGAGCAGCCGCGGATCGGCGCCGGCTTCCAGCTTGTCGTCAAACGCATTGCGGACGACGCCGACGCGCTGCGACAGGACATCGTCGACGGTGGCGACCTGTTCGCCGCCGCCAGGGAGCTTGAGCTGGGTCGAATAGCGCGCGACGGGGGCTTCGAGATCGAGCCGGCCTTCATTGGCCAGTTCGGCGACCATCGTCGCGGCGACGCCCTTGCTGAGCGAAGCCCAGCGGAACACGGTGTGCGCGCCGACCGGCTCGGTGCCGTTCGCGGTGGTGGTGCCATAGCCCTTCACAAAGGCGATGCGGCCATCCTCAATCACCGCGACGCCGAGGCCGACCATGTCGGGCTTGGTCATCACTAGGCGGATGCGCGCGTCGAGGCTGGCATAATCGACGCGGTTGCCGAATTGCTCGCGCGGGTCGCCGAACAGGCGCTGGACGCTGGCGCCGAAGCCGGTCTGCGGCTCGGGCGCGCCCTGCGGCGCGGCATAGCCGAGACCAATGCAGCCGAGCAGCGCCAGCGCCACCGCCGCCGTCGCCCCGACCTTGTTGCCGATCCTCATGCCGCCCGTGCCCCTCCTGGGCTATAGAATCAGTTAGATAAGATGACGGCAAGGATCGCCGAATCGCTTCATCGCTGAGCGGGGGCGGTTCGTCGCCAACACATGTTTCGACATCGCTGAAACATCGGCTTATGACCCGGCTATGGTGAATGGTTCCGGAACGCCGCTGCTCGACGGCGTCAAAACGCCCGAGGATTTGCGGACGCTCAAGCCCGAACAGCTGCGGCAGGTATCCGACGAGCTGCGCGCGGAGATGATCTCCGCCGTCGGCACGACCGGCGGGCATCTCGGCTCCGGGCTGGGCGTGGTCGAGCTGACCGTGGCGCTGCATTACGTGTTCGACACGCCGGGCGACAAGTTGATCTGGGACGTCGGCCACCAGGCCTATCCGCACAAGATCCTGACGGGGCGGCGCGAACGCATCCGCACGCTGCGGCAGGGCGGCGGGCTGTCGGGCTTCACCAAGCGCACGGAGAGCGAATACGACCCGTTCGGCGCGGCGCATTCCTCGACCTCGATCTCCGCGGCGCTGGGCTTCGCCATCGCCAACAAGCTGTCCGACCGGCCGGGCAAGGCGATCGCGGTGATCGGCGACGGCGCGATGTCCGCCGGCATGGCCTATGAGGCGATGAACAATGCCGAGGCCGCGGGCAACCGGCTGGTCGTCATCCTCAACGACAATGACATGTCGATCGCGCCGCCGGTGGGCGGATTGTCGGCCTATCTGGCGCGGATGGTGTCGTCGAGCGAATATCTCGGGCTGCGCTCGCTGGCCAAGAAGCTCGCCGCGAAGATTTCGCACCGCATCCACAATGCCGCGCAAAAGGCCGAGGAATATGCGCGCGGGCTGGCGACCGGGGGCACCTTGTTCGAGGAACTCGGCTTTTATTATGTCGGGCCGATCGACGGGCACAATCTCGACCATCTGATCCCGGTGCTGGAGAACGTCCGCGACTCAGAACAGGGGCCGATCCTGGTCCATGTCGTCACCAAGAAGGGCAAGGGCTATGGCCCGGCCGAGGCGGCGGCGGACAAATATCACGGCGTGCAGAAGTTCGACGTGGTCTCGGGGGTGCAGGACAAGGGACCGCCGGGACCGCCGCAATATCAGAACGTATTCGGCGAAACGCTGGCCATGCTGGCGGAGACCGACCCGCGCATCTGCGCGATCACCGCGGCAATGCCGTCGGGCACCGGCGTCGACAAGTTCGCCCGGGCGCATCCCGGCCGCGCCTTCGACGTCGGCATCGCCGAGCAGCATGCGGTGACGTTCGCGGCGGGGCTGGCGGCGCAGGGGATGCGGCCGTTCTGCGCGATCTATTCGACCTTCCTCCAGCGCGCCTACGACCAAGTGGTGCATGACGTGGCGATCCAGAATCTGCCGGTGCGCTTCGCGATCGACCGTGCGGGGCTGGTCGGCGCCGACGGCGCGACGCATGCGGGATCGTTCGACGTGACGTACCTCGCCACGCTGCCCAATTTCGTGGTGATGGCGGCGGCGGACGAGGCTGAATTGGTCCACATGACCAAGACCGCCGCCGAGCATGACAGCGGGCCGATCGCGGTGCGCTATCCGCGCGGCGGGGGCACCGGCGTCGCGCTGCCCGAGGTGCCGCAAGTGCTCGAAATCGGCAAGGGGCGGATGGTCCGCGAGGGCAAGACCGTGGCGATCCTCTCGCTCGGCACGCGGCTGGCCGAGGCGCTCAAGGCGGCCGATGCGCTCGACGCGCGGGGGCTGTCGACCAGCGTCGCCGACCTGCGCTTCGCCAAGCCGCTCGACGAGGCGCTGATCCGCAAATTGCTGGCGACGCACGAAGTGGCGGTGACGATCGAGGAGAATGCGGTCGGCGGGCTCGGCGCACACGTGCTGACGCTGGCCAGCGACGAAGGGCTGATCGACGCGGGGCTGAAGCTGCGCACGCTGCGCCTGCCCGACCGGTTCCAGGACCATGACAAGCCCGAGGCGCAATATGCCGAAGCGGGACTGGACGCGAACGCGATCGTCGAAACGGTGCTGAAGGCGCTGCGCCACAATAGCGCGGGGCTCGAGGCGGGGGTTCGGGCCTAGTCCCGATAGACCTCGCGGCGGTGCGCGACCCGCACTACCGAGATTATCATATGCTGGTCCTCGAACGTCGCGATGACGCGATAGTCGCCGATGCGGTAGCGCCAATAGCCTGTCCAATCGCCGACCAGCGGCTCACCGAGCGTCCGCGGATCAGCGCGGATCGCGACGCGCGTGCGCAATGTGCGAACTATTCGCGCCGCTGGCTGCGCGCCAAGCTTGCGTAATTCTCTGAGCGCGTGCGGCTCAAATTCAATCGTCCAGGCCAAGCTCGGCTACCACCTGCTCAAGCGGGATGCCCGTCCCCGGCACGAAATCCTTCGAGCGCTGAAGGGCCAAATAATAGTCCTCCAAATCCTCAATATATTGGTTGATCGCCGCGCGGGCATAAAAGCTCTTGGTACGGCCGGTCGCAACTGCCAGCTGTTCAAGCCGGGCTTCAACCTCGGGATTCAATCGCAATGCCAACATGACGCGCCTCCTTGCTATACATGTATAGCAAGGCGTTCAATTTTTCAACTAAGCCGCCAGCCGCAAGCAATCCCTTCCCGCTTCCTTAGCGGCATAAAGCGCGGCGTCGGCGCGCTTGAGGGCAGTGGCGGCATCGTCGGTGGCGGCGACGGCGACCATGCCCATGCTGGCGGTGACCGTCTGCGGCCCCGCCTTGCCGGCGTCGAAGCTGGCCTGGCCAAGCGACGCGCGCAGGCGGTCGCCCAGGGCATAGCCTTCGCCGAGCCTGGCACCGGGCAGGAAGAAGGCGAATTCCTCACCGCCGATCCGGGCGATCAGATCGGTATCGCGCACCTCGCCACGCGCGACGCCGCTATAGGTCTGCAACGCCACGTCGCCGACATGATGGCCGAAACGGTCGTTGATCGCCTTGAAATGATCGAGATCGGCGACGATCAGAATGCCTTCGCGCTCGGGCGCGGGCCGCGCGTCGAAATGGGCGAAGAAGGCGCGGCGGTTGGCGATGCCGGTGAGCTGATCGGTGCTGGCGGCATAGGCCAGCTCGCTTTCGGTGCGCTTGCGCGCCTCGACGTCGCGGATCGCGCTGATCGTGCCGACGGAGCGGCCATCGGCGTCGAGCAGCGCCCGCGCGCGCGATTCGAGCCATTTGCTGCTGCCGTCGCGCATGCGCACGCGATATTCGAAATCGACCGTCTGCCCCGGGTCCGCCAGCAGCTTGAAATGCGTGGCGACCAGTGCGTCGCGATCGTCCCGCATCACCATTTCGCTGGCATAGCGGCCGACGATCCATTCGGCATCGCGCTCGATCAGCGCTTCGAGCGCGCCGGTGGCCTGCATGACGCGGCCGGCAGCGTCGGTATGAAGCATCGCGTCGCCTGAATTTTCGGTCATCAGGCGCAGCGCGCTTTCGCTCGCCGACAGGCGATCGACCAAAGCGCGCCGCTCCCGCATCAGCACCGCAACGGGCAACAGCGTGAACACCGTCGCTGCAAAATAGAATTGCAGGAACTGGATCTGCACCACGGGCGACCTGCCGATCGCCTGTACCGGTCCGTAGCCGAGCGCGGTGCCGAGCGAGCCGAGCGCCGCGACGATCACCACCGCCCAGCAAAAACCAAAGCGGCCCAGCCGCAGCGTTGCCAGGGTCATGGGCACCAGCGGCAGGAACAGCAGCGGCGCCGAACTGAATCGAAACACCCCCGCCGCCACCAGTGCCACGGGCGCGAGCCAGGTGGCAAAGGCCAGCACCCGCTTGCGGTCCAGCGGGCGCCGGTCCGGCGTGCGGATCGTGCGCAGCAGCAGGCTGGACAGCGGCGCCATCATGATTACGCCCAGCGAATGCCCGACAAACCAGTTAAACGCGGTCGGCCAATAGGGCACGCCCAGCGCGTGATGCGCGATCCCCGCCGCAACGGGTGCGTTGAGCGTCGGCGCGAGCGTGGCGATCAAGGCGAATTTGGCCACACCCGAAGTGCTGTCGAGATAATGGTCCTGCCCCAGCCAGCGCCGCAGGATCGACACGGTCACGACGCATTCGGCGAGGTTGAGCAGCGGCACGGCCGATCCGCCCCAGCCGACCCCGGTGACCAGCGCGACCGCGGCGCTGCCGCACAGGCACGCCGCGATCGCCCTGGGCCATTCGCGCTGACGATTGAGCGAAAGCCAAGCAACCATGAAGCCGTTGGCGAGCCAAACCAGCGCCACGCCGCCGTCGAGCCGGGTCCAGATCACCGCCGCAGCCGCGAGCAGGCTGTAAACAAGGCCAGCCGCCAGCCAAGGCCAGCGTGCTACCGCAGATCCGACAATCCCCCGCCGCATCGCTCGGCTGTGGCGCTGAAACCCTAACGACGCGTTAAGGACGAGCGCCGTTCAGGCACAATCTTCGCAGCGGCCGCGCACCTCGATCACGGGGCGGACCGCCCGGAACCCCGCCCCTTCGGCGGCGCCGCGGACGCGGGCGGTGACGGCGTCGTCGTCGATATGCGTCGCCCGCCCGCAATCGTCGCAGACGAGGAAGATGCAGTCGTGGACGCAATCCGGATGGTCGTTGGCGACATAGGCGTTGGCGCTTTCGAGCTTGCGCGCGAGGTTGGCGCCGACGAACAGGTCGAGGATGCGGTAAACGGTATTGGCGGCGACGCGGCGGCCTTCGGTGTTCGACAGCGTCTCGGCAATGTCATAGGCCGAGGCCGGCTTGTCGTAGCCGCTGAGCACTTCGAACACGCGCGCGCGCAGCGCGGTCCACTGCTCGCCCGAGGACTCGAGCACGCCCTGCGCGGCGGTGGCGAGGTCTTCGCCTGCATGATGGACGTGCGCGTGGGCGGGCATGACTTCGATGTAGGGCTTCGACCGCCCCGGGTCAAAGATCAGGCGAGCGCCAGCCGGTTGAGATAATGGCCGAGCGCGAGGGTCGAGACGCCGATCATCGTCGCCGCCGCCTCGTACAGGCCGTGCGGCACGAACAGCGCCCCGGCCATGATGCCGAGACCCAGGCCGCCGACCGCGGCGGGCACAAAACGCCGATGCTGCAGCGCGCCCCGCCCAAGCGCCACGGCGCCGAGCAGGACCGCGACGGCCAAACCGATGCGGTGGATTTCCGGCGCGCCAAGCAAGGCCCCGAAGCCCGAAGCGATGCCAAGCAGCACCGCGGTCGCCAGGCAATGAACCAGGCACAGCGCCGAGATGCCGATCGCGATGCGATCGAGCAGCCCTTGCGACGAAGCGGACGATTCGGCAGCCATCGCCGACACAGATAGGGCAGGCCGTGCCAGGTTACAATGTATCATCGGCGGAAACTTGTGTGGCTATTTCGCCACACTATATCGCGGCCAAGGAGATTTGAATGAACCTGGACGTCTTCACCGACCGCGCGAAAGGGTTTTTGCAGGCCGCGCAGACTGTCGCGATCCGCCTGAATCACCAGCGCATTTCGCCCGAGCATATCCTCAAGGCGCTGCTCGAGGACGAGCAGGGCATGGCCGCGGGCCTGATCGCGCGCGCCGGCGGCGATGCCGCGATGGCGAGCCGGGAGACCGATGCGGCGCTGGCCAAGGTGCCGCAGGTGTCGGGCGGCGGGGCGCAGGCGACGCCGGGACTGGACAATGACGCGGTGCGGCTGCTCGACCAGGCCGAGCAGGTGGCGAAGAAGGCGGGCGACAGTTTCGTCACCGTCGAGCGGCTGTTGCTGGCGCTGACGCTGGCGGGCACGACCGCGGCGGGCAAGGCGCTGGCGGCGGCGGGGGTCAAGCCCGAGGCGCTCAACAGCGCGATCAACGAGCTGCGCGGCGGGCGCGCGGCGGACTCGGCGGGGGCCGAGGACCGCTACGATGCGCTCAAGCGCTTCGCGCGCGACCTGACCGAGGCGGCGCGGAGCGGAAAGCTCGATCCCGTCATCGGCCGCGACGAGGAAATCCGCCGCACCATCCAGGTCCTGGCGCGGCGCACCAAGAACAACCCGGTGCTGATCGGCGAGCCCGGCGTCGGCAAGACCGCGATCGCCGAAGGGTTGGCGCTGCGCATCGCCAATGGCGACGTGCCCGACGGGCTCCGCGACCGCACGCTGATGGCGCTCGACATGGGCAGCCTGATCGCCGGCGCCAAATACCGCGGCGAGTTCGAAGAGCGGCTGAAAGGCGTGCTCGATGAGGTCAAGGGCTCGGACGGGCGGATCATCCTGTTCATCGACGAAATGCACACGCTGGTCGGCGCGGGGGCGAGCGAGGGGTCGATGGATGCGTCGAACCTGCTCAAGCCCGCGCTGGCGCGCGGCGAATTGCACTGCGTCGGCGCGACGACGCTCAACGAATACCGCAAATATGTCGAGAAGGACGCGGCGCTCGAACGGCGCTTCCAGCCGGTGTTCATCCCCGAGCCGACGGTGCCCGACACGATCTCGATCCTGCGCGGGCTCAAGGAGAAATACGAGCTGCACCACGGCGTGCGGATCACCGACGGGGCGATCGTCGCTGCGGCGACGCTGAGCAACCGCTATGTCACCGACCGGTTTTTGCCCGACAAGGCGATCGACCTGATGGACGAGGCCGCGTCGCGGCTGCGCATGGAGGTGGAGAGCAAGCCCGAGGAGATCGAAAATCTCGACCGGCGGATCATCCAGCTCAAGATCGAGCGCGAGGCGCTGAAAAAAGAGAGCGACGCGGCGTCGCAGGACCGGCTGGCCGCGCTCGAGGCCGAGCTGGCCGGGCTGGAGGAACAGTCCGGGGCGCTGACGACGCGCTGGCAAAGCGAGAAGGACAAGATCAACGCCGAGGCGCAGCTCAAGACGCAGCTCGATGCCGCGCGCGTGGCGCTCGATCAGGCGCAGCGCGCGGGCGACCTGGCGCGGGCGGGCGAGCTGCAATACGGCACCCTGCCCGGCCTCGAAAAGCAACTGGCCGAGGCGCAGGCGGCGTCCTCATCGGCGATGCTGCGCGAGGAAGTGACCGCCGACGATATCGCCAGCGTGGTCAGCCGCGCGACGGGCATCCCGGTCGACCGGATGATGGAGGGCGAGCGCGAAAAGCTGCTGGCGATGGAAGCGACCATCGGCGCGCGGGTCATCGGGCAGGCGGCGGCGGTGGCGGCGGTGAGCCGCGCGGTCCGCCGTGCCCGCGCGGGGTTGCAGGACCCCAACCGGCCGCTGGGCAGCTTCATGTTCCTCGGGCCCACGGGCGTGGGCAAGACCGAGCTGACCAAGGCGCTCGCCGGCTTCCTGTTCGACGACGATGCCGCGCTAGTCCGCATCGACATGAGCGAGTTCATGGAGAAGCATTCGGTCGCGCGGCTGATCGGCGCCCCTCCGGGCTATGTCGGCTATGAGGAGGGCGGCGTGCTGACCGAGGCGGTGCGGCGGCGGCCATACCAGGTCGTGCTGTTCGACGAGGTCGAGAAGGCGCATTCCGACGTGTTCAACGTGCTGCTGCAGGTGCTCGACGACGGCAGGTTAACGGATGGCCAGGGGCGGACGGTCGATTTCACCAACACGCTGATCATCCTGACGTCCAACCTGGGCAGCCAGTTCCTCGCCAATCTGCCCGACGACCAGTCGATCGAATCGGTCGAGCCGCAGGTGATGGACGTGGTGCGCGGCCATTTCCGCCCCGAATTCCTCAACCGGCTCGACGAGATCATCCTGTTCCACCGCCTGAGCGCCGCGAATATGGGACCGATCGTCGACATCCAGGTCGGGCGGGTGCAGCAGCTGCTCGCCGACCGCAAGGTGACGCTCGACCTGACCGACGCGGCGCGCGCGTGGCTCGGCCGCGTCGGCTATGATCCGGTGTACGGCGCACGGCCATTGAAGCGCGCGGTACAGAAATATCTGCAAGACCCGCTCGCCGACGCGATCCTGCGCGGCGAGGTGAGGGATGGGTCGACGGTGACGGTTGACGAGGGGGATGGATCGTTAACAGTTCGGTAGCGAGACTGGGCAAGCCGGCAATTGCCATCCACGAGCAGAGGCCATACCGCGCCGATAGACGAAAGGACCGGACATGCGCCTGCCCGAGCCGCTGCTGCGGCTGCCCATCGCCTTTGACGTTGAAACCTTGGCGGCGGAAGTGAATGCCCTGCCAACGACAGCTTGGACGCCGCATCCCGACAATATTCCCGGAAATGCGGCTGTGCGCTTGATTACACCTGGTGGAGAAATGACAGAGGGCACTCAGGGCAGGATGGGGCCTACGCCATACCTGCACGCCTGTCCGTATGTGATGAGCGTGCTCGGCGCAATCGGTGCCGTATGGGGCCGAACCCGTCTGATGCGTTTGGCCCCCGGGGCTTCCGTCCCACCACATGTCGATACCAACTTTTACTGGCGCAAACATGTCAGGATTCATGTGCCGATCGTGACAAATAGCGACGTCGTGTTCACCTGCGACGGCCGCTCGGCGCATATGGGTGCGGGAGAATGCTGGGTGTTCGACACCTTCTCGCGCCACGGTGTCGTCAATGGCGGTACCGCCGCGCGGGTGCATCTGGTCGCCGATACGGTAGGTGATGAGCGGCTGTGGGATTTGATCGACCGTGCTGATATCGGCATCGGAGACAAGAATAATTCACTGGGTCAAACAATCTCGCCGCAAAGACAGGGCCGCACCACGCAATTGCAGTTCGAACGAGGCGAACCGGCCAATGTCATGTCGCCCTGGGAACTCAAATATCATATCGGCTTCATTGCAGAGAGAGCCCGTCCGGCCCCCGCCCTTGCTAAAGTGATGGCACGTCTCGAACGCTTTAGCGCCGCTTGGACCGGGACATGGGCTCAATCCAGCACAGATAAAGATGCGCTGGCGTCTTTTGGACAGCACATTGTCGCTCTCGATTGCGACTTGGTGCAGATCGCCACCGGAGGCGACATACAGTTGCGCAATGGACTGCCACTCTATCGCCAGGTCGCGGAGCTTTTGTTCACGATGAATGCTTCATTGGAAGCAGCACGCGGGGAGCAGCCGTATTAGCGTGCCGGGCCAGATGACCAAAACGAGTCCGGCCGAGTTACTTCGACCGATCTTCATTGTGAGCCCACCGCGGTCGGGATCATCGTTGCTTTTTCAGACGCTGGGACAGGCTCGCGGCATTTTCACAATCGGGGGCGAAAGCCACAGTCTCATTGAGAGGATCCCCGGACTTCACCCTCGGGCCGGCGGCTGGTCCTCAAATCGGTTGCTTGCCACTCATGCAACGCCTGTCGTAATTGATGCACTCGCCCGCAGTTTTTTCGCACAGTTGCGCGACCGCGACGGTCACGCGCCGGACGGCCATGCGACGATGATCGAAAAGACACCGAAAAACAGTCTGCGGATCCCGTTCTTAACGGCAGCCTTTCCCAATGCCCGCTTCATTTATCTTTACCGCGATCCACGCGCAACGATGTCCAGCATGATCGAGGCTTGGGAATCCGGTCGCTTTCGCACTTATCCGCTGCTGCCTGATTGGCCGAACACTCCATGGTCGTTGCTGTTGGTGCCTGGCTGGCGCGGACTCGCGACGATGACACTTGCGGAGATCGTCGCCCATCAATGGGCGCGCACGACCTCTATCATGCTTCATGATCTTGTCAGCCTGCCCCGCGCTAAAGTCACTGCGATCGATTATCGCGACTTGATCACCGATCCGCAGTCGGCGATTGCAGCCTTGTGTAAGCGTATCGGCCTTGTCTGGGACCGGAAGCTTGACGCGTCGCTGCCGCTTTCGCCGACCGTTGTCTCTGCCCCAGAACACGAAAAGTGGCGCCGGTCGGAAGCGCTGATCGACCGCTTGATGCCGTTGGTTGAAACTGCCGACCAAGAAGCGAGAACGGCCTTAGCCATTTGGCGAAATGCAGCCGCTATCAGCCAACACGACGCGCCTTGACCGGCGGATTTTGATCGATACGCATCTTGTAACTTCCCAATGCGGCTCGTTTAATCGTTACCGTTGATCCCGCACGTGGCGCGCGGCCGAACGTCAGGGGCGAAATCTGCTCCCATCGTGCCCCGTCTTCAATCGTGATGATATAGTAACCATCGGCATTTCGCGTCACTGCGGAAATCCGGCCGCTGATTTCGCTAACTTCATCCTGCTCTGATTTCGCCAAACCGTTCTTTCCGATGCCGAAAATGTCGAGTCCGGATAGATTGAATCCGAACAACCCCCGTTTCGCCCTGCGCACTTGCTGCCGATCCACCACGGCTACTGCCCCGCTTTCTCGCGCAGCCGCCAATTCAGCCGAACTTGTATCGAAACAGGCGAGCCGCGCCCGGTCATCGGCAATGACCCGGCATTCGTTGAGCTTGCGGATTGCCGATGGCTCTTGTTCTCCGGCCGACGCGCTCTGACCATGCGCACCGTTAACCAGCGCGGCGCAGGCGAACACGGCAACGATAATTTGGTTCCGGATGCGCACAACTGCCTCCAAAAAAATAACAGGATCACGCTTAAATGCCGCCTCTCCACCCTGCAACCGTCGGATGGACGTGTTGCCCATATGCATCACTAGATAGGGTTTCCAAGGACTTGCAGCCCGATTGATTGCCTATAGCGCTAACGCTCATGTAAACGGGAATATAAGGTCCGCCTGCGCTGTCGGGAGGCCCATCCGGGTCAATTAAGGGGAAATTAGATGCCCAGAATCTTTGGTAAGAAGGAATTGCTGGCTTCAACTGCAATGGTTGGAGCCGCGTTGCTCACGGCGCCTGCATTTGCGCAGGAAACGCAGGTTGGGCCGCAAACTTCAGCCACGCAAGAACCCGGCGAAACGATCGTCGTGACGGGCTCGCGCATTCCGCGCCCCGACCTGGAATCCGCCAGCCCGGTGACGGTGATCGGCGCGGTTGAAATCAAGCAGACGGGCGTGACGCGCGTTGAAGACCTTATCAATTCCCTGCCGCAGGTGTTTGCCGGACAGGGCGGCAATGTTTCCAACGGCGCTACCGGCACCGCCACGCTCGATCTTCGCGGGCTTGGACCGGCGCGCACGTTGGTCCTCGTGAACGGCCGCCGCCTGATTCCGGGCGATCCGCGGTCGCCTTTCGCGGATATCAACATCATCCCCGCGGCACTGATCAAGCGTGTTGATGTACTTACCGGTGGCGCGTCGTCGGTTTATGGCGCGGATGCCGTGTCGGGTGTCGTAAACTTTGTCATGGACACCGATTTTGAAGGTTTCAGGCTCGATGGCCAGTATAGCCTATATCAGCACAACAATCGCGCCAGCAATGACGTTCGCGGTGCTCTGAATGCGCGCAACTTTGGGTTCCCAGACGGCAACGTCGTTGATGGTGGCACGATTGATGCGACTGCAGCTTTCGGTGTTGGCTTTGATGATGGCCGCGGCCACATCACGGCTTATGGCGGCTATCGTAAAATTAATGCCATTACGCAGGATAAGCGCGATTATTCCTCATGCTCGCTTAGCGCGAATACCGCCGCCGCCAGCACAACCCTAGGCCGTATTTACAATTGCGGTGGCTCGGGCACCTCAGCTCCTGGCTCATTTTATGTTTCCGGCGCTTATTATAATGTTCAAGGAAACCAATTTGCGCCTGGCCAAGTGCTCTATAATTTTGCGCCGACCAACTATTATCAGCGCCCCGATGAACGCTATACTGCCGGTTTCTTCGCAAATTATGAAATCGACGATGCGTTCAAGCCGTACATGGAATTCATGTTCATGGACGACCGGACGGTCGCACAGATTGCGCCATCAGGCATTTTCCTCGGCCCGCTTTACCAGGTAAATTGCGACAATCCGCTGTTGTCTGCCCAGCAACGAGGGATCCTCTGCCAAGCGGGTAACACCGTGGTCGATGGCAGCGGCGTCACGCGCGGGAACGTCTACATCGGTCGGCGGAACGTTGAAGGCGGTGGTCGTCAAGATGACCTGCAGCACACCACTTATCGCGGCATTATCGGGTCTAAAGGTGACTTTGCCAAGGGCTTCAGCTACGATACCTATTATCAGTACAGCCGGGTGAACTTCGCGCAAACTTACCGCAACGACTTTTCGATTGCGCGATCGCGTCGCGCGCTTGACGTGGTGAGTGTAGGCGGCGTTCCCACCTGTCGCTCGGTTGTCGACGGTACCGACCCGCTTTGCGTGCCGTATAACATCTTCACTACGGGCGGAGTGACTCCTGCGGCGCTAAATTATCTGCAACTCCCGCTCTTTTCCCGTGGGCAGACCACCGAACAGATCGCCAACGGTTCGATCAGCTTTGTAGGCAGCGAATATGGCATCGCCAGCCCCTTCGCAAACGATGGCTTCGCGCTCAACTTCGGCGCCGAGTATCGCAAAGAAGGGTTGAACTTTGAAGTGGATTCAAACTTCCTGAGCGGCGACGGCGCCGGTCAGGGCGGTGCGACAACTCCGGTGGCTGGTTCGTTCGACGTCAAGGAGGGCTTTGTCGAGGCCCTGCTGCCAATCGTCCAAGACCGCTTTATCCACGCCCTGACGATCGGCGGAGGTTATCGCCGGTCTTCGTACAAAGTGAATGGTAACGGCGTCCGCAACAAATTCGATACCGACACGTGGAAGGCCGAACTGACTTTCTCACCCATTCGCGACATCACGGCGCGAGTCAGCTATAACCGGGCTGTCCGCGCTCCAAATGCGGTCGAATTGTTCTCGGCTCAAAGTGTTGGACTCGATGGCGTGACCGATCCTTGTGCTGGCACCACGGCGGTTGAAACGCCGACCGACGTTCCGCCGCCTTCGGCTACGGCGGCACAATGCGCCCTCACGGGTGTGACTGCCGCCCAGTACGGGAATTTCGCCCCCAATCCGGCGGCGCAATATAACGGCCTGCAGGGTGGCAATCCGAATCTGACACCGGAAATTGCCAATTCGTTCACTGCTGGTGTTGTGCTGACGCCGACCTTCCTGCGAGGCTTTTCAGCAACTGTCGATTACTTCAATATCCGGATCAAGAACCAGATCGGCACGGTTGGCGCCGATACGATCCTCAGTCAGTGCATCACGACCGGCAGCGCCGATTATTGCAGTTTGATTCGGCGCGGCGCGTCGGGGCGTCTCGATCGGCCGGACGGATTTGTGATCGATACGAACCTGAATGCTGGTGGCGTTTCGACCAAGGGCATTGATATCGCCGCGTCTTATAGCCGTGAGGTTGGTAGCATTGGCACCCTTGGCTTCAGCTTTGCCGGGACGTATCTGGACGAACTGATTACCGATCCGGTGGGCGCAATCCGTTATGATTGTAAGGGCTATTTCGGTGCTCAGTGCGGAACGCCGAATCCTGAATGGCGCCACCGGGTCCGTGTCACCTATACTGCGCCTAAGGGCCCGAGCGTCTCGTTGGCGTGGCGTTACTTCTCTTCGGTGCGGAATGACGATGCGTCGCCGGACACGGATCTGAGCACGCCTACTGGTCCTTCGCCGACAGCCGTCGGCAACCGTCCGGGTAACGCGCGTCTGGCGTCGCAGAGCTACTTCGACCTCGCGCTTACGGTGCCGATCGAGGACAAGTTCACGTTCCGCATTGGTGCAAATAACGTCTTGGACAGGCAGCCGCCGCTGAACGGGCAATCACTCGGCAACGGCAATACCTATTCTCAGGTGTATGACACCCTGGGTCGTTACCTCTATGCGGGCGTCACGCTCGACTTCTGATCGGTCGACAACCGGGACAATGGATACGGCGGGCAGCGATGCCCGCCGTTTTCATTTGGAATGAACTGATTGAAGGCAGCATAAACCACGCATATTCGTCTGCAAAACAACAGGGCTGGCTGATGCAACTCAACAGCGAAGAGCAGAACGCCGACCAGGCCGCTGCGCGCGGTGAAATTACTGAAGCGCGCGATATCTTAGAGCGGATCGTCGCTGTAGCGCCCGAACGCATCAACACATGGCTGAAACTTGCCGCGTTGCGCCGGGCCGGCGGTGACTTGCCTGGCGCATTTGCCGCCGTGTCCGCCGCGTTGCGCATCGACCCCCTGCACTTCACTGCTCTACTCAGTCGCGCCAAACTTCACGAGGCCAATAACGAGCCGGACGAGGCGGCCCGCAATTACCTTCGCGCATTGGCACAATTACGCGAGGGGGAAGATGCTGGTCCCGGTCTTCGTTCACTTATCGAACATGCGCGCCGCGTCTCAAGTGCTTACCAGCAAAGAGTAGCTGCCGACTGGATGGCGTTGATAGACGCGGATGCGCTCGACCCAGCCACGCACGCGAAAATGGCACGGTTCACATCGAACGCATTGCGCCAAACTCGTCCTTGGCACAGCGATCCGACACATTATCATTATCCCGGCCTCGCCGAACGAGAATTTCACGACACATCCGCTTTTGGGTGGATTGCGGCGCTGGAAGCTGCCGCTGCCGATATCCGCGACGAATTTCTGACCATGCAGACGGCCCCGTCGTCCCGGGCCGAGCCTTATGTCCAATACTCTGCCGACACTCCGGTACGGCAATGGGCGCGGCTTAACCACTCGCTCGACTGGACAGCATTCCATTTGTTCTATGCCGGTCGCGAGTGCACCGAAAATACGGCACGCTGCCCCAAGACAATGGCCATGCTACGCGCGATCGACCAACCGCATATCACTGGTCGCGCGCCCAACGCCATGTTTTCGTTACTCCAACCGCAAACGCGCATTCCCCCGCACACCGGGATCGCCAACACGCGTCTCGTTTGCCATTTGCCACTTATCGTGCCCGACAATTGCTGGTTCCGCGTTGGCGCCGAGCGCCGTGAATGGCGTGAAGGTGAGGCGCTGATCTTTGACGACACGATTGAGCACGAGGCCGCAAACGACAGTGGCGAACCCCGGGTGGTCCTGATCTTCGACCTGTGGCATCCGGACCTTTCAGCACCCGAAAGTGCGGCGATTGCATGTCTTATGGAGGCCGATGAACGCGCCGGGGGGACAGCAATATGACCGCATCGGATCGCCTATGATCGCTGCCGACTTCGACACGGCGCTAAGAGCGGCAATCTCGGGCAAATTAGGCGCCGGCGAGTTTAGCGCATTGGGTATCGCGGCAACCGAATTACGGCGCGAAGCCGACGCTCTACCCATTCTTACGGCGGCCGCGGAGCGTACGCGCAACGACCCATCGCTCTGGCATGTACTGGGTCTCATGCATCGCGCATTAGGTGATTTGGCGCCGGCCCTTGCCGCTTTCGACAAGGCTTTGGCGCTTCCGGCGCCGACACCGATCTTATTACACGCCAAGGCCCATACCGCTCGCGAGGCGGGGTTGCCTGCGGCCGAATTTTATCGGAGTGCGCGTGCTGCCTCGCCAAATGACGGTGATATGATCCTGGGCGAAGCCGCCGCATTGGCAGATGAGGGAGCTGCCGATGACGCCGATAATCTTCTGACGGCGACGCTCCGCGCTCACCCGGGGTGGATGCCGGGACACGCAGCCTTGATCAAGTTGCGATGCCTGCGACGGCGCCCGGACCGGTTTGCGGCGATTGACGAAGCGATCGCGTCATTTCCTGGCGATTGGCGTTTTCACCAGCTTAAGATTGTCGTGTTGCTTCGGGCAGAAGAAGGAGACGCGGCCCAAGCAGCCCTTTCGAAGGCATATGCCACCTGCGGACGCGTAGAACCTCTGCACATACTCGGCGCGATGATTGCGACTGAGTTCGGCAGACCTGCCGACGCCGATGCAGCGTTCGCGGCTTGCGGCGACAATGACGACCCGCACCTGACCGTATTTCGTTTGCGTCATTTGTTACGGCGCGGCGAACCTGAACGGATTGTCGCACCATTTGCGGGCAATTTAAGCGCAGTGCCCCAAGCGGCATGGCCGTATTTATCCGTCGCTTGGCGTATGCTGGGCGACAGGCGAGCAATATGGCTGGATGACCCACGTCTTGTCAAAGATGTAGATCTTAAGCTCGACTCTAAGACGCTGAACCTGTTGGCGACCACGCTACGCTCCCTGCATCGCGCCGGTGGTCAGCCCGTAGATCAATCGGTACGCGGTGGGTCTCAAACCGACGGACCGTTATTTTCTAGGCTGGACCTTTCGATCCGTACGATCAGGGATCAGTGCCGTAATGCGGTTGAAGCCTACATAGCCGCGCTGCCACCTCACGACGCCGCCCACCCCCTGCTGGGACGGGTCCCGGCGACGCCGCGGTTCGTTGGATCCTGGTCAGTGAGATTGGTCGGAGAGGGCTATCACGTTCCTCATGTCCATACGGAGGGTTGGCTGAGTTCTGCACTGTACGTGTCGGTGCCGGATGTCCCTGAAGGCACCGACGCTGGGGCTTTAGCTCTGGGTGCTCCTCAGCCTTCGCTTGGCACTGCACTCCCACCGGATCGGATCGTGCGGCCCCGCCCGGCACGCCTCGTACTTTTTCCGTCAACACTGTGGCACGGAACATTGCCATTTCCGCACGGCGAACGGCTGACCGTCGCCTTCGATATTGGTTGATGCGGAGCGCTGGAAAGGCCGGCCGGCCCATGCTAGGAACGTCCTGTGAAAGCTAGTTCGAGGTCTGTCATGCGAAGCACGATGGTGGTCACGCTGTTTGCACTATTAGCAACCACAGCGGTGGCTCGCGAGCGAGATACTAAGTCGACTGATCCGAACCGAATTATTTGCAAATCGGCCGATTTAATCGGCACACGGCTGCAGCAAAAACGCACTTGCCTTACGGCAATCCAATGGGAAGAGATGAAACGCGACCAACGGAATACCGTTGAACGGGTTCAGGCGTTCAAACCGCAGCTCGGCGGCTAAGCAGACCCAAATCTTCTTAGTAGCCGAGGCGTTCGATCCAGGGACGCAGGATTGGCAGTACCGATTGCATGTGCTCTTCGTAGCGCCGCCAGCGCCCCTTGGCACGAGTGTAAATTGGTTCGGAAACTTGGGCGTAGCTGGGTGAGGCGATATATTGACGCGCGGCTGCGTTGCTTTGATGATCGATCAATTGGGGAGACCAGTGCAAGCCGGCAAACTCCGCAATATGGCGCAGCTCAATTTCGGTGGTCGTTATTAGTCGTTCGTACCGCGTAGTGAAAACGTTGATGGCAAGCGTGGCTTTGCAAGCCTGCCAACAGCTAAGCACTTGGTCGTAAAGTAGCGCCGTCCCGGTAAAGTCGAAAAAGTTAGCAACCTTGGTGTCCATCTGGGCGCTGGTGATGAAACAGCTCAGGACGACGTCGCAAGGATGGCGTTCGACGAACAGAAATCGGGCGTCGGGGAAAATGCGATGGAGGATTGGCGTGCTTCCCAGCGCCAGAGGTTGCTTATCGACAATCAATCTGTCGCCAATTGCGGGATCTACTCGATCGGCCTCGGCAAAGTATAAGGCACGCAAATGCTCGATCTGAGCTTCAGAAATATCGCCGAGGTGGTCAATCGCACCGGCAGCCTTAGCCACGCGGTCGATGATCGGTTCTTCTTCGAAAACCACGGTATCGGTGTGCCCACTTAACATCGTATCGATCAAGGTCGTTCCGGAACGCGGAAAACCGAAGATAAACATCGGCGCGCGACGCGCGGACGGTTTGGGTGGAGGCCCCCAACCGGAATACCAGGTTGGCGTCACGACTCTCGTCAAGCTGCGGAAGTTTTCGCGATAAGAGTCGGCATAAGCTCTCGCTCCGACGGTCGCTTGTTCGAGCAAGCCATTGGCGGCCGAAAATGAAGAAAATGCGGCAGCGGTATCGCCAAGCCGATCCGCTATGTCGCCAATCAACTGAAAGCGATCGACCGATGCGGGCGCTGACATGGGTTGATCAAGCACGGCAAGCGCCTGTGTCAGATTGCCACGGCTGCGCAACGCCCGCGCGCGTGGCATTGCGAGCACTTCCTCGGACATACCGCGTCGCTCGCAATCGGTGATTAACGCTTCAAGCTCATCGATCCGGTTACAACGTTCGAGCACGTTCGCCCGCCCGAGCCAAGCTCGTTCAGATGCCGGATCAATTTCGAGCGCGCAGCGATAATCGCGATCGGCGTCGTCAAGCACTTTGCAAGATATCGAGATTTCGGCAATCTCGCAGAATCTCGTTGCATCTTCACCGGCAAGAAGGCGCGCCACAGCTAGCTCGTTGCGGGCATCTTCAAAGTGGCGCTCGGCCACCAGCGCGCGCGCCAATTCGGTTCGCGAGTTTACGTCGTCGGCGTCAAGCTGAACCGCCCGGCGCGCGGCCGTAACCGCACCACCGGTGTCCATCATAGCTAATCTGGCGCGCGCCAAATCGGTCCATGCTCCGGCAGCCGACGGAGCGAGACGCGTGGCGGCATCGAGGGCTTTTACTGCTTCTGCCGCATCGCCGAGCAACAATTGCGCAACACCCAATCCCCGCCAGCTTTCGAAGTCAGCGCCATCGACCAGTATCAGTCGATTGAATGTCTCGGCAGCTTCTACAGCGCGGTTTATTCGCGACAACGCATACGCCCGGACGCGTTGCATCTCATAACCGATGGGCGTCGCCATATCGACAAATGGCGCCGTGATCTCTTCCACCGCAATATTGTCACTCATCGCCAGAAGCGCGCGCGCGAGTTCGACTTTGGGTAAACCCTGCCCTGGCGCCAGCGCGACAGCGCGCCGCAACTTTTCGACGCCCCGCGAAAGATCGTTCTGCCGGCAGTAGAGCACACCGACAAACATGACGAGGCCCGGATCTTCACCGTTGGCCGCAAGCGCCGCTTCGCCTGCCGCGATGGCCTCGGAGATTTGTCCTCCCTTCGCCAACATAATAATCTGGGAGGTTGTAGCCATGCCCGTCACGCTTTCTATCCTTCAAGCAACGCGCGGAACCCAGCGAGCTGATCAGTATAATTGCGCCATCGGCCTGACGAACTACGATAAAGGGGCTGACGCACTTGCCAATTACTCGCCGTCCGCACTGGGCGCGGGTTTCCGTCGTCGCGTAGCACCGCATCGTGCCACGGCAAGCCCAGGAATTCCAGCAACGGCTCCATGACAGTGCGTGGATTTTTGACGAGCTGGTCGTAATCCACGACGTGGATATCCTTTCCATAAAGCGCTCGCCAATGTGCAGTCAGGCGCCGATATTGAGCGATATAGTCCGCAATATCGCCAAGGTCGGTTGCGTAAGCGAGACCCGGATCGGCATGCAGAAAATAGATCGAGAGTCCGGTATCGATTGGATCGCGCGATGTTAACACGATTTTAGCTGCCGGGAAGATTTGCTTGATGAGGCCAATATGCAGGAAATTGTCTGGTCGCTTGTCGGTCAAAATTTGGCTGGCCGCACAGCGTCCTGCGACGGCATTGAGATAGCGACTGCGCAGTGTGCCAATCAGCGCCGGGTCGGGGCATGCAATTTCGGCCGGATAGTTGCTAATATCGCGGTGAACGAAGCGCGGAATCAGATCAAGCTCACCGCCTGCTTCGATTGCATCGTGGCGAGATAGCATCCGTTCTACCAACGTCGACCCTGACCGGAAAAGCCCAACGATGAAGATTGGCGACCCTTCAACGGCAGCCGCACGGTCGGGCACAGGCGGAATGGCGGTAATCAACTGATCTGTCAGACGTCGTTGCTCCGATGCTTGGTAACTCTGACCGCTTGCCACGGCCAAACTGCGCATTTCAGAATTGGCCCTGACGATGGTTTCAAAAGCCTCGTCATACTTACCAGCGCGATCTAGTGCCCCGCCGAGAGCGAAGCCGACATCGGCGCGGTCCAACGCCGAAAGCTCCGGCTGCCTCAAGAACGCGCGGGCTTGGTCGAACAGACGATCGCATTCCTCATTTGCCAGAGACAGTCCAATAAGCCTAGCCAGTGCAAGCGCGCATCGATCGTCGACTTCAAGCGCGCGGGCATAGGCCGCTTCGGCGGCAAGACGTTCGCCGCTATCCTCGTGGAGATTTCCTAAATTTAGCAGCGCGGGGACATAATCCGGATTGATCGCCAACGCCGTAGCGAGATTTGATCGCGCTGCGTCAACGCGCGCCAAGTCTTCGGATAAAATGACCGCACGCTGTAAATAAGCTTCTTCGGGTTCGTCGATATTGTACGCAAGCGCGCGGCCGTACGCGGCAAGCGCCTCTTGCGCTCGACCCGCCCCTCGCAAAAGTATGGCGAGGTTGAACCAGCTATTCGGCAATTCGGGCTTGACGGTCAGTAGCTGTTGATAAGCCACGATGGCCTCGGCAGACTGCCCAGACCTAAACAGCATCGACGCCTGCGACTGAAGCGTCGCAAACGACGTCATCGTTCGCTGCGATCAATTGCTGGCTGGACCTCCGGCGAGTTGATGGGCTGATCGCTATCCGCATGCCGCCGGAGCCATCCGGTGATCGAATAGCGCCGGTGCGGTGCCGCCTTAGTAACCTCCGTGACGCTGTGCCGTTGAGGAACCCGGAAGAGCGTCAAAGTATTGAATGCGGGCATGAAACTTGCATCGATTTGCCCGTTTTGGTGGAATACGAGCAATCCGCCCCAATCAACCGACCATTGGGGCGTGAGGCTCAGCACGTACGCGGCCCGGCGACCCTTGCCCGCCACATTGTCATCATGCGCTGTCAGCAGATCGCCCGGAGCATAGGCGGTCGCCTGCCCATCGGCAAAATCGATGTCTGTCGCACCGGTGATAGCGCGCAAATGATCACGCACCGTTCCGGTCGACATCCAGATTACGAACGCGGCCAGCGGATCAGTAGAGGCTTCGCGTGCTTCCGCCGCATCGGAAGTTCGGATTGTTTCATAGCTGAATTGAAAGCCCGCACGCGCGCCTGCGTAAATTGCGAGGCTAAGTGCTGCACGCTGTTCCTCGTCCATCTGCGCGCGCGTTTCGCGTGACAATTCGAAGAGGCGAGTTCCCGAATTGATCACCTGCAGCCAGTCGGTACGCTTTTGCAGCATAGCATGCAGCGCTTTGGCTGCATCGGCGTTCAGAAAGTCTGCAATGCGGACACGGCCCGTGTCGGCGTAAATTCCGGAAAGCCCCGCCCAGTCAATCGCGGAGTTCATGACCAGCGGTGGAAATTTCGACATGGCAGCGACAATACGTTAGATCGCCGCCTTGGCCAATTGGCGCTGTCTTGGATTTCCTATGCCGACGACCTTGTTCGAGCTGAATCCGGCGATCGACGTCGCCGCGCTTGCCGATGAGTTCGCCGTCGACGGCCGAGTCCAAATTCGTGATGTCCTCACTGCGGAGGCTGCGGCAGCGCTGCATCATGTGTTAGCGAGCGACACGCGCTGGGGCATGGGCTGGCGCGCGGGCGAGGATGGTCCGCACGCACTCGAGGCCGCGCAGTTTGCGGCGATGAGCGCGAACGGCCGCGCGGCGATCGCCAACAAGCTGGTCAAGTCGATGCAAGGCGACGACTACGCCTTTTCCTATGCACGATTTCCGATCTTAGACGCCTATCTGGGTCAATGGGATCCGGATGGACCTTATGATATTCTGCTCGAGCATCTGAACGCCGCCCCCTTTTTGCAGTTGGTGCGTGGCATCACGGGTATCAGGGAACTCCGCAAAGCCGACGCGCAAGCGACGTTGTTTGCTCCCAACCATTTTTTGGCACAGCACATCGATAGCCATGCTACCGAAGGCTGGCGTATTGCCTATGTGCTTAGTATGTGCCGTCTTGACTGGCGTCCAGATTGGGGCGGCTATCTACACTTTTTCGATGATGACGGGGATGTTGTCGCTGGTTATCGCCCGCGGTTTAACGCGCTAAGTCTTTTTGCCGTACCTCGGCCCCACGCCGTCAGTTACGTGCCGCCGTTCGCACCCATCGGTCGTTATTCGATCACCGGATGGTTCCGCGATCAATGAACGGCGCGGCGCTGTTGCGCCAACAGGCGCTGGCGCGATCCAAGGTTGGTGATGATGCTGGCGCAATCCGGCTTTTCGCACAGGCTCTAAGCGAGTATCCTGGTGATGCGCGATTGGCCAATAGCGCAGGAAATTTCCACGCTTCAGCGGGACGCGATGCTCAAGCTTTAAATCTGTTTGATCGCGCATTGTCGATCATGCCCGAATTGCATGAGGCGGCAATTAACCGCGCTGTCGTGCTGACGCGCTTAGGTCGCGCGAACAAAGCCGCCGCCGCCTTGCGCGATCGAGAGGCGAGCGCGAGCAGCGCACCACGCTATTGGACCGCGCGCGGTGCAGCCGAATTGGCGGCGGAGGACTTCGCAGCTGCCGCCGCGAGCTATGATCATGCGCTGAGGCGGGAACCCGGCAATGCTCGCGCGTTGCAAGGGCGTGGGCGTGCATCTCTTGAGCAGGGCGAAGCGCGAGCGGTTGGCGATTACGAGCGAGCATTGGCGGCGGCACCGGGCAACCCTTATCTGTTGCTTGGCTATGCACAGGCGCTGCATGTGAAGGGAAATACGACGGCGGCACTACGAATCACCGAAACGCTGGTAGCGCAGTTGCCCGGTTGGGTCGAAGGCTTGGAACTTCATGCGCGTCTGCGTTGGGCGCGACGCGATGATGGATATTTTGTCGATCATTATGATCGGGCTGCGATAGTTGTGCGCGATCCTGCGTTGTACCGGTCATGGGCGGCGATGCTTACGGGGGTCGATCGTCATACAGAGGCCGCAGACATATTAGCGCGCGCGCGCGCCCTGTGGCCGGACAATGCTGAGCTGCAACTGGCGGAAGCAATCGCAGCTGGTGAAGCGGGTGATTTTGCGCGCGCCGCGACGCTATTTACACATGATGGCGATGACAGTACGGACTGGAGGGTAGCACACGCCCGGCATCTTCTCCGGCTGCGCGACCCAGCGGCGGCCGAACGGCTGCTGCAGGACGTGACGGCAAAGCGGCCCGGCGATATTGCAGCTTGGAGCTTGATAGATCTGTGCTGGCGGCTGATCGGCGATTCGCGTCATCATTGGCTCCACGGACAAGATGGCTTAATCCGGGAGGTCTTACTGCCGATCGATGGGGCGGAGCGCGCCGCAGCTTGCGAATTGCTGATGGAATGGCACCAGCATGTTGGGCGACCGATCGGGCAATCGGTCAAACACGGCAGTCAGACACGCGGCGCATTATTTGCGCGGGCCGAGCCCATCATCCAGACCTTGCGAGCAGCAAGTGAGGCAGCCCTGCTGTGCTATCGCGCTGGACTGCCACCTGCCGACGTGTCGCATCCCCTGTTACGGCATAGGGACGAACCATGGGCCTTTGCGGGTAGCTGGTCGATCTTGCTGGACGGAGCGGGCTACCATGCGGCGCACGTCCATCCGCGCGGTGTCATATCTTCTGCAGCTTATTTGATCGTCCCGTCACAGGTCGACGATCTCGGCGGGCCGGGTTGGCTGGAGATCGGAAAGCCCCCGCCCACGCAACATCTCGATCTGCCGGCATTGATGGAGGTCAAGCCGCGCGAGGGCTGGTGCGCAATTTTTCCGAGTACGCTGTTCCACGGTACTCGACCAATCGCGGCAGGTCAGCGGCTGACGTTCGCTTTCGATATCGCGCCTAAGCCTTAACCTGTCGGCTAACAAGACTGCACAACCGAAAAAGGGCGGCGAGTTTCCTCGCCGCCCTCGAACGTTGCCAAGTCGGGCGGCGCTTAGAACCTCAAACGCGCCGAGACGAAGAAGTCACGGCCGAGCACGTCGAAGAAGCTCGGCAGCGTATTCGACTGCTCGCCACCGTCGGGCGCTTGGCCGATAACGGGAGGCTTCTTGTCGAGCAAATTGTTGACGCCGATGTTAAGGGTCAGTCGGTCCGTCGCATCGAAGCTGCCCGTCAAGTCGAAATAACTGAACGCTTTAAGATATGGACGCGCCAGCAATGCTGGCGAACGCGGAGTGCGGACAAGCCCAGTAAATTGATTATCGATCAGTGCGTTCTTGGTCTTCCCTTCGAAGCGCCAGCGGAATGACACTTGGGCGGGTCCCTGAGCAAAGGTCGCGCGCGCCGTGTGTCGATACTTTGGCTGACCGAATGTACCTTCCAGAATGTCGAAGCGCTCCGGAATGAGTGCGATCGGCGTGCTGCGATACTTATCAAGCCAAGTCGCCAGATACGAGAAGTTAACCTTACCATCGAACAGCGGCATGCTATAATCGGCCTGGATGTCGATGCCGCTGGTTGCAAGCCGCCCAACGTTCCCGCTCAGGATCTGGGGGTTCTGACCACCGGAAGTTTGACCCAGCGCACCGGTCGCCGGATTACGGCGTCCAGCGAAAATTTGACAAACCGGAGCAGAAAGATTGCGCACTGTGTTGAAACACAGCGATAGCGCCGAGTCCAACCCGCCGAACGCTGTGGAAATGGTCTGGTCGACCTTGATGTTGAAATAGTCGACCGACAGGTTGAAGCGGGGGATGAAGCTTGGCGAGAACACCGCACCAAATGTGTATGTGTCCGAGGTCTCTTCTTCAACATTCGGATTTCCGCCGAAATCGGCCTGGATCTGGCCGGCCGGCTGCACTGCGCGAGTGAAGACGTTAGCTGCCGGCACACCGTTCGAGATACAAAACGCGCGCAATGCATCGCTCTGCGTCGACGGCGACCGGTCCGAGCACGGATCGGTCGCACCAGGGAAGCCGGTGCTTGCACCACCGAACAGGTTTTGCACGTTTGGCGCACGTACAGCCTTCGAATATTGCCCGCGGAGCCGGATATCACGGATCGGCGCGATCTCAGCACCCCCGGTGTAGGTCCAAGTTCCACCAACCGCACCCAGCGAGTATTTCGAATAGCGTGCGGCGCCATTCAATTCGAGAGCGTAAATGAAATTATCGCGGATGACGGGGACGCGAAGCTCGCCAAATCCTTCATTGACGGTGTAGCCGCCCGAGGTCGGCAAACCAGCATTGAAGCCAAGAACGTCGCCCGACGCGAGGAACGTGTCTGGCGTGTACGATGCGCTGACTTGACGGTACTCGTAACCGGCGGCGAAACCGACATCTTCAGCACCCATACCGAAGTTGAACAGCGACCCAGACAGCGAGGCAACAACGTTCTTCAGGTCGGCCTGCTCGAGGTTGGTCGAATTGAGCCGTACGTAATTGACCGCCGCCGGGCTTGCGAGACCCGAACCAAAAACATTGATCGGCACACAGCCAGCAGCCCGCGCTGCCGCATCGCGACACTGAATCGCCGTCGTGCTTCCCGGCACGAATTCGGTGGTCAGTGCATTGATGTAACGGCTACGTGAAATATTGCCCTGCTGATATTGGGTGTTGCTTGTACGGGCGTACGAGTAAAACGCGTCGAAACGAAGATTATCGGTAATGTTACCGCGAATTCCGCCCAGGATACGGAATGCTTGACGAGTAGCTTCCTGATTGCGAGCGCCTGCCGACAGGAAACGATAGCTCACTGAAGTTACCGCATAACCATCTCCGCGGGTCGCAGCCGGCTCCGCAGCATCGTTCGCCAAGAGCAGCGAGCGCGTCTGATCGTTGAAAAACGGGCTAGAAATCTGTAGCGGAGCCGTCACGCCCGTCGGGGTCGGAGCGAGTTCCTGCGCCACGCGGTTATTGACATAGCTCAATTCCGTATAGGCTTCGATATCGTCGGTGATCTTATAATTTCCATAACCACCGATCAAATAACGCTCTTGCGGCAATTGCAAGTAGTTGACGGCGCCAAAATTATAGAGATCCGCCGGGTCCTGGAAAACTCGCGATCCACCGCCGGTCGGATTGAAGATGTAAGTACTTGTGCCAGAACCAAATGTTGCGATCGGTCCCGTTGGCGAACCCTGCGGCACATAACCAACTTCGCCGCCACGAGCAGCGCAAGTGCCGATTGCGATCCCCGAAGGTAACGGAGTTCCGATATTGGTATCGCTATTCGTGCTGCCGGGAACAATACAGCCACCGCCCGCCGCCGTTGCGGAAAATACGCGGCCGCTCGCAAATAACGACCTACGTCGGGTGTAATTGGCGTAAACCGTCACGTTACCACGGTTGTCCGCGAAATTCGTGCCGAAAGCGAGGTCGGCGGAATACCGCGCGGCGTCGCCTTCCTCGGTGATCGAATAGGTACCGCCCGCTTCGATACCCTCAAGGTTGTTGCGCAGGCGAAAATTGACGACGCCCGCGACCGCGTCCGAGCCGTAAACAGCCGACGCGCCGCCGGTCACCACGTCCACACCTGAGATCAGGAATTGCGGAATGGTGTTCAAATCAACGACCTGCGTCGTATCGTAAAACATGTAACGGCGACCGTTGACCAAAACCAGGGTGCGGGTCGCGCCGAGATTGCGCAAGTTTAGCGTGACGGCTCCGTTGCCGGGATTGTTGGAAAAACCGGTCACACCCGGCAAAACCTGCGGCAGCGTGTTGATCACCTGCTCGACGTTCACCGCGCCGCTCAGCGCAAATTCTTCCGCTGCGACGACAGCGACGGGTGCTGCGCTGGCTAGGTCAGTGCGCTGGATGCGCGAGCCCGTCACGATAATCGTGCCCGAGTCGGCTGGCTCTGCAGCCGCGTCGGCCCCTTCAGCTGTGGTCACTTGGGCATACGCAGGCGCGACCATGGTGCTCGCGAGCAAGCTGGTCACAAGCAAGCGCGTCTTAAACGTCTTCGTCATTTAGTTTACCCCCAATTTCACCGAAATACCGGCCCCAGTTTCGCACAACTTTGACAGTTGCATTGCCACTCGCTTAGCTGCCAGCGTTAATGTTGCGCAATGCACTACGGCGCACCTTCGGAATTTGGACCCGGGAGTGGCAAAAGAGCAACAGTAGGAGGGGTTATGCGTTTCACTGTCTTCAGCATCGCGCTGGTATTGTCCGCACAAGCGGAAGCGCAGGATGGTGCAGACTCACTGAGCGGACTGAAAAGATGCGTCGCGATCCAGACTGATACCGAGCGACTTACTTGCTTGGACCGCGAGGCCGCGGCGCTATTGACCGCCGCTTCGCGCAAAGAAATAACCGTAGTATCGCGCGATGAAATGCGGCGTTCGCGGGGGGCCCTGTTCGGTTTTGCTCTTCCGAAAATCAAGCTGTTTGGTGGCGAAGACACGGATGCCGCGCCGGACGAGATTCAAGTGACGCTCGAAAATGTTAGGCCCCTGAATGCCGGATTGTTCCGTTTCACCACGACCGATAACGGAGCATGGGAAACCACCGAGGCCAGCTCCCCGCTGAATAATGGCGACAAGGCGCGGATCAAGCGCGGCGCGATGAACGGTTACATCTTGGCACCAAAAAATGGCCGGGTGCGCCGGGTGCGCCGGGTGATGTGATATCTAGCCAATGTCAGCAGAGCGCCCGCGTGGCAACCTCGGCGCTGCAATAGGCCTCCTGCCGCGCCACGCTCCAGTAACGCAGTTCGTCGAGCGGGATGCGTTCGCCGGAGACTGCGCAGAGCACGTGATCGCCCGCGGCGAGCACGCGGAACTGGTTGGCCAGATAATGGAGCCGGGCGGGGCGGCCTGCGGACATCAGCATCTTGCGTCTCAGCTTTCGAACAGCGTGGGTTGCGGCGGTGAATAGGGTTTTGGCCGAGCACTCTCAACCCGCGCGGCGATTTCGCCATCGCTAAACTTGAGGGTGAGCGCGGCCGCCTTGGCCGCGGCGGCGGCATTGATCAGCGGCTTGCCGCTGCGGTCCATGACCAGGGCATAGCCGCGCGCGAGCGGTTTTTCGGGGTGCAGCTGCCCGGCGAGGCGCCACAGCCCGGAGAGGCGCTCCGCCGCGCTCGCCGCCTGGCGCTGGAGGCTGGCCGGACGCAGCCCGCCGCCGGCGCGGGCGAGGCGTTGCCCCGCATTGCCGGCGCGGTCGGAGAGCCCGCGGCGGAGGCGTTCGGCAAGGTCGTCGACGCGCTGCGCCTGCGGCTGGAGCAGCGCCCGCCGCTCGGGCAGGCGCCCCGCCAGCGCAGCGAGCCGCTCCCCGCCCCGTTCGGCGTAGCGGCGGGCGCAGCGCAGCGTGCGCGCGGCGGCGGCCTCGACCTGCGCCAGCAATTCGAGCCGCACCGGCACCGCCATCTCGGCAGCGGCGGTGGGCGTCGGCGCGCGCACGTCCGCGGCGAAATCGCACAGCGTGGTGTCGGTCTCGTGCCCCACCGCCGAGATCACCGGGATCGGCGAGGCGGCAACCGCGCGGACGACGATTTCCTCGTTGAAGCCCCACAGATCCTCGATCGAGCCGCCGCCGCGCGCGACGATCAGCAGGTCGGGCCGCTGACCGGCGGGCAGCGCGCCGAAGCCGGCGACCGCGGCGGCGACCTGTTCGGCGCTGCCCTGCCCCTGCACCAGCACCGGCCAGACGGTAACATGGCTGGGGAAGCGATCGGCGAGGCGGTGGAGAATATCGCGGATCACCGCGCCGGTGGGCGAGGTGACCACGCCGATATGGTGCGGAACATAGGGGATCGGACGCTTGCGCGCCGGATCGAATAGCCCCTCGGCCTCGAGCGCGCGGCGGCGCTTGTCGAGCAGCGCGAGCATCGCCCCCTCGCCCGCCAGCTCCAGGCTGTCGACGACGATCTGGTAGCGGGAGCGGCCGGGATAGGTGGTCAGCTTGCCGGTGGCGATCACTTCGATGCCGTCGCCCGCGGCAAAGCCGATGCGCCGCGCGGTGTCGCGCCACATCACCCCGTCGATCACCGCCTTGTCGTCCTTGAGGCAGAAATAGGCGTGGCCCGAGGCGGCGGGCCGCCAGCCCGAAATCTCGCCGCGGATGCGGACGTGCGCGAAGCCGCTCTCGACGTGGCGCTTGAGGAGCATCGCCAATTCGCTGACGGACATCGGCGCCGCGTTGCTCCCCGCGGGCACGTCGGCTAGCAGCGATGGCGATGCGGGGTCGGCGAGCAAATCGGGCATGAACATCCTGCTGGTCGGCGGCGGCGGACGCGAACATGCGCTCGCCTGGAAGCTGGCGCAATCGCCCAACCTCACGAAACTCTATGCGGCCCCCGGCAATCCGGGCATCGCGCGCCACGCCGAACTGGTGCCGCTGAACGTCGCCGACAAGGCGGCGGTGGTCGCCTTTTGCGGGCGGTTTGCGATCGAACTGGTGGTCATCGGGCCCGAGCAGCCGCTGGTCGACGGGTTGGCCGATGCGCTGCGCGATGCGGGGGTGGCGACGTTCGGGCCCGGTGCGGCGGCGGCACGGCTCGAAGGATCCAAGGGCTTCACCAAGGATTTGTGCGCGGCGCATGGCATTCCGACGGCGCGGTTCGAACGATTTGAGTCCGTCGACGAAGCCCATGCCTTCCTCTCGTCATTCCCGCGAAGGCGAGAATCCCTCTCCGGACCTGGTCGAGCGCGAGACGGGGAGCAGATGGAGTCCCGCCTTCGCGGGAATGACGAGGAGTGGGTGCGTTATCCGCTCGTCATCAAATATGACGGGCTGGCCGCCGGCAAGGGCGTCGTCATTGCTGAGGATGAAGAGGAAGCCCGCGCCGCCATCGGCGATCTCGGCGCGCCGCTGGTCATCGAGGAATTTCTCGAGGGCGAGGAAGCGAGCCTGTTCGTCCTGACCGACGGCAGGACATCGCGCGTGCTCGGCAGCGCGCAGGATCACAAGCGTGTCGGCGAGGGCGATACCGGCCCGAACACCGGCGGGATGGGTGCCTATTCGCCCGCGACGGTGCTGACGCCCGAACTCGAGGTGCGCGCGATGCGGGACATCGTCGAGCCGACGGTCAAGGCGCTGGCCGAGGCCGGCACGCCCTTCGTCGGCGTGCTCTATGCCGGACTGATGCTGACCCCGGCGGGGCCGCAGCTGATCGAATATAATGCGCGCTTCGGCGATCCCGAAACGCAGGTGCTGATGCCGCGCATCAAGGGCGATTTGGCGGCAATGCTGCATGCCTGCGCCACCGGACGGCTGGCCGCGGCCGAGTTCGCCATGGCGGACGAGGCCGCGCTGACCGTGGTCGTCGCCGCCAAAGGCTATCCGGGCGAGCTGCGCACGGGCGGCACGATCTCGGGGATCGACGCGGCCGAGGCCGAGGACGCCATGGTCTTCCAGGCGGGCACGCGGCTGCAGGACGGCCGGCTCGTCGCCAGCGGCGGACGCGTGCTGGCGGTGACCGCGACGGGCCCGGATGTGAACGAGGCGGCGGCGCGCGCCTACCGGGCGGTCGCGCGGATCGACTTCGCCGATGGCTTTCACCGCCGCGACATCGGCTGGCGGGAGGTTGCGCGGCTGAACGAGGAGGGACAATGACGGCGAGCGAATTCTTCGATCGATATTGGCCGTGGCTGCTGGTCGCGCTCAGTGTCGCGCTGCTGCTCGTCGGACTGTTGCGACGTGGCCGGGGGCAGCGGGTCGGACTGACCGAACAGGACAGTTCGGTCCGCACGCTTGACCGTCCGGTGATCGTCCCGTCCGCCGCCCCCGCGCCGCGACTGGCCGACAGCGAGCTGACACGCCTCAAAGGGGTCGGCCCCAAACTGGCGGCGGCGCTCGATGCTCAGGGTGTCGGCAGCCTTGCCGCGCTCGCCCAACTCGACGATGCGCAGCAGGCGGATCTGGACGCCAAGCTCGGGACTTTCGCGGGCCGCGTCCGCCGTGACCGGCTGGTCGAGCAAGCCCGGCTGCTCGGCGAAGACCCGGCGGCTTACCAGGCCGCGTTCGGCAAGGGCGCCTGAGGCTGAGGCGTCTCGCCGCCTCTTTGGCCCTGTTGCTGATCGGCGCGGCGGCGCCCGACCCCGCCGCCTTGTTACGCCAGCAACGGAATGCCGAGGCGGAAGCGGCCCGGCTCGAGCAGGCGGCACGCGAGGCCACGGGCGCGGCCGCACGGGCCAAGGCCCTGGCGGGCGAACTCGACGCCCGCATCGCCGCTTCGCGCAGCGCCGTCGCGGCATCGCGCGCGCGCCTTTCTGGCATCGATGCCCGGCGGCGCCTGCTCGAGGCTCGTCTCGCCGCAGCGCGCCAGCCGATCGCCCGGCTTGTCGCGGCCATGGTCGCGCTGCAGCGCCGCCCGGCCGCCCTCGCGCTGGTCCGGCCCGCTTCGCTCGATACCCAGGCGCATGCCCGCGCCGCGCTCAAGACCATCGTACCGGCGATCGAGGCGCGCACCGCCGGCCTCCGCGCCCAGGCCGCGCAGCTCGGCCGCGTCCGCGCCGCCGCGCTGGCCGAACGCGCCAATCTCGCGCGTGCCGAGACGCAGCTCGTTGCGCAGCAGGCGGCGCTGGGCCGCTACGCCGGATCGAAGCTGCGTGCGGCGCAGGACGCGGCGGGCCGGACGCTGACCGCGCAGGATCGCGCACTGGTCCTCGCGGACGATGCGGACCGGCTGCGCCGCGCGATCGACGAGGCGCGCGCCGACGCCGCCACCGCCGCCCGGCTCGGCACGCTGCCGCGGGGGCTTGCGGCGGTTGGCAGCGTGGCGAGGCGCTCGACCTACGCCCTGCCCGCCGGGACGCTGATCACCGGCTTCGGCGAACGGCTCGACGACGGCCGCCGCTCCGCCGCGCTGATCCTCGCCCCCGCCGCCGGCGCGACCATCGCCGCCCCGCGCCAGGGCCGCATCGCCTTTGCCGGGCGCTTCGGCAGTTATGCCCAGGTCGTGATCATCGAGCATGGCGGCGGCTGGACCAGCGTTATCGCCGGGCTGGCCGAGACCAATGTCACCCGTGGTGACGCGGTCGCCGGCGGCGCTGCCCTGGGCCGCGCACCCGCCGCCGACCCGGCGATCCGCATCGAACTGCGCTACCGGGGAACCCCGGTCGCGCCGACGCGGCTTGCAGGTTAGGGGGTCGCGGGCCTAAGTCCGCCACCATGAAGCCCGCGCTCCGCCTCGCCCTCGCCACCTCCGCCGTGGCGATGCTCCCGATCCTGACCGGCGCGATGGGCAGTGTCGACCCCGCCACCGCGCGCGAGCTCGACACGTTCATGGACGTGTTCGACCGCGTGAAGGCCGATTATGTCGACAAGGTCGACGACAAGGTGCTGATCCGCGGCGCGATCGACGGCATGCTCGCTGCGCTCGATCCGCATTCGGGCTATGAGGCGGGCACCGATTTCCAGAATCTTCGCGCGCAGACCGAGGGCGAATATGGCGGGCTGGGCCTGACCGTCACGATGGAGGACGGCGCGGTCAAGGTGATCACGCCGAGCGAGGACACGCCGGCGTTCCGCGCCGGCATCAAGTCGGGCGATTTCATCACGCACCTCAACGGCCAGTTCATCGTCGGCGGCACGCTGGACGAGGCGGTCGATCAGATGCGCGGCCGCCCCGGCACCGCGATCAAGCTGACGCTGGTGCGCCCCGGCCGCGACAAGCCGTTCGACGTCACGCTGACGCGCGAGATCATCAAGCTTCGTCCGGTCAAATGGGAAGTGAAGGGCGATGTCGGCTATATCAACATCAACGCCTTTTCGCGCGACACCGGCGGCTCGGTGCGCGCCGCGCTGATCGGCATCGACAAGGCGCTGGGGCATCGCCCGGCGGGCTATGTCGTCGATCTGCGGTCCAATCCCGGCGGGCTGCTCGACGAGGCGGTGGCGGTCAGCGACGCCTTCCTTGACAGAGGCGGCATCGTCTCGCAGCGCGGCCGCGATCCGCGCCAGAACGAGCGCTGGGACGCCACCCCCGGCGATTTCGCGCACGGCCTGCCGGTCGTCGTGCTGGTCGATGCCGGCTCGGCCTCGGCGGCGGAAATCGTCGCCGGCGCGCTGCGCGACAACCGCCGCGCGATCGTCATGGGCGAGCGCAGTTTCGGCAAGGGTTCGGTGCAGACCGTCGCGCCGCTCAGCGAAACGACGGCGCTGCGCTTGACCACGGCGCGCTACTACACCCCTTCGGGCAAGAGCATCCAGGAAGGCGGCATCGAACCCGATATTCTCGTCCCGCAATTGTCCGACCCCGATTACAAGGACCGCCCGCGCATCCGCGAGGCCGATCTGCGCAAGCACCTCGTCAACCAGGCCAAGGTCGACAACACGATCCTCGAATCGGACACCAAGGCCGATCCGCGCTTCATCGCCACGCCCGCGCAGTTGAAGGCGAAGGGGATCGAGGACTTCCAGCTCGACTACGCGCTCAAGACCGTCGCGCGGCTGGCCAGTGCGCCCGCGACACGCGTGGCGGCGCGGTAGTGAGCTTCTATGCGGATATGCTCCATTGCCGGAGCGGGACGTTCTATGTCGGGCAGACTGACAATCTCGAACGGCGCGTCGCCGAGCATGAGAGTGGGTTAATCGAAGGATTCACCAGCGAGCGGCTTCCAGTCAGCCTTGTCTGGAGCGAGGAGTTTCAGACCCGCATCGATGCGCTAGAGGCCGAGCGCAAACTCAAAGGTTGGAGTAAGGGAAGAAGATGGCGCTGATCCGGTCTGACTGGGCGGCGATCCAGTCTCTCGCGCACAACCGCCAACCCGTTCGGGCTGAGCTCGTCGAAGCCCCGTCCTTTTCTCCGTGCCGCATGAGCGCGGATAGAAAGAAGGACGGCCCTTCGACAAGCTCAGGGCAAACGGAATTTTTGGCGTGACTCCGCTTAGCAAAGCCAACTCGGTTGCGCTCGCCGTTCCCGCCCTCGCCATGGCCGGCGCTCTCGGCTCGCAATATTTCGGGCACCTCTACCCCTGCGAGATGTGCCACTGGCAACGCTGGCCGCACGAAGCGGCGATCGGCTTGGCCATTCTCGCCTTCTTCCTCCCGCGCGACCCGCGCCGCAGCCTGATCGGCCTCGCCGCCGTCGCGATCCTCATCTCGGGCGCGATCGGCGTGTTTCATGCCGGCGTCGAATATAAATGGTGGGAAGGCATCACCACCTGTTCGCGCACCGGCGGCGCGGTGACGCTCGAAAGTATCATGGCGACGCCGATGATCCGCTGCGACGCGCCGCAATGGACCTTTGCCGGCATCTCGCTGGCCGGGTTCAACGCGCTGTGGTCGATCCTCGGCGGGATCGCCATATTCGCCCTGCTGAAGCGCGCGCGATGATCGAGCCCGATACCCAGTCGATGATCCGCGTGAACCAGGCGGGCGAATATGGCGCGACGCGAATCTATGCCGGGCAGCTGGCGATCATGGGCGCGCGCTCGAAGGCCGCGCGCGCGATCGCCGGCATGGCGGCGCAGGAGGAGCGCCACCTCAATCACTTCAACGCGCTGATCGCCGAGCGGCAGGTGCGGCCGACCGCGCTGCAGCCGTTCTGGAACGTCGCGGGCTATGCGCTGGGCATGGCCACGGCCTTGATGGGGCCGGAAGCGGCCATGGCCTGCACTGCCGCGGTGGAGACCGAGATCGACAAGCATTATGCCGATCAGCTGACGGAGCTCGGCGACGGCGATCCCGAGCTCAGCGCGACGATCGCCGAGTTTCAGGCGGAGGAGATCGAGCATAAGGAGCAGGCGCTCGCCGCCGGCGCCGAACGCGCGCTCGGTTACCCGCTGCTCAGCGCTGTAATCCGCGCCGGGTGCCGCGCCGCCATCATATTGTCGAAACGCATCTAGACGCGAAATCGTGCGTTCAGGTCAAAGCTCCAAGGATAGCGTGATGAACAAGCTGCTCGCCGCCACCCTGCTCCTGACGCCGCTCGCCGCGCCGCTGCCGGCGTTGGCGCAGGACCGCGTGCTGACGATCTTCGGCAACGACCGATGCCCCGAAAACACGATCTGCGTGCGCGCCAAGGAAAGCGAGCGCTACCGCATCCCCAAGGATCTGCGCCAGGACGCGATCATCGCGCCCAACCGCCAAGCCTGGGCCGCCAAGGCGCAATCGACGCTGGATGCGGGCGCCAAGACCGGCATCGGCAGCTGCTCGGCGATCGGCCCGGGCGGTCAGACCGGCTGCTTTGCCCAGCGCGCGGCGCAGGCCAAGGCCGAGCGCCAGCAGGCGGCGAAGGAAAATGCGACGGGGCTGGAAGACGGGGATTGAGCTCTCAACCCTCCCTGCGAAGCGGGGAGGGACAGGCGCGAAGCGCCAGGGAGAGGTGATTCACGCCGCCACACGCACACCTCTCCCTCGCTCGCCCCGCTCGCATTTCCCTCCCCGCTTCGCAGGAAGGGATATCAAATTTTACGCGCCGCGATCCAGCGGTCGATTTCGCTCTCCAGCACGTCGAGCGGCACCGGGCCGAGTCCGAGCACCGCGTCGTGAAAGGCGCGGATGTCGAATTTCGGGCCCAGTTCGGTTTCCGCCCGCGCGCGGAGCTCGCGGATCTTGAGCTCGCCCATCTTGTAACCCAGCGCCTGGCCCGGCCAGCTAATATAGCGGTTAACCTCGGCGTCGATATTCTTGTCGCTGAGGCCGGTCTGCTCGCGCATGAATGCCACCGCCTGTGCCTTCGACCAGCCCTTGGCGTGCACGCCGGTGTCGACGACCAGGCGGCAGGCACGCCACATCTCATAGCTCAGCCGCGCCATGTCGCGCTGCGGCGTGTCGTACAGCCCCATCTCGATGCCGAGATGTTCGGTATAGAGCGCCCAGCCCTCGACATATGCCGTGAACCCCGCCGCATATTTGCGGAAATTGGGCAGGTCGAGTTCCTGCTGCAGCGACAATTGCGTCTGGTGCCCGGGCGACGCCTCATGCGCCGACAGCGCGGGCAGTTCGTACAGCGGGCGCTGGTCGAGGCGCGAGGTGTTGACCCAGTAATTGCCGGCAATACCGCTGGCAAGGCTGCCCGACTGTGAATAAGCGGTGGTCGTCCCTTCCGCGGTCTCGGCCGGGATCGCCTTCACGCCATAGGTCAGCCGGGGCAGCTTGCCGAAATAGCGCGGCAGCAGCCCGTCGATCCGCTTGTTCTGATACGCCGCGGCGGCCAGCAGTTCCTCCGGCGTGCGGGCATGCTGCGCGGGGTCGGCAGTCATTTGCGCGACCATTGCCTTGCGGTCGGCAAAACCGTTCTTTCGCGCCAGCGCATCCATCTCCGCGCCGATCCGCTTGACTTCGCTCAGGCCGGTCTGATGGACCTGTTCGGGGGTCAGGCTGGTCGTGGTGTGGCGCGCCACCTGCAGCGCGTAATAGTCCCGGCCTTGTGGGATTTCCGACACGCCGACACTCGCCCGGCATTTATACTCCTTGCCGTACCAGTCGGCGATCTTGCGGTATTCGGGGTCGATCGTCCCCTTGATCGTCTCCGCCGCACGCGCCTTCAGCGCCGTCCATTCGGCGTCGCCGATCGTCGATGGCTTGGTACGGGTGAACGGCTCGTAGAGCCGCGATTGGGTGACGTCGGCCTTGATCACGCCGGTGATCGTCCCGGCCATCCCGTCGAGCACCGCGCACGGCTGGGTAAAGCCCTGCGCGACCGCCTGGCGGCTGATCTTGAGCGCCTCGGCATTTTGCTGCGGGAATTTGGACAGGCGGATGAGGTAATTGTCGTAATCGGCCTTGGTTGAGAACCGCAGCCCTTCGGGCAGCGACGAAAAGCCCTGCCACCAACTGTAATAGCTGGTGAACAGGATTTGCCGCTCGCCGAATTTGGCCCCCGCGACATCTTCGCGCAGCAGGCGGGCAAGGATCGCCTTGTTGACCCGGCCCGCCGCATCGAGCCCGGCATCGGGAATGGCGTTGAGCCGGTCGAGAAAGCCCTGCTCGTCGCGCGCCTGGCGGTCCGCATTGGCCAAGCTGTAATCGCTGACCAGCGCGTCGAATTCGTGATGGCCAAGGCTCGACGCCTGTTCGGGGTTGTTCGCCAGCCACCAGGTCCAGTGATCGTCGATGACCTTGTTGAGATCGTCGGCGGGGGCGGCAAGCGCGGGCGAACTCAGCGCCACGGCCATCAGCGAAACCAGAATTTTACGCACAACCCCTCCGTTCGCGCCGAGCTTGTCGAAGCGCGGTCCTGCTCTTAGCGTAACAGCGGGACAGAAGAACAGGGCTTCGACAGGCTCAGCCCGAACGGGTCGGGGCGGAGGCGAGCAAGGAACGGCATGGCCAGCGTCGCGACCCCGCAAAATCGACGGCATCCCTTTGCGCCCGACATCTACGAGCGCGTGCTTGCCGGAGGCGCGGTCATTCTCCTCCTCGCCGCGCTGATCGCGATCGGCAGGGGCCATGCCGATTGGCCGCGTGTCCAGCTGTCGATCTGGGGCCATCTGGCGACGATCCTCGCGGCGCTGGCGTTGACGCCGGTGATGCTGCTGCGGCCGCGCGGCGACCGGCTGCACCGCCGCCTCGGCTGGGTGTGGGTCGGCGCCATGCTGCTCACCGCGATCATCAGCCTCTTCGTGCGCAATACCAATCACGGCGGCTTTTCGGTCATCCACGTCCTCAGCGCGTGGACGATCATCCAGGTGCCGATCATCGTCTGGTCCGCCCGCAATCATCATGTGAAGCGCCACCGCGGCAGCGTGCGCGGCATGGTGACGGGCGCGCTGCTGATCGCCGGCTTCTTCACTTTCCCCTTCGACCGCCTGCTCGGCCATTGGCTGTTCAGCTAGACCTTTCGAAAGGGACGCCGTGAGCATAGTCGAGCCCGGCGAGCCCGCGCTCGCGCCGCCGCACGACCGCGCGTTCCTCGGCCATCCCAAGGGCCTCGGCTATCTACCGTGATATTGATCACCCCCATTTGACAGCCGGACCCTGTCAAAAATGGCATGGCCGGCACTTGCAGCCTGCAAAAGATACAATTTCTCGAGCGGGCTAAGTGATTGACTCGACACGGCGTGGCCGTGAACATATATCGAACTCGTGGCCCAGCTCGATGTCCGTCAAAAGCTCGAAATTCTCGCGGACGCGGCCAAGTATGACGCGTCGTGCGCGTCGTCGGGCACGGCCAAGCGCAGCTCGGCGGGCAAGGCGTCGGGCATCGGGTCGACCGAGGGCATGGGCATCTGTCACGCTTATGCGCCTGACGGCCGCTGCATCTCGCTGCTGAAGATCCTGCTGACCAACAGCTGCATTTTCGACTGCCATTATTGCATCAACCGCAAGAGCTCCAACGTCCGCCGCGCGCGCTTCACCGCCAAGGAAGTGGTCGATCTCACGCTCGCTTTCTACAAGCGCAACTATATCGAAGGGCTGTTCCTCTCCTCGGGCATCATCCACACCTCCAATTACACCATGGAGCAATTGGTCGAGGTCGCGCGGTCGCTGCGCGAGGACCATGGCTTTCGCGGCTATATCCACCTCAAGACGATCCCCGATGCCGATCCGGAACTGGTCGCGGCGGCGGGACGCCATGCCGACCGCGTGTCGATCAATGTCGAGCTGCCGACCACGCCCGGCCTCACCCGCCTCGCTCCCGAAAAGTCGATCGACCGGATCGAAGGCGCGATGGGCGACATGAAGGCATCGATCGTCGATGCGCGCGACGCGACCAAGCATTACAAGTCGGCACCGCGCTATGCGCCCGCGGGCCAATCGACGCAGATGATCGTCGGCGCCGACGCCGCGACCGATGGCGACATCGTCAACCGCGCCAGCAACCTTTACGACCGCTTCGGCATGCGCCGCGTCTATTATTCGGCCTTCTCGCCGATCCCCGACGCCAGCGCGGTGCTGCCGCTCAAGCGCCCGCCGCTGATGCGCGAGCACCGGCTGTATCAGTCCGATTGGCTGATGCGGTTCTATGGCTTCGCGCCAAGGGAGGTCGTCGCCGCGACCGACGACGGCATGCTGCCGCTCGACATCGATCCCAAGCTCGCCTGGGCGCTCAAGTTCCGCGAGAGCTTTCCGGTCGACGTCAACCGCGCCCCGCGCGAGATGCTGTGGCGCGTGCCCGGCCTCGGCACCAAGGCGGTCAAGGCGATCCTGCAGATCAGGCGGCACCGCAAATTGCGCCTCGACGATCTGGCGCGGCTGACCGTGTCGGTGGCCAAGATCCGCCCGTTCATCGTCACGACCGACTGGCGGCCAACCTTCCTCACCGATACCGCCGATCTGCGCGCGCGCCTGTCCCCGCCGGCCAAGCAGATGGAGCTATTCGCCGCTTGAGCGTTTAGGTGGGGAAGGGAGCCAATCATGGCCGATCAAACGATATTCGATGACCTCAAGCGCGATCACGACCACCATCGCGAGCTGCTCGCCAGGATCGCCTCGGGCGATGGCGACACCAAGGCCTTGTTCGAGGAGTTTCGCGTCGCCGTCTCGGGTCATGCCGCCGCCGAGGAGCAGACGCTTTATTCGACGATGCTCGCCGATCCCGAGATGCAGGACGATGCGCGCCATTCGGTCAGCGAGCATAAGGAGATCGAGGATTATCTGACCGAATTGTACGACGGCGATCCCCAAGCATCCGATTGGCAGGAGAAATTCGCCAAGCTCCGCACGCGCTACGATCATCACATCACCGAGGAAGAAGAGGAGATGTTTCCCGAGGCGGCGGACAAGCTGACGCCCGAGATGGAAACGCTGCTCACCAGGCGCTTCGAAGCGCGCGAGCCGGAGGAGCAAGCCAAGGCGGCCGCGACCGACCCGACCGAGGAAGAAGAAAAGGAATGAACGGCAATTCTCCCC
>CAXTPT010000020.1:0-43917 GCA_964246315.1 uncultured Sphingomonadaceae bacterium | reverse complement strand
TAGCCGCCCGACGATCGCGCCGAGCCCCACGGTGGCCTGGATGCGCAAGGCGGCCGGCAGCGACAGGCCGTCCGCCTTGAGGATAGCGACGCCATGGACAAGGATCGCCGCATTGATCGCGCCGAGTGCGAAGAACAGCGTAAGCCCGATCCAGAACGCGCGCGACCGGGTAAGCCTGATGCCCTGCTGCGCAACGCCGGTTCCGAGGCGCGCCACGTCGGGCGCCAGCGCGACCTGCGCCGGCGCTTCGCGCAGGAAGCGTATTGCCAGTGGCCAGACCAGCGCGATGACGACGGCGCCGGCGGCCGCATAGCTGTTTGACCAGCCGAACGCCCGGAAACTCCAGCCGAACAGCAGCGGGATGATGACGACACTGACGCTCAGCCCTGTGGTGATCAGGCCGAAAGCAAGACCCACCTGCCGATCGAACCATCCGGACACCACCTTCATGAACGGCCCGGGCCACAGCCCAACGCCGGCGACCGCCGCGATCGCACAGCCGAGATAGAAGGCGTGCAGCGAGCCGGTGGCGAAGCGAAGGCCGATCAGCGACAGGCCGAAGACCGGCAGCGACAAGAGCACCATGCGCCTGCCCCCGATCCGATCCGTGAGCCAGCCCTGAAGCGGCGAGGTGACGAGGATCACCAGCGACATGATGGTCGAAGCATAGGCGACGGCGCTGTGCGTCCAGCCCGTTTCGGCCTCCAACCCCGCGGCGAGCACGCCGAACGACGTCGTCAGCAGCGCGCCCGGACCGACCATCAGCGCCAGAAAACTGACCAGCACCGATGCCCAGCCGACCGCGATGCCGCCCCGGTCGAAGAAGCGAGGGTCGAGTTCGACCGCGGTCTGCTGCGGCGGTACCGGCCATCTTGCGGCGGCGCTGCTAGTGTTCACCGGTCAACCCTCTCGATGATGCTGCGAATTCAAAAGCTGACGCCCGCGCGCACGCCATATGTGCGCGGGGGGCGCAGCACAGCATAGGCAGTATTGAGGAAGGGGCGCAGCCCCGCCGAACTGCTGAGTACCGTACTGTCCTCGATGTTATTGACGAAACCCGAGAGCGACCACCGGCCCTCCGGAGCCCGCAAGGTGAGGATCGCGTCGCTCGTCGTGTATTTTCCCTGCCGTTCTTCGGGCAGATACTCGATCGACAAGTACCGGCTCGACTCCAGCCGGCTGTGCGCTTCCGCCAATAGTTGGTAGCCATCGCCCAAGTCGAACCGATGCTGATAGGCGAGGTTTACCGACCATTTGGGCGCATTGATCGCCGGCCGGCCGGAGCAGTCCACCGTGAACAATCTGGCAGGCGCCGCCACGGGCAGCGATGTGTTCGGCGCGACCGCGCACGCGGTGCGCGGCGCGGCGCCCGTGGAAGATAGTTGGAGGTAGCTGAGCGACTGATATTTCGAATGAAGATACTGGACTTGTGCCGACAGCAGGTCACGGGAGGTTGCCTGCAGACGAAGGTCAAAATCGGCGCCGTAGAGGCGCGCGTTGCCAGCGTTCGCGGTGGTCCCTCCCGACGTGACCACACCAGGCGTTAGCTGCACCGGGCCCACATAATTAATCTGCTGATCCTTATAGTCCCAATAGAATACCTCCAGGTTCGCCTGAAGCCGGTTATCCCAGAAGCGGTTCTTGGCCCCGAAAGTATAGGCGGTCAGCTTTTCCGGCCGGTAGGTGTTGTTGACGACACTGTAGATGAAGCCGCCCGACTTGAAACCGGTGGCCACGTTTGCATACAGCAGCGAAGCGGGGCCGGCGTCGAATTCCACGCCCGCCTTGTAGGTCGTGTTGTTGAACGCAAGCTTCCCGACAATGAACAAGGGTGCGGGGTTCGGCGCCCTGAACGACGCCGAGGTAATGGAAACCTTGATGTCCTTGGTCTCGTGCGTCTGCCGGACACCGGCAACCAGCCGGAGGCCCTCGATAACGCTGTACGATCCCTGTCCGAATACGGCGACGCTGTCGGTGCTCAGGCGAGCATCGTAGGTCGAATTCTGTGCGGGTCCCTGGAATAGATTGTTGAGGCCGACCTTGTTCTCGTCGAACAGGTAGGCGCCGACGACATATTTGAGCGGCCCGCTGCCATTTGATGCCAGGCGCAATTCGCCCGAGATCTGCTTGTCGTCTTCCCGGTCGATGAAGCGATAGCCCAGGGCATAGCTGAGATAGTCGGGCCGGCTGTCGCGATAGGCCGGAACGAAGGTCAGGGTGGCGAATCCCAGATTGCCCTCGATCGTCGCGGACACGCCCCAATACCTGCCATGGTTGAATTCGTCGGTCCCGGGAACGACGACGCCGGTTGGCGTACCGGCAAGGGTCGGGAACCGACGGAAGAGTTCGGCCGTGCTCCGGGGATCGCCCGCTGCGATACGCGCGGCGGGATCCGGCGCGGTCGGTGTCAGGCTGCTCGGCAACAGCACGGATCCCGCACCCTTGCCCCATTGCCGGAAATAGTCCGCGACGAGGGTCGCGGAGAAGGTGCTGTCCGGCCTGAAGAGCAGCGATACGCGGCCGGCCGCGCCACGCTCGTCGTCGGAGCCGTCGGACAGATACCCGTCCCGGTCCACCACCTGGCCCGCGACGCGGATCGCCACGCTCGGTCCCAGCGGCAGGTTAATACCGCCCGTGGCCTTCTTTGCGTCGAAATTGCCATATTCCAGCGTGGCCGATCCACCGATCCGATCAAGCGTCGGCCGGACGGGGATGATGTTGATCGAGCCGCCTGTTGCGTTGCGGCCGTAAAGCGTGCCCTGCGGCCCTTTGAGAACCTCGACGCGTTCGAGATCGTAAAGCGTGCCCACCGGTGCCGCTGGGCTGCCGACATAAACGCCGTTAAAGTTGAAGGCGATCGGGTTCTCACGCAAGATCGATGCGGCGAAGGTTCCGACCCCGCGGATATAGAAATTCGTCGCCGATCCGGACGATTGCGCGACGACGAGCGATGGCACCAGCTTGGACAGGTTGTTAACGTCGGACACACCTGCGTTGACGAGTTCGGCGCCGCTCACCGCAGAGGCCGCGATCGCAGCGCGCTGCAGATTTTCGGATCGGCGCTGAGCAGTCACCACGATGTCCTGAAGCCCTTCGCTCGTGGTCGCTGCCTCCGTGTCGGCGCCGGGCTGTTGATCGGCTTGGCCCGCAGGCGCGGTGGCTCCAGCCACAGTCTGCGCTTGTAACGCTGCCGGCGACGCCAGCATCGCGGCCCCTGCCATCAGCGCCACACGACGGCGAATTATGCTCCTCTTCATGCACATCTCCCCTGCGCCGGTCTTGTGTCTTTAGCGACACTTGCCGATCAGCAGACCATACCGGCCCGACTAGTCTTGTCAAGACTGCCGTGAGATGAAGAGAATATGGGCGCGGATCGGGGCGTGGCGATCGAAGCGCCTATTACGCCTAGTCGGCAGAGACCAACGGTCGGGCGCCGTTGAGAAAGACGTCGACCGCGTGTTCCGCGACGGCGCGGATGCTTTCGGTCTGCACGTTCACTTCCTGACTGAACAGCAGCTTCACGTGCTTCTCGGCCTTGATGATGCCGAGGAACAGCTCGACCGCCATATTGGCATCGGAAACACGAAGTTCTCCGTTGCCGATGAGGCGCGCGAAATAGTCCGTGATCTTGCCATGTGTCTCGAGGAACGGCCCCTCCAGCATCAGCCTGCCCAACTTCGGGAAACGCCTTGCGTCTGAAACCACGGTTTGGAACAACTCGATCTGCTCGCGCGAGTAGATGTCGAGCAGGAAGGCGACAGCCAGATCGACCAGCGTCGTCGTGATATCGTCTGATGCAAGGTCGATATGCTGGATGTCGAGCTTGTTGCATTCCGCTCGCCGTTTGATGACCGCGGCGAACAAATCCTCCTTGCTGGGGAAATTGCTATACACCGTGGCCTTGGCCACACCCGCCCTGGTGGCGACAGCCTGCATGCTGGTGTCGCCGAAGCCGGCCCGGAGAAAGAGTTCCTCGGCTGCGACCAGGATGTCCTCGGTCTTGCGATGGTATATCCGTGTTGTCGCCATGCGCACCTCCCTTGCTCGCACCATGCCGGGCCTAGTCCCAGGCATGAACGCGCGCAATCGGCCCGATGCCGTCCAGGCCACCAACATCCGGGATATCATACTGGACGGGATGGTATGATTAACCTAATTGCGCGGCAGACTGGGAGGATTGATGGCCGCGTCGATCAAAAGTGCCGAGGTTATCATTGTCGGATGTGGACCTGTCGGGGTGACGGCTGCTCACCTACTGGGCGCCAAGGGCATATCGACGCTGGTGATCGAGCGTGACGTCGAGCCATATGACCTGCCCCGTGCCGTCCACTTCGATCACGAGATCATGCGCGTCTTCCAATCGGCCGGGCTTGCCGACGTGCTGGCGCCGCACCTGGTCACCCCACAAGGGTCGGTGCACTTCGGCATGGACGGCGCGCCGATCCGGCCGTTCCGTCGGATGGGCACCACCAGTAAATATGGCTGGGCCAACGACTATTTCTTCTATCAGCCCGACCTTGAGCGCGTCTTGCGCGAAACCCTTGCCGGTCGCCCGACCGTCGAGCTGATGCTCGGTCACGCCGTGGCCGGCGTCGAGCAGGACGGCGATGGGGTAACCGTTCTTGCCCGGGGACCGGCCGGGGACGTGCAAGCCAGGGGCAAGTTCGTTCTCGCCTGCGATGGCGGCAGGAGCACGGTCAGGCGGCTGCTCGGGGTGGAACTGGCGGACCTTGGCTTTGACGAGCCCTGGATCGTGATCGACGCCGTGGTGCCCGGGCGCGCGAGGATGCCCGCCTTCGCAGGCCTGCCCGACGATGTCGATGTTCAGAAGGTTATGTTCATCATCGGCGATCCGGCACGTCCGACCAGCTACGTGCCGAGCAGCGGGGACCACCGGCGCTGGGAGTTCATGCTTCGGCCTGGTGAGGACCCGCAGGAAGCAGCGCAGCCCGAACAGGTAACCGCGCTGCTGCGGCCCTGGCTCGAAGGCGTGCCGCACCGCGTGGTGCGCGCGACCACCTACCGGTTCCACTCGTTACTTGCCGAGCGCTGGCAATGCGGGCGTACGTTCCTGCTTGGCGACGCCGCACACCAGACGCCACCCTTTTTCGGTCAGGGCTTGTGCCACGGCATCCGTGATGCCGCGAACCTTGCGTGGAAGCTGGAGCTGGTGTTGCGGGGCAAGGCCAGCCGTGACCTCCTGCTGACCTATCAGCCGGAACGGCTGCCGCAGACGCGGGCGGTGATCGAGACGTCGATGCGTACGGGCCGCTATGTCTGCACGCTGGATCCCGACGCAGCGCGCCGACGCGACGCTGCCATGCGCGCGAGCGAGCCGCCGTCCCCGGCTCCCGAACTGATTCCACCGCTGACGGCCGGCATTCTCGATCCGCTTGCAGGCCCGGCTACCGGGCACCGCTTCATCCAGCCCGTCGTGACCGACAGCGACGGGCGGAGCGCTCTGCTCGACGACATTACCGGCGGCGGGTTCGTGCTGTTGTCCACCTTTCCGCCAACCGACGATACGCTTCGGCCGGGGCATGACCTGGAACTCAAGGCGTTTCGGGTTTGCGCGCCGGGCGCCGATCTGCCCGCTCACGGATTGTGCGACAGCCGCGGCGGCCTCGACCAGTGGTTCGCCGAGTTCGCCTGTCACGGCGTGATCGTCCGGCCGGACGGCTACGTCTACGGCACGTTTTCCAGCGAAGCTGACGCGCGGGTGCTGATCACGGCTCTGGCCACGCAGCTACTGCTCTCAAACCAGGACGATCAGGAGCGCGAGGCAGCGCAGGCGGCGGGCAGATCAGCCGCGGCGACACTCGAAACACACGGATAACGGAGTGCAGGCATGACCGGGATTGTCGAAACCCTTCAGGGCAAGCTGCAAGGCGTCGAGGAAGAAGGCGTTCGTGTCTATCGCGGCGTGCCCTTCGCCGCTCCGCCGGTCGGGGAGCGGCGATTTCGGGCGCCGGCACCGGTCGAGCCTTGGCAAGGTGTCCGCTCCGCAGCCACGTCGGCAGACGCCTCGTGGCAGATCAACCCGAGCAACGCACAAAAGGTGCTCGGTATCGTCGAGACGTTCGGTGACAATTTTCCCGGCGTCAGGCTCGCGCCGCCGTTCGCCACATCAACCTATGCTCAGCCGACCATCAGCGAAGACTGCCTCTATCTCGACATCTGGGTGCCGGAGCACGCGCCGACGGAAGCGCTACCGGTCTATATCTATTACCATGGCGGCGCCAACGTCGGCAGTTCCGGATCGCAATGGCTCGAACGCGGCGCGGCGCTCGCGCGTGAGGAACGCATCATCGTCGTGCGGCCGAGCTACCGTCTGGGCGCGCTCGGCTGGGTGCATTTCGGCTTGGTGAGCGACGCGCTGGGCGAAGCGGTCAACCTGGGCGTCCAGGACCAGATCGCGGCGTTGCGCTGGGTCAGCGACAACATCGGGCATTTCGGGGGCGATCCCGACAACATCACGGTGGGCGGCGAGTCGGCCGGCGCAACGGCGGTGTCCCATCTGCTGACCAATCCCGCGGCGCGCGGGCTGTTCAGGCGGGCGATCATCCAGTCGCTGTCGCCCTTCAATCAGTGGGGCACCCAGTCGCGTCAGGATGCCGTTGCCGTCGTCGAGTTGTTCCTGCAAATCCTGGGGATAGCCGACGCCGCGGCGATCCGCGACATCGATCCCGATCATTTGCTTGCGGTTAATCAGGCGCTGCAACGCTTCTTCGTCGCCGATAAGAACGGAGCCTGGCGACCGCTCGGTGCGGTCGTCGACGGTGTGATAGTCCCGCGCCAGCCTGCGGTTTACCTGTCGCAGGCCGATCTGGACGGACAGACCGAGGTGATGATCGGCTTCGCGAAGGACGAATGGCAATTCTTCCGCGGGCACAGTCCGACGCTGCAATCCGGAACGCAACAGGATTTCGTGCGCATATTGGCGCAGGTCTGCGGGGAGGAGGAGGCGCAGCGCCTGTTCGCGGCCTATGCTTCTCTGTATCCCGATCACGACGCGCCGCACCTGATCGGCGACGCGATGTCGTTCGAATTCTTCAAGCACGCGAGTCTGAAGATTGCCGAGAACCTGTCAGGCCAGGGCGTGCGCACCTACGTGTTCCAATTCTCCTACGATCTTCCCGGCGCCGGCGGACAGGTGCGGGCCTATCATACGGGCGATACGCCGCTGATCTGGCGAAACTATTCGCCAGAGGATCTCGCGCGCTGGCCCGCGTTCGAAGGCGTGGATCGCGAAGAGCTCGACCGCAGCGCCAAGGCCTTTGGCGCGATGTACGGCAGCTTTATTCGAACCGGCGACCCGGGCCCGGGCTGGCCCGCCTACGAACATGGCGAGCAGCAGATATTGTGGTTGGGGAAGGTGGTCGAAGCGCGTCGGGAGCTGCTGCGATCCGAACTTGACGCGTTTGCCGCCGCGGGTCTGTCGGACGTGTCGGTGTTGGAAGCCAGGCTTGCGGGGAACGTGCGGACCGCGCTTTGCGTGCCCGCCCGCGCCTACGCCGCCCCCCGGGATTGAGGGCGCGCGAGCGGTGTCTGCCCGCTCGGGCTGGCGGCTCGAAGGGCAGCTGACCACCGCGATCCGTATCGCCGAGCACGACGCGGCGATCAGAAAATAAAGGGCTCGACCGTTACGCGCCGGCCGACGAGCAGCGCGTCCGCCACGAGCCGCAGCGGCCGAATGTCGACGTCCGGGCGGCCGGCGTCGACCAGCGCGGCGAAGCGGGCATAAAGCGCCGGATATTCGCGCGATGGGGCACGCTCGGGCACGGCACCAGGCCGCTCGATCACCGCGCCGCCTTCACGCAGCGCGAGCAGGCCCGCGTCGGTTTCCACCTCGATGTCCCAGGTCTGCGGTCCGGCCTGGCGGATGTCGAAGTCCACGGTTCCCACAGCCTGCCCCGTCGAGACCGTCAGCGCAGCAGCGATCGGCTGGTCGCGGCCGGCCGGCACGAACATGTCGGCCGCGGTCACGAACAGGGGATCGGGGAGGATCTGCGTCGCGATCGAGAGCGCGTTGATACCCGGATCGAAACAGCCGAACCCGCCGGTGCCAAACAGCCACTCCTGCCCGGGGTGCCAGCGCCGCACGTCCTCGCGCCATGTGATCCGGATGCCGCGCACGGTCCGGCCCGCCAGCCACAGGCGCGCCGCCTCGACGAACGGCGCCGCCCGCGAGTGCCAGCTCGTGAAAAGCACTTTCCCTGCTTGTTCGGCCAGCCGCGCCATGTCCTCGACTTCGGACAAGGTCCCCGCCGGCGGCTTTTCCAGCATGACGTGCAGCCCCGCCGCCAGCGCCTCTGTTGCCAGTGCGCGACGCCCGCCGGCGGGCGTCGCCAGCGACACGGCATCGATCTCTGTGCCGCTAGCCAGCAGCGATGCCAGGGTTGCGAAGTTAGGTACCCCGTCGGTGCCGCCTTTCGGGTCCACCGTGGCGGCAAGCTCGAGCCGGCGGTCACCGGCGATCGCGGGCAGATGCTGGTCGCGGGCGATCTTGCCGATGCCGATCAGGGCGAGACGCAAAGGCCTGGTCATCGTCGCACCTTAAATTATATGATTATATTGATCGCTGCCGTGGCCGCTGGCAAGCTTCGTATCGCATAATACCCCGCGTTTGCGTTCTGCGGCGTGGTTCGGCAATGTCGACATGACGGCGCTGTATGTTGAGCGTTACCTGAACTTTGGCCTGAGCCTGGACGAGCTGCAGGGTGGGCGGCCGATCATCGGCATTGCGCAATCGGGATCGGACCTGGTGCCGTGCAACCGCCATCACCTGCAGCTGGCCGAGCGCGTCCGGGCGGGGATCATCGAGGCGGGCGGCGTGCCGCTCGAGTTTCCGACGCACCCCTTGGCAGCAGTGTGGCAATCGTCGCGCGCGGCCGGCGCGACGTGCCCGGCTTACGCCATCTCACGCTCTGTCTCGAAACGGCCGGCGAAGGCGGGCGCCCAGCTGCCGAGACCGCGATAGCGTTGCCTTAAGCGGCCGTCATCGTCCATCGCGAACAGGTAAAGCCAGCCGTCGTCGAACAGGCTTCGCACTTCGGGATGCCGCGACAGGACTGCGTCTATTTTGTCGGCCGTGTTGGCGATGCAGACGGACAGGCGCACGGGCTCGTGGACAAGGGTGGTGCCGTCGCTGACAGACTGCCATGGCAACCCCGCGCGCATCGCGCCGCCATTGCCTTCAAAGACGCCGACGCCGCCGACCGCGTTATGGAGGAGCTTGTTGCCGCTGCCGAACAGGCCGGGCGCCACCGCCGACCCGAAATATTGCAGGCTGATCCAGCTCGCGACGACCACCGGCGCGGTGATGATCGCCTCCAGGATCGCGCCGTCGGAGTCCAGCCGGCGGTCATAGCTTTGCAGGAAACAACGGCCGGCGAGGTCGCGTCCACGCGTCACCGAGCGGGCGGCGGCGATGAACGCGTGACAGCCGGCCAGACCCCATTCGGGACGCACCTGCGCCCAGTCGCGGCCGCGGCGCCGGAGTGACGATCCGCCGGCTGCACCCGGCAGTCGGCGGGAGCGTTCGTCGCGCGCCACTGCCGCCGCTTCATCCAGCCACGTTCGCGCCCGGCGCATGCGGTCTGTAGCACCGGCCTCAACCTCCACGTCGAACAGCGTGACCGCGTCGCTGGCGGTGTCGTGGAGCCCGGCCACGAACAGCGTGTCACGCGGGATCGTGATGCCGCGTGCATCGAGGCCCTGGCGCACGATCGGATCGTTAAGCAGCCGGCAGAGCAGCCGAGCGTTAACGTCACCCGCATACCCGCCGCACGCGCCGCACTGGAGGCTTGCCGCGTGCGGGTTGTTTGCGACCTGCGAGCCGTGACCGACGACCAGCACCAAGGGGGCGAAGCCCTCGGTCAGCGACATGCCGCGCAGTACGCCCTCCGCCATCGCAATGCCTTGTCCGGTGTCGGGCGCCGGGTCGAACACGGGCGCCGCTTCCGGTACGGACGGCCGGTCGCCGAGCGATAGTCCGTCCTTGACGAGCTTCGCGGCGTAGAGCGGACCGGTCGCCTCGACGAAAGCGAAGCACGACACCGCCGCCAGTCTGAAACGGCCCCAGGCCCGGGCTGCCCGGTTGCGCACCCGCAGCCGCTGGTCATTCGCGACCGGTTGGTCGGCGTGTGAGCGGGCGGGCGGCGCGAGCAGGACGGGCAGCCGGGCTTCCGCCACGTCGGACCCCGCGCGGCGGTGCGCGGTCGCCATGCCGAAAAAGCCGGCAAAGCCAAAGGTCTCGATCGTATCGTCCTGGCGCTCGAGCGCGCGCCGCAGCACTTCCGAACGCACGTCGATGCAGAAAATCGCTTGCATTGCCACGTTGCGCTCGCTGCGCGGAGCGCCGGACGTGCCAAGGGCCTCGGCGAGCCTGCGTTGCGCCGCGTGGTCGGCGGCCTTCTGCAAGGCCGCGTCCGGACGATACAGGGTGGGATCGTCCGCGCTCCGATAGGCCTCTTGCGCGTCACGCCAAGCCAGCGCCACCGCCCCGCCTGCCAGCTCGTAAAGGCTCAGCTCCCACGCCAGGCGCACCGCCAGCAGGTCCGCGAGCGTGTCGTCGTCCCCGCCGACGAGCTCTGCGTCCCATTGCCGTTGCCGCGCGAGCTGCGCCCAGCCGCCGAGCGAGGCAAGCAGGCGGTGGCAATAGAGCGTGCATACCGGCTGTTCGATCCCCAACCGGGTCAGCGCGTCACCCGTGAAGACTTTCGGGTCCTCGGGCAGGTCGCGCACAAAGGCGGCGAACCCCCGCAGGCCCAGGATCTCGGGCGTGAGGTCGTGCAGCGCGGTCGCGCGCCAGGCGCGCCAGGCCGATCCTTCCGCCGCTGGCCAGAACGCCTGTCCGCGGTCGAAATGCGCGGCGGCGAACGCGCCGATCCGGTCGGCGACCAACGCGGCCCAGTCGGTGCCGGTCACCGCCCCGGCCATATCGGCAACCGTCGGCAGCGCCCGCGGCATCGGAGCTGTTTCCCGGAGAGCGCTGATGAGGCCCTCCACGCTCATGGCCGGCTCGTCCGCTACTGCCGCGGTCAAATCCTGCCGGGTGATCGCGCCGCTGGCGATGCGTCCGGCGAACCAGGCGCGCGGCATGGTGGCGCGCTCACCGGCGACCGCGGCGAGCCGGGCCGCCGCCGCCGCCAGCCCGCCCCGGCCCAGTCCCTGAAACGGATTGACCGCGACGCTTGCCTCCAGCGGCCAGGCTGGCGGCACGGCGCGCAGGGCGCGCTCGATCGCGTCGCCGAGTGGCAGCGCGCGCGGCATCGTCCCGTTGCTCATTTCACTGTCTCCCGGCCCGCCCGGCGGACCGCCCAGTTGCCGATCAACCGGTCGAACACCGCGTTGGCATAGAGGCCGTTGGCGAGGTGGACCCGCAGTCCGGCCGCGGCCGGATGCCCCGACCATAAGGGAAAGAGCGTCTGGATCAGCGCGGTCAGGCCGAACGAGCCGAGCGCGACGACGATGATCACCCACTCCAGCGCGCCGACCCGCGGCGGCGGGGGCAGCGTGCCGGCGGTCAGGGAGACGGCGACCGCCTGCAGGGCGAAATAGGAAACCGTCGCAGCGAGAGCGGCGAGCGCGGTGCGCCGCGCCAGTGCGCGCGGCGCCTGTGACGCCAGTCCTTGCGCGATCAGATAGGCAACCCCGAGCACGAGGATTGCGCCAAGCGCTACCGCCTGCGGCGGCTTGTGGGCGATGCCGAAGGGCAGTCCGACGAGCACGTAGATGAAGATCGCGGTGCCGAAAGACAACGCCACCTCCCGTCCGCCCGGCACGGCGACTGGCCCGGGCCGGCGCCACGCCGTCACCTGCTCGATCGCGCCGCCCGACGCGAGGAACGCGTGCGCCTTATAGAGCGAGTGGGCGACCATGTGCAGCAGCGCGAGCGGGAACAGCGCCAAGCCGCATTGCAGGACCATGAAGCCCATTTGCGCGACGGTCGACCAGGCGAGCGAGGTCTTCACCGCCGGCTGGGTCAGCATGACCAGCCCGGCGAACAGCGCGGTAAATCCGCCGACCGCCGCCAGCGCGGCAAGCACGCCCGGCGCGTGCAGCAAGACGTCGGAAAAGCGGACCAACAGGAAGCCGCCGGCATTGACCACCCCGGCGTGAAGCAGCGCCGACACCGGGGTCGGCGCCTCCATGACCTCGGTCAGCCAGCCGTGCAGCGGAAATTGCGCCGATTTGAGCACTGCGGCGAGCGCCAGCAGCGCCGCTGCCGCGGCAAAGCCCGCCTCGTGCCCGCCGGCCCGCGCGGCGGCGAGAATCGCATCAATGTCGCCAGTTGCCGCGGTCAGGTAAAGAAGGGCGGCCGCGCCGGCGAGGGCGAGGTCGCTGGCGCGGGCGGGGATGAACTTCTTGCGGGCGGCGCGCCGCGCGGCGGGGCGGTCGGGATAGAAGAGCAGCAGCCGGTGCAGCGACAGGCTGGTCAGCACCCAGGCGGCGACGAGCTGCACGAGCGTGCCGGCGGTGACCAGCAGCTGGACACAGGCCAGCGTCGCCAGCAGCCAGGCGAGGAAGGGACCGCGCCGCGGCTCCCCCTGGAGATAGGTGACCGAAAACCTGGTGACGATCCAGCCGACAAAGGCCACCAGCGACAGCATCGCCGCGCTGACGATGTCGATCCGCGCGCCGATCATGGGGGCGAAGGGCAGCGCGGCGCTGCCCGGTCCGTGGACGGCGAGCAGCGCGACCAGCCCCGCCGCCGCGGCGAGCGCGATCAGCGCGCTCAGCTCGGCCAGCGGAGCCGAGCGCGCCGCACGCCCCGCGCGCAGCAGCACTGCCGCTCCGCATAACGTGGCGAGCGGTCCGAGATAGGCAGCGAGCAATTGGTCCATCTTCGTCCCCTTCCGGCCGCGGCCTAGCGGATCGGCGATGATATGTTGAACGCATTGATTTGATCGAAGCGTTATGAAAAAGCGAACGGATGAGGTCGCTCAATTTTTCGCATTTGCGCTATTTCTGGGCCGTCGCGCATGATGGGAATCTGACGCGCACCGCCGCGCGCCTCAACGTTTCGCAATCCGCGCTGTCGGTGCAGATCCGCCGGCTCGAGGAGCGGCTCGGCCACCGGCTGTTCGACCGCGTCGGCCGGCATTTGGCGCTGACCGACGCCGGACGCCTGGCGCTGGAACATGCCGACGCGATCTTCCTGGCCGGGGACGAGCTGGTTCGCGCGCTGGGCGATGGCGCGCGGGAGCGGCGCATATTGCGCGTCGGGGCCTTGGGCACGCTATCGCGCAACCTGCAGCTGCGCTTCCTCCGGCCCGTGCTTGGCCGCGACGATGTCGAGGTCGTCCTGCGCTCGGGCGGAGCCATCGAGCTTTTCGAAGCGCTTCGCTCGCTCGAGCTTGACGCGGTGCTGACGAACATGCCGCCGGTCGCCCAATGGTCGACCCCCTATGTGCTCCACCGGCTCGCCGAGCAGCAGGTCGGGCTGGTCGGCACCCCCGCGCTGATCGCCGGGGAACGCGATCCGGCCGTCCTGCTGGCGACGCGCCCGCTGATCGTGCCGACAGCCGCGACGTCGACCCGTGCCGCCCTGGACGGACTTCTCGCGGCGATGGGTGTCCGGCCGCTGGTGGCGGCGGAGGTGGACGATGCGGCCATGATGCGCCTGCTTGCCCGCGATGGTGCCGGCCTGGCGATCCTCCCGCCGATCGTGGTCGGCGACGAACTCGCGGCCGGAACCCTTGTCGAAGCGGCGGCGCTTCCGGGCCTGACCGAGACGTTCTACGCGGTGACGGTCGAGCGCCGCTTCCCGAGCGAGCTCCTGCAGGGCCTGCTGCGCGCCGCGGGCAGCGGCTGAGCGTCATCGCCTCCGGCGGTTCGACGGGAGTGGCGAGCTTGGCGGCTGCTGGGGTTCGGCCCGTCCGGCAATGCGCGCGCCCGCGCGGATCGCTAGGGGAAGGGCCGGTTGAGCCGGACGATGGTGAGGTTGAGCCAGGCGGCAAAGCTGACCCATAGCAGATAGGGCACGATCAGCAGGCTCGCTTTGGGCGAGATCGGCCACAGGCCCGCGACCAACGCGACGAGCGAGGCCCACAGGAACACCACTTCGATCAACGCCAGGTCGGGTCGCCGCGCCCGAAAGAATAGCGGGCTCCACAAGGCGTGAAACAGCGCATTGACGCCGAACAGGATGACGACGCTGGTCCGGGCATCCCCGTCGGCCGTGGCGTTCCAGGCAATCTCCGCCGACCAGGCCCATAGCCCCAGGATTACCGTCCAGGCTGGGCCGAAAAGCCAGTCGGGCGGCTGCCAGTCAGGCTTGTTCAATTCGCGGTACCACGGTCCGATGGGCGTCATCAGCCCGCCGAACAGGCCGAGGAAGATGGCCGCGCCGGCCGCCACGATGATCGGTGTCCACATCGGATCGCGTGTCCATCTTGTAGAGTGTCCGGCGCGTGTTACACCGGCGCGGTGCGGGTGTCCTTCCCATTTTCGGCGATCGTCGGCCAGGACGAGATGAAGCTGGCGCTGCTGATCGCGGCGGTCGATGCGCGCATTGGCGGCGTGATGGTGTTCGGCGACCGCGGCACCGGCAAATCGACCGCGGTGCGCGCGCTGGCGGCGCTGCTGCCCGAGGTTCCGGCCGACCAGGCCGGCTATCAGGACGGCAGCCCCCGCAAGGGCAAGACGGCGGTGCCGTTCGTCGATCTGCCGCTCGGCGCGACCGAGGACCGCGTGGTCGGCGCGCTGGACCTCGAACGCGCGCTGGGCGCCGGCATCAAGGCGTTCGAGCCGGGATTGCTCGCCCGGGCCAATGGCGGATTCCTGTACATCGATGAGGTCAATCTGCTCGAGGACCATATCGTCGACCTGCTGCTCGACGTCGCGGCGTCGGGTGAGAATGTCGTGGAGCGCGAAGGATTGAGCGTGCGGCATCCGGCGCGATTCGTCCTGGTCGGCAGCGGCAATCCCGAAGAGGGCGAATTGCGTCCGCAATTGCTCGACCGGTTCGGCCTGTCGGTCGAGGTGCGCACGCCGCAGGATCTGCAGGCGCGGGTCGAGATCCTGAAGCGCTGCGACGCATTTGAGCGTGCGCCCGAAGCGTTCGCCGAAACGTGGAAACGCGCCGAGCGCAAGACGCTGAAACAAATCGCGCGGGGACGCGAGGCGCTCGGCGCGATGACCGTGCCGGACGCGGTACTGGGGTTCGCCTCGCAATTATGCGTTGCGGTCGGCGTCGACGGGCTGCGCGGCGAGCTGACGCTGATGCGCGCGGGCCGCGCGCTGGCGGCGCTCCATGGCGTGGCCGTAGTGACGGTCGATCACGTCAAAGCGGTGGCGCCGATGGCGCTGCGCCATCGCCTGCGCCGCAACGTGCTGGACGAAACCGGCTCGACCGCGCGAATCGGGCGTGCGCTGGAGGAATTGGCGGCGTGAGCCCGTCAGGCGGGGGCGACGCCTTCGCCGACGCGTTGCGCGCCGCGCGATTATGCGCGGTCGACCCGGGTCTGGGCGGCATGATCCTGCGCGGCGGCGGTGAATTGCGCGATGCGGTGATCGACGAATTGCGGCGCATCTTGCCCGCCGCTGCGCCGCTGCGCCGTTTGCCGCTGCACATCGATGACGAGCGGCTGTCGGGCGGTATCGACCTGACCGCGACACTGGCGACCGGGCGTCCGGTGCGGCAGGCGGGGTTGCTGGCGGAGGCCGAGGGCGGGGTGCTGATCGTTCCGCTGGCCGAGCGGCTCTCCGCCGAGCGCGCGGCGCGGATCGCGGCGGCGCTGGACGGCGGGGCGCGCTTCGTGGTGGTGGCGCTGGATGACGGGGCGGATGATGAGCGCGTGCCGGCGGCGCTGGCGGAGCGCGTGGCGTTTCACCTTGAGCTCGATGCCGCCCCCTCCATTGGGGGCGTGCCGGTCGACGCACAGCCCTGCGACAAGCTCAGCGCCGATGGCCGGGCGGCATCGGGCGAGCAGGATTTGGCGGCGATTGCCAATACCGCCGCTGCTCTCGGCATCGGCTCCGCGCGCGCGCCGCTCCTTGCGCTGAAAGCCGCGCGTGCGGCAGCCGCACTCGCCGGACGCGACGCTGTGACCGAAGCCGACCTCATTCTCGCTGCCCGGCGGGTGCTCGCGCCGCGCGCCACGCAATTGCCCACGGCCGCGCCAGCCCAGCCCGAACCGCCAGCGCCCGATGAGGGCGATGGCGCGGATCGTGACAGCGCCAACCCGACGCCGCTCGAAGACGTGGTCCTTGCCGCGGCGCTCGCGGCGCTGCCCGCAGACGTCCTCGCGCGCATCGCCGACGGGCGCGGGCGCGGCGCGAGCCGGGCGCAGGGGGCCGGAGAGCGACGCAAGTCGAAACTTCGCGGGCGGCCGCTCGGCGCGCGGACGGGGCAGCCCGGCGGCGGGGCACGGCTGGCCTTGATCGACACGCTCCGGGCCGCGGCGCCATGGCAGCGCGTGCGCGGGCGCGAACGCCGGATCCTGATCCGCCGCGACGATTTGCGCATCCGCCGCTTCGAGACCCGCGCCGAGGCGCTGACGATTTTCGCGGTCGATGCCTCGGGCTCGTCGGCGCTGGCGCGGCTGGCTGAGGCCAAGGGGGCGGTCGAATTGCTGCTGGCGGAGGCCTATGTGAAGCGCGCGCAGGTCGCCCTGGTGGCATTTCGCGGCTCGTCGGCGGAGTTGCTGTTGCCGCCGACGCGGTCGCTGGCGCGGGCGCGGCGGGCGCTGGCCGAATTGCCGGGGGGCGGCGGCACGCCATTGGCGGCGGGGCTCAATGCGGCGCGCGAAATGGCCGAAGCGGCGAAAGCGCGCGGACGGACGCCGTTCATGGTCGTGTTGACCGATGGCCGCGCCAATATCGCCGTCGACGGCCGCGCGGTTCGGGCGGCGGCGGCGGCCGATGCCGATGCCGCCGCCCGGGCGATCGGCGCGGCGGGGATCGCCACGGCATTCGTCGACATCTCCGCCAAGCCGCGCCCCGAGGGCGCGGCGCTCGCGGCGGCGATGCGCGCGCGTTATCTGCCGCTGCCGCGCGCCGATGCCGCGGCGATGCACGCGGCGATCGGCGCGGCGCAGCGGGCGTGAGCGTTCCGCCGGACTGGCCCAACCGTGCGCACAGCCGCTCCGTCGATACGGGCGATGTCCGCTGGCATGTGCAGGTGGCGGGGGACGGCGAGCCGCTGCTCCTGCTCCACGGCACCGGCGCCAGCACGCACAGCTGGCGCGGGTTGATGCCGCTGCTCGGCCGGGATTTCACGGTGATCGCGCCGGACTTGCCCCGGCACGGCTTTACCGCCGGACGGCCGCCGGGCGGCATGACCATGCCCGCGATCGCGCGTGCGATCGGCGACCTGCTCGCCGCGCTCGACCGGCGGCCAGGCGTCATCGTCGGTCATTCGGCGGGCGCGGCGATCGCGCTGCGCATGATCCTGGACGGCACCGCCGCGCCGCGCGCCGTCATCGGGCTTAATGCCGCGCTGCTGCCGTTTCCCGGACTTGGCGCGGCGCTGTTTCCCACGGTTGCGAAACTGTTGTTCCTCAACCCCTTCGCGCCGCATATTTTCGCCGGGCTGTCGCGCGGCGGGGACACCGCGCGGTTCCTCGCGCGCAGCACCGGCTCGCGCATCGATGCCGCGGGGGTCGCGCATTATGCCCGGCTGTTGCGCGCGCCGGATCATGTCGCGGGCGCTCTGGCGATGATGGCCGAGTGGGATTTGGACGCGCTCAAACGCGATTTGCCGCATCTCCGCACGCCGCTGTTGCTCGTCCATGGCGATGCCGACCGCGCCATCCCGCTGGCGGCGGCACGGGAGGCGGCGTCGCTGGTGCCCGGGGCGCGGCTGGACGTGCTCGCCGGCCTCGGCCATCTGGCGCATGAAGAACAACCCGAAACGGTGGCGGCGCTGATCCGCGGGTTTGCGAAAGAGAAACGATGAGCGGCAGTTATTTCAGCTTTTTCGACATGGCGATCGCCGGCGTGCCGGTGCTCGCCTTCTGCATCTGGCAGTTGATTTCGATCAATCGCGAGCTGGCGCGCGACAAGGCGAAGGCGGACTCACCAGAAGGCACGGGGCATGCGGTAGGGGAGCATGGTCTGGACGACGGGTGAGCGGAACCGGCCGAGCGACAAGCTTTCGTGCACTGCTTGTACTTCTTCGCCAAACAAGCGCGTGCTGAGTGCCGATCGGGCATAGAAGGGCGCGTCGATCCAGGTCTTGAGGACGCGCGGGATCGCGCCGGCGTCCGCCCGCGTCGCGCGCTTCACCAGCCAGCCGGTGCGCGGCAAGCTTGCCGGCGCGGGCTGCACCGCGTCGTGCCAGCGCCCCTGGCGGTCGCAGCGTAGCGCCAGCTCGAACGGCTCACCGCCGCGCCGGCGCCCTTCATAAAGCACCGCGACGTCGTTGTTCAGATGCGCGCGCGACCAATGCCAATCGTCGAAGCCCTGTTCCAGCGGTTCGTCCCCAAAATTCGAGTCGAAATAGCCGTCGCCCGACCAGCGCACGCCCGGGTGCGTCATGTCGACCTCGACCCGCGCGCGCGGCGCTATCGGGTGCCAGCGGTGGCGCGCAGCGGGATCGAGCGCGAAGGCCGTCGTGCCGATCATGTCGGTCTTCACGCGTATCGTTCCCCGTACGCGGTACGGGAGCGGCGCGGAAATCTCGTCGACTTCGATGACCAGCGTTTCGCCGTCCCACGACAGGCTGCTCGGCCCGGCGGCGAAGTGATCGGCGTCGCGCCGCACCCGCTTAGCGCCGCGCTCGGTCATCGCCCAGGCCTTGGCGCGCGGGCCGTTCAGCGAAACATTGACCGCGCAGTGATTCTCCGGCCGCCCCCGCCCCGAAATCTTGTAATAAGGCGAGAACACGCTGCCGATAAAGGCGATGACCGTTAGACCATAGGCGCCGTCGTCGCTGGTCGCGTCGATATACCACCAGGCATAGCCATTGGGACCGACCGCGACGTCGAAGCGTGGTCCCGTGCCCAGCAGTCGACGGCTAGCCGGCCGGAAAGCGCCGCCATCGGGACGCCCGCGCCGGGGTGGGTGCTCCCGCCTGCGCAATAAAGCCCAGGGATCCGCGTCCGGCTGCCTTGGCGGCGGAAGGAGGCCGCCCACCCGTGCGAGGCCGGTCCATAAAGGGCTCCACCCGTCGACGGACACATCGCGTTGAACTCCCGCGGTGTCGTCAACACCGCCGAAGCGCCAAGATCGAGCGAGAGCCCCGCCCGCGACAGCGTATCCAGCATGGCCTTCGTGCATCGGTCGATCTCCCCAGGGCTTGGCTGCGCGCCGTCGCCGGTGGCGGGCGCGTTGACGATAATCTGAAGGCGTTCGCGGCCGACAGGCGTGGCGCCGGCGGCGTCACGGTCCTGCGCGCAAAGATAGACGCTGGGCGCCTCGGCCAGCCGGCCGGCGGTAAGCGCGGCGAACTCGGCGGGATAGTCAGCGGAAAAAAAGACGTTGTGACGCGATAGCGGGAAGCTGTCGGTGGCGGCCCGGGCTGTCCAGACCATGGCACTCAGCGAACGGCTTTGCGGGGGCACGGCAGCAACCGCGCGCCGTGCGGCCTCCCCGAAGGCGCCCGCGCCGATCGCGGCGGGATCAGCGTTGCAGATCACGGCGTCGGCGCCGAGCCGCTCGCCGCTCGCCAGGAGCACGCCCGCCGCCTGGCCGTGCTCGACCAGGATGCCGCGCACCGGCGTGCCATAGCGGAAACGCGCCCCCTGATGCCGGGCGAGCGCTTCAAGCGCCAGCGCCAGCCGGTGCATTCCACCATCGACCAGCCACACCCCGCTCGCCTCGACATGCGCGATGAGCATCAGCGTCGCAGGACAGCGGAAGGGGGACGAGCCGCAATAGGTGGCGTAGCGCCCGAATAATTGCCGCAGCCGCGGGTCGCGAAAATAGCGGCCCAGCGCTCGCCACATCGAGGTATAAGCGCGCAGGTTGAGGTAGTCGGGAAATCCCCGCAGGCCCATTCGCCAGCCGAGCGTGATCGGGTCGGTCTTGGCTCCGCGCAGGAAGGGCCGGTCGAGCGCCTCGAACAGCCGCTTCGCCTCGGCGCGGAAGGCGCGGTAACCGCGCGCTTCGGCCGCCCCGGCGAACGCGCCGATCGCCGCCTCGCTCGCCGCGGGATCGGCATGGAGATCGAGCCGCGCGTCGCCCCAGTGATGGCGCGCGAGCGTTGTTGCCGGGCGTATCGTCAAATGGTTTTCGAGCGAGTCGCCGCATGCCGCAAACACTTCCTCGAACACCTCGCGCAGCGTGAATACGGTCGGGCCCGCATCGACACCGTCGATCGCGCGGAGCTTGCCCCCTGGACCGGCCATCGCCTCGCAGACGGTAACGTCACAACCGCGCGCGGCAAGCAGCGCGGCGCTGACCAGCCCGCCGACTCCCGCTCCGATGACGATCGCGCGTTCGTCTCGCATCCGCCCTCCGATTGACGACGCTATCATGTGTCCACACAACTGGACACATGATTTCGTCCAGTCCGCAAGATTTTGGTTGGCATGGTCGCTGGGTCGCCTGGCGCAACCGCCTGCTCGCATCACCGCGCTTTCAGCGACTCGCTGCGCGGTTCCCGTTAACCCGACCGATCGCACGGTCACGCGCGCGCCGACTGTTCGATCTGGTTGCCGGGTTTACTTATTCGCAAATCCTCGCAGCCTGTATCGAGACCGGACTGCTCCACTTGCTTGCCACCGTGCCGCGCGAAACGGGCGACCTCGCAGCCCTGACCGGTCTGCCGGTCGAAAGTGCCGAGCGCCTGCTCCGTGCGGCGGCGGCACTCGATCTGGTTGAACCCATCGGCAGCGCGTGGACGCTGGGCGAAGCCGGCGCGGCATTGCGCGGTAATCCGGGGATCGAGGAAATGGTCGCGCATCACCATCTGCTTTATGCCGACCTTGCCGATCCGGTCGCCTTGCTGCGGCGCGGCGGCGGGGGCGGGGCGCTCTCACGGCATTGGCGCTACGCCGAGTCGGCGGGCACGGGCGAGACGGCTGCCGTGGCGGCCTATTCGGCTCTGATGGCAGCGTCGCAACCGCTGGTCGCGGCGCAGGCGCTCGACAGCTATGACTTCCGCCGCCATCGCCGCCTGCTCGACGTCGGCGGCGGCGAGGGCGCGTTCCTGCAGTCGGCAGCGGCGCGCGCACCGCAATTGGAACTGGGACTGTTCGACCTGCCGGCAGTGGGCGAGCGGGCGCGCGTCCGATTCGACTCGTCAGGGCTCAATGTGGAGATCCACGGTGGCGATTTCCTCGCCGACGCATTGCCGACCGGCTACGATCTCATCTCGCTCATCCGTGTCCTGCACGATCACGATGACGCGCCAGCGCTCGCCTTGCTCCGCAACATTCATGCAGCGCTGCCGCCCGGCGGGACGCTGTTCATCGCCGAGCCAATGGCCCGGACGCCGGGTGCCGCGCCGGCAGGCGACGCTTACTTCGGTTTCTATCTGCTGGCGATGGGATCCGGCCGCCCACGCAACCCCCAGGAAATTCGCGAAATGTTGCGAACCGCCGGGTTTTCACGGTGTCAATTGCTACGAACCGCGCTGCCTATGGGTCTGCGTGCGATCGCGGCGATACGCTGACCACAAGCCGTTGTGTCCAAATTAGTTGACAATCAAAAGTGTCCAACTAAAGTTACGGTTGCGACGGGGTCCATCCGGGGCCTTGCGTAGCAGGGGACGGGTGTATGGACGCATGGGCGGTCATACTTGAAGGACCGGAGCGTTTGGCGCTGCGGCCGCTTGTCCTCAATCCGCTGGCCGACAGCGATGTGCGTGTTGAAATCCAATGGAGCGGCATTTCGTCCGGCACTGAGAAGTTGCTGTGGACCGGGCGGATGCCAAGCTTTCCAGGCATGGGCTATCCGTTGGTGCCGGGCTACGAGTCGGTCGGCCGGATCGTCGATGCCGGAACGGACGCGCGTGGACGGGTCGGCGAATGGGTCTTCGTCCCCGGCGCGAACTGCTATGCCGATGCGCGCGGACTGTTCGGCGGGACGTCGCGATCCGTTGTTCTGCCCGCAGCGCGCGCCATACCGGTCGCCGAGTCGCTGGGCCGCGATGGCATTCTGCTGGCGCTCGCCGCGACGGCGCATCACGCAATCGGCGCTGGCGGCGTGCCCGACCTGATTATTGGCCATGGCATTCTTGGGCGCCTGATTGCGCGGATCGCCATCGCCACCGGCGGCGACGCGCCAATGGTGTGGGAAACCAATTCTGCGCGGCACGACGGGTTCGGTTACACCGTCATCGACCCCGCCGAAGACGAGCGGCACGATTATGCTGCGATTTGCGACGCCAGCGGCGCGGGCGACGTGCTCGACACCGCCTTTGGCCGCCTGGCGAAAGGTGGCGAGGTGACGCTGGCAGGCTTTTACGACCGGCTGTCCTTTGCGTTCCCGCCCGCTTTCATGCGCGAGGCGCGCTTGCGCATCGCCGCCGAATTCACGTCCCAGGACATCGCCGCGGTGATCGAACTGCTCGATATCGGGCTGCTCGAGCTCGACGGGCTGATCAGCCACGCGCGCCCGGCGGCCGAGGCAGCTGAGGCTTATCCGCAAGCTTTTACCGACCCTGACTGCCTCAAAATGGTCCTGGACTGGAGAGCGCTGTGAGCATGTTCGATCCCGGTCAGCTACGCGAGGAAGCGTCCTACGAGCCCGATCCCGTGCCGACCGGTCCGGTGACCAAGGAAACGCAGATCATCGCGATCTACGGCAAGGGCGGGTCGGGCAAGTCGTTCGCGCTCGCCAACCTCAGCTACATGATGGCGCAGCAGGGAAAGCGCGTCCTCCTGATCGGCTGCGATCCGAAAAGCGACACCACGTCGCTGCTGTTCGGCGGCAAGTCGACCCCGACCATCATCGAAACCAGCAGCAAGAAAAAACTCGCCGGCGAGGAAGTTGGCATCGAGGACGTCTGCTTCCAGCGCGACGGCGTGTTCGCAATGGAATTGGGCGGGCCCGAGGTCGGCCGCGGCTGCGGCGGGCGCGGCATCATCCACGGGTTCGAGACGCTCGAGAAGCTCGGCTTCCACGAATGGGGGTTCGACTATGTCCTGCTCGATTTCCTCGGCGACGTGGTGTGCGGCGGGTTCGGCCTGCCGATTGCGCGCGACATGTGCCAGAAGGTCATCGTCGTCGCGTCGAACGACCTGCAGTCGCTCTACGTCGCCAACAACGTCTGCAAGGCGGTCGAATATTTCCGCAAGATGGGCGGCAATGTCGGCGTCGCGGGGATGATCCTCAACAAGGACGACGGCACTGGCGAGGCCAATGCCTTCGCCGAAGCGGTCGGCATCCCGGTGCTGACCGCGATTCCAGCCAACGAGGACATTCGCAAAAAGAGCGCCAACTATCAGATCATCGGCAAGCCGGGCGGGCAATGGGCATCGCTGTTCGAGGAATTGGCGATTAACGTCGCCGAGGCGCCGCCGCTACGGCCCGCGCCGCTCGATCAGGATGGGCTGCTTGGCTTGTTTAGCGCCGATGTGACCGGCGCGGACTTCGCGCTGAAACCGGCGACGCAGGCCGACATGCGCGGTAGCGCCTATGTCGCCAAGCCGAGCCTCGAAGTCGTGTATGATGCGGTCTGACGCCCTCCTAAATCCTTCCCGGGAAGGGGAGGGGGACCATATGAAACATGGTGGAGGTGGCTCGCGGCCACGCGATACGCTCAATCTCGAACCCCCTCCAGCCCCGACTTCGTCGGCGGTCCCCCTCGCCGTCCGGGGGAGAATTGAAGGGGCGTGCGCATCCAAGGATACGCTCCGCACCGCAGCCGTCGAAGCCGGCAAGTCCGCGATACTCACGCGTTACGCACAGGATTATCCACAGGGGCCGCACGATCAGCCGCAATCGATGTGTCCGGCCTTTGGCAGCTTGCGCGTCGGCCTGCGGATGCGGCGCACCGCCACGGTGCTGTCGGGTTCGGCATGCTGCGTCTATGGCCTGACCTTTACGAGCCATTTCTACGGCGCCAAGCGCAGCGTCGGCTACGTGCCGTTCTCCTCCGAAACGCTCGTAACCGGCAAGCTGTTCGAGGATATCAAGGAAGCCGTCGAGGGGCTCGCCGATCCGGCGCTCTACGACACCATCGTTGTCACCAATTTGTGCGTGCCCACCGCTTCGGGCGTACCGCTGCAACTGCTGCCCGACCAGATCAATGGCGTCCGCGTGATCGGCATCGACGTGCCCGGTTTCGGTATTCCCACTCATGCCGAGGCCAAGGACGTCCTGGCGGGCGCGATGCTCGGCTATGCGCGCAAGGAGGCCGAAACCGGCCCGGTCGCCGCGCCCAAGGAACGGTCGGACCGGCCCACGGTGACTTTGCTGGGTGAGATGTTCCCCGCCGATCCGCCCGGTATCGGCCTGATGCTTGAGCCGCTCGGTCTTGCCGCCGGCCCGGTCGTTCCGACGCGCGAGTGGCGCGAATTGTATCAGGCGCTCGACTGCGCGGTCGTCGGCGCGATCCATCCATTCTACACCGCCAGCATCCGCGAATTCGAAGCGGCGGGGCGAAGCGTGGTCGGTTCGGCGCCGGTCGGCGCGGACGGCACGGCCGCATGGCTCGACGCAATCGGTGCTGCCTGTAGCATCGCCCGGGACAAGGTCGCCGCGGCGAAAAACCGCTTCATTCCCGCGATCCGCGGTGCGCTCGCCGCCAGGCCGATCACCGGGCGGATCACCGTATCGGGCTATGAAGGCTCCGAATTGCTAGTCGCGCGGCTGCTGATCGAAAGTGGCGCGGACGTGCCCTATGTGGGCACCGCCTGTCCCCGGACGAAATGGTCCGATGCCGACCGCGAATGGCTCGAAGCACATGGCGCGCGCGTGCAATTTCGCGCTAGCCTCGAACAGGATATCGCGGCTGTCGAGGAATTCGGCCCCAATCTGGCTGTCGGGACCACCCCGGTGGTGCAGCATGCCAAGCAAAAGGCGATTCCGGCGCTCTACTTCACCAATCTGATCTCCGCGCGCCCGCTGATGGGGCCAGCCGGGGCCGGCAGCCTCGCGACGGTTGTCAATGCCGCGCTTGCCAACCGTGACCGTTTCGACCGGATGACGGCCTTTTTCGACGGCGTCGGCCGCGAGGCGACCGCCGGGGTGTGGGAAGACCAGCCGGTCGCCCGGCCCGAATTCGCCGCGAAATTTGCCGCCCGCCGCATCGCCGCGGCCAAGGCGGACGAGCATATCGGCACATGACGCGGCACATCTGCCTCCGTTTCTCCCGAGCGAAGTCGGTGGACATGCGCGTCGCGAGACGTGGCTCGACTGCGCGCGACACGAACGGCTCCTCGATGGAGCGTCGCATATGACGCTGATCATCGATCACGACCGGGCCGGGGGCTATTGGGGCGCGGTCTATGCCTTTACCGCGATCAAGGGCCTGCAGGTCATCATCGACGGTCCGGTCGGGTGCGAAAACCTGCCCGTCACATCGGTGCTGCATTACACCGACGCGCTACCGCCGCACGAATTGCCGATCGTCGTCACCGGGCTTGGCGAGCAGGAGCTCGGCCGCGACGGCACCGAAGGCGCGATGAAACGCGCATGGCAGACGCTCGATCCGGATCTTCCCGCGGTGGTCGTCACCGGCTCGATCGCCGAAATGATCGGCGGCGGCGTCACGCCCGAAGGGACCAACATCCAGCGCTTCCTGCCGCGCACCATCGACGAGGACCAGTGGCAGGCAGCCGACCGCGCGCTGACCTGGCTGTGGACGCAGTTCGGGCCGAAAAGGGTGCCGGCGCCGCGGCCGCGCAAGGACGGCGCCAGGCCCAAGGTCAACATCATCGGGCCGATGTACGGCACGTTCAACATGCCTTCCGACCTCGCCGAGATTAGGCGGCTGGTCGAAGGCATCGGGGCCGAAGTGGCGATGGCGTTCCCGCTCGGCAGCCATCTCGCCGACGTGAAGAAGCTTGCGGATGCCGAGGTCAACGTCTGCATGTATCGCGAATTCGGCCGCAACCTGTGCGAGACGCTCGAGCGCCCCTATCTACAGGCGCCGATCGGCCTGGAAAGCACGACGCTGTTCCTGCGCAAACTGGGCGAGTTGACAGGCCTGGACCCCGAACCCTTTATCGAGCGCGAAAAGCACACTACGATCAAGCCCTTATGGGATTTGTGGCGTTCGGTGACCCAGGATTTCTTCGGCACCGCTAGCTTCGGCATCGTCGCCACCGACACCTATGCCCGTGGCATCCGCAAGTTCCTTGAGGATGATATGGGCCTACCGTGCAACTTCGCGGTATCGCGCTGCGCTGGGGCGAAGTCGGACAATCAAGCGGTCAAGGACATGATCCGCGACAATCCGCCGCTTGTCCTTTTCGGTAGCTTCAACGAACGCATGTATCTGGCCGAGGCCGGCGGGCGCGGCATGTATATTCCGGCGAGCTTCCCTGGCGCGGTGGTCCGCCGCCACACTGGCACCCCGTTCATGGGCTATGCCGGCGCGACCTATCTGGTGCAGGAAGTGTGCAACGCGCTGTTCGACGCGCTTTTCCACATCCTTCCGCTCGCCGGCCAGCTCGACAAGGCCGAGGCGACGCCAGCGCGGATCGATCGCGCGCTCGCCTGGGATGACGACGCCAAAGCACAGCTCGACGTGGCGGTCGAGCGGGAGCCGGTGCTCGTGCGCATCTCCGCCGCCAAGCGCATTCGCGACGCCGCCGAGCGTGCCGCGCGGCGCGCCGATCAGGACAATGTCACTAGCGCGCATCTGGCGCACGCACTTACCGAGGCGCGCGCATGAGCCGCCGTCACCGTTTCGCTCCATCTGGGGCACCACAGATCCATGCGGGCAGCTCGCCCGTGCGGATGCCGCCCGGGGGCGCGCTCAACGCTCTCGAATTCTTGCCGGGCCAATGGGAGACGCAAACATGAGCGACGAACGAGATGGTGTTCGAACTTATCTGACCGAGGCGGAAGCCAAGGAATTCCATAAGATCTTCATCACCAGTTTTCTGATCTTCACAGTCGTCGCGATCGTCGCGCACGTGCTGGTGTGGAACTGGCGGCCCTGGCTCTAAGCCACGGCCGACAGGAACTGCGAATTCAATAAGGAAAGGGCCACATTATGTGGAGGATTTGGTTGATCTTCGACCCGCGCCGCGCGCTGGTCGCTTTGTTCATCTTCTTATTCGTGCTGGCATTACTGATTCACTTCATCCTGCTCAGCACGAACAAGTTCAACTGGCTTGACGGTCCGCACACGGCTTCGACCGCGGCCATGGCGCCAGCTGCTCCGGCACCTGCGCAATAGCGTTGAACTACGGCGAGGCGTGAGCCTCACCGATCAGGACCGGCAAACAAGGCCGGGCGCGATCATCTCCGCCCGGTCTTGTTCCCGGCATGCGACAAACACGATCCCGGCCACCGTGCCGAGGAGCGGAGACAGATTATGGCGCTGCTGAGCTTCGAACGAAAATACCGCGTCAGGGGCGGTACCCTGATCGGGGGCGACCTGTTCGATTTCTGGGTCGGCCCATTCTATGTCGGCTTCTTCGGCGTGATCACCGCGATCACCGCGGCGCTCGGCACCGCATTGATCTTTTACGCCGCGTCGCAAGGGCCAACGTGGAACCCCTGGCTGATCTCGATTGCGCCGCCCGACATCAGTTACGGTCTGGGCCTCGCGCCGCTGCGCGAAGGCGGATTTTGGCAGGTCATCACGGTCTGCGCGATCGCCGCGTTCACGTCCTGGGCGCTGCGCGAGGTCGAAATCTGCCGTAAGCTCGGCATCGGCTATCACGTACCGTTCGCTTACGGCTTCGCGATCTTCGCCTATGTCTCGCTGGTGGTGATCCGACCCTGGCTGCTTGGCGCCTGGGGCTTTGGTTTCCCCTACGGCATCTTCAGCCATCTCGATTGGGTGTCGAACACCGGCTACCAATATCTCCATTTCCATTACAATCCGGCGCATATGCTGGCCGTCAGCTTCTTCTTCGTGACGGGCGGCGCGCTGGCCTTTCACGGCGCGCTGGTGCTGTCGGCGGTCAATCCGGCGCCGGGTGAGGCGGTCAAATCGCCCGAATATGAGGACGCCTTCTTCCGCGACACGATCGGCTATTCGATCGGCACGCTGGGCATTCACCGGCTGGGCCTGTTCATGGCGCTGAGCGCCGGTTTTTGGAGCGCGGTGTGCATCATCGTTTCGGGGCCGTTGTGGACACGCGGCTGGCCCGAATGGTGGACCTGGTGGCTCAACCTGCCGATCTGGTCTTAAGGGGGAGATAGGTCATGCGCTATCAAAACGTCTTCACCCAGGTTCAGCTGAGGGGCCCGATCGAACTCGGCCCCCGGCTCCCCGCGGGCAGCTTCGAACGCGTCGGTCGCGGGGGCTATCATTACTGGCTCGGCAAGTTGGGCGCATCGCAGATCGGCCCGATCTACCTCGGCAAGCTCGGCATCGCGTCATTGCTATGCGCGTTCTTGAGCTTCGAAATCATCGGGCTCAACATGTTCGCGAGCGTCAACTGGAACCCGATCCAGTTCGTCCGTCAGCTGCCCTGGCTCGCGCTCGAGCCGCCCGGACCCGAATGGGGCTTCCAGACATTCGTCCCGCTGGCCGAGGGTGGCTGGTGGCAATTCGCCGGCTTCTTCATGGTCAGCTCGCTGGTCCTGTGGTGGCTCCGCACGTACCGCCGCGCCCGCGCGCTGGGGATGGGCACGCATGTCGCCTGGGCATTCGCCGCGGCGATCTTCTTCATCGTGACGCTGGGCTTCCTTCGTCCGATGCTGATGGGCAGCTGGGCCGAAGCGGTGCCGTTCGGCATCTTCCCGCACCTCGATTGGACCGCCGCATTCTCGATCCGGTACGGCAATTTGTTCTACAACCCGTTCCACTGCCTCTCGATCGTCTTCCTTTACGGCTCGACATTGCTGTTTGCGATGCACGGCGCGACGATCCTTTCCGTCGGACGCTATGGCGGTGAGCGCGAAATCGAGCAGATCACCGATCGCGGTACCGCCGCCGAACGCGCCGCCTTGTTCTGGCGCTGGACGATGGGCTTCAATGCGACGATGGAATCGATCCATCGCTGGGCATGGTGGTTCGCGGTGCTGACGCCTTTGTCGGGCGCGTTCGGCATCCTGCTGAGCGGCACGGTCGTCGACAATTGGTACCTATGGGCGGTTCTGCACCATTATGCGCCGGACTACCCCGCCACCGGGGTGGTCGACCCCGCAAGCCTGCCGGGAGCGCCGCAATGATGCGAGTTTCGATGAGGATCGCCGTCGTTGCCGGTGGCGCGGCGCTGCTGCTGCTCGGCGGTTGCGAGCCTGGTCCCAAGGACTCGATGCAGACCGGCTATCGCGGCGCGGGGCTTGACCAGATCGTCGACCGGTCGAATATCAAACAGGCGGCAGTGATCCCCGCCGCACCCTATGCGCTGCCCGCCGATGGCGGACCGACCGCCGGCGCCAGCTACCAGAACGTGCGCGTGCTGGGCGGGGTCAGCAAGGAGCGTTTCGACCATCTGATGGCCGAGATGAATCAGTGGGTCGCGCCGCCCGAACAGGGCTGCAACTACTGCCACAACCCCGAAAACATGGCGTCGGACGAGAAATACACCAAGGTCGCCGCGCGGCGCATGATCCAGATGACGCAAACCATCAATTCGCGCTGGGCAAGCCACGTCAAGAATACCGGCGTCACTTGCTATACCTGCCACCGCGGCAATGCGGTGCCCGAAAATAAATGGGCATTTGCCGACGGCGCGCCCAATCCGGGCTCGATCAGGGGCAACCGGCGCGGCCAGAACGCGCCCGATCCCAATGTCGGCTATGCGTCGCTGCCATCCGACGTCTTCTCGGCATATTTCGCGGGGCGCGGCAACATCCGCGTCGCTTCGGACAAGGCCTTGCCCTCGGCGGACCATGTCGTGTCGATCAAGGATGCCGAGAAGAGCTACGGGCTGATGATGCACGTCAGCTCGGCGCTGGGCGTCAATTGCACCTATTGCCACAACACCCAATCGTTCCGCGCATGGAATTTGAGCCGGGCCCAGCGCGGCACCGCCTATTACGGCATCCGCATGGTGCGGAACGTCAATGAAGAATTCCTGGCATCGCTGCAGGGCGTCTTTCCGGCCAACCGCAAGGGGCCGCATGGCGACCCGTACAAGGTCAATTGCGCGACTTGCCACCAAGGCTTGTCCAAGCCGCTTGGCGGGGTCAGCATGCTCGCCCAGGCACCGGCGTTGCGCGGCGTGGCGGCGCCCGTTGCGCCCGCCGGCGGGCCGGCGGTGGTGACGGCGTTCAACCAGCCAGCGGCGATGACCGCGAAGAACGAACCCGCGCCAACAGCCGCACGGAAATGAGCCGGTCCCGCGCCGCCCGGGCCGGCGGCGCGGGATCGCCAAGATGATCCGCAGCCATCCGCTGCGTGCGGCACTCTCGGAAGAGATGCACGTCCGCCGCCTGCCGCGCTTCGCTTCGCCCTGCCGGTTGATGCAAATCGTCGCCTTGCTCGGAGAAGCGGGGGGCGAACAGGCGCGCGCGCATATCGATGCGCTGGCGCGATCCGCCGAAGTGGTCGTGCCGATTGCCAGCAAATACGCCGTGCTCACGCTCGGCGAGCAGACGCTGGTGTGGGAGCGGCACACCGAGTTCGCGACTTACACATTGGTCCGGCCGGGGCCGTCCGACACTTGGTTCGATGCGATGCGTTTCGAGCCGCAGCTGTCGGCGATCTATGCGGATATGCCCGGTGAGATCGTCCGCGCGACGCAGATCACGCTGGTCGCGCATGGCGAGCCCGAGCCGACGCCGGCGCAGCTCGAAGGCTGCTTCGCCACGGAAGCCACGGTAATCTGCGACGTCGCTGACGGCGCGGCACGGGTCCTGTCAGATTTCCGCTTGCATCCAGACGGCTATGGCCGGCTGCTGATCCTCGACCGCGATCTGGCGGGAGGCGAGCCCGCGCAGCTGGTGCTGCGGCTGCAGGAGCTCGGCAATTACCGGAATATGGCGCTGCTCGGCCTGCCGCTGGCGCAGCGCCTGACGCCCGAGGTCACCAAGCTCGAGGCCCGCCTGGCCGAGCTGACCAGCGCGGTTTCGGAACAGACGTCCGACGACGACACGCTGCTGGGGGAGCTGACCTATCTCTCCGCCGAACTTGCCCGGCTGGACGCCGAAACGCGCTACCGGATGAGCGCGACGCGTGCTTATGCCCAGCTCAGCAGCGACCGCCTCGCCGCGCTGCACATCGGCGCGGTGCGCGGGCACCAGACGCTACGCGACTTTACCGAGCGCCGCTTGACCCCCGCGGTGCGCACCTGCGACTCCTTTTCGGCGCGGATCGAAGACCTGTCACAGCGCGCTGCCTGGGCCAGCGGCTTGCTGCGCACGCGTGTCGAAATCGCGCTCGCCAAACAGAATGTCGGCCTGCTCGTCTCGATGGACCGACGCACGCAGCTCCAGCTGCGGTTGCAACAGGCGGTCGAGGGCATCTCGGCGGTGGCGATCAGTTATTATCTGGTCGGGCTGGCCAATTACCTGTTCGGCGCGATTCCCGGCGTCCGGCATGACATCGCGATGGCCGTCACGGTACCGTTGGTCGTGACCATCGTTTCACTCGCGACATGGCGGCTGCATAAAAAGCTGGCCGGCTAGAGCCCGTCACGTTCTGGAAGCGAGCGGGAGTGCCGCCGTCTCGGCCTGACCGCGGCCAGCTGCACGGCAAGCGCCTCACCTGTGCCAGCACTTCGAATCAGGCAGCCAAAGGCTTCCGCGCCAGCTCGCACATCGACCAGCATTCGCTCAGCGCTTCGACCAGCTTGTCGATATCGCCATCAGTATGCACCGGAGAGGGCGTGATGCGCAGCCGCTCGGTGCCCTTGGGCACGGTCGGATAATTGATCGGTTGCACATAGATGCCGTGATTGTCCATCAGCCAGTCGCTGATCATCTTCGCATGGTGCGCGTCGCCGACCATCACCGGAATGATGTGGCTGGGGTTTGGCAGATGCGGGATGCCGAGCGCGTCGAGCCGCTGGCGGACGATTTTGACCCGGTTCTGGTGGCGGACGCGTTCGATCTGGCTGTCCTTGAGATGGCGGATCGACGCTGCGGCGCCCGCCGCGACGGCCGGGGGCAGGGCGGTCGAGAAGATGAAGCCGCTGGCAAAGCTGCGGACGAAATCGCACAGGTTCTTGGAGGCCGTGATATAGCCGCCCATCACGCCGAACGCCTTGCCGAGCGTGCCCTCGATCACATCGATACGGTCCATCAGCCCGAGTTGCTCGGCGACCCCGCCGCCGCGCGGGCCGTACAGGCCGACCGCATGGACTTCATCGATATAGGTCAGCGCGCCGTGCTTTTCACACACGTCGAGGATCTCGGCGATCGGGGCGATGTCCCCGTCCATCGAATAGACGCTTTCGAACGCGACCAACTTGGCGCGGCCTGGTGCGACCTGCGACAGCAATTCGTCGAGGTGTGTTACATCGTTGTGCCGCCAGCGCTTGCACTCGGCGCGGCTGTGGCGGATGCCCTCGATCATCGAGGCATGGTTGAGCGCATCGGACAGGATCACGCAGTCGGGCAGCCGCGAGGCGAGGGTGGAGAGCGCTGCCCAGTTGGAGACGTACCCGGACGTGAAGATCAGTGCCGCTTCCTTGCCGTGGAGATCGGCGAGTTCGCGTTCGAGCAGGACGTGCTGGTGATTGGTCCCCGAAATGTTGCGCGTGCCGCCGGCGCCGGCGCCGCAGCGGTCGAGCGTTTCGTGCATCGCCGCCAGCACCTTGGGATGCTGCCCCATGCCGAGATAGTCGTTCGAGCACCACACGGTAACGTCGACGACGTCGAACATGCTGGTCCAGCGCTTGGCGCGGGGAAACTGGCCGGCCTGGCGCTCCAGTTCGGCGAAGACGCGATAATTGCCCGCCTCGCGCAGTCCGTCGAGCGCTTCGGCAAACAGCCCGTCATAGTTCATCATCGTCTCCCCACTCAGTCGATTACGGCGGCTTCGACCGCCTTGTTGGCTTTGCTCGACGCCCATTGCCACATCTTCGCGTCGCGAACCGGCATTACCAGGAACAGGTGCTCGACCACGCCAAGCACGGTCAGCCCGGCGATCAACGCGCCGGTCGCTGACGCGCCACTGCCGACCGGTGCGGCTTCGGCAGCCTGCCAGGCGCCGATTGCGAGGGCCGCCCCAAAGGCGATCGAGAACGGGAACAAGGCGTTCATCCGCCGCACACGGAAATAGCTTTTGAGGTGCGCGAGATGCTCGGGGAACACCTCGTCGCTCAGGTTGGGCACACCGAAGAACAGGTTGAACTTGGCGGACAGCCGCAGCACGAACAGGAGCAGAAAGGTCAGCGGCGCGGCCTGATTGGGCTGGCCCCAGGTGATCGCGAACAGCAGGATCGCGGTCGCGGCAATCGCCACCTCATGATGGATCACCGTCGCCGTCGCCGCGGTGAAGCGTCGCCAGCCGGTTGCGTCCGCCGGGCACATGGCGCGGTTGGGTCCGGCAACGACGCCCATCAGGAAGCTCATCTCATGCCAGCCCCAGACGACGATCGCCGCCGCGAAAGCGGTGTAAGCGCCGCCGATGCTGGCGTCGTCCGCCTTCGCCCACACCAGCATCAGCGCCGCGACCGATACCAGGCCGGCCAGCGTCAGGCTCGTCCTGAAGGTCTCGCGCGGCCGGCTGTCGAGCCAGACCACCGCGGCGGTGCCGATGAACCACATCAGCAACGCAAAGAGGAGCGGCGGCAGCGTCACCAGGCGGGCACCAGCCGCGTCAGCGCGGGCGCGGCATTGCGCTTGACCGGCACGATGAACAGCCGCGCGAAATTAACTGCGGCGGCGACGGTCAGCCCGGCGCGCTTGATCCCGCCGATCAGCCCGCCTTGCTTCTTCGCGGCATCGATCTCCGCGGCAATGCCGCGCATCCGCTCGAGCCCGGCGGCGAAGCGCGGGCTGCCGGCGTCCAGCACCAGCGGGAAGACCTGCCGCGTGATATCCGAGCAGATCGAAAAGACGCGCTGGTCGTAATCGGTCGGATCGATGCCCAGCGCCTTGTGAAAAGCGGGACGATTATGGTCGCGCACGTACATCGTCGCATACACGGCGACGAGGAAGAAGCGAATCCACAATTTATTGACGCCCGACAGCAGCTTCGGGTCGGCACGCATCAGCAGCGCGAAGGCGTCGCCGTGGCGGAATTCATCATTGCACCACAACTCGAACCAGTTGAAGATCGGGTGGAAGCGCAGCTCGGGGTGCCGCGCGAGGTGGCGGAAGATCGTGATGTAGCGCGCGTAGCCGATCTTCTCGCTGAGATAAGTCGCGTAAAAGATGAATTTCGGGCGGAAATAGGTGTATTTCTTGGTCCGCGTCAGAAAGCCCAGATCTACGCCGATGCCGGCGTCCTTTAGCGTATCGTTGATGAAGCCGGCATGGCGGCTCTCGTCGCGGCTCATCAGCCTGAACAGCTGGCGGATATCGGGGTTCTTCACCCGCTTGGCGATCTCCGCATAGAGGATGCAGCCCGAAAATTCGGAGGTCATCGAGCTGACCAGGAAATCGGTGAATTCCTGCCGCAGATCGTCGGGCAGGCTTTCGATCACCCCGTCGAACGCGGTGGTGCGCTTGAAGTGCAGCTTGTTGGGATCGCTCGCCATTTCGGCGATCAGCGCGTCCCATTCGCCGCGCACCGCCGACACGTCGATCCGGTCCATCGCCGCGAAATCGGTGGTGTAGAAGCGGGGGGACAGCACGGTGTCCTCGCGCGCGATGGCCATCGTGTCCATATCGTGCGCAGGATTGATGGGGGTCATCGCGTTCATGCGCTTATCCGATCCGAAAAGCTGACTTCGTAGAGTTCGGTCATCTCGAAATGACCAGCGAGCTTGGTCCACAGCCGCTCAACCGTGCTGGCGCGTTCGACCGTGGCGACGCGCTGTTCGACGCGGCGCTCGCCAAAGCCGACATGGATCGGTGCGCCGTGGACGCGCACCCGGTCGCCGGGGCCGACTTGATAGTCGTTGGCCAGCACGACGTCGGCGCGGCAGAATTCGTCGCTGAGCTCGACTTCGACACGGCACGGCGTGTCGAAGCGGGTGCGGCTGAGCAATGTCATGCCGCCGGCCTCCGGGCGTCGAGTAGGGCGGCAAAGGCGGCGCGGTTGGTCGCACCGAAGGCGGTCAGCTCGATCGCCCGGCCGGTGGCGCTGTCGGTCAGCGACAATTCCCCATCCCGCCACAGCGTCAGGTTGAACGGCGGGCCATCGCCGATGCCGTGCGCACGGCGCTCGCGTGCCAATCCGCGCATTACGCCGCGAATGAAGCCGGTCTGCTGCCCGGGGGCGATCACCTCCGCGACGCCGCCATTCGCGTCGGCGATCACCACCGCCCCGTCGGCGCGGTCGGTGAAGCGCAAGTCGCGCGATTTGACCGCGGCAATCCCGGCGGCGGCGCGGGCCGCGGTGGGCGAGGCGGCGGGCGGAATGTGCGCGATCCGCACGAAGCTGGTCGCCGCCAGCACGAATGCCACCAGGGCGCCGACAATGACCAGCGCGCCCTTGGGCAGCATGTCGGCATGCGTGTGAGCCGTGCTCATGCCGCCGCCGCCAAGGCCGGTACGCCGATCGTGCGAGCCTCGGCCGGGGCGATGCGCCCCTCGGGATGCGCCGCGAGGCAAGTCCGCGCGACGAGCGCGGCGACATCCGCTGCCGCCGGCACGGCCCGCAACATCGGCTGCGGCGTCGCCAACTGCCAGGGCCGGGCGTGCGGCCATAGCGCCAGATAGCCAAGCCGCTGACGGCCGGCGATCGTCAGCAGGATGTCGCCGGCGCCTTCCGCCCGCGCGGCAAGATCGACCGCGCCGACCAGCCCGAGCGGCAGGTTGATGCACTTCGGCACGGCGATGCCGATACGGAAGACGATGCGGCGGTTGGTCAGCGTATAGATCGTGGTCCGCGCCGATCCCCAGGCGAGCAGGTGCAGCAGCCCGACTCCGATGACGCCAAGCGCCACCGTCATCACCAGCCCGGTATAACCGCTGCCGGACAAGGCGAACCCGAGCGCGACCGTCGACAACAAAGCGAAATACCCGGCGATCAGCCGCGTGTGAAACGCCGTCCGCGCCAGCACGCGGGCATCGGGTGCACCCTGCCACACGATATGTTCGCCCGGCGGCAGCATCCCCGGCAGGCCCGGGATCGGTTCGAGCTCATATTCGGTCATCACAGATACGGCTCCTGCCGTCCGGCATTGGCGTAGAGATAGCCGCCGCCGAAATAGGCCTGAATGCGCTCTTCTTCGTACAGCGTGATCTGGTCCGGCGCGGCGGGGCGCGGCGCCGCCGCAAAATCGGCTGCGTTGATCGCGTCGACGATGACGCGGCGGTGGCGGCGATCGACCTTCGCCATGAACATCGGCGCGAGCACGCCGTCGCCCAACTGGATGTAGCGGACCAGCCGGTCGGCGCGGTCGATCCACAATTCGCTGACATGGCCCGCGACGGCGCCATCGGCGCCGACGACCGGCCAGCCGTTCAAATTGCCGTCTTCACGCGCGGCCCAGAAATCGGCCTGCAGGCTGAGCGGACCGATGCGCGGGTGGCCGTCCATATCCAGATCGGGCGTCTTGGCGCGGTCGGCCCAGGCGGCGGGGCCGATGCCGTCGGCCAGTGGATTGCCGGTCGGCGCATAGGGCGCGCCGGCGAACCGGTCGGTGCGCTGCGCGGCGATATCGACCGGCTCGCGGCCCTTGGTCGGCGTGGTCACGACCCCGTGGCCATGCGGCAGCAGAAACGATTTGACGCGCGCGGTGTGCAGCGGCCCGCCGACCGTCTCGAGCCGGCCCGTTAATTCATCCTCGAGCGGATAGCCTTCCATCCGGTCCTCGCGGCGAAGGTAGAATACCAGGCCGATGAAGAACAGGACGAACGCCCAGAACACCAGGAGCGCGACGTCGATACCTTGGGTGATATGGGGGGTCATGACGGTCCCTTTCAGATCGGAAATTCGCTGAGGCCAAAACGGGTCGTGGTGCGATGGCCGGTGTGGCGGACGAGCGGCCCGAGCGCGACGATGGTGCCGAGCAGCAAGGCGATTTCAATGCAATAAACGAACGCATAGCCGGTGACGGGACCGGCCAGCGTCGGGCCGAGATCGCGCGCCACCGCCGCGGTCGAAACCAAGTCGCGCGCAAAGGCGCCGAGCGCGATGGCGAGGCCGGCGGAAGTCGCCTGCACCGCGCCCCACGCGCCCAATGCCAAACCGCGCCCGCCCGAAAGCGTCTCGTCGTCGGAAATCGCCATCGCCGCCGTGAGCGTACCGACCGAGAACAGACCGCCGCCAAAGCCGATCAGCGTGGCCCCGATCGCCAGCAAGGCGCTCGCCTGGAGCGGCCCGGCAAAGATCACGAACAGAAAGGCGGCAACGCCGATGGTGCCGCCGAAGCCGGCCAACCGGTGCGGCTCGCCGCCATCGCCAAGCTGCCTGGCCGCAAGCGCGAACCCGGCCAACATGCCGCTTGCCCACAGCGCCGTGAGCGACGTCGTCGCCCCCACCGACAGGCCGAGGATCTGACCGCCATAGGGTTCGAGCAGCACGTCCTGCATGCTGAACGCCGCCGCGCCGAGCCCGACTGCGATGAGCAGCCGCAGGGTCTTCGGTCGCGCGACGAACAGCGCCCAGGCATCGCGAAACGCGGGGGTTGCGGCGCGCCTGGTCTCCGCGTCGCGGGTGCGCGCTTCCTGCTTCCACAAGGCGACGAGGTTGAGGATCATCGTCAGTAGCCCGGCGCCCTGGACGATCTGAACCAGCTTGGTCGGCGAGAAATCGGCGAGCAGTCGCCCGATGACGATCGCGCTGATCAAGGTGCCGATCAGCAGCATGACATAAAGCAGCGCGACCACGCGGGGCCGGGCGTGGTCGGGCGCGAGGTCGGTGGCGAGCGCGAGGCCGGCCGTCTGCGTGGTGTGCATGCCTGCGCCGACCAGCAGAAAACCGAGGCCTGCGCCGATCTGTCCGAACACCGCCGGGCCGGTGCCGTCGCCCGTCATCACCAGGAGCGCGAAGGGTAGGATCGCCAGCCCGCCGAATTGCAGCATCGTGCCGAACCAGATGTACGGCACGCGCTTCCAGCCGAGCACCGAGGCATGATGATCGGACTTGAAGCCGATCAGCGCCCGCAGCGGCGCGAACAGCAGCGGCAGCGACACCATGATCGCGACCAAGCTGGCCGACATGCCGAGCTCGACGATCATCACCCGGTTGAGCGTACCGGTGAGCAACACCGCCGCCATGCCCACGGAGACCTGAAACAGCGACAGCCGCAGCAGGCGCGACAGGGGCAATTCCGCCGTCGCCGCATCGGCGAAGGGCAGGAACCGGGTGCCGACCCGCGCCCACACCGCGCCGCGCATCATCGCGGAACCTCGATCGCGTGGCTGATGTAGAAGCCCGCGCTGATCCGGGCGTCGCGGCCACGCGCCCCGACCGCCCGGCGCAACCGGTCGGTCGTCACGGGCACGATCGCGGGCGAGCGGTCATTGCGCGGGAACAGCTGCCCGACGGCGTGCATTGCGCGCAGCAGCGGCGTGGCGGGGGCGACGGTGAAGATCAGACTGCGTTCCGCGCGGACCGCCAGCGTGCGTGCCGCCGCGGCGATCGCCGTCGCCGGATAGTGGATCAGCGAGTCCATCGCGACGATATGATCGAAGCGCCCGAGCGCCAGATCGAGCATGTCTCCAGACAGGAAACGCAGCCGGTCGTGCAGCTCGCGCGGGCTCCGTTCGACCGCGATCGAGATCAGGCTGGGCGAGACGTCGATCGCGGTGACCCGTGCGCCGCGCCGCGCCGCTTCGACCGCCAGCGCGCCGGTACCGCAGCCGGCGTCGAGCAGCGTAAGGCCGGTCATGTCGGCGGGCAGCCAGTCGAGGATCGTCTCACGCATCCGGTCACGCCCCGCGCGCACCGTGGCGCGCACGCGGCTGACCGGCGCGTCGCTGGTCAGCGCGGTCCATGCGTCAAGCGCGGTCCGGTCGAAATAGGCCTCCAGCCGCCCCTTGGTGGCGGCCCAGGCGTCCGAGCGCGGCAGGGCGGCAGTGTCGCTCATTCGAACCCCAGGAATTCGAAGATGTCGCGGTCCTTCATCGGCTCGGCGTCGAGCGCGTCGCAGCCCGCCCACATCTGCGCCGCGAGCCGCTTATATTCGTCGCACGCCGCGGCCACCTCGGGCGTCTGCTCCATTTCGAACAGCGTGCATTTCTTGAGGCGCGAGCGGCGGATCGCGTCGAGATCGGGAAAGTGCGCCAGGCGCTTAAGGCCGGTCGCCGCGTTGAACCGGTCGATCTCGTCGGTCGCGGTCGAGCGGTTAGCGATCACGCCGGCCATCCGCACGTCGTAATTCTTGGCCTTGGCCTTGATGGCGGCGACGATGCGGTTCATCGCAAAGATGCTGTCGAAATCGTTCGATGCGACGACAACCGCGCGCTCGGCATGCTGCAACGGCGCGGCGAACCCGCCGCACACCACGTCGCCCAGCACGTCGAACAGGACGACGTCGGTTTCCTCGAGCAAGTGATGCTGCTTGAGCAGCTTGACCGTCTGGCCGACGACATAGCCGCCGCAGCCGGTGCCGGCCGGCGGTCCGCCCGCCTCGACGCACATCACGCCATTATAGCCCTCGAACATATAGTCCTCGGGGTGCAGTTCCTCGCTGTGGAACTCGACCGTCTCAAGCACGTCGATCACCGTCGGCATCAGCTTCTTGGTCAGCGTGAAGGTGCTGTCATGCTTGGGATCGCAGCCGATCTGCAGCACGCGCTTGCCGAGCAGCGAAAAGGCGGCAGACAGGTTTGACGAGGTGGTCGATTTGCCGATGCCGCCCTTGCCGTATACCGCGAACACTTTCGCCGTGCCGATCCGGTCGTTGGGGTCGAGCTTGACCTGAACGCTGCCGTCGCCGTCGAGGCCGAGCGTGTCGCGCGTGCGGGGAAGTGGGTCGTGGAGAGCCATTAAAAATTCCTCATGCCGCCACCGCGGTAATGCCTTCGAGCCGGTCTTCGAGTTCGTCGCTCGCCGCTTGCAGCGCCGCGAGGGTCGCCGCGTCGGGCGTCCAGAACTGGCGGTCGCTCGCTTCGATCAGGCGGTTGGCGACGCGCGCCGAAGCTTTTGGGTTGAGCCCCGCCAGCCGCTCGCGCATCTCGGCGTCGAGCACGAAGGTCTCGCTGATCCGCCGATAGACCCAAGGATCGACCTGATCGGTGGTCGCCGACCAGCCCATCGTGTTGGTCACATGGCCCTCGATGTGCCGCACGCCTTCGAAGCCATGCTTGAGCATGCCCTCGTACCACACCGGATTGAGCATCCTCGTCCGCGTTTCGAGGTCGACCTGCTCACCGAGCGTGCGCACCTTGGTGGCGCCTTGCGTCGCGTCGACGATGTAGACCGGCGCGGCCTTGCCTTTGGCGCGGGTGATCGAGCGGCTGATCCCGCCAAGCGCATCGACATAATGGTCGATGTCGGTGACGCCCAATTCGACCGAGTCGAGGTTCTGATAGGCGAGATCGACGCCGGCGAGCGCGGATTTGAACAATTCGGCCTGCCGCGCCGGCACGCCCGAACGGCCATAGGCATAGCCCTTCTGCCGCTCGAACACCTCGGCGATTTCGTCGGGATCGGTCCATGCGCCGTCGTCGATCAGCATGTTGACGTTCGCGCCGTATGACCCTTCGGCATTCGAAAAGACGCGCAGCGCGGCGGTCTCGAGGTCGCAGTCGTGCTTGGTGGCATGGGCCAGGCTGTGCTTGCGGACGAAATTCTTGTCGGACGGTTCGTCGGCGGACGCGGCGAGCCAGGCAGCCTCGGCGATCATGCGCGTCTGGAGCGGCAACAGATCGCGGAAAATGCCCGACAAGGTCACCACCACATCGATCCGTGGACGGCCGAGTTCGGCCAGCGGCACGAGTTCCGCGCCGGCCAGCCGCCCGAACCCGTCGAACCGCGGCCGCGCGCCGATCAGCGCCAGCGCCTGCGCGATCTGCACGCCTTCTGATTTCAGATTGTCGGTGCCCCACAGCACCATCGCCAGCGTTTCGGGGAATGCCGCGGTCGCGGTGTGGCGCGCGATCAGCTCGTCCGCCTGCGTCCGTCCTAGCGTGCAGGCATAGGCATCGGGAATACGGAACGGGTCGAAACCATGGATATTTCGTCCGGTCGGCAAAACCTTCGGGTTACGCAGCACGTCGCCGCCCGGCGCGGGCCGCACGAAACGCGCGTCGAGCGCATGAACCAGCGCGTCGAGTTCTTGATTTTCGCCGACGATCCGCGCCAGCGTACCGTCATCGGCGTGACCGGCGGCGACCATCGCGTCGATCATTTCGGCGGCGGCGTCGGTCGAGGGCATCTGGCCGAGCACGTGGAGGCCGTGCGGAATCAGCTCGCGCTCGAGCTCGTAAAGGCGGGCGGAAAGGGACGTGATTTCGGTGCCGTCAAGGTCGAGCGCCTGCGCCGATTCGCCAATGAGCGATTCGAGCGACGTTCGCTCGTCAGCCGATGGTGACGACCGCCAGCGTTCCAGCAGCGCCTTGAGATCGTTCAACCCTTTGTACAGCCCCGCCTGCGCCAGCGGTGGCGTCAGATAGCTGACCAGCGTCGCGCCCGAGCGGCGCTTGGCGATCAGCGCTTCGGACGGGTTGTTCGCCGCATAGAGATAGATGTTCGGGAGATCGCCGATCAGGCGTTCGGGCCAGCAATCGCCGGTCAGCCCAGCCTGCTTGCCGGGCATGAATTCGAGCGCGCCGTGCGTTCCGAAATGCAGCACCGCGTCGGCGGCGAAATCCTCGCGCAGCCAGCGGTAGAAGGCGCTGAACGCGTGCGTCGGGGTGAAGCGGCCTTCGAACAGCAGCCGCATCGGGTCGCCCTCGTAGCCGAACGCCGGCTGGATGCCGACGAACACCTGGCCGAACTGCGCGCCAAGCACGTGGATCGTGCCACCGTCGGCCTGCTGCCTGCCGGGGGCGGGACCCCATTGCGCCTCGATCGCCGCGAGATGCGGTTCACGGCGGACATGGTCGTCGGCGGGGATCCGCGCATGGACATTGGCATCGGCGCCATAGCGCGCGGCGTTGCCGTGGAGCACGGCTTCGCGCAGCGCGTCGACATCGGCGGGGACATCGACCCGATAGCCTTCGGCCGACAGCTTGCCGAGCGTCGCGTGCAGCGATTCCCAGACCGCGAGATGGGCGGCGGTGCCGGTCGCGCCGGCATTGGGCGGGAAATTGAACAGGACGATCGCCAGCTTGCGCGCCGCGCGCTCGGACCGGCGGAGCGCGACCAGCTTCGCGACCTTTGCAGCCATCGCCTCGGCACGTTCGGGGCAAGACTGCATCTCGCGCACAAGGCCGGCGGCGGGGAACGCGCAGCGGCGTCCGCAGCCAGTGCAGGCGCCCGACGCGTCGGCGCGGCCGCCGAACACGCTGGGCAGGACCGCGCCGTCGAGCTCAGGGATCGCGACCATCATCGTCGCCTCGATCGGCAACAGTCCCTGACGGCTCGCGCCCCATTGCTGAAGCGACTGAAATTCGATCGGGTGCGCTGCAACATAAGGCACGTCGAGCTGCGCCAGCATCGCCTCGGCGGCGGCCGCGTCATTATAGGCCGGCCCGCCGACCAGACTGAAGCCGGTCAGCGAGACGATCGCATCGACCGCCGCGCGGCCATCCGCCATGAAGAATTTCTCGATCGCCGGGCGCGAATCGAGCCCGCTGGCAAAGGCGGGAATGACGCGCAGGCCCTTCGCCTCCAGCGCCGCGATTATCCCGTCATAATGGCCGGTGTCGCGCGCCAGCAGATACGAACGCAGCATCAGCAAGCCGACGGTTCCCGCGCCTTTCGACTTGGGCAACAGGTCGATCCGCTCGGCCATGCGGCCTGCCATCGCCGGGTGGTACACGCCCACCTCGGGATAATCCCGCGGCGCATCGGCACGCGTTTCGTGGTCGGCATAGCGGTTGGCCAGCGCGCGGATCATGCCGACGACATTGTCGTCCGATCCGGCCAGCCAATATTGCAGCGTCAGGAAATAGGCACGGACGTCCTGCGCGGCGCCGGGGATGAAGCGCAGGATCTTGGGCAGCCGCCGCAGCATCCGCATCTGCCCCGCGCCCGACGACGCGCCCGGCTTGGACGAGCCGCGCAACCGCTTGAACAAGGCGAGCGGGCCCTTGGCCGGCTTGTCCATGCGATACTCGCCGAGCCGAGTCAGCCGCACGATCTCCGCACCCGACATCAGCCCGAGCATTGCCGCGCAATGCGCGCGGCGCGCCTCGAGCGCGGGCAGGACGGCGCGGATGTGATCGTCCAGGAATAGCATCGTCGCGATGACGATGTCGCCGCGCGCGATATCGGCCGTGCAGCGGTCGAGCGCCCCCATGTCGCGGTCCCAGTCGGCTGCGGCGTGGAAGCCGATGGTGATGTTCGCGCCTTCGCGAGCGAACCGCGCCGCGGCGCGCTCGGCGGCGCCCGACAAATGATTGTCGAGCGTCACGATGACGACATGCAGCGGCGCATTACCGGGCATAATGCGCCTTCGCATCGTACAGCGTATCGAGCGTGATCGCCGCAAGGCCTTGTTCGGCAGCGAATTTCTCGGTGTTCCGCCGCGCCTTGCCGCGCACGAAGAACGGGATTTTGAGGAGTTCTTTTTCGGCTTCGGGTGACCAGCCACCGACATCAGCATCGTCACCCTGAACTTGTTTCAGGGTCCATTCTTCTATTTGCGGCTGCGTTGCGAACGGAGGGGTGGATGCTGAAGCGACTTCAGCATGACGAACGTGAGTTGTTCCGGACCCATGTCCGAGGTGACTCCCGCCCGCCGAATCGCTGAATTCGAAATCGTCGCGGAACATCGTCAGCAGATGCTCCTCCAGCCCCATCACCAGCGGGTGGACCCAGGTGTCGAACAGCAC
>CAXTPT010000019.1:0-46471 GCA_964246315.1 uncultured Sphingomonadaceae bacterium | reverse complement strand
GGGTTCTTGAGCAAGGTCCGCGCGATCGCCACGCGCTGCTTCTCGCCGCCCGACAATTTGAGCCCGCGCTCGCCGACCATCGCCGCATATTGATCGGGCAGGGCGGCGATGAAGCCGTGGATCGCCGCGCCCTTCGCTGCCGCCACCACATCCGCATCGGTCGCGCCCTCGCGGCCATACGCGATATTATAGCCGATCGTGTCGTTGAACAGCACCGTATCCTGCGGGACGATGCCGATGGCCGCGCGCAGCGACGATTGCGTCACATCGCGAAGATCCTGCCCATCGATCGTGATTCTGCCGTCCGAGATGTCGTAAAAGCGGTACAACAGACGCGCCAAGGTCGACTTTCCCGCGCCGGACGGTCCGACGACCGCCAGCGTTCCGCCGGCGGGAACGGTCAGGCTGACGTCGTGCAGGATCGTCCGCTCGGGATCGTAAGCGAAAGCCACCTGCTCGAACTTGACCTCGCCGCGCGTCACGGCCAGCGGCGCGGCGCCGGGCGCGTCCATGATTTCCGCCGGCATGTCGATCAGCCCGAACATTGCCTCCATGTCGATCAGGCCCTGACGGATGGTGCGGTAGACCATGCCGAGCATGTCGAGTGGCCTGAACAACTGCGCCAGGAGCGTATTGACCAGCACCACGTCGCCCGTGGTGAAGCGTCCCTGGCTCCAGCCCCAGATGGTGAAGCCCATCGCCCCGGCCATCATCACGTTGGTGATCAGCGATTGGCCGACATTGAGCCAGGCCAGCGAGTTCTCGGATTTGACCGCGGCATTGGCATAGGCCCCGGCGGCCCGGGCGTAACGCTCGGTTTCGCGGGTTTCCGCGTTGAAATATTTGACCGTCTCGTAATTGAGCAGGGAGTCGACGGCCTTGGCGCTGGCGCCTGTGTCCATCGTGTTCATCTCCTCGCGCAGCTTGGCGCGCCAGTCGGTCACCCAGCGGGTGAAGGCGATGTACAATAGGACCATCGCCAGCGTGGCGGCGACCAGGCCGAACCCGAATTTGACGTGGAAGATCACCGAAACCGCGATCAGCTCGAACACCGTCGGGGCGATGTTGAACAGCAGGAAATAGAGCATCGTGTCGATGCTCTTGGTGCCGCGCTCGATCACCTTGGCGACCGCGCCGGTGCGCCGCGCAAGGTGAAAGCGCAGCGACAGCGCGTGGAGATGGCGGAACACATTGGTCGCCAGCCGCCGCGTCGCATCCTGCCCGACGCGTTCGAACGTCGCATTGCGCAGATTGTCGAACAGCACGCCCGCGAAACGCGCTCCGGCGTAAGCGGCAATGAGGCCGATCGCGAGCATGACCGCCGCATTCTGCGGCGTTGTCATCCGGTCGATCGCGCCCTTGTACAGCCAGCCCATGGACAGCGTCACGGATTTGGACGCAAGCACCAGCAGCATCGCGCCGACTACTCGCGCACGCAGCTTGGCATCGTCCTTCGGCCACAAATACGGCAGGAACCGCCGCAGCGTCGCGAACGCGGGCGGGGCATCGGCAGTGACTTCTACGGCAGGGGGCATCGGGTCTCCGCTACAGGAACCAAGCGGCCCCTCAAACGCTAGATATGGGCAAGCCACGGGAAATCGCCAATGGAGCCGTTAGCCTTCGTCATCGCCATCCTCGGCTGCGGCGACGCGGGCAGCGGCTGCGAACGCGTGGCGATCGAGCCGGTGCGCTACGAGACCCGCAGTGCTTGCCTCGCCGCAGCGCAATATTCGCTGGCCCGGCACACCGACGTGCTGTTCCCGGTTGTTCAGGCGCGTTGCGAGCAGCGCGGGATGCAGATCGCCAGCCGCTAATAGTCGAACACGTCGCCCGGCGAAGCGGCGGGGAAGCGTGACAAGTCGATGCCATGCCGGGCGAGCGCGGCGTGCAACAGCGTGACGGGTTCCTCATGCGCCTCGTCGGTCAGTCGAAAGCTGCCCCAATGAATCCCGATCGCGTGACGCGCGCCAAGGTCGAGCATGATCCGCACCGCTTCGTCAGGATCGGCATGCTGATCGGCCATGAACCAGCGCGGCGCATAAGCGCCGATCGGGATGAGTGCGACGTCCGGCGCGCCGTGAAGCCGGTGCATCGCCCGGAAAATCTCACCATCGCCATAGCCGGTATCGCCCGCGAAATAGACTTGCATCCCGGCTGTGCGCAGCATGAAGCCACCCCATAATGCCATGCGCCGGTCGCTCAGGCCGCGCGCGGACCAGTGGTGCGCCGGGACGATGCTCGCCTCCGCACCGGCGGCCAGCGCGATCGTCTGTCCCCAATCGCCCGCGGCAATACGCGCCCCGGGGGCTGCCTGACGGACGATCCGATCGTTGCCGAGCGGCGTGACGATCAGCGGATCATGCGCGGTCACCAGCCGCTGCAGCGTCGCCGTGTCCAGGTGATCATAATGGTTGTGCGAAAGCAGGACCAAATCGACCGGCGGCAGATCGGCAAAGGCAATCCCCGGTCGCGTTACCCGTCTCGGGCCGGCACAGCTGACCGGACTGGCGCGTTCCGACCATAGCGGATCGGTCAGCACGTTCAGCCCCGCCGCCTGGATCAGCAAGGTGGCGTGGCCGACCATCGTCATCCGCAGTCCGCTCACCCGCTCTTGCGGCTTGGCCGGCGAGGTCGCGACCGATTTGGGCCATTTCGCGGCGGTTTCGCGAAGCTTCCATCGCAGCACCTGTCGCAAAGACCGGTCGGTATCGGGGTGATCCGGGTTGAAAAAGCGAAGGCCGTCAAAATGGTCTGAGGGCGGACCATCATAATATTTATTACCGCTTGGCACCGATCCGCGCTCCTCGACCTGCAAGCTAGATGGTCGGCGGAGGTCGCGAATGCCAGTCCCAGGACCGGCAGGACAAGGTCCTTAGCTTGACCTTAACTTCGCTGGTTCACTAATTGCGCAGACCAACCGGCGGGCGGGCTGAATGTATCTGGCGCATCAGGATGGCGGCTTTGCGGGCGGCGCGACGGCATTGCGCCGGTCGCTTGCGTCCGCCCCTGCGCCGAAACCCTTCGCCTCGGTGGTCGATCTCGGCACGGCGATCGGCTCGCCGTCATGGTGGCGCGGTTTGGCAACCTTGCTGCTGCTGGTCGGGGTCAGCCGCGCGCTGTCGCCGCTGACGCGTGCGGCCCCGGCGGAAGCAGTCGCCAGGGCACCGGGCATGGCCACGGCCACGATCACCCCACGGCCGAAGACTGATGGCATAACTGTGGAGGCTGCCAGCGTCGCCAACGAATCGCTGATCGGCGCGATGGTTCGTTCGGGTGCGGGCATCGACGAAGCGGGCGCGGTCGCGCGGCTGCTGGCACCTTATGGGGATATGGCGCGGCTCGATCCGGGGACCAGGCTGACCCTGCTGCTCGGCAGCCGTCCCTCGCCATATGCGCCGCGCCGCCTGCTGGCCGTCAACCTGGTCGGGCCCAGTTTCGATGCGCGGGTCGAACGCGTCGGCGCCACCTTTGCCATTCACAGCAAGCGCGCGCCGACCACCGCGCCGCTGCACCTGACCGGCCGCGCGGGCGACGGCATCTTCGTCTCGGCCACCGCCGCGGGCATTCCGCCGGAGACGATCCAGACATATTTGCGCGCGATCAACGGCCGCATCGATTTCGGAGCGCTGGACCCCGACGCGCGCTATTCGATCATCGTCGAGCGCGCCAAGGCGGCCGATGGCGCCGTCCGCTTCGGCCGCCTGCTTTATGCCGGCCTCGACAGCGATGAACAAAGCGCGCGGATGATCGAATGGAGCGTCGGCGGGCGCGCGGGCTGGTACGATGCCGATGCCGTCAGCCAGGCACGCGCCGCGGGACTGGCGATGCCGGTCGCGGGCCGTCTGACGTCGGGGTTCGGGATGCGTTTCCACCCGATCCTCGGCTATTCGCGGATGCATCAGGGCATCGATCTGGCCGCGCCGTTCGGTGTGCCGATCCGCGCCGCGGCGAGCGGCACGGTATCGTTCGCCGGCTGGCATGGTGGCCACGGCAACATGGTCCAATTGGCGCATGGCGGCGGCAGCGGTACTGGCTATGCGCATATGAGTCGCATCGCAGTGTCTCCGGGCGAGCGGGTCGAACAGGGGCAGGTAATCGGCTTCGTTGGCTCCACCGGCCTGTCGACTGGCCCGCATCTCCATTTCGAAGCCTATCGCGGCGGCGTTGCGGTCGATCCGCGCTCGATGAGCTTCTCGGTCGCGCCCCTGCTCGACGGACCGCAGCTCGCGGCATTCCGCGCGCGCCTGGCGGCGATTACGCGGGGCTAGCGTCGGGCGCCGGCCGCCCCTTGAACCCCTGCGCGACGACGTACCATTCGGACGAGCCCTTGCGGCTTGCGGGCGGCTTGGCGTGCTTGACCGCCGTGAAATTCCTTTTGAGCAATGCGACCAGATCGTTGTCCGCGCCCCCCGCCAGAACTTTCGCCACGAAGCTACCGCCGGGCGTGAGCACATCGACGGCGAAATAGGCGGCCGCTTCGACCAGCCCCATCGTCCGCAAATGGTCGGTCTGCTGGTGGCCGACGGTGTTCGCCGCCATGTCGGACAGGACGAGGTCGGGATCCTGCCCGCCAAGTGCCGCCTGCAGCTCTGAGGGGGCCGCATCGTCCATGAAATCCATCTGCAAAATCTCGACGCCGGGGATGGGGTCGACTTCGAGCAGGTCGATCCCCGCCACCACCGCCTGCTGACATTGCTTGCGGACGACCTGCGCCCAGCCGCCCGGCGCAATGCCTAGGTCGACCACCGCGCGCACCCCCTTCAAAAAGTGAAAACGCTCATCAAGCTCGATCAGCTTGTACGCCGCGCGGCTGCGATACCCCTCAGCCTTGGCGCGCTTGACGTAGGGATCGTTGAGCTGGCGTTCGAGCCAGCGCGTCGATTGCGCGCTGCGCCGCCGCGCGGTCTTGACGCGGACGTGGAGGCCGTCCTTGCTCATTCGCCCTGCGACGCCATCAGCGCGCGCAGAATGCCTTCGCGGATGCCGCGATCGGCGACGCCGATGCGCGGGGCGGGCCACAGATCGAGGATCGCTTCGAGGATCGCGCAGCCGGCGATAACCAGATCGGCGCGCTCGCGGCCGATACAGCCGACCAGAGCGCGGTCGTCGATGCTCTTGCCCGCCAGATCGGCGCAAATCGCGCGCATGCTTCCGGTCGGCACGCGGCAGCCATCGACCTGGCGCCGGTCATAGGCTGGTAAACCCAGATGAACGCTGGCCAGCGTCGTCACCGTCCCGCTGGTGCCGAGCAAGCGCAATTCGCGCGTCTCGCCCGGAACCAGCCCGGCAAAGTCGCGCAACGCCTCGGTCGCGCGACGCTTCATTCCGCTATAAGCGCGCTGGCGGGCCACCGGATCCTTGTCGTCGTGCGGCTCGGCCTCCGCGAGCGAGACGACACCCCAGGGCATGCTCATCCAATGGCCGATGCGGTGCGTGCCGTCCTCGCCGTCCAGCACGCGCGCCAGTTCGGTCGAGCCGCCGCCAATGTCGAACACCAGGGCCGGGCCCTCGCCTTCCTCAAGCAGCACGTGGCAGCCGCCGACCGCCAATTTGGCTTCCTCACCCGGCCCGATAATGTCGAGCACGATGCCGGTTTCTTCGCGGACCCGCGCCACGAACGCTTCGCCGTTGGAGGCCTGGCGGCACGCCTCGGTCGCCACCGCTCGCGACAGATGCACGCCGCGGCGCCGTAATTTGTCCGCGCAAATGCGCAGTGCGTCGATCGCGCGCTCGATCGACGCATCGCTCAGGCGCCCGCTCGCCTGCAGCCCTTCGCCGAGGCGGACGATGCGCGAGAAAGCATCGACGATGGTCAGCTCGCCATCGGCCCGCGCGCGGGCGATCAGCAAGCGGCAATTATTTGTGCCGAGGTCGAGCGCGCCGAATGTGCGCGGCCGCTGGCGATGGGGGGCCGGCCCGGGTGCCGGCGTTGCCGCCTGCGACGGCGCACCGCGGCGCGCCTCGTGCGGCAAGCGAGCATTGCGCTCGGCCATGCCGTCATTCCTTCCACGTCCATCGCGGCGCAAAGGGTGCCCGCGAAACTTGCGCACAGGCCTAGCGGATCGCCGCCTCAGCCGCAAATGGCCGCCGATTCCGTTGACTCGTCGGGGCGCGCCGCCTATGCGCGCCGCCTTGCTCGGCTGCCCCGTCGTCTAACGGTAAGACACCGGACTCTGACTCCGTTTATCGAGGTTCGAATCCTCGCGGGGCATCCAGCAGTTTCCCCTTGAACGGCGCGGCGATTGCGCGAAGGTACGGCCTCAAATTCTTAAGGTGCTCATGCTCCGTCACGCCGTTCTCCTCCTTGCCGCCGTCTCCGCCCCCGTGCTCGCCGCGCCACCAGCAGGGCCGCAGCGGCACTTCACCGGCGCCGATCTATTCGGGCTCGAATGGGCGAGCGATCCGCAGATGTCGCCCGATGGCCGCACGGTCGCTTACGTCCGTCGCTCGAACGATGTGATGGCTGATCGTGCGCGCTCGGCGATCTGGCTGATCGACGTGGCTTCGGGTACGCAGACGCCGCTGGTCGCCGGCGCCGGCAGCCCGCGCTGGTCGCCCGACGGCAAGCGCCTCGCTTATGTCGCCGCGCCCGATGGCGGCGGCGCCCCGCAGCTGTTCGTGCGCTGGATCGGCCCCGGCACCAGCACGCGCGTCACCGGCCTGCCCGATTCTCCGGGAGCGATCGCCTGGTCGCCCGATGGCAGCCGCATCGCCTATCTCGTCCGCGTGCCGGACGAGGGCGCAACGCTCGGCAAGGCCCCACCGAAACCCGAAGGCGCGCAATGGGCGCCGCCGCTGCAGGTCATCACCGACGTCACCTACCGCAGCGACGAGGAGGGTTACACCAAGCCCGGCAAGGCGCATATCTTCGTTGTGTCGTCGGACGGCGGAGCGCCGCGCCAATTGAGCTATGGCGCGTTTGACGATGGCGGGCCGCTCAGCTGGACGCCCGATGGCCGCGGCATCGTGTTCAGCGCCAACCGCAACGCCGATTGGGAACGCAATCCGGCCAATAGCGAGGTCTATCTGCTCGACATCGCCGGCGGCGGCATCACCCCGCTGACCACGCGCGCCGGGCCGGACGCCGAGCCGCGCGTCTCGCCCGATGGCAGCAAGATCGCCTGGCTCGGCTATGACGATCAGTTCCTCGGTTATCAGAATGCGGAGCTTTATGTTGCCAATCGCGACGGTAGCGGGCGGCGTTCGCTCACCGCCACCCTCGACCGCTCGATCGACGATGCGGTATGGGCCGGCAATGGCGCGTTGCTCGTCAAATATGACGACCATGCCGGCAACAAGGTGGCGCGTATCGACCTGTCGGGCCGCCTCACCACGGTCGCCAGCGGCCTGGCCGGCGGCGGGCTCGACCGGCCCTATTCGGGTGGAGCTTTCTCGGCCACGCCCAGCGGTGCAGTCGCCTACACCTGCGGCGGCGAGTATCGCCCGGCGGACGTGTGCGTCGGCAATGGACGCCGCCTGACCCGGCTCAACGACGATCTGCTGTCGTCAAAGGTGCTGGGCAAAGTCTCGAAGCTGCCCGTGACCGCGCCCGATGGCCGGCCGATCGATGCCTGGCTGGTGCTGCCGCCCGATGCCGATCCGGCAAAACGCTATCCGCTGGTGCTCGAAATCCATGGCGGACCGTTCAGCGCTTATGGCCCGTTCTTCTCGACCGACAACCAGCTTTACGCCGCGGGCGGCTATGCGGTGCTGTACACCAATCCGCGCGGCTCGACATCTTACGGCGCCGAGTTCGCCAATCTGATCCACCATAAATATCCGGGCGACGATTATGGTGACCTGATGGCCGCGGTCGATGCCGCGATCGCCTCGGGCTATGCCGATCCGGACAATTTGTTCATTACTGGCGGGTCGGGCGGCGGCGTGCTCACCGCCTGGACGGTGGGCAAGACCGACCGCTTCAAGGCGGCGGCGACGCAGAAGCCGGTGATCGACTGGGCTAGTTTCGCGCTGACCGCCGACAATCCGGCATTCTTCGCCAAATATTGGTTCGGCAAGATGCCGTGGGAAGATCCGCAGGGCTATTGGGCACGCAGCCCGCTGAGCCTTGTCGGCAACGTCAAGACGCCGACGCTGGTGGTGGTCGGCAGCGAGGATTACCGCACGCCGGTGAGCGAGGCGGAGCAATATTATGCCGCGCTTCAACTGCGCGGCGTGCCGACCGCGCTGATCAAGATTCCCGGCGCGGGCCACGGCACCATTGCCGCGCGGCCCAGCCAGTCGGCGGCCAAGGCGGCGGCGATCCTGGCGTGGTTCGATCGCTACCGGGTGAAATAGGGGCCGACGTCATCGCCTGGTGGTGGCGTGAGAGTGAATCGCAAGAGTAACCTTCTCGTGTGGTGCGGGTTGTACCGGCATCACCTTGGAGGAAGTTACCATGTCCATTCTCGATAAAGTCGCCGCCGCCGTCGCTCCAGCCGTCAGCGACGAGACGCGCGCCGAAGCGCATGCCGATGCCCGTGCTCTGTCGCGCGGCAATGACTGGCTGGGCCAGGTGCTCGATCATCATGAGCAGATCGATGCGCTGTTCGTCCGCACGCAATCGGCCAGCGGCGTCGCCGACCGCCAAGCCGCGCTCAAGGAACTCGGCACGTTGCTGACCGGCCATTCGATCGCGGAGGAGGCCGTGCTTTATCCGGCGATGGCCAAGGCGCATGACGAGGGCAAGTCAACCGTCGCTTATGGTCAGCAGGCGATGGCCAAGACCGAGATGTTTCTGCTTGAGGGTCTGGACCCGACCAGCGAGGAATGGAACGACAAGCTCGAACACGTCATCGGCGCGGTGCGCCAGCACGTCTATCAGGAAGAAAGCGGCTGGTTTGCCGATCTGGCCAACAGCAACGATGTCGATCAGGCGCTGCTGACCCAAAAATATGCCGAGCAGTTTGACCGTTACATGGGCGCCGACAAGCCCGCTCTGTTTAACTAAGCAGAACGAATTGGGCCCCGGCCGGCAGGCCGGGGTCACCGATTAATCTAGCTACATACCGTCACGCGAACTTGATCAGGGGTTCAGCTCCCTGTCAAACCAGCCACTGTCTGAACCATGCCAGCCCGTCGGCCCAGGCTTCGCGCGCGGCGGCCTCGTTGTAGCTCGGCCGGTAATCGGCGAGGAAGCCGTGGTCGGCGCCCGCGAATATTTTGATCTTCGAAGGGCTGTGCGCCGCCGCTAGCGCCCTACGCATCGCCGCGACGTCGGTCTGCGGAATGCCTTTGTCGAGTTCGCCATACAGCCCGAGCACCGGCGCCCTGATCTGCGCCGCCAGCGGGATGACGCCCTGCGGATTGCGCTGGCTGGCGGCGAGTCCGCCGTAACAGGCCACGCCCGCCTGCACTTTCCGGCTGTGCGTGCAATATAGCCAGGTGATCCGCCCGCCCCAGCAATAGCCGGTGATGCCCAGCCGCTTGCCGTTGCCACCCTCCTTGCCGGCAAAGATCGCCGTTGCATCGAGATCGGCCATCACTTGCGCGTCGGGCGTCGGGCCGACGATGGTCTTGACCAATTCCTTGATGTCGGCGATCTTCGATGCGTCGCCCTTGCGCTGGAACAGGTCGGGCGCAATCGCATGATAGCCTGCTTTGGCATAGCGCCGGACCATATCCTGCACCCATTCGTGCAGCCCGAACACCTCATGGACGATAAGGATAACCGGCGCATTCTTCTTGCCCGCGGGCCGCGCGCGATACGCGCGCATCGCGAAGCCGCCGGTGTCCACCGTCACCCAGCCCGCATCCAGCCCATCGGTGGGCGTCTGGATCGCCGAGGCGGCGACCGGCTGTGCCGCGAGCGCATAGCCCGCCGCCGCCGCGCCGCCGAGCATCACGCCGCGGCGGCCCAGCGTCGTCGATCGGATCCAGCTTTCGGTGTCGGACGGGCGGTCTTCTTTCATGGCGGCTCTCCTCGATCCCCATCCTAGCGCGATCAGGGCGTTGTGCCAGCGCGTTGACTCGCGCTTTGTGTTCTCGCAATGTTTCGCGTTTAGGGGAGACGCGATTCGATGGCCGGGCTGACATTCTACACCAATCCGATGTCGCGCGGGCAGATCGTGCGCTGGATGCTTGAGGAGATCGGCGAGCCTTACGAGCAGGTCCTGCTCGATTACGGCACGACGATGAAGGCGGCCGATTACCTTGCGGTCAATCCGATGGGGAAGGTGCCGGCGATCAGGCATGGCGACGCGGTCGTCACCGAGGCGGCGGCGATCTGCGCCTATCTCGCCGATGCCTTTCCCCAGGCCGGACTGGCCCCGCCGCCTGCCGAGCGCGGCGCTTATTACCGCTGGCTGTTCTTCGCCGCCGGTCCAGTCGAGGCGGCGGTCACCGCCAAGGCATTCGACAAGCTCGCGCCTGAGGACAAGGCGGTGTCGGCGGGCTATGGCACCTTCGGCCAAACGATCGACGCGCTCGAATGGGCCGTGCCGCAAGGCGACGCGTGGATCGCCGGGCCGAATTTTTCCGCCGCCGATGTCTATGTCGGCGCGCAGGTCGATTGGGGCCTGATGTTCAAGACGATCCCGACGCGCCCGGCGTTCGAAGCCTATGCCGCGCGCCTGCGCAAACGCCCGGCGTATCAGCGCGCCAAGGCGATCGACGGGAAACTGATCGCCGAGATGCAGGCAAATGGCTAAAGCGCGGATTTGCTGTCCGGCAGGTGGGCGACCCTACGATCTGCATGCTATGGATAAGCAATTGGGCCTGACGGCAGCTGTAGTGACAGCCATGGCGCGGCTGTGACGGGAACGTCGAGCATTGGTGAACATTGCCGTACGATTTAAGGCTTCTGACATGACTCTCACCAAATTCCCCGTCCTCGTCACCGGCGGTGCCGGCTATATCGGCAGCCATGCCACGCTCGCGCTGCGCGAAGCCGGCTGGCCGGCCGTGGTGCTCGACAATCTGTCTACCGGATTTCGCTGGGCAATCCCCGCCGATGTACCGCTGGTCGAGGGTGATGTGGGTGATGCGTCGACTGTCGACCGCGTGCTCGCCGAGCACCGGATCGGCGCGATCTTGCATTTCGCTGGGTCGATCCTTGTCCCCGAGAGCGTGGAAAACCCGCTCAAATATTATCAGAACAACACCGCCAATTCGCGCACCTTGATCGAGCGCGCGGTGGCGGCGGGGGTGCGGCATTTCATCTTCTCATCGACCGCGACGATCTATGGCGACGTCGAAAAGATGCCGCTGAGCGAGGATCTGCCGCCCGGTCCGATCAACCCCTATGGCACCTCTAAATGGATGACCGAGACAATGCTGCGTGACGTCAGCGCGGCGCATCCGCTCAACCATGCAGTGCTGCGCTATTTCAATGTCGCGGGCGCCGATCCCGCAGGCCGCACCGGTCAATCCACCGCGGGCGCGACGCACCTGATCAAGGTCGCGTGCGAAGCGGCGACCGGCAAGCGCGACGAGGTAGCGATCTTCGGCGACGACTACGCCACCAAAGACGGCACCGGGGTGCGCGACTACATCCACGTCAGCGACCTTGCTGCCGCCCATGTCGCCGCGCTCGACCGGTTGGTAGAAAAGCCTGACGAAAGCCTGCTGGCGAACGTCGGCTATGGCCGCGGCTTTTCAGTTTATGAGGTTCTAGACGCCGTCGACCGCGTTACCAACATGAAAATCGAGCGCCGCCTGCAAGGCCGCCGTGCGGGCGACCCCGCCGCTTTGGTCGCCGACAATCGCCGCGCGCTGGACCTGCTCGGCTGGATGCCGCAGCGTGACGATCTCGACGGTATCGTTCGTGATGCGCTGGCGTGGGAACGCAAGCTGGCCGAGCGCGCCGCTTAAATCGCGGCATGTAGCATCGCCGAAGCGCCCAGCTCAGCGGGCTCGCAATAACGGCGCGTCGCAGACCAACGCGGTGACGATGCCGATGTTCGATCGGTTGCCATCGCACTGCGCTTGACGATGCGATCGATGACCGCTGCGAAGACGGGTCGGACTTATGCGAGCTTGGGCACCACCCAGCTGCCGCCGACACACAATACTGGCTCGAAGGCTAACCACTCGGGCGCGGTCGCTTCGGTGATGCCGCCCGTTGGACAAAAACGACATTGATAGAACGGCGCGGCAAGGGCCTTGAGCGCGGGCAATCCGCCATTCGCCGTTGCCGGAAAGAATTTGAAATGCGTCAGGCCGAGATCGAGCCCGCGCATGATATCCGCCGCATTGGCTACGCCGGGAAGGAACGGCACGCCGCGTTCGATGGCCGCGCGGCCCAGATTGTCGGTCAGGCCGGGCGAAACGATGAATTCGGAACCTGCATCGATTGCCTGCGCCAATTGGTCGGGATTGATCACCGTTCCCGCGCCGACGATCGCCCCCTCGACCATCTTCATCACGCGGATCGCGTCGAACGCGCACGGCGTCCGCAACGTCACTTCCAGCACACAGTAGCCGTCCGCCACCAGCTGGCGGGCGATCGGTTCGGCTTGATCAATATTATCGATGACCAGTACCGGAATGACCGGGGCGGCGCGCATGATCGTTTCGACTGCGGGGGTCATAAGCACTTTCTAGCGTCCGCAGCAGCGAAATCCACGCCCAATAGCGGGCCTCCACTGCTTTGCGATTTCGATCGAAAATGGACTGAAACCGGCGATTGATCGCAATTAAGGATTGTGCCCCATTTTGCGGCTGTAGCGCGCGCGTTCGCGACTATGCATGGATCGTGCTTGCCAGCTTACCCGCGTTGATCGAAGATGTCATCGCGATGAGCGTATCGGAATTTCAGCCAGAGACGCGGTCGGCAACCATCCTGGCTGGCGACGAAGCCACGCTCTTACGGCTGAAGCGTGCGGTCTTGGCCGCTGGGGCGGAAGTCGCAGGTACGGGCACTTTTACGGCGAGTGACGATCCGCCCGCCCTGTTCGGCGACATTCTGATCGCCGATGTCCGCGGCCTTGATGGTGGACGCATGGCATTGGCCTTTGACCAACTGGCGCAATCGATCGCCCAGGCCCCGCAGGCGATTATTCTCACCACGCTCGACAATCTCGACGCCGTTGACTCTCTGTGCGGCCCAGACGCGGATATCCTGGTGGGCGGCAACGACGTCGATTTGCATCTGGCATTGGCCACCGCTTTGGTCCGCGCGCGTGGCGGCAAGACGGCGTTGAGCGACGTGGCCAGCGAGGAGGGGCTGCGTTTGCAGCGGCTGGCCGACGAAATCGCGCGGATCGCGCGAACCCTGATCGATCTGCCCGATGGCCTGGGTGGCAATGGCGGCAATGTTTCCGATGCCATGATCAGCTATCGGGCCGCACCGCCCGAGGGGCCAGACCATTTGGCAAGCGCCATCACCGCCGTGGAGGTGCGCGCGATCATCCGCCAGCGCCGTTTGCGCGACCGCTATTTTCCTGCCGAATTATTCGCCGATCCGGCATGGGACATGCTGCTCGACCTCGCCGCGGCGCGCATCGAGCGGACACGCGTGGCCGTATCGTCCTTGTGCATCGCCGCCGCCGTGCCGCCAACCACGGCGTTGCGCTGGATCAAGGCGATGACCGAAAAGGGGCTATTGCGCCGTGTCGCCGATCCGCATGACGCGCGGCGCATCTTCATCCAGCTGTCAGACGACGCGGCGGCGGCGATGGAGCGGTATCTGCGCACCGCGCGCAGCAGCGGCATGGCGATCTAGCGCCCGAGCTTCGCCAGCACTTCGGCCTCAACCGCGGGAGGCACGAATTTGCCGATCGCGCCGCCATAGATCGCGATTTCCTTGACCAGGCGGCTGGCGATCGGCTGCAGTGAAACATCGGCCATCAGGAAAATGGTTTCGACGCGGTCGTTGATCTGACGATTCATCCCCGTCAGCTGGTATTCGTATTCGAAATCGGTGACGCCGCGAATGCCGCGCAGGACGATTGTCGCGCTCCGGCTTTCCGCGAAATCCATGAGCAGGCTGTCGAAGCTCACGACCTCGACCTGACCAATGCCGGCGGTTTCGCGGCGGACGGTCGCGAGGCGCTCCTCAACGGAGAACATTGCCGTTTTGGCGGCGTTGGTCGTGACACCCACGATCAGCCGGTCGACGAGTTTCGCGCCGCGCCGGATGATGTCCATATGCCCGAGCGTCAGCGGGTCGAACGTGCCGGGATAGACGCCGATTCTTTCCACTAGCGGTCGCGCTCGACGGCGTAGCGGGCGACGAAGCGGAGAATATCAGCTTCGGCGCCCCATTGCCCGAGATGATTAATTGCCTGATCGACCAGCGCTTGAGCCTGCGCACGGGCGCGCTCAGGGCCGAGCAGGGATAGGAACGTGGCCTTGCCCGCTGCGGCGTCCTTGCCGACCGCCTTGCCGGCAGTGGCTTGATCGCCGGTCGCATCGATCAGGTCATCGGCGATCTGAAAGGCAAGGCCGACGTCACGTGCGTAATTTTTCAGCGGCCCGCGCGCTTCGGATGAAAGGCGGCCGAGCATCGCGCCGGCTTCGACTGAAAAGGCGATCAGTGCGCCGGTTTTCATCGCCTGCAAACGGGTGACAGCAGGGAGGTCGAAATTCGCGCCGGGGGCGGCGATGTCCATCATCTGGCCGCCCGCCATGCCTGCTGGGCCGGCGGCCTTGGCAAGACCTTCGACGAGTTCGCAGCGGACGAAAGGATCGGGATGCGTTGCGGGATCGGCAAGCCATTCGAAGGCGAGCGCATGAAGCGCATCGCCGGCAAGAACCGCGATCCCTTCGTCGAAGGCCTTGTGCACCGTGGGCTTGCCGCGGCGAAGATCGTCATCGTCCATGCACGGCAGATCGTCGTGGATCAGCGAATAGACGTGGATCGCCTCGACCGCGCAACCGGCGCGCAAGGCGGCGGCACGGTCCACCCCGAATAATTGTGACGTTGCCGTAACGAGCAGCGGCCGGAGTCGCTTGCCGCCGCCGATCGCCGCATGGCGCATCGCCTGATAGAGCGGCGCGCGGGCATCGTCGGGCAGGGGCAGCAGCGCGTCCAGCAGCGCGTCGGTGTCGTCCGCAATGTCACGCAATGCGTCGTCGAACGTCGGCTGGACCAGTGTCAGCGTCACGTCAGCCGCCATCGAACGGCGTGGTGCCGCTTGGCCGGCCATCCGCGCCCAACGTGATTTTTTCGATGCGGGCCTGCGCATCCTTCAGCCGTGTTTCGCACTGCTGCTTGAGCGACTCGCCTTCCTCGTACAATGTGATTGCGCGGTCGAGGGTCGCCTCTCCCGATTCCAATTCGCGCACCACGTGCTCAAGCCGCTTGAGCGCATCCTCGAAACTCAGCGTCGTGACGTCTTCGGCCATGCGCGGGTGATGACGGCGGGGCCTTGGCCGGTCAAGCTAGAGGATGTCGTGGACCAGCTCGGGCGGACGGCACAGGCGGACGCCTTTATCGGTCTCAACCAACGGACGTTCAATGGTTGCGGGATCGCGTCCCATCAGGTCCAGCGCGGCCTCGTCCGAAGCGGCTTCCGCGTCCTTGCGCAGCCCCTGTCGCGGACTGAGGCCCGCCGCCGCAAACAACTGCGCTAGTCGTTGGCGCGACGGCGGGTCGGACAAATAGTCGATCACCTCGACATCCGCACCCGCTCGGTTCAGCAGCGCCAGCGTCTCGCGCGACTTGGAGCAACGCCGATTATGCCAGATCGTTGCTTTCAAGGCCGCGTCTCGACGGCCTCGCAGATCGAGAGACGGCTGGCGGGGTCGGACCTCGCGATGCCCGCCAGGCTCGCCGAAAAGCCACGCTGCTCGGTCGCGCCGAAATGCACCTTGAGCGCGTCCATCGATTGCCAGCGTTCGTAGAAGAACAGACGGTCGGGATCTTCGGGGTCGGCGAAGACATCATGGCCGACGCAGCCAGGCTCCCGCCGCGACGCGCGCGTATGCGCCTGCGCGATGGCCAATGCCTGGTGGAATTTGCCGGGCTCGGCGATCAGCGCGCCAGTGACAATGAGCATGCGGCCAATGCTATACGAGCAGGGGCTATTGCGGAAGATCGGCATCGAGCAGGCGATTGCGGCGCCAGCGCATGACCAGCCAAGCGCAAAAGCCGAAGACGAGCAGAATGCCCAAAGCGATCAGCACGTCGGCGCCGAGCCGATGGACCAGCGGAACCGCCGCACGTCCGAGATGGTAACCGAACCAGGTGAACAACGGTGCCCAGATCATCGCCGCAAGCATGTTGAGCGGGAGGAACTGGCGAACAGGGACGCCGGCGACGCCGATGGCCACCGGACTGACCGTGCGCATGCCGTAAACGAACCGAAAGCCGAGGATGAACGGCACCGGGCGGCGCTCGAGCAGGTCCAGCGCCTTGGCGAACAGGCGCCTGGTCTTGATCCGCGTAACGAAGCGCGAGTTGCGCGCGTAGCGGCCGAGAAAGAACCACATCTGATCGGCGGCGAACGAACCCAGCGTCGCCACGATCATCGCGGCGGCAAGGGGAAATATGCCGCGTTCGGCGAGAACGCCGCCGGCGACCACCGCCAGTTCGCCTTCGAGCCCCGCGCCGAAGAACAGGGCGAACAGCCCGTATCGGACGAGCAGATGCGCGATCAAGGGGCGCGCCGCCGCTCGAGCGTGACGAAACTGTAACCGTCATGGTCCTCGCGCGCGCTGGCGAGCCATTCGGACGGCAGCGGCGCTGGCATGGTCGTGTCGCCTTCGGGATGACCTTGAACCTTGGTCAGTTCGATCCGGTCGGCCAGCGGCAAGAACGCTTCGAAAATTTCCGCGCCGCCGATCACCCAGATCGGATCGTCGCCGGCAAGGCGGATGGCTTCGTGAACATTGCCCACGGGTTCCGAGCCCGGCTCTTCCCAGAAACGATCTCGCGTCAGGACAATGTGGCGGCGGCCGGGGAGCAGGCCGGGCAAACTCTCGAACGTCTTGCGCCCCATGATCATTGCCCCGCCCATGGTCAGCGCCTTGAAACGCTTGAGATCGGCGGGGATGTGCCAGGGGAGCTTGCCGTTATTGCCGATCACGCCATTGGCGGCGCGGGCGACGATCATGTTTATTTGCGGTCTGTTACCCACACTCATTCGTCACCCCCGCGAAAGCGGGGGTCCATCTGCTGGCGTCGCGAAGTGCCGGCGGGAGAGCGGATGGATTCCCGTCTTCGCGGGAATGACGAGGTGGGCAGGCGGTGCATCTCAAACCGCGACCTCGGCCTTGATGTGCGGGTGCGGATCGTAGCCTTCGATTTGGAAGTCGTCATAGCCGTAATCATCGATCGACGCAGCGTGCCGCTTGAGCACCAGTTTGGGCAGCGCGAGCGGTTCGCGGCTCAATTGCTCGCGCGCCTGATCGAGATGGTTGAGATAGAGGTGGCAGTCGCCGCCGGTCCACACGAAATCGCCGACGTCTAGGCCGGCCTGGTCGGCCAGCAGATGCGTCAGCAGCGCGTAGCTGGCGATGTTGAAGGGGACGCCGAGGAACACGTCGGCGCTGCGCTGGTAAAGCTGCAGCGACAGGCGGCCATTGGCGACATGCGTCTGGAACAGGCAGTGGCACGGCGCGAGCGCCATGCGCGGGAGTTCGCCGGGGTTCCAGGCGGTGACGATCTGGCGGCGGCTGGCGGGATCGGTCCTGATCTGCTGCACCAGTCCGGCGATCTGGTCGATGTGGCTGCCATCGCTCGTTTCCCAGTCACGCCACTGCTTGCCGTATATCGGGCCGAGATCGCCGTCCTCACGCGCCCATTCGTCCCAAATGCCGACCCCGCGCTCCCGCAGCCAATTATTGTCGGTCGAGCCTTTGAGGAACCACAGCAATTCGATGAAGATCGAACGCAGATGCAGCTTCTTGGTGGTGACCAGCGGGAAGCCGTCGCGCAGGCTGAAACGCATCTGATGACCGAACACCGACAGCGTGCCGACGCCGGTGCGGTCGGCCTGCTGCGCGCCACCGTCGAGGATGCGCTGGAGGAGCTCGTGATATTGCTTCACGCCGTCACCGCTAACGCTTCATCGCGCGTCCACAAGCCGTCTCGCGGACGTTTCCGGGGGTGGTTGAGCAGTGCCTGCGCCAGCGCGCTGATTACCAGCCACGCCTTGCGCCGCTTGCCGACGACGACGCGGTGATCCCACGCCTGGGCGTCGCGCCGGTCGACCTCGCGCGCGATTTCGCCATAGATATTCGCGGCGGCGAGCACCGCCCAGCGGCTGCGGAACGGCAGCCGCGCCGCGCCGATTCGCGCCGAAGCCTCATAATCCGCGACCATATCCGCCAGCCACCACGCCATGTCGGCGAGCCGGCTGCGATTATATGGCCGCATCTGCTCGCCGGGCGCGATGTCGGCTTCGGCAAGCCAATTCATCGGCAGGTAGCAGCGCCCGGCTTTGTCATCCTCGTCGAGATCGCGCGCGATGTTGCTGAGCTGGAAAGCGATGCCGAGATCGGTGGCGCGGTCGAGTGTGTCGCCATCGTCGGGCAGCACGCCCATGACCAAAGCCATCATCCGCCCAACCGCGCCGGCGACATGATAGCTGTAAGCGAGCAGGTCGCTCTCGCTCTTGGGCCGCCAGTCGGCGGCGTCCATCGCAAAGCCCTTGATCACGTCCATCGGCAAGTCGTGCGGGATGATACATTCCCGGGCGACGACGCCGAGCGCATCGAACGGCTCGGCGCCGGTGGCTTCGCCCGCCAGCGCGGCTTCGGTCAGCGCGCGAACATGCGCGACGCGGGCGGGGGTATCCGTCAAGACCTTGAGCGCGCCGCCATGATCTTGCCCATCAACGATATCGTCGCAGGCGCGGCACCAATAATACAGCAGCCAGGCGCGCTCACGGGTCTGGCGGTCGAACAATTGCGACGCGAGCGTGAAGGATTTGGAGCCAGCCGCGATCGACAGCTGGGCCGATTGCACGAGGGCGGCGCGATCAGAGGTCGTCGACATTGATCGCCGTGATCGGGGTGCTGGGCTCGAACGCCGCCATCTTGTCGAGCAGGTGGTCGAGAACGGCGTCGTGGATCAGCAGCCCGGTGTGCATCGGCCGGACGAAGCCGACCTCGCCCATATGGTCCCAGAATTCGATCAGCCGGTCGTAGAAGCCGAAAGCGTTGAGCAGCCCGACAGGCTTGGCGTGATAGCCAAGCTGCGCCCAGCTGAGCGCCTCCCACAATTCGTCCATCGTCCCCGTGCCGCCGGGGATGGTGACGAACCCGTCCGACAGGTCGGTAAACCTCCGCTTGCGTTCGTGCATGCCAGGAACTTCGTGCAGTTCGGTCAGCCCGCGATGCGCGACTTCGGCATCGACGAGGATGTGCGGAATGACGCCGATTACCTCACCTCCGGCGTCCAATGCCCCATCGGCCACCGCGCCCATCAATCCGAGCCGCCCGCCGCCATAAATGACGCCGATGCCGCGCTCGGCGAGCCCACGCCCGACGTTGCGGGCGAGCTCGACATAGCGCGCCTCGGGCGAGGCCGAACCGCAATAAACCGCAAGACGCTTCACGCCAGATCGCTGAGCATCAACGCTGCCGTCGCCTTGGCGCTGCCGACCACACCGGGAATCCCTGCGCCGGGGTGCGTGCCTGCGCCGGTAAAATACAAGTTCCGCATATCGTCGTCGCGGTTGTGCACCCGGAAATAGGCGCTTTGCCACAATAGCGGCTCGAGGCTGAAAGCCGAGCCCTGATGCGCGCCGAGATCGCGCGCAAAATCGGTCGGTGCATAATGGAAACGCGTGACGATCTTGTCCCGCAGGCCAGGGATCAGGCGGCGTTCGATCTCCGCCAGAATGCGGTCGGCGTAATCCTTGCCCAGGTCGCCGTCCCAATCGCCAGGGAATTTGCCGAGATGCGGCACGGGGGCAAGCGCGTAGAAGCTGGCATGGCCCTCCGGCGCCATGTTCGGATCGGTCGCGCTTGGGTGATGGAGGTAAAGCGAGAAATCGGCGGGCAACACGCCGTGATTGTAGATGTCCGACAACAGCCCCTTGTAGCGTGGCCCGAACAGGATCGAATGGTGCGCGATGTCGGGAAAGCTGCCCTTCACCCCGAAATGCACTACGAACAGCGAGGGCGAGTAACGCTTGCGTTCGAGCGCGCGGGCGCGGCGCGGGCCAACCGCGCTGGTCGAAAGCAATTTGCGATAGGTCGTTACGACGTCGGCATTGCTGGCGACGGCGTCGGCATCCTGGTGCCAGCCGCTGGCGGTGGTCACCCCGGTGACGCGATCGCCCAGATTGTCGATCGTCACGGCCGGGTCGCCCAATCGGATCGTCCCGCCGAGGCGTTCGAAGTGAGCGACCATCGCCGTAACGAGCTTGTTGGTACCCCCCTTGGCGAACCACACGCCGCCGTCCTTTTCCAGCTTGTGGATCAGCGCGTAGATCGAACTCGTCGTCATCGGGTTGCCGCCAACGAGCAGGGTGTGGAAGCTCAGCGCCTCGCGCAGTTTCTCGTTCTGCACATAGCTCGCAACGATCGAATAGACGCTGCGCCAGGCCTGGTAACGCGCCAAGGCCGGCGCGGCCTTGAGCATCGCGGCGAAATCGAGAAACGCGACCTGGCCGAGCTTCTCATAGCCCTCGCGATACACACCCGCCGAATAATCGAGGAAACGGGCATAGCCGGCAATGTCGGCCGGGTTGAGCTTGGCGATCTCATCGCGCAGCGCCGCATCGTCGTTCGAATAATCGAAGTTCGTGCCGTCGGGCCAGTTGAGCCGGTAAAAGGGCGTGATCGGCACCAGCTCGATATCGGCGGCCATGTCGCGGCCAGACAGCGTCCACAGCTCCTTCAGGCAATCGGGATCGGTGATCACCGTCGGTCCTGCGTCGAAGGTGAAGCCGTCGCGCTGCCAGACATAGGCGCGGCCGCCCGGCTTGTCCCGCGCTTCGACGATGGTGGTCTGCACCCCCGCCGATTGCAGGCGGATTGCCAGTGCGAGCCCGCCAAAGCCGCTGCCGATGACGATTGCGGTTTTCATCGGAACAGCTCGCGCACCGCAGGCCAGAAGGGAACGGGCGGTTTCCCGCTGAGAGTGCGCATAATATCCCCTAACGTGGATTGCCCGGCGTAGAAACGGCCGATCAGCGGCTCGGGCAGGCCATAGAAACGCTGGAGCACCCGGTAACGCTCCGCCGCCGGCCCCGCGCGAAACAGCATCCGGTCGAGCAAGCGGTAAAAGCCGCGCGACGCCCAGGCCTTGCGCGCATGATCGTGCGTCAGCCGCGCCAGCCCCGCTGCCGACAAGTCCTCCGCGCGGGCAATTGCGCTCGCCAGCCGTACCGCGTCGGGCAGCGAATAGCCGGTGGTCGGGTGGCACAGCCCGGCGCGCATGCCCGCCTTGGCGCCCGCGCCGGTCGATGCCCAATAGCCCTCGAAATCACCGTTCATGATTACCGGCAGCACACCCGTCTCGAACCGGTTTCCGGGCACCACGTCCCACCCCTTGGCCGCGACATAATCGCCGATTCGCGTGTGGAGCGCGTTCGCGTCGAGATCGGGCGTGTCGCTATAATAAGTGTCTTCGACGAACAGTTCGGTGGGGCCGAACGGCAGGACATAGACAAAGCGGTAGCCGTCAATTTGCTCGACCGTCGCGTCCATCACGATCGGCCGGGTCAGCTCATGGGGCCGCGCCGTGCGCAGGCTCATCCCGACGAATTTTTGCCAACCGCAATCGAATTTGGTCACATCACCCGCGCCTCGCGCGTCGATCACTGCGCCGGCATGTGGCACCCGCGCCGCGTCGCCTTGAACGATCCGGCTGCCCAGCTCGGCGCGGAGCATTTCATCGAATTGCTCCGAAGTGATGCTGTTATAGCCTTGCGCGATCGTCCGGTGCCGCGCCGGGAAAGCGATGTCATAGGCCGGCCAGCGATAGGTCACCAGATCGTCGACCAGCCAGCGATCGCCCGACGTCACGTCAGCGTCGAAGAAGGACCAGACATGGTTGCCGCCCAGCCGGTCATTTTCCTCGATCAGCACGAGTTCGATCTCGGGCCGTCGCTTGGCCACGGCTCGCGCGATCAGCCCGCCCGCCAGCCCGCCGCCAAGGATGGTAACACGATCCACAACGGGCCTTTAACCGCGAAAGTGTCTCGCGTCCCAACTTGCTGGTAATGGTTTCGAATTAAAATGCCGGAGGTCGATTGATCGGGGAAAGAGCTTGTCAGCGGTAGCATTTAGCGAAGAGCTGGACGTATCGCGGGTCGAACGCCGTTCGGGCGAAGACCGTTATGTCTCGATTTTCCGGGCCGGCAAATTGTCGCGGGGGCGCGTCGAGGAGTTGTGCGTCCTGCGCAATATCTCCGCCGGCGGCGCGATGATCGCGCACAACAGCGCGCTGGCGGCGGGCGACCGTGTCAGCCTCGATCTGCGGTTCGACGAACATCTCGAGGCCACGGTGGCGTGGGTCAAGGGTGACCGTTGCGGCATCAAGTTCGATGGATCGATCGACCTGCCCAAGATTCTTGCCGGGCACACCGCTGGCCCCAAACCGCGCCCGCCGCGTCTGCGCGTCGACACGCCGGTCACGCTGTTCGCCGGTAAGACCGAGCATCGCGCCAAGTTGCGCGACATTTCGCAGGCCGGCGCGTGTCTCGCGGTCGACGATCGCAGTCTGCCGCGCGATCCCGAATTCCGCATTGTGCTTGAGGGGCTCGGCACCTTCCGCGCCATCGCTTGCTGGCGGCGCGGCGGGTTTGTCGGCGTCAACTTCGCCTCGACGCTGCAAATGTGGCCGCTCAACGATTGGGTGCGCGCGCGGCGCTAGCGCCCGGTCGGCCGGCGGCCTAGGCTGCAGCCATGACCGCGCTTCTTCTGTCGGCCCTGGCGATGACGCTGATCGTCGGGATACGCTATCTCGCGGTCAGCGGCGGCTTTGCGCTCGCCACTCATGCCGCGCGCCCGGGACTGTACGCCAAGCTTACGCCGCAAATCCGCCGCGAGATCGGCTGGAGCCTTGCCTCCGCCGCGATTTACGGCGTGCCCGCCGGCATCGTCGCCTGGGGCTGGCAAGCGCATGGCTGGACCCTGATTTACAGCGACATGCGGGCCTATCCTTCCTGGTGGCTGCCAGTGAGCGTGCTGCTATACCTGCTGGCCCACGATACCTGGTTTTACTGGACCCATCGCTGGATGCACCGGCCGCACCCCTTCCGTCTGGCGCATGCGGTGCATCATGCCAGCCGCCCGCCGACCGCCTGGGCAGCGATGGCATTTCATCCGCTCGAGGCGTTGACCGGCGCGGTCGTGATACCGGCCTTGGTCTTCCTCATTCCGGTCCACATCGCGGGGCTCGGCGTCATCCTCCTCATCATGACCATGATGGGCACGACCAATCATATGGGCTGGGAGCTATTCCCGCGCTGGATGCGCGAAGGCCTGGTGGGCGGCTGGCTGATCACCGCGACGCATCACCAGCGGCATCACGATCGCTATAACGGCAATTACGGCCTGTATTTCCGCCATTGGGACCGGCTGTGCGGCACCGACCTCGGTCTCGGCAAATTCGATTAGGGAACGGACCGGCGCGCAAAACGGTTACGTGTTCATAATTGTGATCGGAGATTTGCCGTGCTTTGGACCATAGTTGTCATCCTGCTGATCCTGTGGGCGCTCGGTGCCTTCGTCTTGCCGGTCGGCGGCGCGCTGATCCACATCCTCCTCGTCATCGCCCTGATCGTCGGGCTGGTGCAGCTGTTCAGCGGTCGCCGCGTCGTCTGACGCTGACGCGCGCGCCGCTCAGGGAAGCAGCAGCCCCGCAAGCGCCGCGCTCATCAAATTGCTCAGGCTGCCGGCGACGAGTGCTTTCAGCCCGAGCTTGGCGATCACCGGCCGCTGGTTGGGCGCGAGATTGCCCGTGACCGCCATTTGAATGGCGATCGACGAGAAATTGGCGAAGCCGCACAAGGCGAAGGTCACCACGCCGACGGTATGCGAAGACAAGCCGGCCGAGGCCTTGCCCAGATCGATGAACGCGACGAACTCGTTGAGCACTACCTTGGTACCGAACAACCCGCCCGCGGTGCCGGCTTCAGCCCACGGCACGTTGAGCAGCACCATCACTGGCGCAAAGACATAGCCGAGCAGCTTCTGAAAGCTGAGATCAGACACGCCGAACCAGCCGCCAATCCCGCCCAGCAGCCCATTGGCCAGCGCGACCAGCGCGACGAACGCCAGCACCATCGCCCCCACCGCCACCGCCAGCTTGACGCCGGTCTGCGCGCCTTGCGCCGCCGCCATGATGACGTTGGCGGGCCGTTCCTCGTCATGCGTCGCCTGGGACAAATCATCGGGCGGCGGCAAGCCGCCTTCGGGCAGCAAGGCCGCGGGGCCTTCGGCGCTGATCCGCGTTTCGGGCAGCGTTACATCGGTAAGGTCGGGGGGAACGATACCATCGGGCATCATGATCTTGGCCATCAGCACGCCGCCCGGCGCGGACATGAAGCTCGCGGCGAGGAGATAGGGCAGCAATTGATTGCCGATCATTGCGGCATAGGCGCCGAGGATCGTCCCCGCGACGCCCGCCATCCCCACGGTCATCACGCAAAACAGCTGCGGCGGAGTTAGCCCGGCAAGATAAGGCTTGATGACCAGCGGGCTTTCGGATTGACCGACAAAGATGTTCGCCGCCGCGCCGAGGCTTTCGATCCGCGTGATGCCGGTGAGCAAGCGGATGCCACCGCCAACCCAGCGGATGATGAACTGCATGACGCCCAGATAATAGAGGATCGAGATCAGCGAGGCGAAGAAGATGATCACCGGCAGCGCGGCGATGGCAAAGCTGTTGGCCCCCATCGCCGGAGTCGCCAGCGGCCCGAAGATGAAGTCGGTCCCGGCCTTGGCATAGCCGAGCAGATTGGACACGCCGCGGCTCATCCCCTCGATCGCCGCGCGGCCCCAAGGCGTCCACAGCACGAGGAACGCGAATCCTGCCTGGAGTGCGAAGGCCGGCACGACGACGCGCAGGCGGATCGCCCGGCGGTTGGACGACAGCGCCACCGCGATCGCCAGGATCGCGGCGATCCCTGCCATGCCGATCAGGAATTGGTTCACGCGTTGCTCCCGCCCTTGGCCGACCTCGGCTTGGGATCAGCGCATGGCACGGTGCGCGGCGGCCTGGCAATCTGTCACACAGTTGCAACATCCGCGGGCCATCGGGGCGTTGCTGCGGGTTCGGGGGACGAGTAACCCGCAAGTCGCACAGGGATTCGCCGCCATTCGCCAGATCGCCGCTCTTCCTTATCGCAGCAACGGCGTGGGTTACGATGCGCCGGTCAGCATCCTGCTGGTCACCTCGCGCGACAGCGGCCGCTGGGTCGTCCCCAAGGGCAATCCGAGCTCTGGCCTGTCACCGCACGCCGCTGCTGCGGTCGAGGCGGAAGAGGAAGCCGGCGTGCGCGGGTCGGTCTGCCCGACGCCGCTCGGCACCTACCGCTACCGCAAACGGCGCGGCAACGGCGCCTCGCTGATGTTCGACGTCGACGTCTATCCCTTGTCGGTGACGCAGGAATTGCCGGCATGGAAGGAAGCGGGCGAACGCGAGCGCCGCTGGTTTCCGCTGGCCCAAGCCGCCGATCAGGTCGACGAGCCCGATCTGGCCGACCTGATCCGATCATTCGACACGTCCGCCTTCAACCGCGCGACGCGCACCCCCGGCTTCCTTGGCACGGTCGCCCAAAAATCGAGAGTTGGTCCCATGTTTGCCTGGTTTCAGCGCCTTTTGCCCAAGACGGGCGACTTTTTCGGCATGTTCGAGGCGCACGCCCAGACCATCGTCGCCGCGTCGAACGCGATGTGCCGGATGGTCGAGGGCGGCCCGGCGCTGAACGATCACCTGCGTGAGATCGGCGAGCGCGAAAACGATGCCGATCAGGTCGTGCGCGAGGTGCTGACGACCGTGCGCCAGACCTTCCTGACCCCATTCGACCGTGCGGCGATCGCCAGCCTGATCGGCTCGATGGATGATACGATCGACGAGATGCACGCCGCCGCCAAGGCCGCCGCGCTCTATGAGGTCACCGAATTCGACCAGGGCATGAAGGACATGATCGCGATCGTCGTCGACGCCGCGCGGCTGACCGTCGAGGCGATGCCGCTGCTGCGCGATGTCGGCCGCAACGGCGCGCGCCTGCACGAACTGACCGGCCGCCTGATCCGCATGGAAGCACATGCCGACGACATCTATCAATCGGGGCTCAAGGCCGCCTTTCAGGCGCAGGGCGCGAACGATCCGATGGCCTTCGCGGTCACGCGCGAGGTGTACAAGCATCTCGAACGGATCATCGACGCATTCGAGGATGTCGCTTACGAAATCGACGGCATCGTCATCGATCACGCCTGATGCACGAGCTCGCTTTACCGCTGCTCATCGGGCTGATCATCGTCGCGCTGGCGTTCGATTATCTCAACGGCCTGCATGACGCGGCCAATTCGATCGCCACGGTGGTCGCCACGCGGCTGCTCGGGCCGGTGCAGGCGGTCGCTTTCGCCGCCTTCTTCAATTTCGCCGCCTATTTCCTGACGCTCGCATTCCCGTCGCTGCACGCGGTGGCGGACACCATTGGCAAAGGGCTGATCGACAAGGATCTGATTACCCCGGCGGTGATCTTCGCCGCGCTGGTCGGCGCGATGTTCTGGAACGTCGTCACCTGGCTCAAGGGTATTCCGTCATCGTCGAGCCATGCGCTGGTCGGCGGGCTGGTCGGCGCGGGGGTGGCGCATGCCGGGCTGAGCGGCGTCAAATGGGCGGGCCTCAACAAGACGCTGGTTGCGATCGTGCTGTCCCCGCTGCTCGGCATGGCGCTGGCCCTGCTGATCATGCTGGTGTCGAGCTGGCTGGCGGTGCGTTCGAGTTCAACGGGTGCCGAGCGGACCTTTCGCGGACTGCATCTGGTCTCGGCCGCCGCCTATTCGCTGGGCCACGGCCTGAACGACGCGCAAAAGACCATGGGGATCATAACCGTCCTGCTCTATTCGACCGGCTATCTCCACGGCGATTTCGAAGTGCCGCACTGGGTGGCGATCAGCTGCTACATCGCCATCGGCCTCGGCACGCTGACGGGCGGGTGGAAGATCATCGAGACGATGGGCAGCCGCATCACCAAATTGTCGCAGCATCAGGGCTTCAGCGCCTCGATGGGCGGCTCGATCATGCTATTCGCCGCCTCCGCGCTCGGCATTCCCGTTTCGACCACGCACACCATTACGGGCTGCATCATCGGCGCAGGCGTCGCCCGGCGGGCCTCGGCGGTGCGTTGGAACGTGGCGCAAAGCGTCGTCGCCGCCTGGGTCATCACCATCCCCGCCAGCGCCAGCGTGGGCGCGCTGTTCTATGGGCTGACGACACTGTTCTGATCTTGGACTTCGCGTGCGGCTGTGCTTAGCAGCCGGGCCATGGACACGATCCCGCCCCGCGCTGCGCCCGCGCTGTTCGCGCTGACCGTCTTCTATGGCGGCATGGTCACGCTGGGGGGCGTCCTGGGCGCCAAACAGGTTGCGCTCGGCCCTCTGGCGGTGGAGGCGGGCATTTTTCCGTTCCTCACGCTCGTCGGCATCTCGTCGGGCGTCGCCGAACTCTATGGCAAGACCGCCGCCGACCGGCTGGTGCGCTTCGGCTTCGTCCCCTTGGCCTTCGCGATCTTCCTCAGCTGGTTCGTCATTCAGCTGCCGACCGACCCGGAGATGTACGAGCCCGCCAAAACGGCCTTCCCGATCATCCTTGGCCAGAGCTGGCGGATGATGGCGGCGGGCATCCTCGCTTACGGCATCTCGGTCACGCTCAACATCTGGCTGTTCAGCCGCTTGCGCGCCGCGACCGGACGCTGGGCCAGCCTGCGCGGCTTCATCGCCGCCGCGCTCAGCCAGATCGTCGATACGCTGATCTTCATCACCGCCAGCTTTTACGGCGTTCGTCCGATCCTCGACCTGATGCTCGGCCAGATGCTGGCCAAGGTCGTGCTCTCCGCCGTGCTCATCCCGGTCATCATCTGGATCGTTGTGCGCATCGGCAAAAGGCTGGATCAGGGAGAGGCATGATTTCCCGCCACGCGCCCGACACCGGCCTGCTTGAAAAGGCCGGCACGCTCATCGAAGCGCTGCCCTATTTGCAGCGCTACGAAGGGCAGACCTTCGTCGTCAAATATGGCGGCCATGCGATGGGCGACACCCAGGCGGTGCGCGAGTTCGCCGAGGACGTCGTCTTGCTCAAGGCGGTCGGCATCAACCCGATCGTCGTGCATGGCGGCGGGCCGCAGATCGGCGCGATGCTCAAGCAGCTGGGCGTCGAATCGCGCTTTGTCGGCGGCTTGCGCGTCACCGACAAGGAAACCGCGCATGTCGCCGAAATGGTGCTCGGCGCGATCAACAAGGAGATCGCCGGCGTCGTCGTCCAGGCGGGCGGGCGCGCGGTCGGCCTGTCGGGCAAGGATTCGGGCCTGGTCACCGCCGCCAAGGTCGGCCGCGACGCGCCCGATCCGAACATCGGCATCGAGCGCAACGTCGATCTGGGCTTTGTCGGCGAGCCGGTGGCGGTCGACCGCACGATCCTCGACACACTCTCGGCGGCGGGCGTGGTGCCAGTGATCGCGCCGATCGCCCCCGGCGCGGACGGCGCGACCTACAACATCAATGCCGATACCATGGCGGGCGCGATCGCCGCGGCGGTCGGCGCGAAACGCCTGTTCCTGCTCACTGACGTGGCGGGCGTGCTGGCAAAGGACGGCGCGCTGCTCACCGACATGACGCCCGCCGATGTCGAAACGCTCAAGGCCGACGGCACGGTCAAGGGCGGCATGATCCCCAAGCTCGACACCTGCGTGCACGCGGTCGAACAAGGCGTCGAGGCGGCGGTCATTCTGGACGGACGCGTGCCGCATGTCATTCTCGTCGAAATGTTCACCGAAGAGGGCGCGGGTACTTTGGTGCGCAAGGCCACCTAGCGAGCCGGCGCGACCATCGCTATCTGACGGCGCATGATCACGCTCATCCAAATCCTCATGGTCCTGCTCAATGTGGTGTGGTGGATCATCGTCGTCCAGGCGGTGCTCAGCTGGCTGATCGCCTTCAACGTGATCAACACCTATAATCCGACGGTGCGCTCGATCTGGCTGGCGCTCGACCGGCTGACCGAACCGCTGTACCGCCCGATCCGGCGGATCATGCCCGATTTCGGCGCGCTCGATTTGTCGCCGATGGTCGTGCTGCTGCTGCTTTATATCCTCAGCAACATCGTCCTGCCCAACATCCTCATGTCGGTGGCCATGCAGGGATGATCATCGACGGCAAGGCCGCCGCCGCGCAGCTCCGCGCCGAGATTGCCGAGGATGTCGCCAGGCTCGAACGCGCGCCGGGCCTCGCGGTGGTGCTGGTGGGCGACGATCCGGCGAGCGCGGTCTATGTCCGCAATAAGGGCAAGGCGTGTCGCGAGGCGGGGATGCTCGGCTTCGAGCACCGGCTGCCCGCCGACACGCCCGAGGCCGATTTGCTCGCCCTCGTCGCGCAATTGAATGTCGACGCGGCGGTCGACGGCATCCTCGTCCAGCTGCCGCTGCCGGCGCACATCGCCGATGGCAAGATCATCGCCGCGATCGACCCGGACAAGGATGTCGACGGCTTCCATCCGGTCAATGCCGGGCGATTGGCGAGCGGGCTGCCCGGCTTCGTGCCCTGCACCCCGATGGGCTGCTTGCGCTTGATCAAGTCGGTGCGGCCCGACCTCGCGGGCAAGGACGCGGTGGTCATCGGCCGCAGCAACATCGTCGGCAAGCCGATGGCGCAGCTCCTCCTCGGCGAGAGCGCCACCGTGACGATCGCGCACAGCCGCACCGCCGACCTGCCCGCGGTGGTGCGTCGCGCGGACATTGTCGTGGCGGCGGTGGGGCGGCCGAACATGGTCAAGGGCGACTGGCTCAAGCCCGGCGCGGTGGTCATCGATGTCGGCATCAACCGCGGCGAGGAGGGCCTTGTCGGCGACGTCGATTTCGCCAGCGCCAGGCCGGTCGCGGGCGCGATCACCCCGGTCCCCGGCGGCGTCGGCCCGATGACGATTGCCTGCCTGCTCAAGAATACCCTGACCAGCGCCCAGCGGCGGCAGGGGATTTATTCCAACACCTAATTCGTCATTCCCGCGAAGGCGGGAATCCAGCTCCTGCCCTTACGGTTCGAGCACTGGCGCCACGGGCGCGAGCTGGTAAAATGGGAGCTGGACCCCCGCTTTCGCGGGGGTGACGAAGGTTTGTTGTGATCGTCGCCATTCTCGCCCTCGCCGCTGCTGCGCCCACCGTCATCGACGCCGAACGCGCCTTTGTGCAAATGGCGCAGGACCGGGGCCAATGGACCGCCTTCCGCGCCACCGCCGCGCCCGATGCGGTGTTGTTCATGCCGCAACCGGTCAACGCGCACGAATTTCTCAAGCCGCTCAAGGATCCACCCAAGGCGGTGCGCTGGTGGCCGGTCAAATCCTGGCAGTCGTGCGACGGAACGCTTGCGGTCAACACCGGCGGCGCCGTGTGGCCAGACGGACATTACAGCTATTTCACGACAGTTTGGCAGCGCCAATCAGACGGCGGGTGGAAATGGGTTTACGACAACGGCGTGAACGCTGGTGTGAAACTCGAACAAGTGACCAAACCGATAACCGAGCAGTCGCCCTGCAAATATGAATATGGACTGCCGCCGCCGCCATTGGTTCACGTGTACGATGCCATCAAGGAGGGCGGCTATACTTCAAAGGACGGCACCTTGGGCGCAGGCTGGTTCGTAACGGCGACCGGCAGGCATGATTTTCATGTGTGGCAGGCAGGCAAAAGCGGTTTCGTGCATACGCTCGACGTTCCCGCCCCCACCAAATGACCGCCGACCTGCTCGCCCTGTTCGTCTCCGCCTTCGCGACGTTCTTCGTCGTGATCGATCCGCCGGGCTGCGCGCCGATCTTCGGCAGCCTCGTCGCCGGGACGCCCGCCGCACACAGGCGGGCGATGGCGGTCCGCTCGACGCTGGTTGCCGCCGCCATCCTGTTCGTCTTCGCCCTGGTCGGCAAAGGGTTTCTCAACGCGCTCGGCGTCGGCCTGCCCGCCTTCCGCATCGCCGGCGGAATCATGCTGTTCATGATCGCGCTCGACATGGTGTTCGAGAAACGCACCGAACGCCGCGAAAGCCGCGCGGCGGAGGTTGGCGAAGCGGAGGATATCAGCGTCTTCCCGATGGGCATCCCGATGATCGCCGGGCCGGGGTCGATCGCCTCGGCCATGCTCCTCACCAGCCGCGCCGAAGGCTGGGTGGAACGGGGCGTGGTGCTCGCCGCCTTGGCGCTGACGCTGCTGTTGACGATGTTCGCGCTGCTGACTGCGGGGCCGCTGCTCAAACTCCTCGGCAACAAGCTCGAGGCGATGATCACCCGCGTCCTCGGCGTGATCCTAGCCGCCCTCGCCGCGCAATTCGTCATCGACGGGGTGCGCGCCTCCTTCATCTAGCTGCCGCGTAGCGGCAAAAATAATTCTCGCAGAGGACGCGGAGGTCGCAGAGAGAGTGTACTGCCTCTGCGATCTCCGCGTCCTCTGCGAGAAAATGATTCCAGCCTGCGGCGCCGAACTCAGCCCCTAACCACGCCCACATCCAAAAAGGCCCGCACTTCCGCCGGCGGATCGCTCGGCTCGTCGAGCTCCGCCTGCCAATAGCCGATGTCGAGCCAGCTGCCCGACTTCCAGCCGACCTCGCGCAATTGCCCCGCCCGGCGGAATCCGACGCTCTCATGCATCGAGATCGACCAGTCGTTGGGCAGCGCGATCACCGCGATCGCCTGGACGAAACCCTGTGCCTTGAGCGTTGCCAACAGCGCCGCGTAAAGCAGCCGCCCGACGCCCTTTCCCCGTTGATCGCCCGCCAGATACACCGACGTCTCGACCGTCCAGCGATAGGCCGCGCGCGCCTTGAACGCGGTCGCATAGGCATAGCCGAGCACCAGACCGTCCTCGTCGGTCGCGACCAGCCAGGGATGCAGCGGCGACGCGCCCATCCGCTCGGCCATCGTCGCGGCGCCGGGCGGCTCGGTCTCGAAGCTGATCGTCGAGCCACGCACATAGGGCGCATAGATGCCGGCGATCGCCTCGGCATCCGCCGCTGTTGCCGCGCGGATGGCGATGGTCATAGCCGGAGCCAGGCGCGGATCAGATCGAGCAGGCTTGCATCCACCGGCCGCGCCGTCGCCGTTACCGGGCATTCGAGGCAACGCGCCTGGATCGCCGTCGCTCCGATCAGTCCACGCACGTCGGCCAACGCCTCCGCCAGCTCGCTCAGCCGGATTTGCGTCAGCCGGGTCAGCGCGTCCTGCGCCTTATCCTCATCCTCGTTGCCCGAATTGCTCCAGCTTTCGGCGAGCGTCTGCGTCCATGTCTTGGGCTTTTCGAGCCACACCGCATGGCGCGCCGCGGGATCGATCTTCGCCAGCCGCGCCGCTTCGGCGATCGCGTCGTCGATCCCGCCGAAGCGGTCGACCAGTCCCAGCTGGCGCGCCGTGCCGCCGTCCCACACCCGGCCCTGCGCGATTTCGTCGACCCGCGCTACGGGCAGCTTGCGCGCCTGCGACACGAGCGTCAGGAAGCGGCCATAGGTCCCTTCGACGCTGCGCTGGATCAGCGCATCGAATTGCGGATTGGTCCCGCCCAATATGTCGGGCTGGCCCGATAGCGGCGTGGTCCTGACCCCGTCGGTGGTCACGCCGATCTTGCCCAACGCCCCTTCGAAGGTCGGAATGATGCCGAACACGCCGATCGAGCCGGTGATTGTCGCCGGCTCCGCGAACACGCGATCCGCCGCAGTCGTTACCCAATAGCCGCCCGATGCGGCGACGTTGCCCATCGACACGACCACCGGAATGCCCTTGGCCCGCGCCGCGACCAGGCTTTCGCGGATGCGGTCGCTCGCCAGCGCCGAGCCGCCAGGCGAATCGACGCGCAGGACGATCGCCTTGATATTGCCCGTCCGCACCGCGCGGTCGATCAGCCGCCCGATCGTCTCCCCGCCGGCGGTGCCGGCATCGGCCTGGCCATCGACGATGTTGCCGGCCACCGTCGCCACGGCGATCGCGCCGTCGCCCGAATTGTACGGATGCGCCGTGACGAAAGCCGGCAGCGTGATCGCCGCGAATGGCTGGCCGTTGGCGCCTTCGCCCGCCACCCGCGCGACACGGGCGGAAAATGCGGCGCGACTGCCCAGCTTGTCGACAATCCCGTTGGCCAGCGCCGCCTGCGCCAGCCCGCCAGTGCCGACGGCACGCACCGGATCGGCGATATAGGTCGCCAATTTGGCTCTGGGCCGCGCCTTGGCGATGTCGGCCTGCCAATTGCTCCACAGCGACGCCGCGAGCGCCAGATTGGCTTCCTTCGCCTCGGGCGAGGCTTCGCTGCGCGTATACGGTTCGACGAACGACTTGAATTTGCCGACGCGGTAGACGTGAACATTGGCGCCGACCTTGTCGATCAATCCCTTGAAATAGGGCCGCGATCCGCCCGGCCCGGCGAACAGCGTCAGCCCCATCGGATCGAGCCACAGCTCGCTGGCATGCGCGGCCAGCTGATAGCCGTCATCGGTATAGCCGGTGGCGTACGCCAGCACCGGCTTGCCCGAGGTTTTGAACCGGTCGAGCGCCGCGCCGACATCGCCGAGGCTGACCTGTCCGCCGCCGGTAAAGCCATCCAAATCGAGCACGATCGCCTTGACCCGCCCGTCGTCCTTCGCCGCGTCGATCGCCGTCAGCACGTCGCGCAGGCGGTATTGCCGCGGCGCGGTGCCGCCCGCCGCCTCGCCGAAGCTGACCGGCGCGGGCTGTTCGACGATCGACCCGTCGAGATCGAGCAGCAGCGCGCCATTGCCGATCATCGGATTGGGCCGCCCCTTCAGCGCGGTGAACAACACCGCGAAGAACAGCAGCAGGAGGATCAGGACCAGCAGGTCCTTGATTCCGACCAGCAATCGCCACGCACTGCCCACGATCCGCATCAAATCATCCTCGTTCCCGCCCGCGCTACCGCGCCCCCGCGGTCTAGTAAACGCGGGTTCGATCGCGCATTGGGCCGGGATGCCGTCCGCCGCGTCCCTCCTTTACCGCGCCGAGATGCGCGCGACGATCGCGCTGGCGCTGCCCCTGGTGGCGGCAAACCTGCTGCAAATGGCGGTTTACAGCGTCGACGTGATCTTCGTGGCGCGGCTGGGGCCGCTGGCGCTCGCCGCCTCGTCGCTGTCGGTGTCGATCCTCGGCCTGCTGTTGTGGTCCTCGACCGGCCTGGTCGGCGCGGTGTCGCCGCTGGTGGCGGCCGAGCTCGGGCGCCGCCGTCATGCGGTGCGCGAAGTGCGGCGCAGCTTTCGCATGGCGCTGTGGTTGTCCGTCCTTGCCTCGCTGGCGGTGCTGCTGCTGTGCTGGGCCGGCCCGGCATTCATGCTTGCGACCGGGCAGGATCCGCGGGTGGCGGCAACGGCGCGGCCGTTCATGCACCTGCTGATGTGGTCCGCGCCGCCCGCGATCGTCGCGGCGATGCTGCGCAGCTTCGTCGCGGCGATGGGCCGCGCGGCAGTGGCGACGGCGATCACCGCGCTCGGCCTGGCGATCAACGTCGCTGGCAATTACGCGCTGGTGTTCGGCCATTTCGGCCTGCCGGCGCTTGGCCTTGAGGGGTCGGCGATCTCGAGCATCGTCACCACATCGGCGATGATGCTTGCCTATGTTGCCGTCATCGTCACCGACCGGCGGCTGCGGCGCTACCGGCTGTTCGGCCGCTGGTGGCGCCTGGATGGGGCGCGGCTCGCCGATCTGCTGCGCGTCGGCCTGCCGATCGCCGGCACCATCGTCGCGGAGGCCGGCCTGTTCTCGGGCGCCGCGTTCCTGATGGGCCGGATCGGCGAGGCCGAATTGGCGGGCCACACCGTCGCGCTGCAGATCGCCGCCATCGCCTTCCAGATTCCCTTCGGCATCGCCCAGGCCGGCACCATCCGCGTCGGCTATGCCTATGGCGCGGCGGACCGTCAGGGCATCGCCCGCGCGGGCAACAGCGCGATCGTCCTCGGCATCGGCGTGATGGCGCTGACGGCCGGGCTGATGGTCGCCATCCCCCGCCCGCTGATCAGCCTCTATGTCGATACGGAGGCTGCCGCCAACACCGCATTGGTCGCCTTCGCCCTGCGCTATATGGTCATTGCCGCCGCGTTTCAGCTGGCCGACGGTGCCCAGGCGGTCGCGGCGGGCGCGCTCAGGGGGCTGCAGGATACCCGCATGCCGATGGCGATAGCCGTGTTCGGCTATTGGCTGCCGGGCTTCGGCACGGCGATCGGGCTCGGCTTCTACACGCCGCTCGGCGGCACCGGCGTGTGGATCGGTTTGGCGATCGGCCTGGTCGTCGTCGCCACGCTGCTGCTGTGGCGCTGGCGGCGGCGCGGCCGCCTCGGGCTGCTGCCCGCTACGTATTGAGCCGCCAGGATACCGTCAGCCGCCATTTCTCGGCATAGCCGGGCACCGGCCTGTCGATCACCCGCGCGCCTTCCAGGCCCAGTTCGGCCTTGTCCTTGTATCGCGCGCGTACCCCGACACCCGCCGATCCGAGCGTATAGCGCTGATCTTGCACGCCCAGCGCGCCCAGCACCGTCAGCCGCCCTTCATCGACGAACGTATAGATCTCGCTGGTCTTGAGCGTCTCGAGCTTGAGCGGCTGATAGGCAAATTCAGCCGCCCCGCCATAGCCGCGGTCGCCCGATAATATGCCGGTGTCGAAAGCACGGCCGACGGTTTCACCGCCCAAGGTGATGCGCTCGGCGGCGGGCAGGTTGTCGCGCGTATATTGCGCGTTCGCTGACAGGCGGAGCGCCGCGCGCTGGCCGATCGCCTGCGCCACCGAGGCGGCCGCGGTTGCCTTGACGAAGCCGGTCTCGATATAGGGCGCGGCGGCGCGCGCGCCGAGGCCGTCGAAACCCCTCGACACCGCCGCCAGCGCCGAGATCGACCGCTTCGGCGTCGTTGCCGAAAAGCTGCCCGCGCCGCGCAGCACGCGCGTGCGTTCGCTGGCGATGATGTTGCCGAACGCGGCGTTGTCGCTGTTGAGCCCTTCGAACGACAGGCTGGCATCGGCGGACCGCTTGAAGCTGCGAAGCAATGGGTAGGACAAGGACAGCGCCGCCTGCTTTGCCCTGCCGCGGATCGGCACATATTTCGGCCGCGTCTCGAAATAGGCGGCGCTTATCCCGGCGGTCGGCCCGTCGGCGCCGAGCGGCGCGCTATAGCCCGCCGAGGCGAAGCGATAACGTTTGAAATCGCGCGCCGCGCTGCCCGTCAGCGTGAACTGGTCGCCGTCGACCGCCGTGCCGTAGAGCTCGAGCGCGGCGTCCCACTGCCCGCCGCCGAGCAGGTCGATGCCGCGGCTGCTGAAGCCGCCGGTCAGCTTGCGGCGCTTCTGCTTGGCGGCGACGGTCATCACCAGCCCGCCGTCGAAATTGGGGTCGGCGAATTGAGGCGTGATCGTCAGCCCCGGGATCGCCTGCGATAACAGCAATTGCCGCTCGAACGTCGCCCGGCTCAGCGGCTTTTCCTGCGTCAGGCGCGCCAGGCGCTGGCGCAGCAGCGGATGGGCCTGGGCCCCGCCTGCGATTTCGACCTTGGCGATGCATCCTTCCGTCAAATTGACGGTCACCACCCCGCCCGCGAAGTCCTGTTGCGGGATGGCGACGGTGTACAGCGCGACGTCGCTCGACCCATAGGCCGCGGACAAGGCGGCGGCGAGTTCGGTCAACACCTTGTCGGTGGCCGGCTGGTTGAGGAACCGCCCGGCGGCGGCGGCAACTTCGGCCGGCGCCTTGGCGCCGGTGAAGCGAATGCCCTTGATCGGGGTGCCGTTCCCCACGCCCGTGACCTTGCTGGCCAAGACGGGCTTCTTGGCGGGCTCGGGCCGCGGCGCGGCGCGGTCGATCCGGTCGCGGGTGATCGGCAGGCCACCGATGCGCGGCGGCTGGCCCGCCGCCTGCGCGGCCAGCAAGATCAGGCAAAATGTCATGGTCGCTCCCCTTGGGGAAAAAAGCGGCGGCGGCGCGGGATCGCAAGAACGCGCCGCCGCCTAGTCTTCGGGATTACTTGCCGGGCGCCTTGAGCACGCCCTTGATCGCGCCGCCGACCAGCGCCCCGGCCGATCCGAGCGGGGTGACGACGCCCGCGCCTGCCCCGCCTGCCGCGGCAATGGGCAGGGTGGTGCCGGCGGTCGATCCAAGCACGCTGCCGGCGGTGCCGGTCACCGTCTGCACCGTGGTGGTGACGACGCTCGTCGGTTGGCCGGCGCCGCCCGCTGCGGCATTGGTCACCGTGTTCAGCGCCCCTGAAACGGCACCGGTATTGACCAGTCCGCCGGTGAGCGGAATGCCGTTGCCGACGTTCACCGCCGCGAGCGTGCCGGTCACCGGGGTCGGATTGAGCACGCCGACGCCGATCAGCGACGTCCGGCCGGGCGCCGCGACCACGGTGTTCGTGCCAAGGTCGATACGCACCACATCGCCGACCACGCCCTTGACCGTTCTCAGCGACAGCGTCCGCCCGCCGCCGATATCGACCAGCGTCTGGCCGGTGTTGCGCAGCACCGCCGTGACGGTGCCGGTCACCGGCGTCAGCACGGGCGCCGCGCCGTTGACGGTATTGGCCAATTGCGCGTGCTTGCCCGCCGCGCCGATAACGACGTTGCCGGCGGTCGTGACCAGGCCGGCGCTCATCCCGCCTTGCATCCCGTTCGAGCCACCCGATCCCGTGGTGCCGGTCGAGCCCGTGGACCCTGTCGAGCCGGTGGATCCTGTCGTTCCGGTGGATCCCGTCGATCCCGTTCCGCCGGTGGCACCGGTGGCGCCGGTCGCACCGGTTCCATCGGTACTGCCGGTGCTGTCGGTGCTGTCGGTGCCGGTGTCGCTGGTCGCACCGACATCGCCCACCGAAGCAATGCGATAGCCGCCAGAGCTGCTGCAGGCAGCAATGGCCAACAATGGAGTCATCAGGATCGTCGTCTTCAGACCTGCGTCAAAAATACGAGCATGCATTTTCTGTCTCCTGTTTGCGCGGAACCTACCCGCTGCGAGTCTGGCAACGGCAGATAATGAGCAAGTGTTCCCCTTTACTTGCGGAAGACTGTCTCGAACCGATTCCGTACTTGGAACGATTGTGCACCTTGTCCGATTTGAAAATCATTCTGATCGCTTTTTGCGTGTCTTGACCCTGGTTGGCGGAATACCCATATGCGTCGTGCTGGCACTCGATTCACGCGAGTGCCAATTGGCAATTCAACCGAGCAGAGGGTGCAACCTATGAACTTTCGTCCCTTGCACGACCGTGTTCTCGTCCGCCGTATTGAGGCTGATGAGAAGAGCGCGGGCGGCATCATCATCCCCGACACCGCCAAGGAAAAGCCGCAGGAAGGCGAGATCGTCGCCGCCGGCAATGGCGCCAAGGCCGAAGACGGCACCGTCACGCCGCTCGACGTCAAGGCGGGCGACAAAATCCTGTTCGGCAAATGGTCGGGCACCGAGGTCAAGCTGAACGGCGAAGACCTGATCATCATGAAGGAAAGCGACATCCTCGGGATCGTCGGCTGACCTGTTTTGGCGCACTACGGTGCGTCACCTTTGTCACCTTTAGAGATTTGAAAGGGTAGCCAGATGGCAGCCAAGGACGTGAAATTCAGCCGCGACGCGCGTGAGCGCATTCTGCGCGGCGTCGATATCCTCGCCGATGCGGTCAAGGTGACTTTGGGGCCGAAGGGCCGCAATGTCGTCATCGACAAGAGCTTCGGCGCGCCGCGCATCACCAAGGACGGCGTCACCGTCGCCAAGGAGATCGAGCTCAAGGACAAGTTCGAGAACATGGGCGCGCAGATGCTGCGCGAAGTGGCCTCGAAGACCAACGACAATGCCGGTGACGGCACCACCACCGCGACCGTGCTGGCCCAGGCCATCGTCCGCGAAGGGATGAAGTCGGTCGCCGCGGGCATGAACCCGATGGATCTCAAGCGCGGCATCGATCTCGCCGTGACCAGGGTCACCGAGGATTTGCAGGCGCGCTCTAAGCCTGTCTCGGGCTCGGCCGAAATCGCCCAGGTCGGCATCATCTCGGCGAACGGCGATACCGTCGTCGGAGAGAAGATCGCCGAAGCGATGGAAAAGGTCGGCAAGGAAGGCGTGATCACCGTCGAGGAAGCCAAGGGCCTCGAATTCGAGCTCGACGTCGTCGAGGGCATGCAGTTCGATCGCGGCTATCTGTCGCCTTACTTCATCACCAATCCGGAAAAGATGTCGGTCGAACTCAACGACCCGTTCATCCTGATCCACGAAAAGAAGCTGTCGAGCCTGCAGGCGATGCTGCCGATCCTCGAAGCGGTGGTCCAGTCGGGCCGTCCGCTGCTGATCATCGCCGAGGATATCGAGGGCGAGGCGCTTGCCACGCTCGTCGTCAACAAGCTGCGCGGCGGCCTCAAGGTCGCGGCGGTCAAGGCACCCGGCTTCGGCGATCGCCGCAAGGCGATGCTCGAGGACATCGCGATCCTGACCAAGGGCGAGATGATCTCGGAAGACCTCGGCATCAAGCTGGAGAGCGTCACGCTCGACATGCTCGGCTCGGCCAAGCGCGTGTCGATCGACAAGGACAACACCACGATCATCGACGGTCTGGGTGAAGCCGATGCGATCAAGGGCCGTGTCGAGGCGATCCGTCAGCAGATCGAGAACACCACGTCGGACTACGACCGTGAAAAGCTCCAGGAACGTCTGGCCAAGCTCGCCGGCGGCGTTGCCGTGATCAAGGTCGGCGGTGCTTCGGAAGTCGAGGTCAAGGAGCGCAAGGACCGCGTCGACGACGCGCTGCACGCGACCCGCGCCGCGGTCGAGGAAGGCATCGTCCCTGGTGGCGGCACCGCTTTGCTGTACGCGACCAAGGCGCTCGAAGGTCTTAACGGCACCAACGACGATCAGACGCGCGGCATTGATATCGTCCGCAAGTCGCTGACCTCGCTAGTCCGGCAGATCGCCAGCAATGCCGGCCATGACGGCGCGGTGGTTTCGGGCAAGCTGCTCGAAAGCGCCGACCAGACGATCGGCTTCAATGCGCAGACCGATACGTACGAAAACCTCGTTGCCGCCGGCGTGATCGACCCGACCAAGGTCGTCCGCACCGCGCTGCAGAACGCGGCATCGGTGGCGGGTCTGCTGATCACCACCGAAGCGGCGGTGTCGGAACTGCCCGAGGACAAGCCGGCGATGCCCATGGGCGGCGGCGGCGGTATGGGCGGCATGGGCGGCATGGACTTCTGAGCCCAGCTGGGACGTAGCGAAGCTACGTTCCAAACTCGGGTCAGAACGGCCGGCCCCGCTTCAGCGAGAACCGACGGGCGAATTCACTTCGCCCGTTTCCAAGCCAAAGAAAAAGGGCCGGAGCGTACCAAGCGCTCCGGCCCTTTCCTCGGTTCAATCCGGCTCAGCGGCCGTCGACGCTATTCCCGGCGTCGCGCATCGCATTGCCGGTCGACGCCCGCATCTTGTCCGCCGCCGACATGCTCGAATTGGCCGCATTGTCCATCGCGTTGCCGGCGCTGCCCAGCGCGTCGTTGGTCGCCGCATCGACGTCATTGGCCGCCTCGGTGGTCGTCATCGCCGTGTCGTTGACCGCGCCGTTATAGGTCTCGCTGGCATTCTGCTCGGTCGATTTCGAACAGGCGCCCAGCGCGAGCGTCGCCACGGCGGCGGCGGTGAGAAGAATCTTGGTCATGGTCAGGCTCCCTGTAAAACTCACGACCTCAACCTTACTGTGCCGAATTTGTTTCATCGTCGGCTGCGTTGACCACATATAAAGATATCTTTATATGCTGCTCGGTGGACGCGCTCACCGACCTTTTCCGGGCCTTAGCCGATCCGACGCGGCTGCGCATCGTCGCGCTGCTCGGGCAGATGGAGCTGGCGGTCGGCGAGCTGGCGCAAGTGCTCGGCCAGAGCCAGCCGCGCGTCTCGCGCCACGTCAAGATCCTCTGCGATGCCGGCCTCGCCCGCCGCCGCCGCGAAGGCAGCTGGGTGTTCCTAACCCCCGGCGATCCGACCATCGCCGAGCCGCTCGGCGCGCTGATCGAGGCGGCCGGCGGCGCCGAATTGGGCCGCGAGGACATTGCTCACCTTGCCGCGATCCGTGCCGAACGCACCGCCGCCGCCGAGCGCTTCTTTGCCCAGCACGCCCATGAATGGGACGCCCTGCGTTCGCTGCATGCCGCGGACGAGGCGGTCGAGGCGGCGATACACGCGCTGCTCCCCGCGCCGCTCGGCCGCGTCGTCGACCTCGGCACCGGCACCGGCCGGATGCTCGAACTGTTCGGCCAGGCCGGCGCGATCGGGCTCGACCGCAGTCCCGAAATGCTCCGCCTCGCGCGCGCCAAGCTCGACGGGCGCGGCATCGAGCTGCGCCAGGGTGAAGTCACCGCGCTGCCGCTCGCCGACGCGGTCGCCAACACGGTGATCGTCCATCAGGTGCTGCACTATCTCGCCGATCCGGGCGCGGCGCTGGCCGAGGCCGCGCGGATCATGGCGCCGGGCGGCCGCCTGCTCATCGCCGACTTCGCCAGCCATGAGCGCGAAGAACTGCGCGACACCGCCGCACACGCTCGGCTCGGCTTCGCCGACGCGCAGATCGCCGGCTGGCTCGCCGACGCGGGCTTGTTGCTCGACGCGACCGAAACGCTCGAAGGCGGCGCGTTGACCGTCAAGCTGTGGCGCGCGGCCAAGCCTGCCCAGGCGCGCAGGCTCGCGGCATGACGCTGTCGGTCCACCAGCTCGAGGAAGCGCGCCGCGCGCTCGCCGCGCCGCTGTTCGCCGATGTCGCGGGCGACATCGCGATGTCGTTCGAATTCTTTCCGCCCAAGACCGACAAGATGGCCGAGACGCTGTGGCAGTCGGTGGAGATGCTCGCGCCGCTCAATCCGCGCTTCGTATCGGTGACCTATGGCGCGGGCGGCTCGACACGCGAGCGCACGCACGCCACCGTTGAGCGCATCGCGCGCGAGACGAGCATTCCTGCGGCGGCACACCTCACCTGCGTCGAGGCGACGCGCGACGAACTCGACGCCACCGCCCAAGCCTATTGGCAGGCGGGGGTGCGCCACATCGTCGCGCTGCGCGGCGATCCGCCGACCGCCGGCCAGAAATATGCGACGCATCGCGGCGGCTACGAAAACGCCGCCGATCTCGTCGCGGGCCTCAAGCGGCTCCATCCGTTCGAAATCTCGGTCGCCGCCTATCCCGAATGCCATCCGGACTCGCCGCATGCCGCCGCCGATCTCGACAATCTCAAGCGCAAGCTCGACGCCGGGGCGAGCCGCGCGATCACGCAATTCTTCCATGAGGCCGAGACCTATTTCCGCTTCCGCGACGCGGCGGCGGCGGCGGGGATCACGGCCGAGATCGTCCCCGGCATCATGCCGGTGATGAACTTTGCGAGCGTTAAGCGCATGTCGGCGATGTGCGGCACCGCCGTCCCAGCGTGGCTCGAAACGCTGTTCGCCGGCCTCGACGATCTCCCCGCGGCGCGCCAGCTGGTCGCCGCGACCGTCGCCGCCGAATTGTGCCGCCGCCTCTATGCCGGCGGTGTGCGCCAATTCCACTTCTACACGCTCAACCGTGCGGAGTTGAGCTACGCGATCTGCCATCTGCTCGGCGTCCGCCCGCAAGGCTCCGCGCTGGAGCAAGCGGCATGACCAAGCGCCAGTTGCTCCTCGCCGAAGCACAAAAACGCATCCTGCTCACCGACGGCGCGTTCGGCACCGAGATTCAGAATTGGAAGCTGTCCGAAGCCGATTATGCCGGGTCGCTCGGGCTTACGCTCGACCAGAAGGGCAATAACGATATCCTCGCGCTGTCGAAACCCGACGTGCCGCGCACCATCACCCGCGCCTATCTCGACGCGGGATCGGACATCGTCTCGACCAACACCTTCTCCGCCAACCGCATCAGCCAGGCGGATTATGGCGCCGAGCACCTCGTCCGCGACATCAATGTCGAAAGCGGCCGCATCGCCTGCGCGCTGGCCGACGAATACGCCGCCAAGGACGGCCGCCGGCGCTTCGTCGCCGGGGCGATCGGCCCGACCAACAAGACGCTGTCGCTCAGCCCCGATGTCAACGATCCCGGCTACCGCGAGATCGATTTCGACGAACTGACCGCGGTGTATCGCGAACAGACCGAGGCACTGGCCGAGGGCGGGGTCGATTTCATCCTGATCGAGACGGTTTTCGACACCTTGAACGCCAAGGCAGGCATCATGGCGGTCAAGCAGGCCGAAATGGCCTTAGGCCGCGAATTGCCCGTCATGGTGTCGATGACGCTGACCGACCTGTCGGGCCGCAATCTGTCGGGTCACACCGTCGAGGCGTTCTGGCACTCGGTGCGCCATGCCCGCCCGCTGACCATCGGGCTCAACTGCTCGTTCGGCGCGCAGCAGTTGCGCCCGCATGTGAAGGTGCTGAGCGCGCTCGCCGACACGCTGATCATGATCTATCCCAATGCCGGCCTGCCCAACGATCTCGGCGCCTATGACGAACTGCCCGACGAGACCGCGGCTTTGGTCGGTGAGTGGGCCGAAGCGGGGCAGGTCAACATCCTTGGCGGCTGCTGCGGCTCGACGCCGGCGCACATCGCCGCGATGGCGCGCAAGGTGGCCGGATTGGCTCCGCGCGCGCTGCCGCAAGTCCCGGTCGCGACGCGTTTAGCGGGTCTCGAACCGATGACATTGGCGGCGTGAATTAACAGGGGGTCGTCATTCCCGCGCAGGCGGGAATCCATCTCCTGACCTTTCAACATGCGGTGAGCGAGGGAGATGGATCCCCGCCTTCGCGGGGATGACGAAAAAAGAGATGCAAGAACGCACCACCTCCTTCGTCAATATCGGCGAGCGCACCAACGTCACCGGCTCGGCGGCGTTCAAGAAGCTGATCATGGCCGGCGACTATGCCAAGGCGGTCGAAGTCGCGCGCCAGCAGGTCGAAAACGGCGCGCAGATCATCGACGTCAACATGGACGAAGGGCTGCTCGACGCCGAGCACGCCATGACCACCTTCCTCAAGCTGATCGCCGCCGAACCCGACATCGCGCGTGTCCCGGTGATGGTCGACAGCTCGAAATGGAGCGTGATCGAGGCCGGCCTCAAATGCGTCCCCGGCAAACCGATCGTCAATTCGATCAGCATGAAGGAGGGCGAGGCCCAGTTCCTCGATCAGGCGCGCAGGTGTATGAATTACGGCGCCGCCGTCGTCGTCATGGCGTTCGACGAGACCGGCCAGGCCGACACCCAGACGCGCAAGGAGGAAATCTGCGCACGGGCCTATGACCTCCTGACGGCCATCGGCTTCCCGCCCGAGGACATCATCTTCGATCCCAACATCTTCGCCGTCGCCACGGGGATCGAGGAGCACAACAATTACGCGGTCGATTTCATCGAGGCGGTGAAAAACATCCGCGTCCGCTGCCCGCACGCGCATTTCTCGGGCGGCCTGTCGAACCTCAGTTTCTCGTTCCGCGGCAACGAGCCCGTCCGCCGCGCGATGCACAGCGTGTTCCTCTATCATGCGATCCCCGCGGGGCTCGATATGGCGATCGTCAATGCCGGGCAGCTCGACGTCTACGACACGATCGACAGCCGCTTACGCACCGCGTGCGAGGACGTCATCCTCAACGCCGACGACGGCGCCACCGAACGCCTCATCGCGCTCGCCGAAAGCTATAAGGGCACCACGCCCGAACAGGCCAGGGCCGCCGAGGAATGGCGCGGCTGGGAGGTGCGCAAGCGGCTCGAACATGCGCTGGTCAAGGGCATCGACATGTATGTCGTCGAGGACACCGAGGAGATGCGGCAGGCGCTGCCCAAGCCGATCGAGGTGATCGAGGGGCCGCTGATGGACGGCATGAACGTGGTCGGCGACCTGTTCGGCAGCGGCAAGATGTTCCTGCCGCAGGTCGTCAAATCGGCGCGGGTGATGAAGAAGGCGGTGGCGCACCTCCTCCCCTTCATCGAAGCCGAAAAGACCCCTGGCCAGCGCGCCAAGGGCCGCATCATCATGGCCACCGTCAAGGGCGACGTGCACGATATCGGCAAGAACATCGTCGGCGTGGTGCTCCAGTGCAACGGCTATGAAGTCATCGACCTGGGCGTGATGGTGCCGTGGTCGAAGATTCTGGACGCCGCCAACGAGAATGACGCGGACATGATCGGCCTGTCCGGCCTGATCACCCCGTCGCTCGATGAGATGGTTACGGTGGCCGAGGAGATGCAGCGCGCGGGCATGACCATGCCCCTGCTGATCGGTGGCGCGACCACCTCCAAGGTCCACACCGCGCTGCGTATCGACCCGGCCTATGAGGGGCCGGTGGTCCACGTCCTCGACGCCAGCCGCGCGGTCGGCGTCGCCACCGCCCTTGTCAGCGACTCCGGCCGCGACGCCTATGTGAAGACCTTCGCCGACGATTACGCCCATGTGCGCGAAGTCCGCGAGGGCAAGGGCCAGAACCCGCTGCTAAGCTTGGAGGACGCACGCGCCAATGCGTTCAAGGCGGACATGCATCTCAAGCCGCCGCCGCCGCTCCAGCCCGGCGTCCACCGTTTCGACGATTGGGACCTGCACGACCTCGCCCAGCTAATCGACTGGACGCCGTTCTTTCGCGCCTGGGAATTGGCCGGCGTCTATCCCGCGATCCTCGACGACGCGATTGTCGGCGAAAGCGCGCGCAGCCTGTTCGCCGACGCGCAGGCGATGCTGGCGCGGATCATCGACGAACGATGGCTGACCGCGCGCGGTGTCGCGGGCCTGTGGCCATGCCGCCGCGAAGGCGACGATGTGGTGATCCATCTCGAGGATGAATCGCACCTGCGCCTGCCCTTCCTCCGCCAGCAGATCGCCAAGCGCGAAGGCCGCGCCAACATGTGCCTTGCCGATTTCATCGATTGGAACGGCGATTGGATCGGCGGCTTCGCGGTCGGCATCCACGGCATCGAACCGCATCTGGCGCAATTCCGCGCGGCGCATGACGATTATCAGGACATATTGCTCAAGGCGCTGGCCGACCGCCTTGCCGAGGCGTTCGCCGAACGCCTGCATCAGCATGTCCGCACGACCTTATGGGGTTATGCGCCGGGTGAGCAGCTGACCAACCAAGCCCTGATCAAGGAGGAGTATCGCGGCATCCGGCCCGCGCCAGGCTATCCCGCCTGCCCCGATCACAGCCTGAAGCCGATCTTGTTCGGCCTGCTCGATGCCGAGCGGACCGGCCTGATCCTCACCGAAAGCTTTGCGATGTTGCCGACGGCGGCGGTGTCCGGCTTTTACTTCGGCCATCCGCAAGCCGAATATTTCGGGGTCGCGCGGATCGGCGAGGGGCAGGTCGAGGATTATGCCCCCCGCCGCGGCGTCGACATGGATACGGCGCGCCGCTGGCTCAGGCCAAACCTCGACTGAATGAAAAGGGCGCCGCGAAATCCCCCCGCGACGCCCCCACA